>CAXYXY010000041.1:0-36440 GCA_964293125.1 uncultured Thiothrix sp. | reverse complement strand
CGGGGCAGCCCTTTGCAGAATCGATTTTCCCGGAACTGTGGGAAGATACCCGTGGTCAGCCCTGGCTGGTGAATGCCCTGGGTTATGAAATGACTTGGGAAGATCGGGACGCGCGTGACCGCAGTGTATCGATCACCCTGGAAAAATACCTGGCCGCCCGTGAACGCCTGATTCGCTCCCGCCAGACGCATCTGGATCAACTGACCGATAAATTACGCGAGCGGCGGGTGAATCAGGTGATGGAAGCTATCTTGGGCGGTGAAGACACTATTCCGCAGATTCGCGATGACGACCTGCAATACGTAGAAGATTTGGGGCTGATCACCACCCGCCCCTCGATTGCTATCAGTAACCGTATTTATCAGGAAATTATTCCGCGTGAAGTCACTTGGGCATGGCAAGCGACGATCCCGAATCAGCAGACCGCCTGGTACGTGTTGCCCGATGGCCGGATGGACATGGCGGCCCTGTTACGCGCTTTCCAGCAGTTTTTCCGGGAGAATTCCGAAGTCTGGTTGCAGGGTTTGCCGTTTAAGGAAGCAGGACCGCATTTGGTGTTGCAGGCATTTTTGCAACGCATCGTGAATGGTGGTGGGCGGATTAACCGTGAGTATGCATTAGGGCGTAAATACACTGATCTGGTGCTGGAATGGCCACTGGATGAAGCAAAGGGTTTTCAGGGTGAAGTGCAGCGGGTGGTGCTGGAGCTGAAGATTTTGCGCGGCGGGCTGGATAAAACCATCCGTGCGGGCGTGGCGCAAGTCGCGGATTATGCGCGGCGAATGGGTACGGAAGAAGCCTATCTGGTGATTTTTAACCGTGACCCTGCGGCCAGTTGGGAAGAGAAAGTCTGGGAGAAAACGGGGTTTCAGGACGGGAATTTAGCAGTGAGTGTGTGGGGCTGTTGAAAAACGGATCATAGCCATTGCTGCTTATCAAAACCATGAGTGACATAACTGCAATATTAAGCATAGAGGTGATTTATGTATTACATCGTCGATACCAGCAAGTTGTTTGAACAAGCGTCTGCAGACCTTGAAGCAGCTGTCAAACAGCACGGCTTTGGGGTATTACATATCCATGATCTGGGAGCGACCTTGCGTAGCAAAGGCATCGCGTTTGCTGAGGAATGCCGGGTACTTGAAGTCTGCAACCCGGCGCAGGCGGCGAAAGTCATGTCGACTGACATGCGCCTGAACATGGCTTTGCCCTGCCGTATTTCGGTGTATACCGAGCAGGGGCAGACCAAGATTGGCCTGATCAGGCCGGTTCCCATGCTGGCATCACTGTCTGCGGATACGGAACTGGCGCAGATTGCGCAGGAGGTTGAGGAAAAAGTCTTGGCCATGGTTGATGACGCCAGATAAACGGTTATCTCTCGGCAGGCGTAAGGAACAGGCGGACAGACTGCGGCGGTATACCCTCACGCCTGTTCGTCTTCCCAAACAGAAAATTCACCCGGCTCGACAGGATAATGCAGATAGCCTTGCCGGTGTTTTTCCAACAGTTCGCGCTGACGGTGAAAGGCAATAGCCCGGCGCAGCGCTTTGAATACGTAGTTGACTACTTATATCGATAAGAGTAACGTCATACCATGGCACAATCGATAAAGAGTTCATCATGATTGCAGTGACCGTTTCTCCAAAATTTCAGGTCGTCATCCCCAAAGAGATCCGGGAAGCCATGGGTATTATTTCTGGTCAAAAAATTCAAATGCTGACCTATCAAAACCGTATTGAGCTGATTCCCCTCAGTCCGATGCACACGATGAAAGGGTTTTTAAAAGGCATTGATACCAACATTGAAAGGGATGAAGACCGAGTATGAATGTTATTGATTCCTCTGCCTGGCTTTCTTACTTTGCAGGCGATGCAAACTCTGTGAAATTTGCCGAAGGCATTGAAGACCTTGATTCATTATTAGTGCCGAGTATTACCCTCACAGAAATTTTTAAGCATGTTCTTCGCAACCGGGACGAAGAGGCCGCTTTGACGGTAATTGCACATATGGAGCAAGGTCGGGTCATCGTTTTGGATGCAGAGCTGGCGATTGCTGCTGCCAGCTACGGGATTAAGCATAAACTCCCCTTGGCGGATAGCATCATTTTTGCAACCGCTCAAAAATACAATGCAACGATTTGGACACAGGATATTGATTTTAAAGGGCTGCCTAATGTCAAGTATTTTCCAAAAGCAAAAAGCGCCTGAATTCCCCTAACAACACAGCTTCATCCTCCCACTCCACAAAAAAATTTGATAACAATGAACATTCATTTCATTCTGTAAGCCTCTGATAGAGGCCGTGAGGAGGACTCCGCGTGGTGACACCACACTTGACAGCCTGATTCAGTACGGTCTGTTTGCGGCGATTAAACTGCTGTTGCTGTTTAGTGTAATACGGGTGCGCTAACTGTTTGGTAAGAGTAATGGGTGATCGCACCCAGGTAGGTTTGCTGATAGGGCAGGCCGTCGGTCTTGCCGATGTACAACATCACCGGACGCGGGTCAAAGCCCGGCATGTTGATGCGGTAACGGACGATCTGAGTTTCAATGTCACCGATCGCTTGCGCGCCGCCGGGTGCACAATCTGCCAGTTTGAAACTGCCCGCCCTGATGTTTTCCCGCCAGACCTGTTCGCTGTAATCCAGGTTGGGCGCGGTTTGCCAGTGCTGGTGGCTGGGGCGCTGGTAAAATTTCCCGTCCGCTTTGATCACTTCCAGTGTGCCGCTGGTGGCGTTGGTGATGGCGTGCCAGTGGGGTTGTGCCATGCGTGCTGCACTGGCAGCAATGACCGGTTCACAGGCTGCATCCAGTGCGAATACAGAGGGTGAAGCCAGCAGCAGGCCAGTCAGGACAGCGGCCAGTTGGGCGGGTGACATGTGGTTAGTATAGTTCATGATCAGCTCCTCGAAGGGTTTGGGGTGAGTGTGGAGAGTGTTGGCTTTGAGCACCTAGCAACGACTGTACATATGCGCCCAGAAAGTACGGTTGGGCATCGGGTCTTCTACCCGTTTTTCTTTCAGAAATTTCCCGCCTAGCAGATAAGCTTCTTTTTCAGAAAACTTTCGGCAGGGAATACGCTGATAAACCCCTGAAACCCGCTGGACATGATGAACCAGCTCGTGTAACAGGCGCTCCTGAAAAATCGGATTATCTGTCGGTGTGCCATAAGCTTCATGCTCATCGGTTAATTGCGCCTGCAGGATATAAATAGTGCCGTTGGGGCCATCCTCAAACGCATAAAGTGCATAAATGCGCTCATCTATTCCACCTTCAGGAATTTTTTCGGGGTGGTCTGTATAGGCTTCTGTAGTTAATGCCCGGGCGGACATTTCAATAATCGCCGGAGCGGGCATTTGCGTGGTGTCGTAGCTGGAGTTGTTCCCGATCCAGAGCATCAGCAGCAGGGTGAGCGTTTCCATGACGAGCCTCCTTTGTGGTGGAATGTGGTGGAATCTCGTTTGAAGATGCCACCACAAAGGCCGAAAAGACCGAAAATACACCGAAAATGTGCCGAATATTGCTTAAAAGTGGTTAATTGGTGTTCTATTTTAGAATAGGCGGATTGCTGCCCCATTCGTTTTGAGATACCGTCAGCATATGGTTACCGGGATAGAAAGTAGCTAGCGACCGAGCTTACTTGTTCTATACTGGACAGTGAGGGTTATCATTCATTGGAGGTGTCATTGTGGCTTCCGGTATTTTATTAAAACTGGGGAATTACCAGTATCATTTCCACCCGAAAAAACTCACAGATAGCCGGGGTGTGGAATTACCGTTACGTTTGCAATCCTTACAGGTTCTGCATTTACTCGCCTCCAAACCCGGCCAACTGTTTTCCAAAGAAGCCATCTTCTCGGTAGTCTGGCCAGATGCCGTTGTGACGGACGATTCACTGGTACAATGCATCGCGGATATCCGGCGGGCATTGGATGACCAACAACGCCAGCTATTGCAGACAGTACCGCGCCGGGGCTATAAATTAATGGCTCAGGAAATGGCAAGCCCACCCGTGATTTCATTGACCCCGACTGCGCCCAGTGCTCCTTGTATTCCAGCGGTTCCAGCTGATCGTCCGGCGATTGCTGTGATGGATTTCCAGAGTGTGGGCAATCACCCGGACGGAAAAATGCTGGCTTTGGGGCTGGCGACTGATATTCAGTCCAGTCTGGCGCATATTTCCCATTTCTTCGTGGTCGCTCGGGCATCAGCCAGTTGCGCGCAGCCATTACCGTCACTGGAAGCCAGCCGCCGTTTGGGGGTTCGCTATCTGGTGACTGGCGTTGTCCAACTGGCCGCTACGCGGGTGCGGGTCACGGTTTCGCTGGTTGATAGCAGCTGTCAGCGGATACTCTGGTCAGAGCAGTATGAACGCAAACTCAGTGGATTTTTGCAGTTACAGGACGAGATGGCCCAAGCGGTCACTCATCAAGTGGAAAGCATCATCCAGTATACGGAAACCCGAAAAGCGTTCACCGTACCGACGGAAAGTCTGGGTGCCTGGGGGCTTTATCACCGGGGATTATCGTATCTTAGCCAAACCAACTGGACAGGCGTAGAGGCCGTGGCCAGCCTGATGAAACAGGCGATTGCACTCGATCCCGGTTTTTCATCGGCATACGCATTCTTGTCCTGCAACGCTATCAACCGGCATTTCCTGCGTGGCGTAGGGGATACTCAAAATCATGTGGATCAGGCGCTGGATTATGCACAGCAAAGCCTGTTGCACGATGCGCACAATGCCTTGGGGCACTGGGCTTTGGGGCGTGCCCTGTTCATGAAAAAAGAGCATAAACAGGCGCTGCAGGAACTGGATTGCGCGTTGGCGCTGCGACCCAGTTCGGCCTGGGTGCAGTACACCAAAGCGATAGTCACCAGCTTTACCGATCAGGGTGAAGGTGCGTTACCTGCCGCAGAAACCGCTTTGTGCCTGAGTCCGCTTGATCCGAACCGGTTCGCTTTGCTGGGTGCCAAAAGCATGGCGCTGTTGCAACAGCAAGACTACCGGCAAGCCGCCGAAGTGGCGGTGCAGGCTACCCAGCAGCCGAATGCCTACCACCTGACGCATGCCCAGGCAGCGGTTTCACTCCAGTTAAACGGGCAGTATGAGGAGGCGAAAATTCACATCGACCATACCTTCAGGCTGATGCCTGCCTTCACCCTCAGCCATTATCGCCGGAGCTTGCCGCACAGTGATGAGCAATCGCCTGCCCGCCTGCGCGTATTGCAGGCTTTTCAGCAGCTGGGGGTGGCCGATTAATCACCTTGCCCTGATCGAAACGCTGCTCAGGCATATCGAAGCCAAAGACCTGCCTGCATCGATGGCATGTTTGACCGCAGATGCAGAATTACATGATCCGCATTACCCACAGGCACAGATGCAGGGGCAGGCCGCGATCACGGCAGGGCTGCAATGGGGTTTTGCCAGTCTGAAGTCTTTCAGCTTCACGATTCTCGATATTTATACCTCCGGTGCCGGGAACACGGTTGCCGTTGAGATCAGGGCAGCACATGTATTGCCCAACGGACGCCCCTTAAACTTTCCAGAAGTGTTTCTGTTTGAGTTTGAAGGCGACAAAATCAAAACCTGGCGGGTTTTCGTACCGTATGGGCCGCCTGGCAGGGTCGGTATCGCGCTGTTTGTCCAGCGGGTGATTGATAAGTTGAAGCACGGGTTTTGATGGAGAGGCTCTCACCGTGCTTCTATAAGCGCCAGTCTTATTTCTTTCAGTCCTCACTGTAATAGGAGCCAAGGTACTCCGCAAACGCTGCAACGGCCACAGCTAGTTTTATGTGATTTATAGTGAATCATAAGCGGCAAGTTGTCCTGAAATTTATACGAAATTTTGCCGAAAACAGGTGTTTTTACAGATTTTTATTTAACATTGGATATGCCTGTTATTTAATCAAATCAAGGAACTCAATGCGATTATACTCAATCAGTAGATAATGGTTTTTTAGGGGGAGTAGGCAAACATGGCTTCTGAATCACTCCTGCAGTTGGGCAGTCATCAATACGACCCGCACCAGCAAAAACTGACCGACAGTAGCGGCCAAGAGTCTGTTTTACGTCCACAATCCCTGCAAGTCCTGCAGTTACTCGCTTCCAAACCGAATCAGGTCGTTACCAAAGACGAAATTTTCGCGACTGTGTGGAAAGAGGTGAGCGTCACTGATGATTCACTGGTACAGTGTATTGGTGATATTCGACGGGCTTTGGGCGACAGCAAATACAAAGTATTGCAGACCGTACCGCGCCGGGGATACAAACTGGTCACGACTACTATCAGCCCGAAACCGGTGCCCCGTTCAGGCTGGCAGCGCATCCGCCAGCGTCCACGCAGCGCCGGGATGCTCCTGTTGGGTGTGCTGGCTTTTGCCTTGCTCAGTTTTCTGGACTGGCAGACACCGGCGGTGAGCAGCAGCGCTGACAAATCGGCATCAACGCTATCGGTGACCTTGCTGGAGCCGCCTGCCAGTGCAGCCAAAGCAGCGAGTGCCCCGCGTTTAAATGCACTGCTACAGGAAATCCGGGTGAATCTGGGGCATTACCGCAACGTGCGCCTGATTGACGATACGCCGACGGCTCCTGCGGATTACCAATTAAAAATCGGTGGTCACGGTTTTGGTGACGGGGAGAGTGCCGGACAAGTGACATTAGAACTGAAAAACAGCCGTGATACGGCCACCATTCTGGCGGAATCCTACTCGCTCACTGTAGACAAAGAAGCGGTACAGCAAGTCGCGGTGCGTGCCGCAGCGGAAGTGGCCTCACCCGGCGTCGGCGCGATTGGGCTGCACCTGCTGAGTTCTTCACGTTTAAAGCCGGTGGAAGAGCTGACTGCGACCGAGTGCTACGCCTACGGCTATGGCTGCACCAAATGCTCGGGTGAAGAGGATAATATTGATCAGCGCGCCAACGCCTGTGTGGACAATCTGCTGAAAGCTGACCCGGAGGATGCGAAAGCCTGGGCGCTGAAAGCGACGTTGCTGACCCACCAATACTGGTTTGGCACCACCTTGCCAGAACCTGAGCGCAGTACCCTGGCTCTGCGCCGCCATTTACCTGCTGAAGCGCTGGCCGCTGCCAATAAGGCGGAAGCGCTGGCGCGGGGTGGCGATAGCGCGGTTTATTGGGGAATGGCGGAGGCTTACATGGCCTCCTGCCAGTCCGACAAGCTGTATACCACGGTCAAACGCGGGCTGGAAATTAACCCGAATGACCCGAATTTGCTGGCCTCATTTGGCAACTGGCTGGCGTATAGCGGCTATTGGGAAGAAGGTGCGGCCATGACCCAACAGGCGCTGGCGATTGAACCGCAGAGATACAAGCACTGGTGGCTGATGAGTGTTGCCAAGAATGATTACCGACAGGGTAATTATTCGCAGGCTTATGAGTGGTTCATGCAATCGTTTAATGAGCGTAACTGGCTGAGCCATCTGCAACTGGCGTATACCTTGCCTTATCTGGGGCGGTTGGACGAAGCGAAAGTAGCGGTGCAGGAGCTGCAAAAGCACAGCCCCGGTTTCACTTTGGAAAATGCAGTCGAGTTTTACAAGACGTTCTGCTTTGATGATGAGTTCTTGGCAAGGATTAAACGGGCTTTGGTGCTGGCAGGCCTGCCTTCACGCGGGGACAGTGTAAATTTTAATGCCATCAAGCCGCCTGCCGCGAAAACCATTGCCGTGAATGGGATTAATATCGAATACATGGATGTGGGGCAGGGTGAACCCGTGTTATTTGTGCATGGTTCGATTTCCGATTACCGCACCTGGTCACATTACCTGCTGCCGATTTCGGATAAACACCGCTATATTTCTTATTCGCAACGTTATTTTGGCAATCAACCGTGGGCAGATAATGGTGAGAAATGGTCACCTGATACCTTTGTAGCCGATTTGATCGGGTTTATCGAGGCGCTGCAGATAGGGCCGGTACATCTGGTTTCGTGGTCATCCAGTGGGCCAATCGTCGGGCTGGCAGCGATTCAACGGCCTGATCTGATCAAAAGCGTGACCAGCTACGAGCCTGTCACCAATGATATTATGGAAGGCGATGCAGAGGCCAAACCGTTGATGGATCAGTGGCTGTCACCCGAAGTATGGGGCGGCATGTTCAAGCAACTCAAGGCGGGCGATACCCAGCGGGCAGGCGAGTTGATGCTGGAAAATGTGTTTGAGCTTCCGCCAGGTGGCTTTGAGGATGAAACCGAGATCACCCAGGAACTGGTACGACATAACGCCCGTACTTTGCCGCTACGGTTTGGGCCACAGAACAAGAGCGGCACTAAAATCACCTGCGATGTCCTGCAACAGACAACCGTTCCGACGCTCATTGTGCTAGGCGAGAAAACACACCGTTACTGGGCCTTGATGGCAAAGAAATCCGCAGACTGCACCCCCGGTGCCCGCTTTGAAATCATGAAAGGCGTGAACCATAAAGGGCCGATTCTGAAAGTGGGTGAGTTCTCGGATTTGATTTTGCAATTTGTGGATGCGCATAAATAAGGCATGGCCACTGCCAGACTCGATCAGTTTTGATCCCGGCTGGCATTATGACTCTTGTTCTACTATGGTTAAGGTGGTTAGATACAGACCCACCACCGTTAGCCCGTGTGTTTCCTACAAATTACTGAGTAGTCATAACAAATGAAACCCCTGTTCATGAGTAACCGCATGTTTATGTGGTTCGTCCATTTTCGTCATTCCATGGTCTGGTTGCGTACTTTCTATTTGCGCAAAGTGTTTGGGATGCAATTGCACCCCAGTGTACGTATTTCCTTTAAAAGTCATGTGGATAAGACCAATCCGAAAGGCGTGATTATTGGTGAGGATACGGTGGTCGCCTTTAACGTGACGATCCTGGCCCACGACTGGGCGACCGAACGTTATGGCGCAGCCAACACGATCAAAACGACTATTGGCAAGCGTTGTTTCGTCGGTTGTGGCGCGATCATCATGCCGGGCGTCACGATTGGTGATGAAGTGGTGGTGGCCTCCGGTTCGGTTGTGACCAAAGATGTGCCCCCGCATTCACTGGTGGGGGGCAACCCGGCGCGGGTGTTGCGCAGCGGGATTCGTACCAAGTCGTATGGGCGCTTGCTTGATCATGGGACAGTGCCCACCGCTGTGTAGTGAGCGATCACACCGTAAACGTCGCCCGGAACTGCTCCAGTGCAGCTTCCGGGTCGCCACTGGCAAACGCTTCCATGCCCACTGCACCTTGATAGCCCATCGCTTTCAGCGCCAGCGCAATGCCCCGGTAGTTGATTTCCCCCGTGCCTGGCTGCATGCGCCCCGGCACATCGGCCACCTGAATTTCCCCGACCCACGGCAGTGACTTGCGGCACAGTTCAATCAGGTTACCCTCGCCAATCTGCGCGTGATACAGGTCGAGATTCAAGCGCAGATGAGGGTGATTCACTGCCGAAACCAGTGCCAGTGTGTCTTCCGCCCGCCCAAAAGGTACGCCCGGATGATCGACCGGCAGATTCAGATTCTCCAGCGTAAAGGTCACGCCTTCTTTTTCCCCCAGTTCGGCAATCCGGCTCAGGGTGTCGCGTGCCTTCAGCCACATCTTGCCCGTGATCACCTCACAAGGCGTGACCGGTAACCCGCCATCACCCAGACCAGTGCCGTGCAAGTTGAGCCGGGCAACACCCAGCCGTTTGCCCACCTGTGCTGTTTCACGAGCCGTTTTCAGCAGTTCCGCCGCGCCCTCATCGTCCGTCAGCCGACCGCGCAGATAGCCGTTCATGATCGTGAAGGTTGCGCCCGACTTTTCCAGACTATCCAGATCATGCTCTGGCCAGTTCCACAGACCCACCCCAAAGCCCAGCTCAGTCAGGCGTTTGACCCGCCATTCCATCGGTTGATCCCGCCACAGCATTTCGACACAGGCGGCCAGCGTGAATTGACTCATGTTTTCAATTTTCCTTTGCAAAAGAACCATGTTGATGGTGGTGACTGTAGCTTATACTTACATGGAATTAAATTTTCTTTTCAAGAATGAAATGGAATTTTTATTCTGATGGTGCTAGGTTTGAAGTACTATTGAGGTAACAGGTATTCTTTACAGGTAGCTATTCATGACCCAAATTCAAACCACTGATAGCCTCGTTTCGGACAGCTCCTTGCCACAGTCAGTGGATGCGCTGCATGTATTGATTGCCGAGCAGCAAGCCGTATTGAGTGCCCGTTTGAAGCTGGTCGCGGTTTATCTGGTCGAGCATCCGCAGCAGGTGGCTTTCAGTACCCTGGCTGAAATTGCCGAACGCGCGGGGGTGCATGCGTCTACTTTGGTGCGTTTTGCCAACCATTTTGGTTTCAGCGGCTTTTCCGAGTTACAGCGTCTGTATAAAAACCAGATGATGGAACACCCTAGCAATTACCGCGAACGCATCAGCAAGTTAAAGAAAGCACGCGGCAAGAGCGCAGATTCTGCGTCGGGTTTGCTGCATGAGTTTGCTGAAGGCAATATGCTGGCGCTGGGCTTGTTACAACAGCAGGTCAACGCCACCACCTTGGAAGCAGCGGTGCAGGCGCTGGCGAGCGCGCATGAGATCTTTATCTGCGGCGTGCGGCGCATGTACCCGGTGGCCGTTTATTTCAACTACGCGCTGAACCAGATGGAGGTGCGTTGCCACCTGATTGACGGGCAGGGCGCGATGGCACCGGAACAGATGAAATGGATTAGCCCACAGTCGGTATTGCTGGCGATTACCTTCAGCCCGTATGGGAAAACGACGGCTGAGGCGGTACAGGCTGCCCGTGATCAGGATGCGAAAGTTATTCTGATCACGGACAGTGAATTATGCCCGCTGGCACCGCAGGCTGATCATCTGTTCATTGTGCGCGAGGCCGAAGTACGGGGGTTCCGCTCCTTGAACTCGACGCTATGTCTGGCACAGGCGCTGTGTGTGGGCTTGGGGTATCAGCGTGGCTGAGAGCTAGTTTTACCCTAAACCGTCCCGCCCAAAGATCCTTCCAGATTAGCCATTTCCTGCCCACCGGCCATCATGTCCTGCAACTGTTCCGGGCTAATGTCCCCGCGCACCGCCGTACCCAGCGTTTGCCCGCGATTCAGCACTGTAAAGCGGTCACCGACCGCCATGGCATGGCGTACATTGTGGGTGATGAAGACAATGCCAATCCCGCTTTGGCGCACTTTGTCGATGGTTGCCAGCACATTGGAAGTCTGGCGCACACCCAGTGCCGAGGTGGGTTCGTCCAGAATCAGCACTTTGGCTCCAAAATAAACCGCGCGGGCAATGGCGACTGTTTGCCGCTCACCCCCGGACAGGGTGCCCACCGCTTGATTAGGCTCCCGCAAGCGGATACCCATTTTCGCCATCTCAGACATGGTGACTTCATTAGCGGTCGTGAAGTCCATGGTCTTGAACGGGCCAAAGCCTTTCCGGGGTTCGCGCCCCATCCAGAAGTTGCGGGTGACCGACATCAAGGGAATCATCGCCAGATCCTGATACACGGTGGCGATGCCCGCCTCCATGGCAGCGCGCGGGCTGGAAAAGTTGACCTTGCGGCCATTAATCATGATCTGGCCTTTAGTCGGCTGGTGGACACCCGACATGGTTTTGATAAAGGTCGACTTGCCCGCACCGTTATCCCCCAGCAGGCAATGGCATTCACCCGGATACACCGAAATGGAAACACCGGCCAGAGCAATGACCGCACCAAAGTGTTTTTCGATGTCAACCAGCTCGATAATAGGTTTCTCAACGGATTTCGCTTGTTCGCTCATGCACCTGACTCCTTTAATGTGAGGACATGGCTTTGCGCCGTACCCAGTTGTTTAACACAACCGCAATCAGCAGGATTGCACCCATGAACACCTGGAACCAGTCCAGATTGATGTTGGTATAGGTGATGCCAATTTGTACCATGCCGAAGATAATCGCTCCGATCATGGCACCTATAGCCGAGCCATAGCCCCCCGTGAGCAGACAGCCGCCGATAACAGCAGCGATGATGGCATGAAACTCCTTGAGCAGCCCCCGGCTGGCATCGGCAGTGCCAAATTCCAGTACCGTAATGGTCGCGACCAGCGTGGCGGCCATCGCGGTAATAATAAACAGGATGATTTTTACCCGGTTGACCGGTACGCCGACATTGCGGGCCGCCATTGGGTCGCCGCCGACGGCAAAAATCCAGTTACCAAAGCGGGTTTTGGTCAGTAGCCATGAAGCGGCCAGCGCTAGCACGATAAACCAGATAATCTCGACCGGAATACCTTGCACCTTGGGCGTGCCGTTTTTAAAGGTTTCAATCCAGCCCATGCTGGCGAACCAGGCAAACAGCCCTTCCAGGGCATCGCCGGAAAACACTTCCATCAGCCAGCTGTCGCCCGCCGCTTCCTGAATGCCGCGCAATTGCGTGGTGCCCGTGGCGTCTTTCAGGGCAACCAGAGTCAGGCCGCGCAGAATAAACAGGAAAGCTAGGGTCACGATAAAAGAGGGCAGGCCGGAACGTAACACGATAAAACCGTTCACAGCACCGGTGATGATGGCCACACCAAACGCAAACAGAATGCTTAAGGACAAGGGCCAGCCCCACATGACCAGCGGAATGCCCAAGGCAATACCGGCAAACGCGATCATGGAGCCGATGGATAAGTCAAACTCACCACCGACCATCAGCAGGGCTGCGGCAATGGCGAGTATGCCCAGTTGTGCCGCAGGTTCCATGAAATTCATGACGCCTGCCAGGGAAAACATGCGTGAATCCGCATAAATGGAAAAAAAGATAATAACGGCAATCAGACCAGCAATGGCACCGACTTCAGGTCGTTGCAGCAGGCTTTTGATCGGGTTGATTTTGGCTAGACGTTCGTCTTGTTCGTCAGCAGATGGGCTTGTTTCTTCGGTAACACTCATGGGGTCGCACCTTGGTGGTAATGAAGCGACTCCGGGGAGTTAATCCCCAGAGCCACGACACTTGGAGGATTAGCGAATACCTTTTGCAGCAAGTTCAACCACTTGTGCCGCTTTTTCCTTGGTGATCAGGTTCGGGCCGGAGGGTACATTACCACCGGGCATCAGACCATAACGTGCATGCATCGCCAAAAAGGCAACAGGCAGGTAGCCTTGCAGATATTGTTGCTGATCAATACAGAAGGCCGCTTTGCCATCGGCAACGGCTTGCAGGAAGTTGGCGGACATATCAAATGTGCCAACATGAATCTTACCGGTTTTGCCGAACTCTTCTACTGCAGCCAGCGTAGGTTCACCGGCAGTGCTCGCACCCAGTGCCAGAATGGTATCGATTTCAGGATCTTTTTCCAGTGCGGCACGCACTTTGGCTTTCACATCAGCCGGGTCATTGCTGGTAGGGATAACTTCAGTCGCACCGAAGCCCGCCGCAAAACCTTGACAGCGCTGGTCTAGCGCAACGTTGCCGACTTCATGATTGATACACAGGCCTTTCTTGCCGCCCATTTCTTTCAGTTTCTCGCCTGCTTTAGTACCCGCCGCCAGTTCTTCCTGGCCTACGTGCAACAAAGCCCCCAGTTTGGCTGAAGCTTCTACACCGGAGTTCATCGAAATCACCGGGATACCCGCATCAATGGCTTTTTTAATCGCGCCGCCGAGTGCTTCACCATCAGGAATGGAGACGACCAGACCATCCGGTTCCTGGTTGACTGCCGCATCAATCAATGCCGACATTTCTACCATGTTGAAGGTTTCCGGGGAGCGGTAGTCAACTTTGACATTCATGTCTTTGCCGGCGGCTTCGACACCGTTCTTTACCACAGTCCAGAATGCATCGTTTGCCTGGCCATGGACAACAACGGCAATATTAACTTCATCATCAGCGGCCATGACGGGCGCAGCAAGGGACATAGCCAACGCTAGGGTGGTTAGTAGTTTCTTCATAATTCCTCCTGGTTTTGCAAGAAAGCCATCATTTATCAATGGCTCTGGGTGAGTTTGACGATAATACCTCACCGCATTAGAATAAATTTTTCAAAAAATCATGTCAATGGAATTTTTCTTCCGGTTTTTGAAAAGGTTTGAAAGGTCTTTGAAAGATTGTAAATAGAAAATTCATTCCTTAAACCTCGGCCTATGGAATATTAGTTCCAAATCTGTCTATAATCATGCTGCTGTCCATTGGCTTAACCACTTGAGGAGAACTTTCACTATGACACGTTTTGGGTTGATTGGCGCTGGCCGCATCGGGCAGGTGCACGCGCTGGCTGTACAGGGTGTACCGAATGCCTGTATCACTGAAGTGGTGGATGTATTCCCGGCAGCTGCCGAGTCACTGGCCACCAAAATCGGTGCTAAAGTGGTCACGCTGGATGACATCTTTGCCAGTGACAATGTGGATGCTTTCATCATTGCCAGTTCAACCGACACCCATTCACCCCTGCTGGAACGCTGTGCGGCGGTGGGCAAGCCGGTGTTCTGTGAAAAGCCGCTGGATCTGAGCTACGCGCGTGCTGAACAGTGCAGCGCCGCGATACAGGCAGCAGGTATCACCTGCATGCTCGGTTTCAACCGCCGCTTTGACCCACAATTTGCGACCCTCAAGCAGCAAATGGATGCCGGTGTGATCGGCAAGCTGGAAACCCTGATTATCACCAGCCGCGACCCAGCACCCCCACCCGTGTCTTACATTGCCGTGTCGGGTGGTTTGTTCCGCGACATGATGATCCATGACTTTGATATGGCACGCTGGCTGCTGGGCGAAGAACCTACCCGTATTTATGCGACCGGCAGCGTGCTGGTTGACCCGGCGATTGGCGAGGCAGGCGACGTGGATACTGCCAGCGTCACCTTGAGTACGGCCAGTGGGGCGATTGCGATTATCACCAACTCGCGGCGGGCGACGTATGGCTATGACCAGCGCATTGAAGCCTTTGGTGCCAAAGGCATGTTACAGGCGGGCAACCAGCTGGAAAATACCATTAAATTTGCCGGGGCTGCGGGCGTGACTGCCGCCAAGCCACAATTCTTCTTCCTGCAGCGCTATGCAGATGCTTACCGCATTGAGCTGACGCACTTTGTCGAATCGCTGCAAAATGGCACCGCACCTTCCACGAATGAGCAGGACGGGCTGGCTGCATTGCGTCTGGCCGAGGCGGCGTTCAAGTCGCTGCAAACCGGATTGCCGGTGGATTTGTCAGTGAATTTGTAAAAGGAGTAAGCAACATGACCTTATTACGTCGCCCTAAACATGAGGACAATGGCCGTTATCAGCACATCACCCCGGAGAACGCGGGCTGGACGTATGTGGGTTTTGATGCCTATAAACTACCCGCAGGACAAACCTTGGAGCTGCCCGCGTCTGACCAGGAATTGTGTCTGGTGTTATTGGCCGGTATCGCCGATATACACGCCGGTGGGCAGCAGTTCAACGCGGTCGGTGAGCGCATGCAGGTATTCGAAGACAAGGCACCGCATGCGATTTATGTGACCAATGGCGAGGCGGTGAGTGTAACGGCTACGACCGAGCTGGAGCTGGCCGTCTGCGCCGCACCGGGGCGTGGTCAGCACGCCACGCGCTGGATCAAACCGGAGCAGATGAGCCGTGAACAGCGCGGGCAGGGCAGTAATACCCGCCATGTCTGCAATATCCTGCCACAAGATGCACCGGCTGATAGCCTGTTGGTAGTAGAAGTAAAAACCCCGGCAGGCAACTGGTCAAGCTACCCGCCGCACAAGCATGATGCTGACAATATTCCGCACGAGTCGTATCTGGAAGAAACTTATTACCACCGGATTAACCCTTCGCAGGGCTTCTGTTTCCAGCGGGTGTTCACCGATGAGCTGGATATTGATGAAACCATGGCGGTCGAAGATGGTTGCGTGGTGATGGTGCCGCGTGGTTATCACCCGGTCGGTGCCGCACATGGCTATGATTCCTATTACCTGAATGTAATGGCAGGGCCTACCCGGCGCTGGATCTTCAAGAATCATCCTGACCATGAATGGATGCTAAAATGAATGACAAAACAAGTACGAAGACGCTGGATGTGATTTGTTTGGGCCGAGCGGCAGTGGACTTTTATGGCGACCAGATCGGTAGTCGTCTGGAAGACATGGGCAGTTTCTCCAAGTATCTCGGCGGTTCTTCGGCCAACATTGCCTATGGTTGCGCCCGCTTGGGTCTGAAATCCGCGATGCTGACTCGGGTAGGCGACGAACACATGGGGCGATTTGTGCGCGAAGAACTGGCGCGCGCCGGGGTCGATGTGTCGCATGTGATCACCGACCGGCAGCGCCTGACCGGTCTGGTGGTGTTGGGGATCAAGGACAGGGAAACCTTCCCCCTGATTTTCTACCGCACTGACTGTGCTGATATGGCGATCAGCCCGGAAGATTTCAGCCCGGAGTTTATTGCTGCCAGCAAGGCGCTCTTGATTACCGGCACGCATTTTTCTACCGAATCCACCTATCGCGCCAGCTTGACGGCGATTGAATACGCGAAGGCAGCGGGCACTCAAGTCGTCGTCGATATCGACTATCGCCCGGTGCTATGGGGTTTAACGGGTCTGGGGGATGGCGAGACACGCTTTATTTCCTCCTCGGGCGTGACGGAGCACCTCCAGACCCTCCTTCCACACTGTGATTTGCTGGTGGGCACGGAAGAAGAAGTGCACATCGCCGGTGGCAGCACCGACACGATTACGGCACTTAAACGCATTCGGGCACTGAGTCAGGCGACGATCGTGCTCAAACTCGGCCCCTTGGGCTGTACGGTATTAGCAGGCGCTATTCCCGATTCAGCCGATGACTATGTTCTGCATCAAGGGGTGCGCGTCGAAGTGTTGAACGTACTGGGGGCTGGCGATGCGTTTATGGCGGGCTTCCTGCGGGGCTGGCTGCGGGATGAGTCGCATCAGACCAGTACCCGGTATGCGAATGCCTGCGGCGCGCTGGTGGTGTCTCGCCACGGGTGTGCACCCGCGATTCCGTCTGAGGAAGAGCTGTTTTATTACCTACACAATGCTGCGCATATTCCGCGCCCGGATCAGGACAGTGCACTGAATCAGTTACACCGCGTCACCACGCGCGTGCCGGCGCGGCGCACTGAAATTTGTGCACTGGCTTTCGATCATCGCAAGCAGTTATATGATGTGGCGCTGGAAGTGGGGGCTGATCCTGCCCGTATTAAACCACTCAAACGCCTGCTGGTTAAATCCGTGGAATACGGTATCCAGCACACCGGTCTGTCGCCACAAGTCGCGGGTGTGTTGATTGACGATACTTATGGGCAGGATGCGCTGAATGACGTGACCGGACGCGGCTGGTGGATAGGTCGCCCGGTCGAGTTGCCATCCTCACGCCCGCTGGAACTGGAAGGTGGGCGCTCGATTGGCACACGCCTGAAAAACTGGCCGCTGGAGCATGTGGTCAAATGCCTGGTGTTTTACCACCCGGATGATGAGGTCGAACTGCGACAGCAACAGGAACGGCAGATACAGGAATTATTCGCGGCCTGTCAGGCGAGTGGGCATCAGTTTTTGCTGGAAATCATTCCACCGGCAGAAAGCCCGCAGGATGACCTGACCCTGCCGCGTGCTTTGCAGCGTCTGTATAATCTGGGTGTTCGCCCCGACTGGTGGAAACTGCCTGCGCAGACCAATGCCAGCTGGGAGGCTTTGGCCAGCCTGATCCAGACCCGTGACCCGCATTGTCAGGGGGTGCTGCTACTGGGGCTGGCGGCCAGCATGGAGAGCATGCAGCAGGCCTGCGTCACCGCTGCTGCGCATGCTATTTGCAAAGGCTTTACGGTCGGACGCACGCTGTTCGCCGCTGCCAGTCGACAATGGCTGGCGAATGAAATCGACGATGCGGCCTTGATTCAGGCGGTCGGCAAGAATTACCAACAGTTGATTGAGGCCTGGCAGCGTTGCCGCCATGCCAAGGACTTGTTTGCACAGGAGGCAAGCTCACGATGAAAACTATTCGTTTAACCATGGCACAGGCGCTGGTTCGCTATCTGGCCGCACAAAAAACCGAAGTGGAGGGAGAAATCCTGCCCCTGTTTGCGGGGGTGTTTGCTATTTTCGGGCACGGCAATGTTGTGGGGATGGGCGAAGCGCTCTATCACCAGCAGGAGGCCTTGCCGACCTATCGCGGCCACAATGAACAAAGCATGGCACACGCCGCGATTGCTTATGCCAAAGCCAATAACCGCCAGCGGATGATGGCCTGTACCTCATCGATTGGGCCGGGTGCGACCAATATGGTGACAGCGGCGGCGTTGGCACATGTCAACCGCTTGCCGGTGTTATTTCTGCCGGGTGACGTGTTTGCAGCACGCACACCTGACCCGGTGTTGCAGCAGGTCGAGTATTTTGGTGACCCGACCATTACGGCTAATGACTGCTTCCGTCCGGTGAGCCGCTATTTTGACCGTATCTCACGTCCGGAACAGCTGATTACCAGCCTGCCGGTCGCGATCCAGACCCTGACCGATGCCGAAAATTGTGGGCCGGTCACCTTGTCGCTGCCACAGGATGTGCAGGCCGAGGCGTATGACTACCCTGAAAGTTTCTTTGCCGAGCGGGTGCATTATTCACGGCAGCCTGCACCGGATCAGCGCGAGCTGGCGGCTGCACTGGCACTGTTGCGTGCCGCCAAACAGCCGCTGATTCTGGCGGGTGGCGGTGTGCTCTATGCCGAAGCGATTGCAGAATTGCAGGCATTTGCCGAACAGCACCGTATCCCGGTGGTAGAAACGCAGGCAGGTAAAGGTGCATTGAAGTGGGATCACCCCAATTACATGGGCGCGGTCGGTGTGACCGGCGCAACAGCGGCCAATGAACTGGCGGCGCAGGCAGATGTGGTATTAGCCATTGGCTCACGTTTGCAGGACTTTACGACCGGCTCCCGCACGCTGTTTGCCCACCCCGGCATGCAATTGCTGCAGCTGAATGTGGCCAAGCACGATGCGGTCAAGCACAACGCCCATCAGCTGGTCTGTGATGCCAAAGTGGGCTTGCAGGCATTGACTGAAGGCTTGGGCGGCTGGCAGGCACCGGCGGACTGGCTGGCGCAAGGACGGGATAAAATTATCGCATGGAATGCCTATTATGAGCAGGTGACTTCGGCTGATCAGGCACCGGCTACCCAAAGTGGTTTGCCGTCGGATGCCCAGGTACTGGGTGCGGTGAAGCGTACCGGTGCTGCCAGCGATATTATTGTCTGTGCCGCCGGTGGTTTGCCGGGCGATTTGCACAAATTATGGCGCACTGAACAGCCGAACGGCTATCACCTTGAGTACGGTTTCTCCTGCATGGGTTATGAAATCGCCGGTGGCATGGGGGTAAAAATGGCGCACCCTGAGCGTGAAGTGATCGTGGTCGTCGGCGATGGCTCTTACCTGATGCTGAACTCTGAACTCGCGACCAGTGTGATGCTGGGCTATAAAATCATTGTCGTGGTGCTGGACAACCGTGGCTTTGGCTGCATTAACCGCCTACAAACCGGCACCGGTGGCGCAGGCTTCAATAACCTGTTGCAAGACTGCAAATCGGTGGCAGCAGGTGCACCCAAAATCGACTTCGCAGCACATGGCCGTGCCTTGGGTGCGGAGTCTGAGCAGGTGACGGGCATTGCTGAGCTGGAACAGGCGCTGGTTCGGGCGCGGGCAGCCACTGGTTCTTATCTGATTGCGCTGGATACGGATCCTTATCTGACCGCAGCCGGCGGTAGCTGTTGGTGGGAAGTAGGCGTGCCGGAAGTCTCGGAACGTCCGGCGGTGCGGGCGGCGTATGCAGCGGCACAGGAAGGCAAGAAACGGCAGCCTTATTGATTAAATTCACCACTGACTACACTGGGTCTGTTTAAGCAAATTCCCGTGCCAACACCCGCAGGCGGCTTTTAAATTCGGTACGATCAACATAACACCCGCGCAGGTGCCTTAAGCCACTGCTCGGGTCGAAGGCAGTGCGCCCATGCAGTACGCGGCGGTTATCAAACACCGCCATTTCACCGCTTTTCAGTGCGAACTGGATGCGGTATTTAGGGGCACGCAGCCGTGCCATCAGGTCACGGTAAGCCAGGTAATAGGCGTGCATGATGGCTTCCGGCAGGTCGAAAATATCCGCCAGATGCGCGTTATACTTGATCTCGACGATCTGGCCGAAGTAATCCACGTTGATGACCGGGTGGTGATGCAGAATTTCATGGGATTCGTCTTCAAAGCGAAACGGAATCGCATGGGTCGCCAGCAGCTGGAAATGTTCCGGATTTTCTGCCCGCAAGTCTTCCAGCACGCGCAGGCCATCCGCGAACACCGATTCGCCACCGGTGCTGTCGTTTATCAAGCAATGCAGGAACTGATAACCCGGTGGGGTTTCCTGATTAGCCAGATCCGTATGCAAGGGCAAGGCCAGCGCGGTGTAAGCGAGGTTAATCGGTTTGGGCACCGATCTGACTTCAAACGTCACACCAAAGTTGGTTTGGCGCTGGTAATCCACCCGAGTGGCAATTTGGGTGAGTGCATCGGCTTCGCTGGCGGGCATATTGCGCACCAACGATAATCCATCCCGATCCAGCCGCCGCATCCAGTGATACAAAGCCTCATCACTGCGCATTAGTTCGGCGTAATCCGCGCTGGGAATCCGCTCCAGAAAATCCTGATCCCAACTGACCGACGGATTATCACTGGAGGCACGAAAACCGTTGGCATACGCATGCTGGCGTAACCAGTCAAAGGTAAACACGCTGTGGTGCTCCTGTTCTGACCAATGGATCCGTAGTGTGTCATTCTCGATACTCACCTGCAGCGGATGAATCGCAGCGCTAACACTCAGCTGGTCAAAATTGCGCTCATGGGTATCCGGATGAAATGCCGTTGAACAGTTATCCCGCAGCCACAGGTAGTGAAAGGTCGTGCTGACCGCATCGCTCCAGACAATGCGCAAGGCATGCTCCGTCTGCTGCAGGGATACGATATTCACGACTGCGGTGGTGGTGGTACTCATGCGGTGGCTCCGGGTGCAGATTGGATAAATTGCGGATAAATTGCCAAGGGTGGCGTGCGGAGTATATCCCAGTTGGGTGGTGCATGGGCTAGTGGGGATAGGCTACAATCCATGAAATTTAATGAACTTTAATAAAATTCAGTAGAATTATTTGAGTATTGATTGACTAGACTGTGAGGAATAAAAATGAAGCCCTACCTGTTGCGAATCGGTTCCTGTTTATTGGCCAGCTGCCTGTGGTCTGTCAGTTTGTGGTCGAATGTGCAGGCGGAAGAAGTTACGCTCATGCATGACGGCATTGAGCTGAAAGCAGATTATAATCTGCAGGAAGGTCAAACGGCTAAAGACGGTGTGATCATGTTATTGCACGGTACTTTTGCGCATAACCGTATGGAAATTATTCAGACCGTCGCTGACCAGCTGAATGAGGCCGGTTATAACACGCTGGCCGTTAATCTCAGTTTTGCGATTAGCCAGCGCCCGGACGGCATGCTCGATTGCGCCGTCGAGCACAAGCACCAGCATGAGGATGCGGTGACCGAGCTAAAAGCCTGGCTGGGCTGGTTGCAGGAGCAGGGCGCGGAAAAAGTAGTCGCGTTCGGGCATTCACGCGGCGGTAACCAGACCGCCTGGTTTGCGAGCGAAGAAAATGAGAACCCGGTGCTGGAAAAAGTAGTTCTGGTCGCTCCCGCTACCTGGGACATGGCGGCGACAGAGGCTGAATACGCAGAGCGCTATAAAAAGCCGCTGACTGAGGTCATGGCGGCAGCACAAGCACTGGTCGATGCGGGCAAGGGTAACGAACTGATGGACGTACCGGGCTTTGTCTATTGCGAACAGGCCAAAGCCAGCGCCGCCTCGGTTTTATCCTATTACCGGGATGATGAGCGCAAAGACACCCCTACCTTGTTGAAAAAAATCAGCAAGCCGGTGCTAGTAGTGATCGGTAGCGCGGATGATGTTGTCAAGGACTTGCCTGCCCGACTGGAAGGTTTTACCCAAGACAATGTCAAGATTGTCACGATCGAGGGCGCAGATCACTTCTTTCGCGACCTGTATGCTGATGATCTGGTCGAACAGATCACCGAATTCGTCGGCTGGAAGTAATTAACGTCTGGCAGGCAGATGCTTCGCCAGCCGTTCCACCGCTTGCTCCAGCTGGGGCAGGCTGGTGGTATACGCAAACCGGACATGCGTATTCGCCGCAAATTGCCCAAAATCAATCCCCGGCGTAAACGCCACACCTGCCTGTTCCAGCATATCCAGACTCAATTGATGGCCGTTATCACCAAAGGCCGCTGAACCCGCATAAATATAAAAAGCACCCTGTGGTTCGGCAGCGATACTGAAACCCAGTTCACGCAGGGCGGGCAACAGGAAATCACGGCGCTGGGCAAATTCGCTGCGTCGCTGTTCGGTGATGGCGATTGTTTCTGCCGAAAAGGCTGCCAGTGCCGCGTGTTGCGCCGGGGTCGGTGGCGCAAGAAAGATATTTTGTGCCAGCCGGTTGATAGCATCCAGCGCGTATTCCGGTGCAATCAGCCAGCCTAAACGCCAGCCGGTCATGCCGAAATATTTGGAAAAACTGTTCACTACCCAGATGTCATCCGCGCTGCTTAAAGCAGTGCTGGCTTCCTGCCCATAGGTCAGGCCATGATAAATCTCGTCGATAATCAGGGCAGCACCACGCTGGCGGGTATGGGCGTGGATGGCGCGCAAGTCGGCAGGGTCTAACAGTGTGCCGGTCGGGTTAGCCGGTGAGGCCAGCAGGATGGCGCGGGTTTGTGCGCTCCAGGCCGCCTGAATCTGTGCCAGGGTCGGCTGGTAGTTATTGGCGGCGGTGACGGGCAGATCAATGGCTTTGCCTTCAAACAGGCGCACAAAGTTGCGGTTACACGGATAGCCGGGGTCGGTGAGTATCACTTCATTCCCCGGATTGATCAGTACGCCCAGCAGGAGTTGCAGCGCCCCCGAAGCACCGGGCGTAACGATAACGCGCTCCGGGGCAATCCGCACCTGAAAACGCTGCCAGTACCAGTCGGCAATCGCCGCGCGGAGTTCAGGCAGCCCACAGGCGGGGGTGTATTTGGTCTGCCCGGTTTGCAAAGCCCGGATACCTGCCTCGACAATAGGCTGCGGTGTCGGGAAATCTGGCTCACCGACCTCCATGTGCAGGATGTTGCGACCCGTGCTTTCCAGTTGCTTGGCACGGGCGAGAATATCCATGACATGAAAGCGGCGGATTTCATCCATACGGGCAGACAGGGTGGTATTTTCGGGCATCAGGTTCATCCGGTAAGGGCTAACATAAACAATAAAAGGGGATTATAACGGTGAATAACACATTACGTTCAGTCGGTTTTGCTGCCGGTCTGGTTTTTTTCTCAGGATGGGGCGTCTGGTCAGGCGGGGTGCAAGCATTCTGAATGGTGAAGCGATTAACCCAGCTTTGTTTGTCCAAGATTGAATTGATCAAAAAACAAACCAACGATTCAGGTTCGATTCAGTGCTGTTTCCTTATTATAGCTACAACTTCAGCAGGAATCGCGAAATTGGGGTTTGTGGTAGCGGTTCCGTCGTCATTAAGATGCTGTAATAAAAAAATAAGTTTCACGCCGTTCTGACACTCAATGGCTTAGATGTTTCAGAATGACGCGAGCTGAAGTTGTTTTTCTCAATTCGTCTGCACAACCGGCCATTCATTGGGGAGCTGGTTGGTAGGCGGAGCTGGGAAGGGAGCAGGAAATGCATTTGGGATTGCAGTTTCTGTTCCATCCAGAGATGTATCTCTGGAGTTCTTGAGTCACCTTCACAAAGCAAGCGGATTTTTTTAGATCCGCTTTTTTATTTATCTGCATTATAATTGAAATTTATAAGATAAACAATGGCTGAATGAAAGTTACTGCAAGTTGCTTCAAACAGCGGCTGGAACTTCTGGCGCTATTGGTTGTTCAGGCTGCAACGGAGCCAAGCCATGTCTGGCACGCGCCCGGTCACAATCCAAATTATATATACCATTGACCCATGATGCAGCAAACTCACGACAAGGCGATGGCCGTTGTGAGTAAATCGAGCAGCACACTTGTTGGCCAATTTCTCCGGTCAGTGCACTACAGCGTGGTTGTGGCTGGTCGGTGCCCTGCATCGCAACCCGATGCGGGGAAATACTACGGGTCATCGCCGCTGGGGTTAGGCCACCCGGAGCCGCATCAGTCTCTCCCCAGTAAAAGGAAACACGGAAACAGGCACAGCATGCACCACAATCAAGACAGGGATTACTTCCTGACATAAATAAAACACCTCTACGACGGAATGCCGCACAGCCGCTTTCATTGAAACATCACGTATGTGTCAAGCTGGATCGGGCTGGGCAAAAAAGCCTGGAACTTTCGAAAATCGAGCGCGCTAGCGTAATAGATGACCGCTTGTTTAGCAATGAATGAACGAATGTTAACTTGCTAACTGACAGCAGTGATTTAAGCTTGCTTTAACCCAGCTATTGGTCATAGAGGGTGCGTCTTAAGCCGTGAACAGATTTTTATACTTCGTAAAAACCGATGAAAAAACATTAAAAATTCGAATTTTTCTTATGGTAATTGTTTTGTATAGTTAATCCAAGTTCTTGATCAATCATCTTTAGGAGATCGACTGATGAAATTGACCACACAAAGTCAACGCGCGGTGATGGCCATGATGGCATTGGCACTGCATAACGAGCGCAAGGTATTGCGTTTGAGTAACCTGGCACATGAGCAGGGTATTTCCCTGTCTTATATGGAGCAACTGTTTTACTGCCTGCGGCACGCCGGTCTGGTCGAAGGTATTCGTGGCCCGGGCGGTGGTTACCGTTTAGGCAAGCCCGCCGGACGGATTTCGGTCGCTGATATTGTTCAGGCGATTGAAAGCAATGGCGATCATGCTGCAGACCCGGATGCGGATGTGGATGTCAGTACTGGCCAGTCGGGCAATAGCGGGCAGCCCGAGCAGGAAATGATTAACCTGATGCTGTCGCATCTGGATGAACGTGTGTATGATTTTCTGAACGGGATCAGTCTGGAAAGTCTGACACGGGCACACCGCAAGCCGGAAGCGGCTTATCGACCGGGTACAACGGCCAGCCTGATTGCGCGCATGTTTCCAGCGCGTGGCTTGGGCATGCCGCATCCGGCGGGTGCTTGAGCACAAAAAACGACAGAATATCAACAGGAATAACCCAATAAGTGTTTAGCAACAGCCTGCCACAATAACTCACCGTACCGACCAGGCGGCTTCGTGTTTTACCGCGAAGCCGCCTGTTTCTTTTAAACCTGATCTACATCCAGCGATTCAACAAGCGACGTAACCATGCCATGAACCCGGCAGGTGCAGGTGTGGTCGGTGTTGTTGGCGCGGTGGGTTGCGCTGGTGTGGTCGGTTGAGTCGGCATAGTAGGCTGTCCTGGTGTGGTCGGCTGTCCTGGCGTAGTAGGTGTTATCGGTGGGGTGGGTTGCACCGGCGTAGGTGTAGTCGGTTGCGTGGGTTGAGTTGGCGCGGTCGGTGTGGTCGGCTGCACGGGCGTTGGCGTGACAGGCGTGGTGGAACCACCCACCCCCGTATTCGCAAATTCAATGATTTGCTCAACAATTTTCGCCAAGGGTGCACGCTGCTGGCTGGAGGCTTGTGCAGCCGCGTTCCGCCAGCTTTGTGGCATCGGGCGGCGGGCGTCTGCCCAGTTACCACTGGCGCTGCTTTCAAAACGGGTTTGTGCCTGTGCACCTTTCGGCGGAGTCCACAGGAAATCAGGGTGGCGGTTGCGGTACCATTCGCCGCCGATAATCACATCGTTCGCATCCAGTTCCAGATCATATTCATATTCGACTTTCTGGATGGCGTCATAGCTTGGCTTGTCGGTTTCACGCTGGACGGGTTGGGTTTCGACGATATAGGACACG
Source organism: uncultured Thiothrix sp. (assembly GCA_964293125.1). Lineage (GTDB taxonomy): Bacteria > Pseudomonadota > Gammaproteobacteria > Thiotrichales > Thiotrichaceae > Thiolinea. Next base: position 10,551 of record CAXYXY010000041.1, on the reverse strand, counting down.
GTCATGGAGACACCCACTACCGAACGCGTCTGCGCACTGCGGAACCGCTTGAATTTGTCATTGCTATAGGTGGCAATATCAATCTTTGCATTCGCTAGCGTGCTGGTGGCACGCCGGGTTTGTGGGTTGAAGTAGGTGTATTCATACGCGTACACCGGCTGATTCCAGACTTCGTAATCAAAGGTGACATCGAAGACCATGCTGCGTTTGGATACGCCGATCTGGTTGACTGCCGCCAGATGCCAGGTACCCGGATTGGTATCGAAACACTTCTCCGAAGTCAGACGCCCGGTGGCCTGATCGAGGGCCGGATCTTTGTCATTACAGCGCCCACCGATAAAACGGGTACGGGCAGCCGCATTCGCCCAGATCAGTGACGACAGTGCCTTGATGTCTGCCGGATAAAATTTGATAGGAATATTATCCGGGCTTAAGAGTGTAACTGGTTTGGTCGGACGTGCCAGCATGTAAGCAGCAGGTGCCCAGCCGTGGCAGATCCCCATCCAGGTCTCAACCGAGCCAGTCGCATCATAATAGCTTTTGCCATCCAGCCACATTCTCTGGGTCAGGGAACCGGCGCTATCACCCACCAGTGCATCGTATTTTTCGGCAGGTGACAGGCGATTAATGCGGCTGGCACTGCCACTTCTCAGAATGGCTGCCGCCGGGTTGGCAATGATGTAATCGGCGTTTTCTTTCCAGTTATCCGACGCAGGGAAGGAAGGATCAGCATACCGGGCACCCAGCACACCTTTGTAGATAGCCCAGTAATCATCCGACCAGGGTGATTCATTCAGACTGGCTTTCATCAGCCGGGCGGCTTCCATTTCCTGCAATTTGGTGTAACGAAGCGTATCGACCAGATTGGCCGCATTATCATTGGCGGCTGAAGCGGCACGAGCGGACACTCGCGGGGCATCGACCAATGCTAGCTGGCGGGTGGTATCACGCGCTTCGACAAAGCTTTTATCTGCGATGGCTTTGGCCGGAAACAGGGTGGCGCCGTCAACCGGGTTGCCATCGCTGTCAAGTTTGGGAGGTACTTCATTCATGAAATGGGCAGTGTCGGCAGCAAAGGCTGCCAGACGTGCATTGATTTGATCTTCCCGATCGCTAGACATCCGGTATTCTCCTTATCTTAAGTCACTGGGATTAATGAGCCTATCGCTCTATTATAGGCGCTTGGCAGAAAATTGCGGCAAAATAGCAAAACATGGACGATGAAAAATGGATGCAGCATGCGCTGGCGTTGGCGGAAAAAGCGCGGGTGATGGGTGAGGTGCCGGTCGGTGCTGTGTTGGTGCAAGCGGGTGAGGTGCTGGGCGAAGGTTGGAATCAGCCCATCGGTGGGCATGATCCGACGGCTCACGCCGAAGTCATGGCCTTACGGCAGGCCGGTCAACGCGCCCAGAACTACCGTCTGCCCGGCACTACCCTGTATGTTACGCTGGAACCGTGCATAATGTGTGCAGGTGCAATGTTGCATGCGCGCGTCGAGCGGCTGGTGTTTGGTGCATTTGACCCCAAGACCGGCGCGGCGGGTAGCGTATTCGATCTGCTGGGCGATGCGCGCCACAATCATCGCGTTGAGGTGCGAGGTGGTGTGTTGCAGGCGCAGTGTGCCGAGCAACTCCAGGCTTTTTTTCGGGAACGCCGTCTTCTGCAAAAATCAAAAATAATCTGAAATAATCTGACATTAAAAAGAACAGAAGTTAAAAAGAAAATATGAAAAAAACACCTGTAACGATACCCATCATGATAAAAACCTTTACCGTTCACGCAGTCAACCGTAAAGTCATTTCACCGGGAAAAGGCTCAGTCATCTGGCAGCTGTCGGATGAGAAAGGTCTGCCGCGTAAAATCAGCGGCATTGCTGATATGGACGCCAAAGGTATTATTCACGAGGTACAAGCGGTCTATTCGCGTGAGAAACCACTGGTGGCTGCCTTGATGCATCGCGTAGAAGGTGAGACGTTTACGATAGACTTCAGTGAATTTAACCGCCAACAGGCTTATGTACCACGTCAGGCCTTTCGCAGCGCACCCCCGCAGTCATCCTTCGGGTCTTTCTTCAGTTTGCGCCGGGCTATGGTCATATTGATGCTGGTATGCGTGCTCAGCTTCCTCTATGCTGCGATGAACGACGTAATGACAATGAGTAGCCAGTTTCCGACTGGAGTCAGGTAAACCATGATCAGGTAAACCATGAGTTATCTTGAACGCATTCAGACTTGTAATAATGCCCGCCTCACTGGCTATCAGTGCTGGTTAATTGAAGGCCAGCCGTTTGGTTGGATCAGCCCGGATTTTGCCCGCCAGCTGGCACGCTTTCCGGACGTGTTTCATCAGGATGTAACAGGCATGCATCTGGTGCCGCACTGGCAGGGTTATCAGGAGCGCACAGCAACTGTTGGACAGGTCATGCGGCAGTTGCATGCCGAAGGCATCATTGATACCTGGGTGGGCGAACCTTACCCGGTATTACGCCAGTTCGGTGAACCGGCTGAGCTGGAGGTGGAACGTGCTGCATCCTCCTTCCTGGGCGTGAAAAGCTTTGGTGTGCACCTGAATGGTCTGGTGCGCAAGGCCGACGGTATTCATGTGTGGGTAGGCACGCGTTCGCAGCGCAAACCTTTTTGGCCAGGCCAACTCGACCAGATGGTGGCGGGCGGGCAGCCGGTGGGCATCAGTCTGCTGGACAATGTCATCAAGGAAGCACAGGAAGAAGCGAATGTCCCGGCGGCATTGGCGGCAGGAGCGCAAGCGGTCAGTTCTGTTCACTATCGGCAGGAAGGCTGGCGCGGTCTTGAGAATTCCACGCTATTTATTTTTGACTTGTGGCTGCCGGAAGATTTTATGCCGGAAAACACCGACGGTGAAGTGGAAGGCTTTGAGTTACTGCCCTTGGCAGAAGTGGCACGCTTGACCGAGACTACTACGCGTTTCAAGGATAATTGCAATCTGGTCAACATTGATCTGTTGCTGAGAATAGATATGATTGGGGTGAAACATCCCGACTATGCGGCTTTGCGCCAGGCTTTGTACGCTCAATAACATGCGTGAATTGCACAAATTTAGCAACTCCAACCCCAACTTAAAGCATTTAATCAGGAAAAAATTATGAAAGAAGGGCAACCAGCGACCATTTACCTGCAGGACTATCAGCCACTCGCTTATGAAGTGGATGCACTGGAACTGACGTTTGAGCTGGGTGAGGCAGCGACCCGTGTCACCAGCGTAGCGACTTACCGCCGCCGTCCTGATGCCCCTGCGGATAGCCCGCTGGAATTATACGGTGAACAACTGGAGCTGCTGGAGATTCGCCTGAATGGTGAGACGCTGCCAGCTACTGCTTATCAGGTGAATGCAGAAGGTTTGGTGATCATGCAGATGCCTGCCGCAGCCACTTTGGAAATTGTCACGCAGATTTACCCGCAGAAGAATACTTCACTGGAAGGCTTGTATCAGTCCAGCGGTAATTTCTGTACGCAGTGCGAGGCACAGGGTTTCCGTAAAATCACTTATTATCCGGATCGCCCGGATGTGATGACGGTCTTCAGTACCCAGATTATCGCTGACCCGCTGAAATACCCGGTATTGCTCTCCAATGGCAATCTGGTCGGTTCCGGCCAGCGGGATGACGGTCAGCACTGGGCGCGCTGGGATGACCCACACCGCAAGCCAGCCTACCTGTTTGCACTGGTGGCGGGTGACTTGGAACATGTGGAAGATCAGTTCACCACACAATCAGGACGGGCGGTTACCCTGCGTATTTATACCGAAGCCCATAATATCGACAAGTGTGATCACGCCATGCAATCGCTCAAGCGGGCGATGCGTTGGGATGAAGAACGCTTTGGGCTGGAATATGATCTCGATATTTACATGATTGTCGCAGTCGATGATTTCAATATGGGCGCCATGGAAAACAAGGGTCTGAACGTATTCAATTCCAAGCTGGTGTTTGCAAGCCCGGAGACCGCTACCGATCTGGATTACATTAACATTGAAGCGGTGATCGGCCATGAATATTTCCATAACTGGACAGGTAACCGCGTTACTTGCCGTGACTGGTTCCAGCTCTCGCTGAAAGAGGGTCTGACCGTATTCCGTGATCAGGAATTTACTGCCGACCTGCATTCACGTCCGGTCAAGCGTATCGAAGATGTGCGCCAGCTACGTACTTTCCAGTTTGCGGAAGATGCCAGCCCCATGTCGCACCCGATTCGTCCCAGCTCCTACATTGAAATCAACAACTTCTACACCATGACCGTCTACGAGAAAGGGGCGGAAGTGGTGCGTTTGTACCAGACTTTGCTCGGGCGTGCGGGTTTTCGCAAGGGCATGGATTTGTATTTTGCGCGCCATGACGGGCAGGCGGTCACGACTGAAGATTTTCTGGCCGCGATGGCGGATGCCAACGGGCTTGACCTTGCCCAGTTGCAGCGCTGGTATGATCAGGCCGGAACGCCAACGGTACGGGTGAGCATGGATTATGCGGCAACTACCCAAACCTGTACGCTGGTATGTCGCCAGGAATATGCCGAGGCGAACAAGCAGCCGGTGCTGATCCCCTTGAGTATGGGGCTGTTAGGCGCAGACGGTCAGGACATACCCTTGCAGTTGCAAGGCGTGAGCAGTGATGGTGTGTTGCAGCTGACTGAACGTGAACAAAGTTTTGTGTTTGAGCAGGTGGCGGAACGACCGGTACCGTCTTTGTTGCGTGGCTTCTCGGCGCCAGTACGTCTGCATTATGACTACAGTGAGGCTGAGCTGATGTTCCTGATGAAGCACGACAGTGATGCGTTTAATCGCTGGGATGCAGGGCAGCGCTTGGCGACCTTAACCATGCAGCGTTTGCTGGCAGATCAGCAAGCAGGTGTACCCTTGGGCTTGGGGCATGAGTTTATCAGTGCTTTTCAGGCACTGCTGACCGACAGTACGCTTGATCCTGCCTTGCGGGCGGAAGCGCTGACTTTGCCATCGGAGGCGGATATGGCGGAAGCGACTCATCCGGCCCATCCGGCAGCGATTCATGCGGTGCGTACGTTTGTGTATGCGACGCTCGCCAAGGCACTGCGAATTGATCTGGAAGCCTGTTATCGCGCTTTGCAGGAGCAGGGTGAGTATCGGGTGGATGCTGAGCGTATTGGCAAACGCCGCCTGAAGAATGTGTGCCTCACTTATCTGGGGCATCTTGACGACCCGGCCATCCATGAACTGTGTGCCGAGCAATACCATGCGGCTACTAATATGACCGATTCACTGGCGGCTTTATCGGTGCTGGTGGATATTGATTGCCCACAACGCACCGCCGCTTTGCAGCATTTCCATGATCGCTGGCAGGGTGATACGCTGGTGATGGATAAATGGTTTAGCTTGCAGGCGACTTCCCGCTTGCCGGATACCCTGACACAGGTGAAAGCTTTGCTGAAGCACAAGCTGTTCGATATGCGTAATCCGAACAAGATACGCGCGTTGGTCGGCAGTTTTGCCCTGCGTAACCCCCTGCATTTTCACGCGGAAGATGGTAGTGGCTATGATTTCCTCGTCGAACGGGTGTTGTACCTGAACGGGACTAACCCGCAGGTGGCTTCGCGCATGGTACGTCCGTTGATGAACTGGCGGCATTATGAGCCAGTCCGCTCCGCCTTGATGAAGGCGCAATTGGAGCGGATTCAGGCGCATGAAGGCTTGTCGACCGATGTGTTTGAAATTGTGAGCAAGAGCCTGGCCAATCAAGATGGGTAGCCAATACAGGCAACCCAAACGGGGAACAAAATGAAAGAAAAATTTATCGCCGAGTTGCGCCAGCAGTTGTATGACAGTCTGTCTGCCGCCAAAGCGGGCCAGAAAATCTCAGCTGAAGACAAATACCGCTGTGAAGGATTTATGCAGGCCGGTATTGTGATGGAGCTGGTGACTGATGATGAAGTCTCGAAGCTGATTGACTCGGTGCATATCAGCGTCTACGGGCAGTCCATCATTGAAAGGCGTCTCGCGGCCAAGGGAACACGCCTGCATTGATGTGGGCGTGTGAATGTCTGTCTGTCGGTTATTTTCTGCTTATTCTGCGATCTGTTTGGCACGATAGATTAGCCAGGCATCCCGCTGGCGTGCATAGTCATCCAGCACCGGTTCGTCGGCATCGTCCACCTGAGTGATGATGTCGACCACCCCCAGGGCAAGGGAGTTCTCACTGTAACTGATCGGGTTAAGCCCTGAATCTACCGGGCGACTGGCCAAATCGCGGACACTGCTGGAGCCAATAAACGGCAGCACCAGATAAGCCCCGCTGCCTACTCCCCAGCGTCCGAGTGTCTGGCCGAAATCTTCACTTTCTTTGCGGCGGCCAGTAGCTGATGCAATATCGAACACACCGGCCAGACCGACCGTGCTGTTGATGCCAAAACGTTCCAGATCATTCACTGCCGAGGCCGGTTCGCCTTGCAGTACATGATTGATGGCGTCCGGCACTTCCTTCAGGTTGGAGAACACATTGGACGTGAGTGTCATCGGGTGGAGAACGCCGCGCGCGGGTGTTGGCCCACTGAAGGGTAGAGACTGGTTAAAGGTGTGCATGGCACGGTTGAAACCTTCTGCCGGATCAGCGGGGTTGGCAGCGTTGTCTGTGCGGGTTGGTGCAGACGAGCAAGCAGCCAAGCTTCCGGCCAGAAACAGGAGTACAGCGGATTTTCCAGCAGAAACAGACATTGGCGCACCCTCAAAATTGCGCAGTGTAACAGAACCATCCATGCTGTCAAAAAGAAGGCAAGCGCTTAAAATGGCTTGCCTTCCAGGGTGTTGTACGGAGAAACTTTGGGAAATTTACTGTACCCTGCTTAGGAACGGATTGATGTGCATAAAGTCACATTATTTTGCTGTGATTCATCCTGATAAGCTCTATCCTGTGATGTTCATAGAAATACATTCATTTACTGCAGGTTAAATATCAATGGATAGCACACTGACCAGTTTGCTGATGATCGTTTTGTTGCTGGTGATTAACGGTTTTTTTGTGGCCGCCGAATTTGCCCTGGTTAAAGCCAAGGGTGTACGTATCAATCAGTTAGCGAATCAGGGTAACCGGAGCGCGATCCTGACCCGGCGCATCATGGAAAAGCTGGAATCTTATCTGGCGGCTTGCCAGTTAGGGATTACGATGGCCTCGCTGGGGTTGGGTTGGGTCGGTGAACCGGCGGTAGCCGCGTTGCTGGAGCCACTTTTTCATAGCTGGGGCATGTCGGAAGACTTGTTACACACCAGCTCTTTCATCATCGGATTTCTGATTTTTTCTTCTTTGCACATCGTTGTTGGCGAACAGGTGCCAAAAACTTTCGCCATCCGCAAGCCGGAGCCAGTGTCTTTGTGGGTGGCGTATCCCCTGCAGGCCTTTTATCTGCTGGCCTGGCCACTGAACCGCTTGTTGAGTATCAGCACTTCGTTCATTTTACACCGGTTCGGGGTGGCGGAAGCCTCACATGCAGATGTGATGACGGGGGACGAGCTGCGTGACCTGATCGGGGTTTCCGAAGAACACGGACACCTGCAGACCGGCAATGCCGAGATGCTGCACAACCTGTTTGAGTTTGGTGAACGCACCGTAGAAGAGGTGATGGTCTCGCGTACTGAGATCGACATGATCGATTTGCAGAAAACACCCGAGGAAAATATCGCGTTGGTATTAAGTACCTCGCATTCGCGTTTCCCGGTGATCGACGGTAATACCGACCAGTTGCTGGGCTTGGTGCTGACGAAAGACCTGTTTAATGCCACGTTGCAAGGCAAACCCAATCCGTGGGAAAACATTCGTGATTATTTGCGGGAACCACTGGTTGCCCCCGAGATTCTGCCGGTAGCGCGTCTGTTTGAAAACATGCGGGCTGACCATGCACACATGGCCTTTATTGTGGATGAATACGGTTCATTTGTCGGCCTGGTAACCATGGAAGACTTGCTGGAAGAGATCGTCGGCGAGATTGCCGATGAAACCGATGAGCAGGAATCGCAATACCCGATTACACGTTTGTCTGAGAACAGCTGGGAAGCGCACGGCCTGCTGCCACTGACGGATATGGAGCGGGTGTTGGGCATTGATCTGCCCGATGATCTGGATGCCAATACCCTGTCCGGACTCTTCATGTATACGCTGCAGGAAATGCCACAAATCGGGTCAGCGCTGGAGATACAAGGCTATCGCATGACCGTACTGGAAATGGAAGGACACCGGGTAGAAAAAGTGGGTCTGGAAAAAGTTTCTGCAGAGACTGCAGGAACTACGGATACAGTCACCGGTGACGGAGAGACCGTGTGAGGCATTAAACCAGCACCAGATGATTATCCCAGTGGGTATGGGGCAGCTGCCGGACAAGCGTCGGGCTGACTGCCTGTTGCCGAGCGGGCAGGGTGTAAAGTGCACCGTTGTTACAGGAAACCAGAAAACAGTTTTCTGCCGCCAGAAAGCGGATGCCACTGGGTTCTGGCAGCGGGTAGTTATGCAGCCAGCGTTGACCGGTGTTTGTGCCGGGCGTGCCGCCTGTGGCCGTCGTCCAGACACTGACGGTATTTCCGCGTGGGGACGTAACGGCCAGTATCTGTTGTGACGGTGCATACGCCAAATCCGCCATATAGCCCAGACTGCTACTGATGGCCAGCGGGTCGCTGTCGAGCAATTTGAGTTCGCCACCGGCGGCCTGCCAGGCAACCAGCGAGGCCGGTGGTCGGCGGTATAAATCCCCTTCGTATTGCAGGGCAGCGGCGACCGAATCATCAGGGCTGACGCTCAAATGACGAATACTCAGTTGATGATCGGGTAGGCGGTATTCGTCGATCTTCTGGCCGTTCGCGGCATCGATGTACACCAGCGAGGGTTGCATGCTATCGATGTTCAGCTTGCGCCGCCCGAAATCCGGGTGAGTGCGAATACCGCCATTCGCGACGACCAGTGTTTTGCCATCAGACAGGCAGTGAATGTCATGCGGATCCAGCCCGTAACTGGAGTATTCGCCCAGAATGTCCAGGCTCACCGGATCACGGATGCTCAACACCCCACGCGCGTTGGCGTAATCATTCTCGGTGGTAAAGAGCGCATCTCCACGGGCAGAAAGGTAGCCATGCCCGTTAAAATGTTTGCCGGTGGCACACTGAAAATACTCACAAGTCCCGGTCGCTCGGGTTTCCTGAGTCGTTTGGGTCAAAAAACTGACCCGTGCTGATTCCGTGCCAGGGCGGCGGCCAAACAGCAGCACCCGCTGAGCAGACAAGTCAGGCAAATCCGACTTGTTTTCTGGTAGGGGCAACACCGCATGACCCCGAAACGGCAGCAACTGCTCCTGATAGTGGCCGCTGGCTAATTCCAGTGCACTCAGGAAATACTGTTCGGTGCCTTCCGTGCGGGTACTGGCTGAATAGAGCAGACCGGGCAAGCCGCTGGTGCTACCGGCTCGGTTTGTATTACCCATTGCACTAGCTGGTGACAGACATGAAGCCAGCAAACCACCGGCTACCTGCGTCAGAAATTGCCGCCGCTGTGGTTTAATCGCCATCATTGGCACTGAAACCCAGTTGAGCGCCCACCACTTTAGCCAGCTGGCGTTTGATACCCCGGTGAATATCTTTACCGACAAAGTAATAGCCATGCAGCGCTTGACTATCCCCTTGCTGGATCAGGGTAAACGGGTCGGTGTCCGGCAAGGGCAGGGCGAGGTAATTCTCCAGACGTGTTGTCATCACTTCGGCAACGAAGCGACCTTCTTCCTCTTTGTGCGTTTTTACCCAGTCGAGCAGGCCACCTGCCACCAGAATGCGTTGAACACCTTCCATATTGGCTCGTAAAGAACGGATCGAATAGCCACTGCGCCAGGATTCCAGCTGATAGGCATTGGCTTGATTCTGCAAGGCGCGAGCCTCGGCACTATTGACGGTCAGGCCAATGCCAGCGGCGGGGGCCGTCTTTTTTTCTACCGTTTTTTCTGCTGATTCATACAGCTTGCCAATCAGCACATCAATCACTTGTTGCACGCTGGCAAAAGTTGCATTGCCTGCCGTTGCCTGCCGGAAATCACGCGCATACGGAGCATCGGATGCGAGCCAGGCCTGGGTGATGGTGTGGATATGGGTCTGCACCAATTCACTGGCCGCTTGCAGGTAGGCACAGCGCCGTTGCCCGGCCTCGCCCTGAAAACCGGACAGTTCTTGAGCATCATCCAGCTCACGGTCAAACAGCAGGTACTCCAGCGTAGCCAGCCCCTGTCCACCCGTCCCGGTCGCAGCAACGGCAGCAGCGGTAATGGGTGTGGTAGCGTTCAGCAAGGCCGTAATGACTTTCTTTTTGGGTGGGTTGAAGTAAATGAAGTAGTCAATTTGCTCTTCGACTGCCGGGCCAAATAACAGGGCATCCGTGCGCTGCCAGGCCAGCAGGGTTTTACCCCAGCCCGCACGGGTCGCCTGCAAGCCCGCCTGATCGGGAGCATTGCAGAATGCCTGACTGAGGGGCGATCAGCAATTCCCGCTGAACCCAAACTAACTGTATAATCATGTACTTGTAAAAGT
>CAXYXY010000040.1:0-37625 GCA_964293125.1 uncultured Thiothrix sp. | reverse complement strand
GTCCAAGTCTAATCAATTTTTATTAGGATTTCCTGTGATTAATGAGAAGTTACAGCGATTGGTGTGCTGGTGACCAGTGGTTATGGTAAAGAGCTGGCTGTCCATCTGCCCGCTGGCGAACCGGTGGAGGTACTGCAAACCATCAGCAACCCGAATGCCTTGGTCAGTACCGATGCGTTAAATCACCTGTTGGCCTTGATGCTCTCCCAACCCAATGGCGAAGTGCTCTTGCAGGGGCTGCTGGATACAGCGCGTGCCGCCCTGACTTCGGCGCTGCATCATGGCTTTCTGCTGATGCTCGGCATTATGGTGCTGGCTTTGGCCTGCAGTTTATTGATTGGCAAAGTCAGGCTGGCCGAGCACAAGCCCGTTGCAGAGGAGGGCTTGGCAACCACTTGAAAACACTTGTGGGGTGGGAGCAGCTGGCGCAAGTAGCGGGTGGAGTGACCATAATCACCTCGCTCTGGATTCTTTAACCGCATCCAGAATATCTGAAGTGGTGGCTTTGACTTGAATGCCTGGAACATCAAAGGGTGAACTGCATTTTTTCTTTTTTGCTACCAGCGAAAAAATTGCACCGTCTCGCCGCCGGATTTCCACTTCTTCTTTTTGTGCCAGTTTAAGTATTTCGGCCAGGTTTTGACGGGCTTCAGAATAGGTAAAAACTTTCATTTTTCCGGCTCCATGACTTCAATTTTCAATGTTTCAGCCACCACTTTCATGCGCCGATCCAAGGTCATCAAAGGCATTGATAAGGTTAGCGCACAATGCAAAAAGTAGGCATCGTAGGCATATATATTATAGGTAATGGCCAGTTTCAGGGCGGCCTGTACGTCCGCCTTGACTAGCCTCACGGGTATCTTACTGGCTGCCTCCAGTGCTGCGAGGGCTTCATTTTCTGCCAACTGTCTGCGTTTCAACATCGCCGAAAGCGCATTGCCCATTTCGTAGGGCAGGATTTCTGGTGCGACAATGTCGGAATCACCTGTCATCTGAATGATGCTATCTTTTTCCGGTTCATTCAGTACGACTGCGAGAAAAATATTCGTATCTGCAACTATATTCATTGATACAATTGTACAATTCAATAAAGAAAATAACAAGTATCAGAACAGGCACCGACGATTTCAAGCACGCTCAAAACCGCGCATCCGTTCCCAATCGGTCACGCGACGGTCATATTCAATCTGTTCCCATTCGGCGGCATGCAGGTAATGCTCAATCACCCCATCGCCAAATGCTGCGCGCAGCATCTCTGACTGCTGGAGTGCGCGGGTGGCGGCCCGGAGCGTCGTGGGGATTTCGTGCAGGTCAGCGCCCGTGTAGGCGTTGCCCACAAACGCGGCCTCCAGTGTGAGTTTTTGCTCGATACCGGCCAGACCCGCTGCAATTTGCGCGGCCATCGCCAGATAGGGGTTCAGGTCAGCGCCACCAATCCGGCATTCAATGCGGATGCCTTTGCTTTCGGCAGCGCACAGACGGAAACCGGCGGTACGATTATCCAGGCTCCAGACCACTTTGGTCGGCGCGAAGGTACCGGCCTGAAAGCGTTTATAGGAGTTGATGTAGGGCGCAAGGAAATAAGTAGTGTCATCCGCATAGGTCAGTAGCCCGGCCAGATAATGCTGCATCAGCGCCGACATGCCGTGCTGCTGGGTTTTGTCCAGAAACAGCGGTGTTCTGCCGTCCAGACTCCAAAGTGACTGGTGGATATGCGAGGAGCTGCCTGCCGAGTCATAATGCCATTTGGCCATGAAGGTGACTGCTTTACCTTTGCTCCAGGCGATTTCCTTGCAGCCGTTTTTGACGATGGAATGGTGGTCAGCGGTCGTGAGCGCATCGGCGTACTGCACGTTGATTTCTTCCTGCCCGGCAGAGGCCTCGCCTTTGGTACACTCGACCGGAATCCCCGCACCGTACATGCCGTTGCGCATGGCACGGAGCACGTCTTCTTCCTTGGTCGTCTGCAGGATGTGGTAGTCCTCGTTGTAGGTGCTGGCGAGTTGCAAATGGTGATAACCGCTGGCCTGGGCGGAGGCATAAGTCTGGTCGAACAGGAAAAACTCCAGCTCAGTCGCCATCATCGGGCGCATACCGAGCGCAGTCAGACGTTCGATCTGTTTACGCAGGATATTACGCGGCGCGTGTGCGACCGGTTGGTAATGGTGATCCAACGTGTCGCACAGTACCAGCGCAGTGCCCTCCAGCCACGGGATGCGGCGCAGGGTGCTCAAGTCCGGTTTCATGATGTAATCGCCATACCCGGCTTGCCAGCTGGTCGCGGCGTACCCACTTACGGTGTCCATTTCCATGTCTGTCGCGAGCAGGTAATTGCAGGAATGGGTTTCATCGAGGGCGTGTTTCAGGAAAAAATCGGCATGGAAACGTTTGCCCATCAACCGACCCTGCATGTCGATCTGGCAGGCCAGTACGGTGTCGATGCTGCCAGCGGCGAAAGCTTCTTTTAATCCATCCAGCGTAAGGGGAGCGTGCATGATGGGGTCTCCTCGTTATCATCATGGGGTCAGTGCCTTAGATTATCACCAAACATTAGCCTGATTCACCTGATCGGTGTGGAATTTAGCAAGATCAGTCGCAATGTGGCCGGGTTTGGAGTAGAACAAAGTTAAGGAGAATTTTCATAAACGAAACTGAGGAAGTTTTCATGAAAAACCAACTGATCAATTACTGGATTTCTTGCCTGCTGGTTCTGCCCTTTTCTGTTGCGTCTGCAGCGGATACTACCCCCCCGAAATTCCGTGACTACCCGGTCAGCAGCGTTTACCGAGGTGCGCCTGCCAAGGTGAAGCTGGTAACAGCAGACGACCGTTTGTTCCGTACCCGTTTGCGTGAGGCAGCCATCCCGCCCGCCGTATTTGCGGGTGAGTACATCATTGGCACCTGGGGATGTGGGACAGGCTGCCTGATGGGGGCTGCGGTCAGCCTCAAAACCGGCAAAATTCACTGGCTGCCCGGTGGTTCATTAAGCCAATACGGTATGACCAACTGGGATAATGACGACCCATTAACCTATCGCCTGAACAGTCGCCTGCTGGTGGTTTATGCCTTGCGGGGTGAAGTGGAAGATGATGAGGGCAAAGTGCATTTTTATAAACTGAGCGCGGGAGCTTTTGAAGGTGTGGTGATCCAGCAGGCTTTTGGTATACTGGCCGAATCTTTTCCAAACTTCGTTTAACCACCGAAAAAAAGCTTATGAACCTATCCCAACAAGACGCAGACCAGTTTTATCAACTCATGTGGGGCTTGCAAAACTATGTTAACCACCAATTACAGCTGGTTGATGGAGTATCTACGCCTGATGAAGTAGGAGAGCTTCCACAGGACGAGAAAGTCATCCTCAGAAATGCCGTGTATGAGCACTCACAACTCATCACCGACTACACTCGTGAGAACCCCGACAAGCTTGAGCAGGAGTCGCTGGATATTGTTGCTGGTTGGGTGAGTTTTATTTCCGGGGATTTTTATATCGAGCGCTACCTCAAAAATCATGCCATTTTTATGGGCGCTGACAAGGTGTTTGCCGTCAAAGCATTGTATGACCCTTTCGATATCATAATCCCGAAAAGTCGCCTGCCCTGTTCTGTCAGTGCTGTTCTGTTGCCGTTCAAGGGGCAGATTGTTTTTGATGGTTTAATGTTCGGTCGCAACATTTATTTTGGTGGCAATATGACTGCGAGCATGAAAGATGACTATCTGCGTGCCAAGCAAAACGGGCGCATCATCGACACTTGGCCGCCTTCTGTACAGACAGCCGATAAAGCCCGGGTAAAGACAACAAGCTGGGCAAAGGATATTACCCGCTTACAGAAAGCAGCCAAGCCACTCAAAGGCGGAGCCGGGCAACCGCCTCTGAACAGCCCTGCATTCAGCCTGGTCAAAAACAGTATTGAGCTGGCCAATCAGGCGGTGCAGTCTGCTGACGCGGATACCCTGCGTGTAACACTCAAAAGTATCAAACGGGCAGTGACGCAGATCGAAAATATTCTGTACCGGATGGAATGATCGAGTGGGAGCACTACCACGAACGTGATGAGCATTCACCGTGACTTTCCGGCCTACCTGCCTTAGACTGGTTGTACATCTTAAACGGAGTATAATTCATGCAGGTTATCGGTATTAAAGAGCTACAGACCAACCCCGGTAAGCTCACCAAAGCCTTCCGGGAAAAGGATTATTTGTTAATCACCAAACACGGGCAGCCGCTGGGTTTGGCATTACCCTTTGAAGATGGCGTGATGGAGCAGGGTCTGATGCCCTGGTATGCGATCAAGGGTTTTCAGAGCGGTGATTTTAGCCTTGGGCAGCTCAGTAAGGCTTTGCACAAGAATCAGCACGAAACCATTAAATTACTGGATTCATTAGGCGTACCGCTGGCTGATTATGATTTTGCCGAGGATCTGGACGCTATCGATCAATTACTAGCCTCATGAAGCTTATTGTCATTGAATTAGAAGGTGGTTGCTATGGCACGATTGTAGCAAAAGATGTGATTCTAATCAGTTCGGCCACTACGCCGCTACCAACATAAAATCCACATGCACTGCATCATACGGGAATTCAACGCCTGCCTCTGAACGTTCCAACAAACCCGTTTCCAGCAGGGCATGTACGTCACCGTGCACCGCTTTGACATCCCTCCCGACCCGGCGGGCGACTTCACGGATGGATAAGGAGCCTTTGCCAGTCATGGCTTTCAGGATTTCCCAGCGTTTGGCGGTGAGGGTTTGCCACAGCAGTTCGGGGGATTCGAAGCTAATATGCGGGGCAGACATTTGGCCTGTTTTCCATGCACTTGCAAAGTCTTGCAGGCTGTCGGCTAGGGAACGGACTTCAAGGGTTACTGTATTCATGATTAAGATGCTAACAACACCCCCCCTCATCTTCAATCTTTTATTGGTGCTTCCCCCCTGATCAGCTAGACTGCGGCTAGGTGATTGAAAGAACAGCAAATGGGAGTGGCGGGGATGCTGAAGCAATTGGGCTTGGTGGTGTGTTGTAGTGCGGCGTTGCTGGCAGGCGGCGTGTGGGCAGATGCCAAAAATGTTGATCTGGTGCAGCAAGTGCAGCAGTTTTCGCAGGAAGACAAGGTGGCCATTGTCGTTGGTGTTAAAGATTATGACCAGGCTCGTTCTGGTTTTCGGCCTTTGGATTATGCTGACCGGGATGCCCAGTTGCTGTCGGGTGTTTTGCAGGGACGTGGTTATCAGAACCCAAGGCGCTTATTAAATCATCAGGCCACCAAGTCGTTTATCCTCAGTGCGATTCAGCAGAGCGGCAAGCGTTTTCAGCAGGGTGAGGGAACCTTGGTATTCGCTTTTTCCGGTCATGGCACCCGCATTGGTGAAGAGAATTATCTGGCGACGATTGATGCCACTGCCCACAATATTCAACAGACTGGTTTAAGTGTCAGCGAATTGGTACAGGCGATTAAGCGCACTGGCGTAAAACGTGCTGTTTTGTTTCTGGATGCTTGCCGGGATAATCCTACGCCCGGTATCAAAGGCGGTCAGAGTGGGTTTGCCGATCAGGATTATGGAGAAGGTATTCAAATTCTGTTCGCGACGGCCAAAGGTGAAGTGAGCTGGGAACATAAGGATTTGGAGGGTGGCAGGGGGGTGTTCAGTTATTTTTTGGAGCAGGGATTTCGCAAAGGCGGTGTCGTGACTTTCAATAGTCTGGCGGGGGATGTAGAGCAACAGGTTGTGAAATGGACTGATGGGAGGGTGAGCCAAACACAGCGGCCTTTTCGGAGTATGGTTGGGGAATCGCGCGGTGATTTTGTGCTGGCGAGGTCGGGGGCATCAATGCCAGAGGAACCCGCACCTGTTCCACCACCGCCAGCCCCGGTCGTTACGCGCTCGCAACCCGCGCCGCGTCCGCAACCCGTTCCGATTGTACCCCTGCCACAACCCGCCACCGCTACCCGCCAATCCTTCGAACCCGAAATGGTCAGCATCCCCGCTGGTAGTTTCACCATGGGCTGCAAACCGGGGCGGGATGATGGGTTGGAAGGTGGTTGTTATGATTACGAAAAGCCCGCCCACACCGTGCAAGTCAGCGCCTTCCTGATCGGCAAATACGAAGTGACTTTTGATGAATGGGATGCCTGTGAGCAAGCCAAAGCCTGCCCGCATGCGGAGGATGGGGGCTGGGGGCGAGGTCGTCGTCCGGTGATTAATGTGAGCTGGGATGATGCGCAAACCTATCTGCAATGGTTGAGTCGGGAGACGGGCAAGCAATACCGTTTGCCGACTGGGGCCGAGTGGGAATATGCGGCGCGGGGTGGGCGGGAGTCGGCGTTTCCGTGGGGTGATCAGATAGGCTGTGGGAATGCGCGTTATGGGGGGGTTATGGATGGTAATCCCTGCAAATCTACCAGCACTGTGGGAGTGGGTTCTTATGCTGCAAATGGTTTTGGCCTGCATGATACGGCGGGTAATGTGTGGGAGTGGGTGAATGACTGGTTTGGCGGCTATGCCGCTGCAGCGGCCAGTGACCCGCAGGGGCCTGGTAGTGGCAGCTACCGCGTGTTGCGCGGGGGTTCTTGGAACAACGACCCGCAGAACCTGCGTGCAGCCAACCGCGACAGCGCCGCGCCGGGCTACCGTAGCATCAATGTCGGTTTCCGGCCTGCCCAGGTCTACGGCCAGTAAAAAAAGCAGGCAGCGGAGCTGCAAACAGGCCGCAGGGCGGCAAGTGCTTATGGCGCGTTCGGCGTAGCCAAAGGCGGGGCGTAGGCGGAGCCGCCCCGGCCTTTGTGCGTAGCTGAACGCGCGGCGGGGGTGCAGGGGGCGGCTAGCCCCTTGCGGGTTCCGGTGGATTGTAATAGGTTGTGGGTCTGCTCTAAAATACCTCAAGACGTAACCACCGGAGAACCCAACCATGCCCCACCATTCCATCGGTCTGTTGACCTTATCCGCCAGCCTGTTCTTATCCACACCCCTGCAGGCCGCATCCGCCAATAGCAAAGGTTTTGAATTCTCTACACTCGATTGCCAGTTAGTCGCTGGCTTCACGGCCAAACTCGACCAGGCCCGCTACCGGATTGGCGAAGGTCTGGTGCTGGAAATAAATCCCGCCAGCGAAGTATTCGTGACCGTATTGGATCATGGCTCCGATCCCGACCAGCCGCACCGTGAGCACGCGCTATACAGCAATGTGCGTATCAACAAGGGTTCAACTTACCGTTTTCCTGATCAGGCTGGCAAAATCCTGAGAGTATCCGGCCCTGCTGGCGAAAATACCTTTGAAATTATCACCAGCACCGTTCGCCTGAAAGACCCGGCGGCTCACAGTAAGAACGTAAATCTGGAGGATGTGGCAGAAGGCGAGGAAGACGTCAAAACCAGCCACTGCACGCTGAGTTTCAGCATCACCGAATAGGCAACAACCCGGCATGCCCTACGGCACCACCGGAATCACCAACTCCGCCTGCTCCTGATCAGGCAAGCCCTGCATCGCCCGTATGAAGCGGGCGCTATCCGGGTAATATTCCACCAAAGGTTGATCCTGCGCTGTCCATAACAGCAGAAAACGGTGTTGCCCGCTGCCTTTGGCGGTGAGCCTGATTTTCTGCACACGGTCAATACCCGGATTTAAGGCCAGTGCCTGTTTGCCCGCCTTACCCGGCAGCAAACGCTCAACGGTATCATCCGGGTTCTGCAGCCATACACTCAGAAAGCCCTCCTGCCTGACCGGAAAGTCCAGATTAATCGAGTCGCCCACCCGCACCACCCCTTTGGGTGAGTAGCTCAGTTGCAACGCACTGGCAGGCACTGACTGAGTGACAGACGCGGGTGTCGGTAACGACGACGATTCTGCTGACCACAAATACAACTGAATCAGCGCCACGATGCCCCCGGCCACTGTGAACAACACCAGCAACGACTGCCAGCCCGTCCTGCCCAACGATTGCCACCAGACCTTGTCCGGCTTCACCCGATCAGCAGAGGCTGCAGGCGTCGGATCAGTGTCCGCTTCATCCACCGGCTCCGGCACAACCCGAACGCCCAGCTTGGTTCGAATGCCCTGCAACAAGGCCTGAAAACGTGCATCCTGCCGGTCACCCTGCCAGCCTTGCAAATCAATAGTATGCAAACCCCCAAACGGCAAGGGTAGCTTGGTCGGCTCCATCAATACCGGCACCAATACTTTACGCTGCAAGGCCTGATCAGCCTCCGTCGGCACCCAGTCGGAATGAATAGCACGCTCAGACCAGACTACCAACACACAGCCTGCTGCCTCCAGCGCCTGCCCAATCGTGTGGCGAAAGGCTTGCCCCGCTTGCAGGTCATGATCCCACCACACCGTATGCCCGCTGGCTTTCAGCGCCTGCACCAGCGGCTCCACCCACGCCCGGTCACTCCGGCTATAACTGACAAAAATATCCGGCGAAACAAGCGTGCTACTACTTCCCATACACCCGTTCTGGCAGCCACAAGCTGATCTGCGGGAACGCCATCAGAATCACCAGCGCAAACATCATAATCGCCACAAACGGGACAATCGAGCGGTAAATATCGAGCAGCCCGATTTCCTTCGGTGCCATCGCCCGCATCAGGAACAGGTTATAGCCAAACGGCGGCGTCATGTACGCAATCTGGCAGGTGATGGTATAGAGTACGCCGTACCAGATTGGGCTGAATTTGAGTGCGATAATCAGCGGGATATACAAAGGTGCGACGATCACCAGCATGGCAGTATCATCCAGAAACATGCCCATGATGATGTAGGTCAGTTGCATCAGGATCAGCACTTCCCACGGGGTCAGCCCCCATTCCTCCAGAAACAGCACTTCAATCGCCTTGACCGCGCCGAGACCATCGAACACCGCGCCAAAGCACAAAGCCGCCATGATGATCCACATGAACATGGTGCTGATGCCGAGTGTCTTGCGCAAAGTGGTATGCAGCATTTTAAAATTGAGGCGACCTTTTAACAGTGCAGCCAGCATCGCCACCGTTGCCCCGACCGCTGAGCATTCGACCAGGCTGGTATAACCCATGACAAACAGACCGATCACCGAAAAGATAATCAGCAGTGGTAATACACCGGCACCCAGCAGCCTGATTTTCTCTGCACGCGTGACTTTGGCCAGTTCCTCGGCAGGTAAGGGCGGCCCCAGTTCTGGCTGCAGGCGGCAGCGAATCACGATGTAGGCAATGAACATCGTTGCCAGCATCAAACCCGGCAGCACGCCTGCCAGCCACAGCTGACTGACCGGCTGGCGGGCGATCATGCCATACAACACCAGCACAATGCTCGGCGGCACCAGAATCCCCAGTGAGCTACCCGCCTGAATCACCCCCGACACCATGCGCTTGTCGTAGCCGCGCTTGAGCATCTCTGGCAAGGCAATGCTGGTGCCGATGGCCATTCCGGCGACACTCAGGCCGTTCATGGCGGAAATAGCCACCATCAGCACGATGGTTCCGATGGCCAGCCCGCCTTTCAGCGACCCCATCCAGACATGCAGCATCCGGTACAAGTCCCCGGCAATCCCCGACTCGGACAGCATATAGCCCATGAACACGAACAAGGGCAGGGTCAACAGCGGATACCAGTTGAGCAGTTTGATACTGGCCGCAAACGCCATTTCCGAGCCACCATTCCCCCACAGCGCGAGTGCTGCCACCACGGCCACAAACCCGACCGCACCAAATACCCGCTGCCCGGTAAGCAACATCAGCATCAGCGAGGAGAACATGAGCAGGGCAATCATTTCATAGCTCATACAGCATCCTCTGCTTCATGCGCCAGTTCCGGGAGCGCAAACGGTTTGCCCAGCACGGTCGCAACATTCTGGAAAAAACTCGCCAGTACCTGCAACAACATCAACAGGATGCCCAGTGTCATGATGAGCTTGATCGGTGCCATCGGTGGTGCCCAGGAAGAGTAGTTGGTCTGGCCATACTCAATGGCATAAGTGGTGCTCGACACTGCGCCATACAGCAGTACGCCCAGATAGAACAACAAACACAGCACGGTGACAGCATCGGTCAGCGCCTGTGTTTTCGGCGACCATTGCCCATAGAACACATCCATGCGTACATGCGCATCCATCTGCAGCGAATAGCCACCGCCCAGCAGGTAATAGGCGACCATCATGAACTGAGCCATTTCGATCAGCCAGATCGGGTGATGGTCGATCACCTTGGAAAACGAGGAATAGAGCAATAGCCCCATCATCACTAGCACCAGATACATCGCGAAAGTACCGGCCACGCGGTTGATGTGGCTGATGATGCGCACATAACTTTGGAGAGCGTTATACATGCTTAACTGTACCGGTAAGGTCGCCCGGCTTTCGCCATGGTCGCGTTATACGCCTTGAAAATCTCGATGACTTTTTTGGTGCGTGGGCTGACGGCGGCGATTTCTTCCCAGAACTTGTGCGCCTCTTCCTCAACGGTTGCCCATTCGGCATCGGGGATGGTGGTCAGTTTCATCTTGGTGCCTTCGGTGCGCAGCTTGGCTTCGCCGCCCCAGTACCAGTGCTGCCGGTAATAATGCGAACTGTCCATGCACAGCCGGAACAGGGTTTGCAAGTGTGGCGGGACTTTTTCCCAGGATGCCGTGTTGGCGAAATAAGAACCGCACCATGCACCGGAGATATTATTGGTCAGGAAGTAATTGGCCGCATTCGCCCAACCGACCGTGTAATCCTCGGTAATACCCGACCAGGCGATGCCATCCAGCTCCCCGGTTTGCAAGGCGACTTCGACATCTTCCCACGGCAAGGTGACTGGCACTACCCCAAAGCGGCTCATGAACTTGCCTGCAGTCGGGAAGGTAAACACGCGCTTGCCCTTTAAGTCCGCCAGCGCATTGATCGGCTCTTTGGTCGCGAAATGGCACGGATCCCAGGCACCGGCACTCAGCCAGGTCACACCTTCGACTTCGCCATAGGCTTCTTCCCAGATTTCTTTCAGGCCGTATTGCTCGAACAACACCGGCACATCGAGGCTATAGCGGGTCGCAAACGGGAAGTAACCGCCAAATACCGAAATATCGACGGGTGAGGCAATCGAATCATCGTCACTTTGTACGGCGTCAATCGTGCCTTTTTGCATGGCGCGGAACAGCTCACCGGTCGGCACCAGCTGATCAGCGAAATACAGCTCGATTTCCATTTCGCCGTTGGCCGCTTTGTTGAAAGCTTCGATAGAGGGTTTGATCACGTGTTCGGCCAGTGCCGGGCCTGCGTAGGTTTGTAGTCGCCATTTGATCGGCGTTTTGCTGTCGGCATGGACAAAAGGAGCACTGGCAGCGGTCGCGGCAACGCCACCGAGCACGGTAGTCTTTAAAAAATCACGTTTATTCATCTTTATCCTCCGGGGATTGTGAGTCAACTGACGGGTATCAAAGGTCTGTTTGTCGATGATTTCTTTATTATTTTGCCACTCTCTCCTGATGGCATCAGAAAACTATAGGCGCGTAGTTGAGGCGCTGTCAATTGAATCGCTATACTGACGCATTTTTAATTTAACCTTGAGTATTTCATGAAAAAACTGGAAAACCAGTTCGAGCATTTTTTGTTTACCAGCCGTTGGTTGCTGGCACCGGTTTACCTGGCGTTGGTGCTGTCACTGATGGTGATGCTGGTCAAAGCGCTTAAGCAGGTCTGGGTGTTGCTCGCTACCCTGTTCACAGCGGAAAGCGACGATGTGATTATCGGCGTTTTAACGGTGGTCGATATATCGCTGGTGATGAACCTGCTGGTAATCATTATTTTTAGCGGCTACGAGAATTTTGTCTCGAAAATGGAAGACCTGCACGGCCACATGGATCGGCCTGAGTGGATGGGGCATATTGGTTTTACTGACCTGAAAATCAAACTGATCGGCTCGATTGTGGCCATCTCCGGGATCGAATTGCTGAAAGCGTTCATGAACGTGGAGGGGCTGAGTGACCGCCACATGGCGTGGATGGTGGGGATACACCTGACCTTTGTGGTTTCAGGGGTGTTGTATGCGGTGATGGACAGATTGAGCCGGCATTGAAGGGCGAACACACTATGCGGGGCGGTTAGCGTCAAGGAAACACAGGACGGGGTGTATTGTGTTCACCTCGTCCTGTCACACTTTACTGCGCTGAATAAACGCGCTTACCCGCCAGATAGGTTTCCAGTACTTTGGTTTTACTTATCTGAGCCACCGGAATTTCCAGTAAATTCCGATCCAGTATAATCAAGTCGGCCTGTTTGCCCACTTCAATCGAGCCGGTTCTATCCTCCTGACGCAGAGCATAAGCCGGTGTCAGTGTATACGCCTTAATGGCCGCCGTGACATCAGGCAATTGCTGGGGCGAGCGGGTCAGTGCATGCTGCATACCCACAAACGGGTTGAGAGTGCTCACATCCCAGTCGCTGCTGAGTGTCACTGTTGCACCCGCTTCATACAAATCGCGCAACGGTACCAGCGGACTAGCGCGCTCACCGATCAGAAATTCGTTTTCGTGCCAGTGATCCGGCTGTGTGAAATCGCCGGCTACCTGCATATCAGCGATCACACCCAGCTGCTTAAAGCGCGGGTAGTCACTGCTATTCACCACTTCAAGATGGGTCAGGCGATGTCTGGCAGCAGGGTTGGCCGCCGCCTCAATCGCATCCAGACTTTCACGAACGCCACGATCACCAATCGCATGAACGTGGAAATCAAATTCGCTCAGCTGACGGATATAACGGGTCAAGCGTTGCTGTGTGAAGTAGTTCAGGCCGTTTTTGCTCGGAATTTCACCCAGGGTTTCAAGGTAATTCTGCAACATGGCTGCCGTGCTGTTAATCAGAATGCCATCTGAATACACTTTAACTTGGCGAATCCGCACCAGCTCGTCCGGGTTATCACGGTAGAGTGCTTTCATTTGCGCGATCTGCGTCTCGTCATCTTCAGCCGGATAAGCCCATAAATTCAACATCGCCCGGACGGTCAGCTTGCCTTCTTCTTGTGCGCGCAGCCAAGCATCCTGAAAGTCACGTTTCCAGTAAGTCCTGCCCTCAGACACCGAAGTAATGCCGAAGGAATTGACTTCCTGAAGTGCTTCCAACAAGCCTTCATAGTTCAGCTGCTTGATCTCATCGGTCGGTAACCAGGCCAGACTCATCAGCACATCGCCTGCTGCATCAAATAACACCCCGGTGGGTTCGCCAGTCTCCGGGTCTTTAACAATGACGCCACCCACCGGATTGGGTGTACTACTATTAATCCCCGCCACTTCCAGTGCCTTTGAATTGACCCACACCGAATGCGAAGTTTCTTCCATGATCAAGGCTGGGCGATCCGGGATGGCCTCATCCAGAATATCCACCGGCAGGCGCTCTGCTTCCAGCAGGGTAAATACAGAATGGCCGCTACCCAACACCCAGTTGGAAGCGAGTTGATGCGGTGCACAGGCTTTGAGTTCGGGAATAAAGTTTTCCGCATCCGTTTCTTCATTACTCAACAGGCATGTCCCCGCAAATGACGAACGTGCCTCCAATGGGTGCATGTGGATATCCTGAATCCCCGGCATCAGCATCTTGCCTTGCAGGTTAACCATCCGGGTATCCGTTGCGGCTTTGCCCCGTGCTTCTGCTTCGCTGCCGACAAACGCAATTTTGCCATTTTCAACATAGACGGCTTCAGCAGAAGGCTGTGCATCGTTAACTGTATGAATAGTGCCATTAAAAAATAATTGTCCTGATGGTGTAGCGCCACCATCGGTTGTCTGGCTACCACCACCGCAAGCGGCTAACGAAACCAGTAGCAGTATCAGACTGAACTGATATATCTTTTTTTTCATCTCCAATCACTCCTCTGAATCAAAATAAAAGCAGGAAATACCCTACCAGAATTTTTAATCACAAGCTGCCGTTACGATCATTTCCACCATCAGTTCCGGGCTTGCGATTTTTGCCTCACCACAGGCGCGGGCGGGTGCATGGCCAGCCGGTACCCAGGCATCCCAAACCGCATTCATTTCGGCGAAATAATTAATATCACTCAGCCAGATGACGGTTTGCAGGATGCGTTCACGGCTGCTGCCCGCTTCTACCAGCAAAGCGTCGACCCGGCGCAGGCATTCTTCGGTTTGTGCGGTCACGGTGTCGCCGCTGCCCACCTGCCCACATAAATAGGCGACGCCATTGTGCTTGACGATTTTGCTCATGCGGGTGCCGGTATGAATTCGTTCGATGCTCATTGATCAGTTCCTGTAGTGTATGGTTGCTGTATGTTCAAGCAGGTGAGTTTATCAGGAGTAAGGAAGGTAAACGAATCTTATGCATACAAGTATTTTGCCTGTGAAGGCAGGCATGTTACATTTGCGTTACGGGCAAAGGATCTTGGGGACGACTGGGCGATGGCCATTATTTTAGACGTGCAAAATATTCACAAGCGCTTTGGGCAACTGGAAGTGCTGCATGGTATTTCCCTGGAGGCGCACGCGGGCGATGTCATTTCCCTGATCGGTTCTTCCGGTTCGGGCAAATCCACTTTTTTGCGCTGTATCAATCTGCTGGAGATGCCGGACGAGGGTAGTATCAGCGTTTCCGGCGAAGCCATTCAACTGACGACTAATAAAAAAGGCGAACGGATTGCCGCCGATGATGAGCAGGTGCGTAAACTGCGCTCACGGGTCGGCATGGTCTTCCAGCAGTTTAATCTCTGGTCACACTTGAACATTCTTGAAAATGTCACCGAGGCACCGATTCGGGTGCAAGGCCTGCATAAAGCGGAAGCGCGTGAGATTGGCATGGCGTATCTGGAAAAAGTCGGGATTGCCGACAAAGCGGCTGCTTATCCGGCTTTTTTGTCCGGTGGCCAGCAGCAACGGGTCGCGATTGCCCGGGCACTGGCGATGCGCCCCGATGCCATTCTGTTTGACGAACCCACTTCGGCGCTAGACCCTGAACTGGTCGGTGAAGTGCTGGGCGTCATGCGCAAGCTGGCCGAAGATGGCATGACCATGATTGTGGTGACACATGAAATGGCGTTTGCACGTGATGTCTCGAATAAAGCGATTTTCCTGCACCAGGGCTTGGTGGAGGAAGCCGGAAATCCGGCAGATTTGTTTGGCTCCCCCCAGTCCGAACGTTTGCAACAATTTTTGTCTAACACTACGTATTAGCTGAATTCATGATCACTAATTAACAACCCCAACTAATTTACAACTGGAGAGAAATATGAGTAAGAAATGGTTATTGTCTGCCACTCTGATGGGTGCCGCTTTGTTCGCAGGGTCTGCACTGGCCGAAGGCACTTTGCGGGTGGGAACCGAAGGGGCTTATCCTCCGTATAACTTCATGAATGATGACGGCAAGCTGGCGGGTTTCGAGATTGATCTTGGTAACGAGCTGTGCAAACGTACCGAAATGACCTGTGAGTTTATCCAGAACGAGTGGGATTCCATCATCCCTAATCTGTTGTCCGGTAACTATGATGCAATCATGGCCGGGATGTCGATCACGGATGAACGCAAGAAAACGATTACCTTCAGTGACGAATACAAGCCAGTGTCACCTTCACTGTATGCGGTGGTCAAGGGCACAACACTAGACTTCACAGATCTTACTGATGCAAGTATTGGTGTGCAGGGCGGAACCATTCAGGCCACTTTTGCTGAAGAAAAATTTGGCGCAGATAATACGATTAAATCCTATGAAAAACCTGACCAGTCCATTGCTGATCTGGCAGCGGGGAATGTTGACGCCGTGCTGGCGGATGATGAGTTCATTCGTACTGCGGTGGGGGGGTCAAACGACATGCTGGAAATTACCGGCCCTGAAGAACTGATCGGTGGCGGGATTGGGATTGGGATGCGCCCGGATGACACGGAGTTGCATGCCAAGCTGAATAAAGCGCTGGCATCAATGAAAGAAGATGGTTCGCTGGAAGAGCTGACCAAAAAGTATTTTGAAAAGAAAGCCGAGTAACATTAACCGCTTTTGTTTCGGTTTTTGTTGGTGACCATGCCCCACGAGTACAACGGTACGGGTGGGGCATGGTTTAAAATCTGTCTTGTTATTCTCACCACCCCCGTAAGGGCGATTCTATGCTAGAACTACTTCCTGAATGGCTGGCCCGCTGGTTGGGCGCAGACGGTATCGACACACTCGATTATCTGACCAATGGCAAGCACATGGCCTGGTATGCGAGTGTGCAATACACGCTGATTGCAGCCGTAGCCGGGGCAGCGCTGGCGGTCGTCTTCGGGTTGCTGGGGGCAGCGGCCAAACAGTCAACGTTCTTCCTGCTGCGGGCAGTCGGTAATGTTTACACCACGATGATACGTGGTATTCCGGATGTCCTGTTTTTGCTGTTTTTCCCGCTGGCTTTTGAGCAGCTGATTGAGTGGTTTCTGGCTCTGCATTTTTGCGCAGCAGATAACCCCGGTTGTAAAGAAGCACAGTGGTTTTTGAGCACTACTGAATACATGGTGCTGGCTTGCGTCTCCTTCGGGATTGTTTATGGTGCCTTCGCGGCGAATGTGATTCATGGCGCGATGCAAGCCGTGCCGCGCGGCCAACTGGAGGCGGCGCAGGCCTTCGGGTTTAATGCCAAACAGGTGTTCTGGCGCTTTAAAGTACGCCAGATGTGGGTCTATGCCTTGCCGGGTTTATCCAATGTCTGGATGCTGTTGCTAAAAGCGACCTCGCTGCTGTCACTGTTGCAGATTACTGATATGGTGGCTTGGGCAGATCGGCTGGGTGCGCCGAATTACCTGGCGATGGCGGGTCTGGTGCACCCGGACTGGCGCTGGAAGTATTACCTGGTGCTGTTTATTTTTTATATTCTGATGACAATGCTGTCTGAACGGGTGTTCGCGGCGCTACAAGCGCGTGCCAGCCGTGGCATGGCGAGGGCAGTCTGATGGAATGGTTACTGAATAATGCGGTGGTGCAGGATATTATCATTCTGGCCAAACCAGCTTTGTATAATCTTTATTTTGCCTTCCTGACCATTCCGTTTGGATTTCCGTTGGCCGTGATATTGGCTTTGGGGAAAGCGAGTAACAACCGTCTGGTATCATGGCTATCGCGTACTTATATTTATGCCTTCCGTGGCTCACCGTTGTTTATCCAGTTTTTCATGTTTTACTCGATTTCGCTGGCGATGAACCAGTCAGTCTGGAAACCCTTGGGGCTGGATGGTTTGATGCTGAATCCGCTGTTTCTTGGCCCGCTGGTGTTGGTGTTTAATACCAGCGCGTATGCGGCGGAAATTTTTTATGGTGCCTTGCAAGCCGTGCCCAAGGGCGAACTGGAGGCAGCGCGCGCCGTCGGGATGAGTCAGTGGCAGGAATTCCGCACGGCGGTCTGGCCAAACATGATTCGCCTCGCCTGGCCTGCGTATACCAATGAAGCGGTGTTTTTGTTTCATGCCACCGCACTGGTTTATTTTACCTTGCCGGTCATTGATGATCAGAAAGACCTGATGAATAAAGCGGGTGAGCTGTTTGAGAAAGACTATGACTTGTTCCTGCATTTTTCAGTGGCGGGTCTCTATTTTCTGCTGATTTCAATGGCGATTTTCTTCACGTTTAATCTGATTTACAAACGCCTGACACGCCACATGAATACCGGCGGGCGGATTAAACTGAAGCCCAACTACATGCGCTAGCGCTAGGTGCACACATGAGTTATGAACGTATAGTCCGGACATTGCGCGGGGACAGCCCCGGCAAACTGACTGAGTTGAGTTATTTCCGCATCGGGTCGGCTGCTGCTGCGCAGAAAGTCTATCTGCAGGCGGCATTACACGCGGATGAGCAGCCGGGCATTATGGTATTGCACCATTTATTACCTTTGCTCAGGCAAGCTGATGAAAAAGGTTTGCTCAAGGCGCGTTTTGTCGTGTTCCCGATGGTTAATCCCTTGGGGATGGGGGATATTGGTTTTCGGCAGCATCAGGGGCGCTATGATCGGGCGTCCGGAGTTAATTTTAACCGTAACTGGCCCGATTTTTTCACAGTAATCGGTGCACAAGTGGCGGATCGGTTAAACGCTGATGCCACAGAGAACACCCGGCTTGTCCGCCAGGCCGTGGGCGAATGGTTGGCGGCCAGTCAGCCGGTCACTGCCTTGCAGCAGCAGCGCACTATCGTTATGCAAGAGGCGTATGACGCCGATTATGTACTGGATTTGCACTGTGATAATGAGGCCTTGGCGCATGTTTTCAGTGTGCCGCAATCGAATGCGGTGATGCAGGCGCTGTCAGACTGGATGGGTGCCCAAGCCATTTTGACGACGGAAGACAGTGGCGGTGGTTCGTTTGATGAGGTTTGGTCAGGTGTTTGGCTAAAACTGGCAGCGGCGCACCCAGACAAACCGGTTCCTTTGGCCTGCCATTCGGCCACGCTGGAATACCGTGGCCAGTTTGATGTATCTGATGAGCTGGGCAAGGAGGATGCTGAGCGTTTGTATGGCTTCCTGCAAAGCCGTGGTCTGATCGGTGGCGAGCTGATTCGGCCACGCCCGC
This sequence comes from uncultured Thiothrix sp., assembly GCA_964293125.1. GTDB lineage: Bacteria > Pseudomonadota > Gammaproteobacteria > Thiotrichales > Thiotrichaceae > Thiolinea. The sequence goes on along the minus strand of CAXYXY010000040.1, from coordinate 19,149 downwards.
CCGCGACACCCGCACCGACCGATCTGGCGGCGACCGACATGACCCGCGTGCAAGAGACTGGCCTGTTGGCTTACCGAGTCGAACTGGGCGATAGGGTGAAAAAAGGCGACGTGCTGGCCGAGCTGATCGCCCTGGATGGCACAGAAGCCTTCGTCAAACGTACTCCGGTGTTGGCAGGCACTGACGGGGTGGTGATTTCGCGCAACCGGTACAAATATGCATGGCCGGGCTGCTCGATCGCCAAGGTCGTGGGTGCGGTGAAGCTGCCCGCACGGGGCGAGTATTTGCTGGAGGATTAGTTCTGGCTCATTTTTGGGTCTTCTCCTGTTGAATCGCCTCGACCAGCATGCCCGCATCGCGCACATTGCTGAGGGGTTTGCCATCAAGGAACAAGGTGGGCGTGCCGTTGACCTTGGCCTTGTAGCCACTCGCCACATCTGCCTTGATCTTGTTGATCACCACATCTGACCCAGCATCTGTTTTCAGCTGGGCAAGATCCAGTTTTAACTGGGTCGCATACGCCTCAAATTGAGTAGTCGGGTCATCCAGCGGTGCCCACTCAGCCTGTTTGTCAAACAGCAGGTCATGCATTTCCCAGAACTTGTTCTGCTTGCCTGCCGCTTCGGCGTATTGCGCGGCCAGCTGGGCATGGGCGTGCATATCCAGCGGGAAGTGGCGGTAAACCAGTTTGACATCCCGGCGAATTTTGTCCCAGCTGCTGCGGAAAGAAGCTTGCTGGGCGCGACAGGCCGGGCACTGGAAGTCCGAATACTCGATCAGGGTCATGGGCGCAGAGTCATAACCTTTGACCTGATCAGCGGCGACTAGGGCATCAACGTCCGGTATTTCGCCCCGGCTGAGGCTGTAAACGAATGCAGCACCCAGCAAAACAGCAAACACGAGTGCGGCGGCCAGCCAGCCCTTTTTCTGCAAGGCCTGCTTGCTGGCGGCCTCCGCCTGCTTTTGTTCACGAAGGGTTTGCTGGCGTACCCGTTTGACTTTATTCATGGTCTGGTTTCCTGGTGGCTGATGCGACTCACGGTTGGCGTTGGCGCAGTGCTTCGTACAGACAGACACCGGTGGCTACCGAGACATTCAGGCTGGAGACCTGGCCGAGCATCGGAATCGAGATCAGGTAGTCGCAGCGCTCTTCGGTCAGGCGGCGAATACCTTTGCCTTCTGCCCCCATCACCAGCGCCATCGGCCCTTTCAGGTTGGCTTGATACAGGTTCTGCTCCGCCTTGTCGCTGGTGGCGGTAATCCAGATACCCCGGTCTTTCAGGGTGTCCATGGTACGCGCGAGATTAGTGACCGGAATAAAGGGCACCGCTTCCGCCGCACCCGAGGCAACTTTGCGCACCGTCGGGTTTAAGCTCGCGGCATTATCTTTGGGGGCAATGACTGCCTGCACACCCGCCCCATCGGCTACCCGCAAGCAGGCACCCAGATTATGCGGGTCGGTGACACCGTCCAGTATCAACAGGAAAGGCGGCTCTTCCAGCGCGTCCAGCAGGTCGTAAAGATCATTTTCATCATACTCGCGCACTCGCTGGTATTCGGCGATCACCCCCTGATGCCGCCCAGACCCCGCTAATTTGTTCAGCTGCTCCTGATCGGACGGGGCGACGCGCTTGCCGGCCTCTTCGATGCTGGTGAGCAGTTTGCGCAGGCGCTCGTTGCGGGTGTTTTTATCCATCCAGATGGTGCCGATATTCTCGGCATCATTGCGCACAGCGCTTTCCACGGCATGGATGCCGTAAATCAGGGTTTTAGCCATCAGGTCTTCTTCTTCCTGCGGGTTGCGGTGGTTTTCTTGCGGGGTGTCTTGGCCTTGTCAGCAGGCTTTGCCCCAGGCTTACTGGTCGATTGGGCAGATTTTTTGCGCGTACTTAATGGCTTGCTACCCGGTTTGGCAGGGGCGCTATCCACCAGCACAAAATCAATTTTGCGCTCGTCCAGATCAACCCGCGCCACCTTGACGCGAATGCTGTCGCCCAAACGGAAACTGCGCCCGGAACTTTCACCATTTAACCGATGCCGTACCGGGTCAAACCGGTAGTAATCATTCGTCAGAGCTGTCACGTGCACCAAACCTTCCACATAGATATTGCTCAGTTCAACGAACAGGCCAAAATTGGTGACACCGGAAATAATCCCGTCAAACACTTCACCCACATGTTCCTGCATGTATTCGCATTTCAGCCAGGCGAGCACATCGCGGCTGGCATCATCCGCCCGCCGTTCGGCCATCGAACAATGTTTCCCCAGTGCCTGCATGTCAGCATGGTTATAGCTGAAGTTTTCGGCGCTGCCACCGTTGATAATATGGGCAATGCCCCGGTGTACCAGCAAGTCGGGGTAACGCCGGATCGGTGAGGTGAAATGGGCATAGTCATCTTGCGCCAGCCCGAAATGGCCGGTTTCACTGTCTGGGGCATATTGTGCCTGCGAGAGTGAACGCAACAGAACCGTCTGAATCAGGTGAAAATCCTGTCGCCCCTGAATCTGCTGCATGACTTGCGCATAATCCGCCGGTTCTGGCTCCAGCCCGCCGCCCAGCGACAAACCAACCCCGGCCAGGAAAGTACGCACATCTTCCAGCTTTTCAGCCGCAGGTTGGGCATGTACCCGGTGTAGCGTGGGCATGTCGTGTTTTTTCAGGAAACGCGCCGCGCACACATTGGCGAGAATCATGCATTCTTCAATAATCTTGTGCGCATCATTGCGGATGGTGGGCACAATGTCGGCAATCTTGCGGTTTTCACCGAAAATGATGCGTGTTTCCGTGGTTTCGAAGTCAATCGTGCCCCGTTCCTGCCGCGCTTCCTGCAGCACATGGTAGAGCGCATACAGGCTATCCAGGTGATTGACCAGATGCGCATATTCCTTGCGCAATTCCGGGTCTTGATCGACCACAATCGCCGCCATTTTGTCGTAGGTCAGGCGGGCCGCTGAATGCATCACCGCTTGCATGAAGTCATACGACAGCACGTTGCCCTCATCATCAATACGGATGTCACACAGCATGCACAAGCGATCAACGTCCGGATTCAATGAGCACAGGCCGTTGGACAGAATTTCCGGCAGCATCGGGATGACCTGGCCGGGGAAGTAAACCGAGGTACCGCGTAAGGTCGCTTCTTTGTCGAGCGCACTGTTAACTTTCACGTAATACGACACATCGGCAATCGCGACCAGCAAACGCCAGTGATTACCTTCCCGCGCGCAATAAACCGCATCATCAAAGTCACGCGCATCCGCCCCATCAATGGTCACCAGCGGGACTTTACGCAGGTCGCCCCGACCTTCTTTGGCGGACTGTGGTACTGAATGGCCAAATTTATCGGCTTCATCCCGCACCGCATCAGGCCATTCAAACGGCAGTTCGTGGCTGCGCACGGCAATATCAATTTCCATGCCCGGCGCCATGTGGTCGCCTAGCACCTCAACAATCTTGCCAATCGGCTTGGAGCGCTTGGTCGGCTGTTCCATAATCATCGCCACCACGATCTGCCCGCTTTTGGCGTCGTTCAACTGGTCAGACGGGATCAGAATGTCTTGCGTCAGACGCTTGTTATCCGGCACGACGAAGGCAATGCCACTTTCAATCAGCAGACGCCCGACGACTTGCTCAGTGCCGCGCTCCAGCACTTCGACGACATTGCCTTCACGGCGGCCTTTACTGTCCAGCCCGCGCACACTGGCGAGAATGCGGTCGCCATGCATGATGCCGCTCATTTGTTTGGCGTGCAAAAACAGGTCAGGCGAGCCATCATCCGGAATCAGGAAGCCGAAGCCATCGGCATGGCCGAGCACCCGCCCAGAAATCAGATCAGCCAGCGCGACCGGCACGTATTGCTTGCGGCGGTTGAACAGTAACTGGCCATCGCGCTCCATCGCCCGCAGGCGCTTGCGCAAGGCATCGGTGTCCATTTCGTCATGCAGATTCAAGGCATCCGCCAGACTGGTAAAATCCAGCGGGTGTTGGCTATCGCCGAGCACATCCAGAATCACTTCACGGCTGGGGATGGGGTTCTCATATTTTTCAGCTTCACGCTGGCGGTAAGGGTCATTCAGTTTCAACGGAAATCCTTGTTGTTAAACGTTGTGGTGAAGAATAACAAAAACTGCAAATTTGTGTTTGACAAAAAAAAAGGAGAACGCTATCCTGCACGCCACTTGAGACACAGTTCTCTTGGCCGAAATGGCGGAATTGGTAGACGCGCTAGCTTCAGGTGCTAGTTGGGGTAACCCAGTGGAGGTTCAAGTCCTCTTTTCGGCACCATCTATAGATTATGATGGGCAACCTGAATATAAAAACCAGCCTTAGTTGCTGGTTTTTTTACGTCCGCTCAAACCGCCCCAAACACCTGCATCCGCACTTGAGCAATCTCATCGCGCACGGCGGCCGCCTGTTCAAATTCCAGATTCTTCGCATGCGTGAGCATTTTTTCTTCCAGCTGTTTGATTTTCTTTACGGCTTGCGGGGGTGACAGTTTTTTATAGTCTGCTGCCTGTTCAGACACTTTGCCACCATTTTTCCGGCCTTTGCCATCACCGCGTTTGGCGTTGGCATACGCGCCTTCCATCACATCAGCAATACGTTTCTGGATACTTTGCGGGGTGATGCCTTGTGTTGCATTATGCGTGAGCTGTTTGTTGCGGCGGCGTTCGGTTTCCAGCATTGCCTTGCGCATGGATTCGGTGATTTTATCGGCGTAGAGAATCGCTTTGCCTTCGATGTGCCGGGCAGCACGGCCAATGGTCTGGATCAGGGAACGTTCTGAGCGCAGGAAGCCTTCTTTGTCGGCATCCAGAATCGCGACCAGCGAGACTTCCGGGATGTCGAGGCCTTCACGCAGCAGATTGATACCGATCAGGGCATCAAACTCACCCAGCCGCAAATCACGGATGATCTCGACCCGCTCGACCGTATCAATGTCGGAGTGCAGGTAGCGCACCCGAATATCATGCTCCAGCAGGTAATCGGTCAGGTCTTCTGCCATACGCTTGGTCAGGGTAGTGACCAGCACCCGCTCATTGCGGCTGGCGCGTTCGGTGATTTCCGACATGACATCATCGACTTGTGAGGCGACCGGGCGCACTTCGATCACCGGGTCAACCAGCCCGGTGGGGCGCACGACCTGTTCGGCGATATTACCGGCATGTTCGAGTTCATACGGCCCCGGTGTGGCCGAGACATGAATCACCTGTGGCAACATGCGCTCGAACTCGTCAAAGCGCAGCGGGCGGTTATCCAGCGCCGACGGCAGGCGAAAACCGTATTCGACCAGCGTGGTTTTGCGTGAACGGTCGCCTTTATACATGCCGCCAAACTGCGGAACGGTGACATGCGACTCATCCATGAACACCAGCGCGTTTTTCGGCAGGTAGTCAAACAGGCAGGGCGGCGGTGCACCTTCAGCACGTTTTGACAGGTAGCGTGAGTAGTTCTCTATCCCGGAGCAATAGCCGGTTTCCATGATCATTTCCATATCGTACTGGGTGCGCTGTTCCAGTCGCTGTGCCTCGACCAGTTTGTTTTCTTCGTACAAACGCGCTAACCGTTCGCGCAGCTCGTCCTTGATCTTGTCGACTGCCGCCAGCAATACCTCACGCGGGGTGACGTAATGGGTTTTCGGGTAAATGGTCAGGCGCGGAACTTTGCGCAGAATTTCGCCGGTGAGTGGGTCAAAATAATTGAGCTGCTCAATCTCATCATCAAACAGCTCGATACGAATCGCTTCCTTGTCGGATTCTGCCGGGTACACGTCAATAACCTCGCCGCGCACCCTGAAAGTAGCGCGTTGCAGGTCAAGGTCATTGCGGCTGTATTGCATCTCGGCCAAACGCCGCAGCAGGGTGCGCTGGTTGATCTTGTCGCCGCGCACCAGATGCAGAATCATCTTGGTATACGATTCCGGATCGCCTAAACCATAAATCGCCGACACGGTGGCCACAATAATCACGTCCTGCCGCTCGAACAGTGAACGGGTGGCAGACAGGCGCATCTGTTCGACGTGCTCATTGATGGCGGCATCTTTTTCGATGAACATGTCCCGTGAGGGCACATAGGCTTCCGGCTGGTAATAGTCGTAGTACGAGACGAAATACTCGACCGCATTATTCGGGAAAAAATCCTTCATCTCACCGTACAGCTGTGCCGCCAGCGTCTTGTTGTGCACTAGCACAATCGCCGGGCGCTGGGTCTTCTCGATAATATTCGCCATCGTGAAGGTTTTGCCTGAACCGGTCACACCCAGCAGGGTTTGATGGAGCAGGCCATCACTCAGACCGTCCAGCAGAGACCGGATGGCACCAGGCTGGTCGCCTGCCGGTTGATAAGAGGTGTTCAGATCAAATTGAATCGCTTCGCTCATGCTACTCTCCGGGCTAGTCAGCGCCATGTTAACACGCGCAGGCGGGCGGGGTTCTCATCCCCCTGAGCGCAGTGGGGAAAGCCAGCTTGGCACACCACTCCTGACAGCGCTATGTCAGGAGGTTACATCAGTGCCAACCACGGCCAATCATGGTGAATCAATACTGCCGGGTCATTGGCATTGGAGTAAACTACGCACTCACACTGGCAGTTTTACATCAGACATTTCCACCACGACTGGATAAGGCAGGGCATCATGACACCCAATCAATTCAAACACATTCTCCGGGGAGCGGTGCTGGCTGCGCTGCCGGTCACACAAATCGGCTGTATGGCACCGACATCCGCGACCCTCGAACCGTCCAAGCCGGTAGCGACCCAACCTGACCCTTGCCGGGAGCCAGAAACCCGCCAGTCCATGACGCAGGAGTCGCTGTCAGCTCCTTTGGCGGGTGTGAAAAAACCCTTATCCACCCAAGAGTGCATGAGTCTGTGCCGCAACCTGTTCGAAAAGCGCCAAGACAGTCCATATACCAAACATTTGGGGTTTTTGCGGCTGGAAAATTTCGAGGCCAGTGACTGTGCGACCACGCCGGTTAAAGGCGGGTTGCAACTGGAGTGTACCGCCAGTTATACGGTGGTGAATGCCGCTTATACCTATGCGCCCGGCTGTGCTTCACCCCAACCGCTTCCCATGCCGGGGCGGATGCCTGCCGGGTTGCATTATGAAGAACAGACAGCCAACCCGGCGCTGGGGCAGTACTTCGCGGCCATGACCGCGATGGAAAGTGCCGCCGTTACCGCGTTCCGTTATCTGCTGCGCGAGCTGGAAGCGTATCAGGCACCCGCTGGGCTGATCGCGCTGGCACGCACGGCGATCAGGGAAGAAATCGAACACGCGCAAATGGCCGGGTTACTCGCGAAAGCCTGTGCCGCGAACGTGCCGAAAATTCAGGTGGATGACTTCCAGCTGCGGACTTTGGCCGAAATTGCGCGGGAGAATGCGGTGGAAGGCTGTGTGAATGAAACCTTCGCGGCGGCCTGCGGTATGTGGCAATACCAGCACGCTGAGCTGGCAGTATTCCGTGAGGTGATCGGGCACATTACCGAAGAAGAAACCGGGCATGCCGCCTTGTCCTGGGCGATTCATGAGTGGGTGATGCCACAACTGACCCCGGCGGAACAGGCAGGTATCCGCCACGCGCAAGCGGAAGCGGTTGCCCGCTTGGAACACGGGTTTGAGGCAGAACTGCACCCGGCAGTCAGGCGGGCAGTGGGGCTGCCGGATCGGGAACAGGCCGCGCGTTTGTTTGGGGAGCTGCGCAATAGTGTGTGGACGGAGGAGCGTTTGGCGGCTTGAGGGATCTGTTAGTGGCGGGCTTTCTTTTGAAAGCCGTTTACTTCCTTAAGCTTTACAAACGATCACGCGCTTCCGGCTCTACATTTGGCACGGCACGCAATACTTTCAGGAAGTCATCTCGTGATGCTTTTTTAGCTTCCTGCGCCAGATAGTCGCTGGTTAGCAAGGCTGACATTTTTTCTGCGGCGGCGGTCACTAGAAACTGGTTAATGGATACGCCTTCCAGTTTGGCCAGTTCTTTGATTTTTTCATGTAATGATGTTGGTAAACGTAAGGTTAGTGTACTCATAGTTCTTCACTCTCCAGTAAACGTAGAAATCGTCCCGGTGTCACCGCTTCGATTCCAAAGGTTTTGATGTTTGTGAAATCATTCAGATTGTGGGTGATGATATAGCGGCTGCCCGAGGCGACGGCGAGTTCCAGTACCATATCGTCCTTCGGGTCTTTCAACCAGGGTCGCCACAAAAAGAAAATATCTTGGTGGCTGGCAATGCTACAGATATAGCGCAAAAAACTGAGTATTTCCTCTTTGCTGCTGGCTTCGGTCATGTGTTCAGCGCGGGTCATTACATCTTGATATTCAGTGTAAAGCGGAACAGATAGGGCTACCTGGAAATGTTCCAGTGGTAACTGTGAGATCAGCGCATACGAAGCGCCTTTGCTGGAACGCAAAGCTGAAAGCATCACATTGGTGTCAATCACAATCTGTTTTCTCATGGTATCATATATACAACCATTTCTGTGCACATTGCAAGTCTTGTTACTCTATGGTTAAACAGATAGACTATTTTTTAGCTTGTCTGCGCCCATGTATGCGGTGTTTTACACCTCAATCCACCAACTCCACCAACGTTATCCCCAGATACTCCGCCAGCACTTCCACCACCAGTTTATGATCTTCCCGCTGCGGCAGACCGGAGACGGTGATCGTTCCGACGCAGCCTGTGCCGCGCACCATCAGCGGAAAACAGCCGCCATGTGGCGCATAGTCAGCGGTGGCCACGCCATATTTTTCAGTGAGTGTGGTTTGTTGCAGTTGTAGCTGCAAACCCAGTGCATACGAACTGCGCTGGAAGCGTTGCACGACGTTGCGTTTGCGCCGAATCCAGTCGCTGTTGTCGGCGGTGGTGCCCGGCATGGCACTAAAAAACAACTGTTGGCTGTTCAGGTGGATGTCAATCGCGACAGCTTGCCCGCGTGCAGTCGCCACTTCCCGCAGGCGGCTACCCACCTGCCAGGCTGTTTGTGCATCAAAGGCCGTAAACTGCAAACGCGCTTCCTGCAGGCTGATTCGCGCAATATCTTGTTCAAGGTTCATACAGACCGCTCTTCCCTGTAAAATGAGTTCAGCCTGCTATACTAAACCGGATAGCCCGGTTTTGCTTAGTGACTTTCCGCTGCAGGTGTGCTCTTATCTTAAGCGTAACATGAGAATCTGCCAGAGGCAGGCTATGGACGGTGATCTGTATTAAGGTCGTGCCGCAATTTCGTATAAATATTTTAAAGGTTGGTTTGAAGTGGATATTCAACTTGCAGAGCGCATCGGGCGCATCAAACCCTCGCCGACGCTGGCGGTCTCAGCGCTGGCTGCACAATTAAGCGCTGCTGGCCGGGACATTATCGGGCTGGGTGTGGGTGAGCCGGATTTTGCTACCCCGGAACACATTCAACAGGCCGGGATCGACGCGATTCGCAATGGCCAGACCCGCTATACGGCGGTCGATGGCATGCCCAAACTCAAACAGGCGATTATCAACAAGTTTCAGCGAGATAATGGTCTGGAATATACTAATAAACAGATACTGGTTTCCTGTGGCGGCAAGCAAAGTTTCTTCAATCTCTGTCAGGCGTTTCTGGAAGAGGGCGATGAGGTCATTATTCCCGCGCCTTACTGGGTATCTTATCCCGATATGGTGTTACTGGCTGACGCTACCCCGGTGATTGTGGCTGCCGGCCAGGATGACCATTTCAAACTGACGCCCGAAAAGCTGGAAGCGGCGATTACCCCCAACACCAAGCTGTTCGTGATCAATAGCCCGTCTAACCCGACTGGCGTCGCTTATAATGAACTGGAATTGATGCAACTCGGTGCCGTGCTGCGCAAGCACCCACAAATCCTGATCGCGACCGATGACATGTACGAGCATATCCTGTTCGGTGGCAAGCCGTTTGTGAATATCCTGAACGCCTGCCCGGATTTGTATGACCGTACCATCGTTCTGAACGGTGTGTCGAAGGCTTATTGCATGACTGGCTGGCGGATTGGTTATGCCGGTGGCCCCGCGCCCCTGATCAATGCGATGAAAGATGTGCAATCACAAAGCACCTCTAACCCGACCTCGATCTCGCAGGTGGCTGCTATCGCCGCGCTGGAAGGTGATCAGGACTGCATCAAGCCGATGATCGCGGCTTTCGAAGAGCGGCATGACTTTGTCTATTACTCCCTGAACCGGATTGATGGCGTGCGTTGCCTGCCCGCAGATGGCACTTTTTACAGCTTCCCGAATGTCAGCGGCATGATTCAGCGCCTGGGTCTGGCAGATGATACGGCGTTGGCCAGCCATTTGCTGGATACCGTCGGGGTAGCTGTGGTTCCGGGTTCGGCCTTTGGTCTGGAGGGGCATATTCGGCTGTCATTCGCGACCAGTATGACTGAGTTAGAAAAGGCCATGGAACGCATCGCTTCGGTCTAGGTCGCCGGTTCCATTGACCCTGTCTTGCCGCTCTTTATATCAGTCAAGAGCGGCAAGCCTAAATGGCTTCATACAATTTGTATAAGCCCCTATAAAAACAATCTGCTCAAAATTCAATAAAAGCCCTGTGCGTCTGGGTTATACTCGGACGCGCATGGGCTCAAAATTAAGGCATACAGGATGTATTGCAATTCGGGCGGATGGAATCGCCGTGCTGTTTGCATCCTGTCGGAATACCATCACCATCATCCGCAGTGATTCAAAACATCAGGGCACGGTAGTCAACATGAATAAAACAATACGCACGCTACTGTTTATGGTGTTTGCATTACTGTTGGTCGGTGGGCTGGCCGGTCTGATTTACAAGATGCAGTCGGTTAATACCACTCTCCGCCAACCAGTCAACGCCCAGCTGCGTGAACTCAAACAAATTGATGCACAATGGGATCTGGATGTCCTGCGTTCACGCTTGGGTATTGAAAAAAGCCATGATCAGGCCATTACCTTGGCCGGATGGTGGCAGGATAACCAGCAGGATCTGAGCGCAGCGATGGCACAAACCACGGCTGCCGGGATCAGTATCAACGAAGCCGCCGAACAACTGAAGCAGGCAGTTGATACCAAAATTACCCTGGTTGAGCGTTTCAAAACCCAAAGCCTTGCCCTTAAAGCTGCGTTGCAGGCACTACCGGATGCGACGACCCGGCTACGTGACCAGGTGTCCGCTATTTATCTGACGGTGGATGATGCTGACAAGTCAAAGCAGGCGGGTAAATCCGAGCGGTTTAATCCTGAACTGGCCAAACTGGAAGCGACTGCCAGTGAATTACTCACCGAATTACTCAAGTATAACCTAGCGCCTGATACTGTTTTGAAAACGCATATTGACGATTTGCTCAATACGCTGGATGAACGCCGTGACCAGACCCCTCAAGCGGTTAATGAACAGATCGGCCAGATTCTGGCGTATGCGCGCACGGTACTTGAACAGAAACAGGCGGCTGATACGGTGTTGTTGGAGATTGATCAGGTGCCGATTGCCGCCGGTATTAATGCCCTCGGTGAGCGGTTTGAGCAGGGCTTTGAGGCTGAACTCAAGGTGCGTGAAACCTGGAGCAGGGCGCTGATCGCGTATTCGATCGGTTTGTTGTTATTGTTGAGTATTACCGGCTGGGTATTGTGGCGCAGTTATGCCTCACTGGAGCAGCGGGTGGAGCGGCGTACCCAGGATTTGAGTGCCGCACTGGCGAACCTGAAGGAGTCACAGCTGCAGCTGATCCAGTCGGAAAAAATGGCCTCACTCGGGCAGATGGTGGCGGGTATTGCCCATGAAATCAATACGCCACTGGCCTATGTAAAGGGTGGACTGGAAATCCTCAATACCCGGCTGGACGATGTGGAGGACATGGCCACTGAGATGAACAAATTGCTGCAGGTGATGGACACGCCACCGGCAGCAGACGGCAGCACGCAGGCGGAACTGGCCGAGCGTTTTGCAGCAACGCAGGCATTAACCTCGGCTTTCGCTGAAGCGGCTACGCTGGAAGAGTTGCGGGGGTTGCTGGGGGATGGCCTGTACGGAATCGGGCAGATTTCCGAAATTGTCAGCAACCTGAAAGATTTCAGCCGTCTGGATCGCGCCCGGCTCGATCAGTTTAATGTCAATGAGGGGATTGGCAGTACGCTGAAAATTGCCCGAAATATTGTCAAACACCGTCGGGTCGAGCAGGTTCTGGGTGATGTACCGCTGATTACCTGTTCGCCTTCACAAATCAATCAGGTCTTTTTAAACCTGATCACCAATGCCTGTCAGGCCTGTAGCGATGATCAGGGCGTCGTGAGCATTCTGACCCGTGCTGCATCAGGGACTGATAGGATTGACGGGACTAATGGAACTGATGGCGTTGTGATTGAGATTGCGGATAACGGCAAAGGCATCAAGCCTGAGAATCTGACAAAGGTTTTTGATCCGTTTTTTACCACCAAACCGGTAGGCGAGGGCACGGGCTTGGGGCTTTCGATTGTACAACGCATTATCAAGGAACACGGTGGCAGTATCAGCGTAAAGTCGACAGCGGGTACGGGCACCTGTTTTACCCTGTGGTTGCCTACTGTTTATGCACACCTTGCCATCCCCTCCGTTTGAAGGACTCACCATGAACTCAGCGTCTACTGCCAACATTATCCAGCTTTCCAGCGCCCAGCAGCGGGTATCCGGGAAGACCCGTACCGAGCCTCGCTTGAAAATCCTGTTCGTCGACGATGAGGAGCGGATACTGAACAGCCTGCGTGCCCTGTTTCGCAGGCAGTATGATGTGACGGTGACCGTTGACGGTTATCACGCCCTGGAGCTGCTCAAGCGCGAACATTTCCACTTGCTGGTCAGTGACCAGCGTATGCCAGCCATGCTGGGGGTCGACTTGTTGCAACAGGCCCGTAGCCTATCGCCGAACACGGTGCGCATTCTGTTGACCGGGTTTGCGGATCTGGCTGCGATAGTGGGTTCAGTGAATGAGGGCGAGGTTTACCGTTATATCAACAAGCCCTGGAATAACGAAGAGTTGCAGGAGATTATCAGTGGCGCGGTCAGCGTGGGCGAAGAGCTGGCCGGAGTAAAAAAATCCCCAGCGGAGAAAGCAGTTGCGTCAGTGACATCAGTTACGTCAATGGCAGCAGTGCATACCCACCCGCACACCCGCCTGACGGGGCGTCCGCTGGTGATCGAGGTACCGGATGACGAGGAACAGGACGAGCAGGGCGCACAGGATGCTGCTGCAGCACGCCTGCCGCCCCTGTTGCCTCTGCCACAACTGCTACATCCGTCAGACATTCCCCCCAAGCAATCATTCACAGCCGTGCAGCCCTTAGTCAGCCCGGTGGATGCTAGCACGGTGATGCCGCTGAATTTGTGGCAGCCTGCACGGGCGGGCTGGCAGGACGAACCGGCGCCGACTGCCAGCAAAGAGGCTGCCCTGCTGTTTCTGGATCGGGAACAGGCGTTGTTTGCGACTTTTCAGGACTGTGGTTTGACCGCGCAACCGGCCTTTTCAGTGGCAACACCCGCCGAGGCCTTGCAGCTGATGCAGCGGCATGCCATCGGGGTGATCGTTGCCAGCATTGACGGAGCCGACCGGGATAATGTCGGTTTTATGTGTCTGTTGAAAAAAGAACATCCGCATGTCGTCCTGCTGGCAGTAGCGCGGCTGGGGGACTCGGAAACCACGGTGGAACTGGTGAATGCAGCGCGGGTGTTCCGGGTTATTTTTTATCCTCTACGCCCGAAGGTATTGCGCCATCATCTGGACGCGGCGCTCAAACAGGTGGATCAGCTAAAAGTGCAGCCTGCCTTGCTCAAAGTGCAGCAGGCCAAAGAAACCGCATTGACCCGTTCATTGCTGGCGGGCATCGGCACATTACTGAAAATGCGAATGAAATGCCTCCGGGGGTTTTTCAGCAAAGGATGAATGACTTCCTCATTTAAAGCTGTTCTCATTGTCAGTAGCGTACTCTGCAAGCAGGGCGAGTTCCTTCGGATTGTTAACCCGCTGGCGCTGTAATTCGCCGTGGCTGTTCACGCTCAAGCGTACGGGCTGAAATTTACGAATTTCTTCATCGGACACGGTTTCATTCTGCAATAAACGCAGGCGCAGACGCCACCAGTCAGCCAGATCAGACGCCGTCGCAAAATAAGCCTGACTGGCACTGATGTAGTCGGCTAAAGCCTTGACAGTATTGAAATACTGATCCTCCCCCATGTATTGGGTATGGAAGCTAAAGGCCAGTAAACCCCCAACACCCCTGATCCAGTCGGTCTCACCCTCCAACAGGCTGATGCTATCGGCTTCCGTCAGGTCATACTCATCCCACAGTAAATAATCATCGGTATTCATGCGAGGAATGGAAATCAGCGACTGCTGATTGTCTCGGCTGACATAGACGGTCGGGGCAAAACGGTCACCGGAGCGCTTCGCCATAAAATGCGTCATCTGGTTATTGAGAATCGCGCTGAGTGTATCCGTGTTGTGCTGTTCTTCCGGGGGGCGGAAGGACAGCACCGGTTTACCGGTAATCGCTTCGAGCACTTTCTTGCAGCGGGCGATCCGCACATGCTGGGTTTGAATATCATTACGGGCGAAATTCTGGTGATTGTCCCCGTGGCAGGCCACCTCCCCGGTAGCGGCCAGCTGACGGGTCAGCGCCCGGTGCTTTTGTGCTACATTCGACAACATGTACCAGGTAATCGGGTAATTTCTTTCCTTGAAAAACTCGGCCACCCGTTCAGCGTTAGCGAACTGATCCTCCGTATCTTCTTCCATCAAGGCGGCGAAGGGCGCACCTGCTGGCCAGTTGGCCCAGGAGGCGTAAGGCGTTGCTTGCAAATAACGGAAGACACTCGCCAGAGTGGCTTTAAAATGAGGCTGGTTGAGTTCATTGGCGTGATCCTCCCCATTGGGCGAAAAGTCCATCCAGACCAGCCGGCCTTGGTCGCCCGTGCTGCGGGCAAACAGACGGGTGCGGGCAGCTCCTCCGGCCAAATGCTCGGAAGTGATGGAAATCGCCTGAGGCTTCGCGCTGTCGGCGTGATAGTCCGCAAAGGCTGATTTCAGCTCCAGCACCAGACCGGCATCAAACCCCAGGGTCAGCTCACGATCAGCGACCAACGCCATATCCGGCGGGTTAGGCTTACTGGTGTGTAAGAAACTTAACCCCTCGATGGCATAATCGGCTGTTTCTTCCGCAAATATCTGACGAGGAGGCCCATACAGCAGCACCTTGCTCCCGGCGGTCAGTAATTCATTCATCGAGTCTTTATACCAGTGGCCGGGCAAAATGACATACAGCCAGTCCGGGTGCTGCTGGCGGCATTTGACCAGCTCTGACCAACTGCAACTGACTGTCTTCAACTGGTGTTTTTCTGCAAAAGTGTGCCACTGCCTTTCAGCCATCTGTATGACGCGCTGCCCGGATTGTGGCCACGGTGTTGTGTCCTTGTCAGACACCAGCACCAGCCCCCTGGCCTTGAAATACAGTAACTGCTGCTGCAAGACCGGCAATGCCTGGGTCTCCTGTGTTTTCCAGCGATGGCTGCTGATGCTGATGGCCTTCAACTCCTGCTCGGTCAGGTCAATGGGCGAGGCCAGCTTGTCGCGATTAAGGTAAGTGGCGGAGGCCAGTGCTCCCGTTAGCCCCAACACCAGCAGGCTGCTAAACAGACGCTGCAGAAATAGCCGGCTAAGCCTGCTGTTACGCCGGGCTTGCGGCTGCCCCTGATAAACCATGTGCTCGGTTGGCTGCAGCCCAGGCGGGAGATAACGGATAAAATAGTGGCCTTCATGGGCAGGTTGTTGTGCGTTGCTCGCTGCCTCACGCCCGGCCCAATGCCGGATGTAAAGAACCACCGTCGCGCTGATAATCAGCGTAATCACCAGCACCAGAAACAGGATACCCACCAGATGCCAGTTCATGAGAGGCCTCCCTGTTCCAAAGCGCCCAAACGGGTCACCTTGTCCCAGGACATCGTACTGGAACGCCACTCGTCAAACAGGGCCAGCACCCCCCAAACCTGTAGGGCATAGCTGTACGTGATTTTTTGTAACAGCAATAAAGGCAGCCATTTAAAAAACTGGCTAGGGGGTGTCGCCAGCAGCAACACCATCAAATCAAGGATGAGCAGGATGGCCAGCCAGCCCAGCAGCAGATTCACCTCCGCCAAGGAGATGATATTGACGATCATGAACAGGGTGACGCCAAACCCCAGCACCTCGAACAGGAAGCTTTCCACTACCAGCCACACCGCCAGCAAGGGGCCACGCAGCCCAGGGGCAGTGATCAGCTGAAAGAAATTATCATGCAGTACCTGATAAATACCCCGTTTCCAGCGGTAGCGCTGCCGCAACATGCTGAACACCTCATCGGGGGCTTCCGTAAACGCCTGCATGCCTTCTTCACTATTGATGCGCCAGCCGTGCGCGAGCAGGCGTACACTCAAGTCAGCGTCCTCGGCAAACAGCTGGGCATCTTCCCGGTAACCGGCTGCTTGCGCTAAAGCAGTCTTCCGGAACAAGCCCACCGGGCCAGGTACAATCGTCACCGCGCCGAATAGCCCGAGGCCACGCCGGGTAAAGTTCTGGCTGATCAGGTATTCGAGTTGCTGAAAACGGGTGAGCAGATTGGTTTCGTTAACCACCACCACATTGCCCGCGACTGCGCCTACCTTCTTGTTCTGAAAATGACGCAAACCGTTGACAAGGCTAGCCGGTGACACCCGCGCATCCGAGTCGACACACAGCACAAATTCACCGACTGCGTGCATCAGGCCGGTGTTGAGTGCATTCGCCTTGCCGGCATTGGAATGTGAAATGATCCTAACCGGAATATCACGCGGGTTATGAGTCGCCAGTAACTGCCTGACCACACCCAGCGTATTGTCCGAGCTGCCATCATCGACCAGAATAATTTCGTAGTTTTCGTAGTGCAGCCTCAACAGGCTGGCTAACGCCGGGCTGATCACCGCTTCCTCATTATAAGCGGGCACCAGAATGCTGATAAAAGGCTCAGGCTCATCCGGCGGTGGCCAGACGGGCAGTGGCCGGGGGAAATTCTGCAGGGCACTCACCAGCAAAGAAACCTGCCGGGCAATCAGTAGGAGTGCCAGTAGAACAAAGAAGTGCACCATCAGGGTATGTAACCCCTGATAGGTCTCCAATGCCGCCAACACACAAATAACCAGATAAAGTGCAGTGCCGGTGATTAATGCCAGCCGTATTTTATGGCCAATGTTAGGTAGTGTCTGCACAGTGCACCTCAGTGATAGGTTTTAACTTCAAGCGACATCTTGTTGTCGGTGGAACGGCTGATCACCAGATAGCAATTCAGCAAAGACGCGCACACGTTGCGCAAACGCTGGTGAGCAGGGCTATCCACGGTGGTGAACTGCGCCAGCACGGTACCTTCTACCGCACTAGCCGCTTCACTGATTTTGCTGACCGAAACCGTCGCCAGGCTGTAGCTCTCCAGATTGAATAACAAGTCTGCATTCAGGAAAGCATACCGGGCGGTTTTGTCATGCCCGAGCTGCCGGATTTCAGTAAAGAGCGCCTGATAATCTGTCGATATATTCAACGAATGGGTAAAGGTGGATTTATACGACACGATGCTGAAATGGCCGAGCTGCAGCACCTCGCTAAAATCGAAGCCCAGTTTTGTAAACCGTGCCAGTACGTTTTCTGGCGAATCAAAGGTAACCAGCGTGACATACTGGCCATTTTCTAGGCCGGTATTAATGAACAGGGCAATGCCCAGTAATTCGGAAAATTTGTCAGTCGTTTCCAGCAGATTGAATGACCGGGATGGCAGTCCCTGGTAGTTATCATCGAACAGGGAAAGCCCCCATTGGGTTCTTGATGTTGTGAGTTGCATATTTGATTACTCCTTGTGTTATTAAGCTTCGATATATAAGAATCCTGCAAAGTTATTCTAATTGCTCATCGAAGCTACTTTAGTTGTGAGCAGATATCAGAAATAAAACACCTGCGGAATGAAAATTACAAGCCAGCCTGTAAATTAATGATTAGCAATAACACACAATTTTCCAGCACTACACAACGACGCTTCATTGACATGGAGCACGGAATAAACGTCATTGATAGTATTACTCGTCAGAAATGCAGGGTTATTCCTCGTTACTCCAATCAGGCAAGCATCTGGAAAAGTTGAAGCCTTATTGTATACAAGATCACCCGAGGTCGAAATACAACCAGAGTACCTATATACAACTTTAGTACCGTATTCGTGCAAGTTTTAGGCAGATTAACTTGACCAACACGCAATCAATTTGATAAATATTTTTTTTGCTAAAATGAGGCAATATATGTTATTAATAAATCATAGCTATTTTTTTGATATGTTAAGAGGTTTTAATGATTGGCAGATCAGTTTTTTTTATTATAATGCTATATATTAACGCAATTTGTGCATTTGCCCAGCCTGCTCCTCCCTTAGTGCTCGAAGATGCGCAAAACACCTTCAGCCCTGCCAACAAAGCTGAGTTTCTTGAAGACCCCAGTCGTCAACTTACCCTGGAAGAAGTGAGCAGTCCTTCTTGGAGCAAACATTTTATTACCCACAACAAACCCAACTTTAACTTCGGACGATCACGTTCTGCTTTTTGGATACGCTTTCAGGTAGTCGATGAGTCGCAGCAAAAGTGGTACTTGTTGCTGGATGCCATGCTGGAGGATGAGCTTGATTTGTTTATTTTTCCGGTCGGACAATTGGCTCAGGCAGGGAAAATAATGACTGGGGATTATGCTACCGCGTTAAAAAACCACCGGCGCCATGCATGGTCTCTGAATCTTCCGAAGGGCAAGGTACTACAGGTTTATATGAGGGTAACTAATGGTGACTCCGTAGTCGTTGTGCCTATCGAATTTTTGAATGCAGATGCCATGTTAAACCGCAGTAACAGGGAATACCAACTTAATAGCGCAATTTACGCGGGTATGACTATTCTGGGTTTGTATCAATTGTTCATGTTTTTTATTCTTCGTGAGAAAAACTACCTTTTCCTTGCTGTCAATATCCTGGCGATGGCCTGGGTAATCCATCGTACCAATCCTGCCTTTGATGGATTAAATTTTTTACGCGGAACCAGTACTTATTTCTCAGCAACTCCCGCTATCCGCCCGAACTTGAATCTCACGCACTGGTTGCTGCTC
>CAXYXY010000039.1:0-39597 GCA_964293125.1 uncultured Thiothrix sp. | reverse complement strand
CCCGTTGAAGCAGCCCAAAGCCCGCAACCCGCTACAGATAACGTGAACGCTTACCCATCACCCGTGTGTTACGGCGTATAGTGTCATTGGCATGGAATTTTTGCGGGTTTGGTTGGCTTTCACAATCGCATTGATCAGGCTCTACGGCACTTCAATCCCCCAGGCGAAACACCTGCCTAACACAGCCTCTACTTCATCTAACACGCTATCTGGCAGATGTGCATACTGCTTACGCCGATGTTTCGACAAATACCCACTATTGCCCCAAGCCATGCGTATCAGTGCCGCAATATCCTTTTTGGCAAGTCAAAACGCTGTTCCAGTACGGTGCTTGCCTGATCATAGCCCTCCAGCCAAGCTATTTCCTGAGGCATTTCCACTTCAACCGCTTGTTGCAACATCCGCTGCAAAAACGCGACTTCGCGATCGGCATTAAAAAGCGATAGCTGCGGTTATCTGCCGTTTTAAGGATATGCAGCTCTATCTCCGCCCGCCGATAGTCCCAAAGCCTTGTGACCGGTTGCGAAAATCCCGTCAGCACCGCATGGTAAGCGGGGATGTTTTCCATGATTACTGCCGACACGGGTACAATCATCTCAGAGGGTAGCTGTGGGTGTCGTGCCAGCACTTGATGAAACATGAAACGGTGCAAGCGACCATTGCCATCCATAAACGGGTGCAGGTAAAAAACCAAACGCCGAGCAAGCCGCCTGTACCAACACGTTAACACCGCGCTGGGTATCATTCGTAAACGCCCCCCAGGCTCGCATCAAATCCTGCAACACCGTGGGCGGTGGGGGGAAATATGTAACCCTGCCCAAACTGTTTTCCAGCCCGTTTTGCTGCCAGCGGTAACTGGCTTCTTGGCTGTAAACATCTCTTACAGCGACATTTTGCAAAGCGACCAGATCATCTTCTGTCAGTTGCGGGTATTCATGCGCCCGTTGCAACAACTGCACAAACCGCTCTTCTTTTTGGGCACTGGGAATTTCCTTCTCAATAGCAAAACTGCTCCGGGTTTCTGACAGATACAAATAATGGATAGCCCGTTGGTAAACCGCTGCCGAATGCCCTTGGGAAAACAGTTGGCGCGCCTGGTCTAACAAACTCGCCAGAGACACACTGCCCGCCAAGGCATCCCGCCTGACGGTGGGGCAAAACTGCGGATTCCCCAAGGCGTTGTTTGTGACTCGATAGGCTTTGTGCCGCTCCCCAAGGCGGGCAGTAAAATAAATGTCGGCAGGAAACAGGTCGATGTATTTGCCCGCAGGGGTGACAGCTGCATCCAGCGTGTCCCCACGCAACCATTCCCACAAGAAACACAAACGCCGGATGTTTTCCCCATTAGGTGTTTGCATGAGGCGAGCCAACAACATGGCAGGCTGGATATGTTCAAAAGCAGCATCAATCACTTCCAGATTAATGCCTTCATGCTTGAGGGCAAACTCCAGATGACCGAGTGGGGTATCCTGCAA
The DNA here is from genome assembly GCA_964293125.1 of uncultured Thiothrix sp. GTDB lineage: Bacteria > Pseudomonadota > Gammaproteobacteria > Thiotrichales > Thiotrichaceae > Thiolinea. The sequence goes on along the minus strand of CAXYXY010000039.1, from coordinate 38,122 downwards.
GGCGATACCGCGTGGAAACAGCAAACTGCCCTCTGTTTCGGTGCGTTGGCTGACTGTGCCCGATACCTGTGCGACGGGTGAAACCGGCTTAACCGCCAGCTTTAACTGCTCGACTAAATGTGCGTAACCCACAAAACTCATGTCAAAACCTGAAAAATCTTCACTGAATCTGAAACTTTATCAGAAATAGTGATTTTTTGCGGTTTAATTTGGATTTTCTTCAGGGTTTCTGGTTGATTGGGTTAATTGCTCCGAAACTACGGGGTTGTACTTGCGTCTGATGTAGGCTCTGTTGACATTTTAATGGTGATGGCTCACCTTAAACTTTTTAAATCAAAGAACCACCCATGCAACGCCAACAATTACCCATGTCAATCACAGAATACGAAGCACTACCCAAACCCTTCGGTTACAAAGTTGAGTACTGGGGTGGCAACGCTGTTTTTACGCCAAGAGATTGCCCGGTTAACTGCCAGCTTGCCATAACCGAAAGGCTTTCGGTTTTAGCGCTTACCAGCGTTACCCCGGATGCGTCGTTGCAAACTGCTCTCACCCAAGGTTTTTTTGCCGCATTCAACAACACGATGGAATTTTGCGACTGGCGGGAAGAGGCTATTTGGGCACACGCTGAAAAGTCCGTCGCCGATTACTTTATTGCCAAGCGCGGCAAACCGCATCCATTTTCACGTGTGGTGCTGGACAATGCCGGTAATGTGCACGCTTGTGCTTTGCTGGTTGAACAAGCTGATGGGAAGCCGGAGCTGGATTTGTTGTTCGTACACCCCAAGTTGCAACGCCAAGGCATAGCCCGGAGTTTGGCGAACAGTATCATCAATCAACTATACCAACAGGGTATCACCCAACTATTCAGCACTTATCACATCTGCAACGAATCCAGCCGGGCATGGCATGAGGCTATGGGATTTGAGCCACTTCCACAGGGCTGCTATGCCCAACTGAGCTATGCGTGGTATAGCGATGAATACTATCGGTTGCGAACCTTGCACCCTGAACAGGAATATCCTGAATTGCAGGAGAAGATGGGTTATTGGCAACAGCAGGCAAAGGCATGGTGGCGTAGTTTCGAGTAGTTCTGCGCTTATTGTGCCTTTAAGCGTGGAATCAAACACCGGAACTCTTCTTTTTCCCGATCATCGATGAACGATACCGCAGGGTTCAGCTTCACTACCCGTTTGATACCACTGCCATAACCGCTGTAAGGAAGTACACCGGCACACACTGAATTCAAGATGGGATTGCGGTGTATGGCTAACCCTGCCTTGATTTTATCCACTGTTAATGAATTCACCAGTTTTCCGGGGCTAATGATTTCCACGCGGTCATGGAAGATAAAGACTTTGATAGAGGATTGAATGTAATAATCCCGATGCACTAAGGCATTCACCAGTAACTCACTGAAGACGCGCTCATCAATCTCCAGTTGGGTTTGTGCATTAAAGCCTTCGCTTAGGCGGACGCGTTTCAGGTTGTTGCGGATAAAATTCAGCGCGCCATCGTACTGTGCCCGCAGGCTACCTTTCATCGTCGCCTTTGCAATAAAATCCTCGGCTCCAACGTCATTACCATCAAAATGTACGCAGTCCACATAGAAAGAAGGGGTGTATCTTTGTGGTAATTTCCCGAAAATCAGATTGCCTGCCAGTGTCAAATGACCTTGCTTTACCAGCTCAAGATTCTCCAACACGGTCACAAATTGCAGATCACCTTGCCTCAATTCATCGGCAATGGCGGGGTTATCTTGTTCAAGAAAGGCGTAAACCGCTTCTGGGTTAATGTCGCCCACTTGGCTGCGTAGCAACACCTCTTCATCCGCAAACAGCCGGTCTGACTCGGCGAACAAGCGTCGCAATTCTTCCGGCGACATCTTACGTTTGTCACTGCCCGACTTGGTGAAATACACGCCTTTACTGGTTTGGTAAGGGCGGCTAATGCCCTTGCGTACACTGACCGCCATAATCCGTTTCCCCTGAATCATCAGGATTTCAGTCAAGGGATAAATCGGTGGTTTGACGTTCTCATTTGCGGTATTGCTGACCAGCTGATTGAGGCGACTGATCTGTGCGTCATCCAACCCGTCTATTGTGCCGTTATCACTAACGCCGATCAGTAACAACCCACCTTGTGCATTGGAAAATGCCACCATTTCCTCCGCCAACCGGTTGGCGTCGGTGACATCCTGCTTGAACTGGGTGGTCGTGTCCTCACCCTTGCGGATACGTTCAGGTATTTCGGGTGCTTGCATGTGTCGTGTCCATCAGGGAAACATGCTATCCAGTATAACCGATTATACAGTCAACAGCCCCCTGAGTTCTTCAGTCTTCCTTTGCATCAGGCTAGCATCACCTCGACTCTCCACATTCAGGCGTAACACCGGCTCAGTGTTCGACCCCCGCAGGTTAAAACGCCAGTCAGTAAATGCCATGCTTAATCCGTCAGTGGTGTCGATCACTGGGGCGGTTAGGGTAGTTGTTAGATAATGTTGCTTAATCGTAGCGATAGAGGCTTGTACATCTGCCACCCGAAAATTAATCTCACCACTGCACGGATATTGCTGAATACGTTCATGCACCAAGCTGGACAGCGGTTGATTTTTCACACTCATCAGCTCTGCCACCAGTAGCCAGGGAATCATGCCGCTATCACAATAGGCAAAATCCCGGAAATAATGGTGTGCACTCATTTCGCCGCCATAAATGGCATTTTCCAGCCGCATCCGTTCCTTGATAAAGGCATGCCCGGTCTTGGACTGAATCGCGACCCCACCCGCCGCATTCACTACGTCGATGGTATTCCAGGTAAGGCGTGGATCATGAATGATTTTTTCACCGGGGTGACGTTGCAGGAAAGCTTCGGCCAGTAACCCGACAATGTAATAGCCTTCAATGAATTCACCGTTTTCATCAAACAGGAAACAGCGGTCGAAATCACCATCCCAGGCGATACCCATGTCCGCCCCACTGGCGAGAACAGCCTTGCGCGTATCGGCACGGTTTTCTGGCAACAAGGGGTTAGGAATGCCATGCGGGAACGTGCCATCCGGCGCGTTATGCACTTTGACCAAGGTGATCGGCAGCTGGATACGCTTGAATGCGGCTTCTAACGCATCCACAACATGACCGGCTGCACCATTGCCGGCGTTTACCACCAGTGTCAGCGGCTTGATGCGGGCCGGGTCAATATAGCCCAACAGGTGCTGGATATATTCCGCTAACACGGATTGCTGGCGGTAGCTGCCACGCGGGCTAGCCTTGGTAAAACTGTTTTCTTCCGCCATGCGTTGAATATCACGCAGACCCGTATCACCGCTGATCGGTTGTGCATTTTCACGCACCAGCTTCATGCCATTGTAGTCCATCGGATTATGGCTGGCGGTCACTTCAATGCCGCCATCGACGCCCAAATGAAACGTAGCAAAATACACCTCTTCTGTGCCGGTCATGCCAAGATCAATGACATGGATACCTGCGTCCATCAGTCCATTGGCCAGTGCCAGTTTCAGTGCCTCGGAAGTCAGACGGACATCACCACCGACGACCACCGTTTTACCGTTACCGATAAAATGCCCATAGGCGCAGCCAATCCGGTAAGCAATGCCCTCGTTCAGTTCGCTGCCGAGTTGGCCGCGAATGTCGTAGGCTTTAAAACAGGTTAATGGGGTCATGGATTATGGGTCATGCCTATCAGTGACGAATGAAGCCCAGACGCTCCAGCGTCAAGAGCACTTTGTGCGCGCACTCATCCGGGGTCACTTCGGTGGTATCCAGTCGCAGCTCAGGATTTTCGGGTGCTTCATACGGGTCGTCGATCCCGGTAAAACCTTTGATCAGCCCGGCACGTGCCTTGGCGTACAGGCCTTTTCGGTCACGGCGTTCGCATTCTTCCAAGGGAGTCGAGACATGGACTTCAATAAATCCACCGCCTGCCTGCACCATTTCGCGCACGTTACGGCGGACAGCGGAATAGGGGGCAATCGGTGCACAAATGGCAATCCCGCCATTTTTGGTGATCTCACTGGCGACAAAGCCAATCCGCTGGATATTCAGGTCACGGTGCTCTTTCGAGAAACTCAATTCACTGGACAGGTTTTTGCGCACCACATCACCATCCAAGAGCGTGACCGGGCGTCCGCCCATTTCCATGAGCTTGACCATGAGTGCATTGGCGACGGTCGATTTGCCTGAGCCGGACAAGCCCGTGAAAAAGACGGTCAAACCCTGTTGATGCCGGGCAGGGTAAGATTTGCGGAGTTCGGCGACCACTTCCGGGTAGGAAAACCATTCTGGAATCGGCAAACCCTCATGCAAACGGCGCCGGAATTCAGTGCCGGAAATATCGAGTACGCTTTCACCTTCCCGAACTTCCGATACCGGGTGGTATTCAGCGCGATCTTGCACATAGACCATGTTCTCAAAGCTCACGATTTTGATGCCGATTTCGTCTTCAAAGGCTGTGGCCATGACTTGTGCATCGTAAGGCCCGTAAAAGTCCTTGCCATTGCTGTCTTTACCGGGGCCGGCGTGATCACGACCCACAATCATGTGGGTACAGCCATAATTCTTGCGAATAATCGCATGCCAGACTGCTTCACGTGGTCCACCCATGCGCATGGCCAGGTGCAGCAGACCCAGCATCGTGGTTTGCTCAGGGTAATATTTCAAGACCTGTTCATAACAACGGACGCGGGTAAAATGATCCACATCGCCGGGTTTGGTCATACCAACAACCGGGTGAATCAGGAGATTGGCTTCCAGTTCACGGGCGGCACGGAAGGTCAGTTCCTGATGCGCCCGATGCAGCGGGTTACGGGTCTGGAAAGCCACGACCTTATGCCAGCCGAGCTTTTTGAACAGGACTTTCATTTCTGCCGGGGTATAGCGGTGCTGACGGTAGTCGTAATGCAGGGGCAATTCGACTTGTTCGACTTTGCCGCCCACATACACGGAGCCTGCCTGATGGTGCAGGTAATGCACTGCCGGATGGGCGGGGTCGTCTGCACCAAACACCTTGATGGCTTCGTTATTTTTGTCGGGCGTCCAGATGTCGTCTACCTGCAGGGTCGCAATCAGCACGCCTTCAGGATCACGTAATTCAATAGTTTGCCCAGTGGTCAGCGTGTCAGCAAAGTTCTGGTTGACATCCAGGGTGACCGGGATAGGCCATAGTTGCCCATTCGCCAGTCGCATATTTTCAACGACACCGTCATAATCTGCTTTATTGAGAAAGCCTTGTAATGGCGCGAAGGCCTCACACAGGATCATTTCCAGGTCACAGAGTTGGCGTGGGGTCAAGTCCCAGCATTTCAGATTTTGTTGTGCCATAAGGTTTTATTAGTTTAGTTTCTGAATTTTGTTAAGATGATTGGCTGCTGTTGCAACAGACACGCTACCGCCCTGCCGTGACATAACAGCAAAGTGTGGGTTAGTTGATGACCACGAGTGAAAATTAATCTATGCTTAATAAATAATCACAGCGTAAAATAAACAATCGCAGTATAAGTCATTGGTAACTACTCATCCACCTCAAAACCAAAAAAATGTGACTTTCGGGAGTGCCGGTGGTGAGTCATATAGTCCGCACTGTGATGACAGTTCCACGACGCTCCTGGTTAAGCTGACCCGCATCTGCATTTTGCGGTGTTGGTTGAGCAGGCGGGCGAGTTGGTTTCGGTGCCTTTCGAGTTTGTTGATCCTGAGGGCAGGTTGTATACCCCTCAGTATTTGCAGTGGGTGCGGAACTGATTGTCTAACGCTTGGTAATATGGACTATATGGGTTAAACTCGGCTCATTCAGCTCATTCAACAAGTATACAGACAGGAGAGCGCTTTCCGTCCGGAGTTTCAGATTAGCTTCAAACCCGGATGCAGGAAGCCGCCGAAGGCGCATACGCCCGTAAACGCTCAGGCAAAAGGACTGTCAGGTATGGTTGACTCTGGAGAGTGATGCAACAGGCATCCACCGAAGGGTAGTAACTTGGTTGTCAGCACACGCCACAGTGTGCGGACAACAAGGAATCTCTCAGGTATAAAGGACAGTGGGGCGGCAGATAGCAGAGCCATCTGCCGCCCTTTTTTCGTTCTACCCGGAGATAAACATGCAGCGTACCCCTTTATATAAGCAACATTTGCAGGCAGGCGGCAAGATGGTCGATTTTGCTGGCTGGGAAATGCCCATTCATTATGGTTCACAGTTGCAGGAACACAAACAGGTACGCACCGATGCCGGGATGTTTGATGTCTCGCATATGGTCGTGCTCGATCTGGAAGGCGCAGAGGCGCGGGCTTTTCTGCAAAAGCTGCTGGCGAATGATGTGGCCAAACTACAATCCCCCGGCAAAGCCCTGTACAGCGCGATGCTGAACGCCGAGGGCGGTGTAATTGATGACCTGATCGTTTATTATCTGAGCGATACTTTTTATCGTATCGTTGTCAATGCCGGTACGCGGGCAAAAGACATCGCCTGGATGCAGGCACAACTCACGGGTTTTGAAGCTACGCTCACCGAACGTGCTGATTTTGCCATGCTGGCCGTGCAGGGGCCGAATGCGCGCGCCAAGGTGATGGCGATCATGCCACCGCATGAAGTTGAACTGACCGCCGGGCTGAAGCCTTTCGTGGGCGTGACGGTGGGTGACTGGTTTATCGCCCGCACCGGGTATACGGGTGAAGACGGTTTCGAGATGATGTTCCCGGCTACGCAAGCAGAGAAAGTGTGGGATGCGCTGCTGGCTGCCGGAATTCCGCCGATAGGTTTGGGTGCCCGCGATACCTTGCGTCTGGAAGCAGGCATGAATCTGTACGGTACGGATATGGATGAAACCACCTCGCCGCTGACCTCCGGCTTGGGCTGGACGATTGCCTGGGAACCGGCGGCGCGTGATTTTATCGGGCGAGCGGCGATCACTGCAGAAAAAGCAGCGGGTGTGCCGCAGAAGCTGGTCGGTCTGGTGCTGGAAGGCAAAGGTGTGTTGCGCAGTCACATGAAGGTGGTGTGTGCGGCGGGTGAGGGTGAAACGACTAGCGGTACGTTTTCACCGACCTTAGGCCTGGCGATTGCCTTGGCACGGGTGCCAGCAGCGTGTGCGGATAGTTGCCAGATTGAGATTCGTGGCAAGCTGCACGCGGCGAAAGTCGTCAAGCCGTCTTTTGTGCGTCATGGACAGTCGTTACTGTGATCTATGTATCTTGAATTCTTTGTTAATGCTTTTTCTTTGGAGTTTTAATCATGAGCAATATTCCTTCCGAGTTGAAATACACCGAATCGCACGAATGGGTGCGTGATAATGAAGACGGTACGGTGACGGTCGGTATCAGCGACCACGCCCAGGCGTTGTTGGGGGATTTGGTGCATATCGAGTTACCGGAGGTGGACGCCGAGTTTGGTGCGGGTGATGGAATTGCCGTGGCGGAGTCGGTCAAGGCGGCTTCGGATATTTATGCGCCGCTGTCGGGTGTGGTGGTGGAAATTAATGAGGCGGTGCTCGACTCGCCTGAATTGGTGAATAGCGACCCGTATGGTGACGGCTGGTTGTTTATGCTGCGGATTGAAGACGTGGACATGCTGGAAAATCTGATGGATGCGGTCACTTACGCCGAAGGCATCGAAGAAGAGTAAAACAGGATGAGCACTATGAGCACATTGTACGATCTTGAGCAGCACGCTGATTTCACGACTCGGCATAATGGCCCCGATCAGGCTGAAACGGCGGCGATGCTGGCGATGCTGGGCTTGGAGTCGCTGGACGCGCTGGTAGAAAAAACGGTTCCGGCCAGTATCCGTCTGGATGCGCCGCTGGCCTTGCAGCCCGCCCAAACCGAGCAGGCGGCCTTGCATGACTTGCAGTCATTGGCGCAACAAAACACGGTGAATCGCTCCTGCATCGGGATGGGTTACTACGACACGATTGTGCCGCCAGTCATCCTGCGCAATGTGCTGGAAAATCCGGGTTGGTATACCGCTTACACACCCTACCAACCGGAAATTTCCCAAGGGCGACTGGAAGGTTTGCTGAATTACCAGCAAATGGTGATGGATTTGACTGGCATGGAGTTGTCGAATGCCTCCTTGCTGGATGAGGCCACTGCCGCTGCGGAAGCCATGGCTTTGTGCAAGCGTGCCAATCGCCTTAAAACCAACCGGTTTTTTGTATCCGCCGATGTTCACCCGCAGACCCTGGATGTCCTGCAAACCCGTGCCTATTATTTTGGGTATGAACTGGTGGTGGGTGACGCGGCGACCGAACTCGCCCAGCATGAAGTGTTCGGTGTACTCCTGCAGTATCCGGGCAGCTCCGGGGCGGTGCATGCGCTTGAACCCTTGATTGCGCAGGCACATGCACAAAAGGCGCTGGTCTGTGTAGCGGCGGATCTGATGAGTCTGGTGTTACTGAAGTCGCCCGGTGAAATGGGTGCGGATGTCGTCATCGGTTCGGCGCAGCGCTTTGGGGTGCCCATGGGCTATGGCGGGCCACATGCGGCTTTTTTTGCCACACGGGATGCGCATAAACGCAGTATGCCAGGACGGGTGATTGGAGTGTCGGTGGATAGCCACGGTAAGCAGGCCTTGCGGATGGCGATGCAGACCCGTGAACAGCACATTCGCCGCGAAAAGGCGACTTCCAATATTTGTACGGCTCAGGCGTTGCTGGCGAACATGGCCGGGTTTTATGCGGTGTACCATGGCCCACAAGGCTTGAAAACCATTGCCAGCCGCATTCAGCGCCTGACCAGTATTCTGGCCAAGGGGCTGCAGCAACGAGGGATGCAACTGGTGCATAGCACTTGGTTCGACACGTTGACGCTACAGGTCGGTGAGCAGCAAGCCAGCCTGTATGCACGCGCACTGGCCGCCGGGATCAACTTGCGGCGGGTAGGCACGGATCAACTGGGTATCAGTCTGGATGAACGCAAAACCCGGCAGGATGTGGCTGATCTGTTTCGGGTGCTGTTAGGTGATGAACACGGACTGGAGATTGATACGCTGGATGCGGCGCTTGTGCGCGAGGTGGTTAGCGGTATCCCGGCGGACTATGCACGTAGCAGTGCTTTCCTGACGCATGAGGTGTTCAACCGTTATCACTCGGAAACCGAGATGCTGCGTTATCTGAAGCGGCTGGAGAACAAGGATTATTCGCTGGTGCATGGCATGATTCCACTCGGCTCCTGCACCATGAAGCTGAATGCGACCAGTGAAATGATCCCGGTGACCTGGCCGGAATTTGCTGATATTCACCCGTTTGCCCCGGATGAACAGACGGTGGGTTATCGTGCCATGATCAGGCAACTGGCCGACTGGCTGGTGGAGGTCACGGGTTATGATGCATTGTCCATGCAGCCTAATTCGGGTGCGCAGGGCGAGTATGCCGGACTGGTTGCGATTCGCCGTTATCAGCGCAGTATCGGCCAGGAACACCGTGATATTTGCCTGATTCCGAGTTCAGCGCACGGCACTAATCCGGCTTCGGCGGCGATGGCCAACCTGAAGATCGTCATTGTCGAATGTGATGCGAGTGGTAACGTCAATGTGGCGGATCTGCGCACTAAGGCAGAAAAATACGCTGATCAGCTGTCCTGCATCATGATTACTTATCCATCTACCCACGGTGTATTTGAGGAAGACATCGTCGAGATTTGCGATATTGTCCATCAATACGGTGGGCAGGTGTACATGGACGGTGCCAATCTGAATGCACAGGTAGGTTTGTCCAAACCGGGTAAATTTGGTTCGGATGTCTCGCATTTGAATTTGCACAAAACTTTCTGTATCCCTCACGGCGGTGGCGGGCCGGGCATGGGGCCGATTGGCGTCAAGGCACATCTGGCTCCGCATTTGTCCGGGCATGTGATGCGGCTGGGGGAGACTGAAACAGCCCCGGAAGGTACGGGCGCGGTATCTGCTGCACCGTTTGGCAGTGCAGCCATTCTGCCGATTTCATGGATGTACATGAAACTGATGGGGGCGGAGGGTCTGAAACGTGCGACTGAACTGGCGATTCTGAATGCCAATTACATTGCGGAACGTTTGTCCGGGCATTATCCGATCCTGTATCGCGGCAAGCAGGGGCGGGTCGCGCACGAATGCATTATCGACATTCGCCCACTCAAGGCCGAATCCGGCATCAGTGAGGAAGACATTGCCAAGCGGCTGATGGATTATGGTTTTCATGCCCCGACCATGTCGTTTCCGGTGGCGGGTACCTTGATGATCGAACCGACCGAATCCGAGGCCAAGGTTGAGCTGGATCGTTTCTGTGCGGCGATGATTTCGATTCGGGCTGAAATCGCCAAAGTGCAGGCGGGTGAATGGCCATTGGAAAATAATCCACTGGTGAATGCGCCGCATACCCTGGACGACCTGCTGGTAGCTTGGGAACGCCCTTACACCCCACAGGAAGCTGTATTCCCGGCAGGTGTTAAGGTGAGCGCCAAATACTGGCCGACCGTGAACCGGGTGGATAATGTCTATGGTGACCGCAACCTGATTTGTTCGTGCCCGTCGATTGACAGCTATCGTTAAGTAGCAGTATCGGATAAACAATACCTCCACAAATTACTGAGCAGGCACGGATTCTTTCAGTGCCTGTATTAATTGCCTGTATTACATTTTGGTATATTTCCTCGGTGTATCTGGTTGCCGGGTCTGTTCACACGTATGATCAGCGTCTTGTTGCACCGGAACAGGTGTTTCGTTGCGTATTGAGTAATCAGCAGGAGGCTGAATATGTTGGTTTTGACAAAAAAAACAGGATGGATTTTAGCCCTGTTGTTGATGATGACTTCCAGTGCCTGGGCACATACTGGCGCGGGCGTCATTGGTGGTTTCATGAGTGGTTTTACCCACCCTTTAATGGGCTGGGATCATGTGGCGGCGATGGTTGCTGTCGGTATTCTGGGAGCTTTTATCGGGCGGCCTGCTATCTGGGTACTGCCGATTGTTTTTCCGATGGTCATGGCGTTTGGTGGGGCGCTCGGAGTGCTGGGGGTGTCAATTCCGGGTATTGAAGTCGGTATTGCCCTGTCCTCAGTGGTGCTGGGTAGCCTGATTGTACTGGCGGTAAAACCTCCATTGCCATTGGCGGCGGTTATTGTCGCGGCATTTGCCATTTTTCACGGCTATGCACACGGCGCAGAACTGCCCAAAGCGGCCAGCCCGCTGGCTTATAGTGCCGGATTTGTGATTTCTACGGGCCTGCTGCACCTGTGTGGTATCGCGATTGGCGAACTGATTCGTTGGCCTTGGGGGAAAATAGTGGCACGTGCTGCCGGTGGGTTGATCGCATTAGCAGGCGTTGGTTTTTTGGCTAGTGTTTTTTCGGCATGACGAGTTTTTTCTGGCAAGGTTTTTTGCACCCCTTACTGGTGCCCAGTCATTTTATTGTCTTGATTGCTTTGGGACTGTTGACAGGACAGCAAGGGGGCAGGGCGCTCAAGTTGGCTTTGCCTGCTTTTGCGCTGCTGGTGATGGATGGGTTGGTCTTAACCCGCTTTTATGTACCTGGCTGGAATAATGAGCTTGTTTTGCTGATACTGGCTGCGTTGCTGGGCGTGCTTTGTGCACTCCAGCTGCGCTTGTCGATCTTGCTGGTGTTGCTGGCGGCGGCGGTGGCGGGTTTGGTGATTGGTCTGGACTCTGGGGTGACCCTGATTCCGGGGATGAAGCCTGCAAAAACATACCTGGCGCTGGCCGGTACGGGGGTGGGCGCAATCTTGACCCTGACTGTATGTACCCTGCTGGGTTTCTATCTGCATAAACTTTGGCAGGGGATCGGTGTCAGAGTGCTGGGAGCCTGGGTAACCGCCGGATCGGTGATGGTCTTGGCGCTGCTATTGTCCGGCAAGCTGTAAACCCGATAAGTCCCCGGTTCTGTAATTCTTACTCTTTTGGATCACTTTGGATCATTTCCATGAAAAATAAATCGATGTGGGTTAGCCTGTTTCTGGGGCTTTGTGTGAGCAGTAGCGTGGCTATGGCGGATGGTTTTCATTATAAAATTGATACCAGCGCGCGTTTGAAGGCGAATGCGGCGGGCGAGTTGGTCGCTGTGGGTCTCAACTGGGTCTATGACGCTGATGTTTCCTCCGCTTTGCTGGAAGATGATGACCTGTCTGCAGAACACCGTGCTGCCACTTTACAGGCACGCGCCGGTGATATTATTAACGACTTGCGCGGTTTGGGGTATTTCACGCAGCTGAGCGTGGATGGTCAGGCGCTAGCCGTCGGTGATGTTACTGAGTACGGAATGGATTTGTCGGCGGATGAACGGATTAAACTCAGTTTCCTGTTACCCCTGCAGCAACCACTGGATGTAAAGGGCAAACAACTTAGCCTGGCGGTGGCTGACCCGGACGGAGTGGCTTCCATGCTGTATAGCGACCCGAATCAGCTCAGTCTGGATCCGGAGCTGGCAGCACATTGCCAGCAGCCAGCCTTGAAGCAGCAGAACGTCACGCTGGAAAACGGCCATACGCCGATTGTGCAGACGGCAACCATCAGCTGCCAGTAAGGCTTGGCGCATGCCACTGTTTTAGAACAGATTTAGAACAGAATAAAACCGGAGCTGACCCGCTCCGGTTTTTTTGTTAGCGCCTAAGGCGACTTAAGACTTAAGCCAAGTTCAATGATGATGATCGTTACGGTCGTTACGGTGATTGTCATTATGGTCATTGCGGTGATTACGGCCACCGTTCCCGCGACGTTCATTGTCGTTCCGTTCCTGCCAGATGTTGCGTGCATTCTGCTCCAGCATTCTCACCAGCGTATCGCGTTCCCGAGGCGTCATGCAGCCATCGCGGCGTGCCTGACGTTCTTCACGGGCAATGTGGTCTAGTTTGGCATACAGACGCGTGATTTCAGAATTGGTTAAATCACCCTGACGCTTGCCTTCCTGGATACTGTTTCTCTGATTGGCTTGCATGTTATTGACAATATAACCCGGTATACAGTGTTGTGGAGGTGGAGCAATGCGTACTCTGAAAGAGTCATCATGACGAGAGTGATAGTCGTTGGCCATGGCTGGGGCGGCTGCCAACAAACCAAGGCTCATGATGCTTACAGTAAAAATGGATTTAAACATGATGGGTGTCTCCTGCTCGTTCGAAAAAATAAATAAGTGTAGGTGTTTGGGTGTGTGGCTCAACGTGTTGTTGATGGGGTAATTATGTGCCGATCCCTGCCTTGTTATGCTATAACTTCGACTGCTTTACTCAATAAGAAAATCAATAATTAGCTTGTTATTTACCAACAAATAAATATCTTCCCAGGATAAGCGGGGATAAACGGCAGATCTGCCATTAATTCATCTTTCTGTTTATCTATTTGAAAAAAAAGGATATGTTTAGTCTGTTATTGAGTAACAACCGACTGTCATTGAATAGTTGTGGCTATCTGCCGTTGCTTTTTCCTAAAATAATAATGATTTTGGTAACATCAACGGACTTGGGCCGGAAGGGTGAATAAGATGAAAAAAATGAAAATGATAGCTTCCCTGATTCTGCTGGGCACGGTACTGCTGCAATCCAATGCGTATGCGCTGGGCTGTGAAGTAGATTTCCGTGCAAAAAGGATGGTCGAAGACACGCGCTGGTTTGGGACGGTAAAACGGCCTGAGTTCAAATCAGGCACAGCCTCAGGGCAGGGGGCTGATTTGCGGGCGTGTACCCGGGACGCACTGGCCGACATCAAGGCGGAAGGTTGGAACATTACCTACCAGAGCGTCAGGGCAAAGGAATAAAGGAATAGGGGTATTTACACAGCTGTCTGATCGAGACTGTAATGGACTAATGGGTCTGCACATTAATCTTCATCTTCCTCATCCTTGATCTGGCTTGGGTCGATTTCTATCCAGTAGCCTTTGCCCCGGCGACTTTTGATCAGGCTCTTTTCCAGTAGGCGCGCACCCAGTTCTTCACGCAGGCGCTTGATCATCTGCGTACCATTATCCCCCGGCAAATCTGCCGGGTGCAGGGTTTCACCGGTTTTGCGCTTGTTGACCAGCTCTTTCAGGGTGGTGAACTGTGCCCGGTTCAATTCGATTTCAATATTGTTGACCCGCAGGCGGTTTCCCGAGCGAAATTCCAGCCGCTCAACCACTAATCCCGTTTCCTGCCAACGTGCCAGCTTGCGCTTGTCCTGCGCCCAGATATACATCTGTGAGGCAAACAGGCCAATGGTCAGGATCAACGCGGCGATCAAAACACCGATCACTTTACTCAGAAACTCAAAGGTCAGTTCCACCAGCCCGACGTATTCACCAAAACTTTGCTCTTCAACGATGGCGCTGGCTTCCGGGTAAGTGGGCGCGGCTACCGAGAAATTCAGCAAGGCGAAACTGGCGAACGCAACCAACAAGACAATCGCTATCAGCAAGACGGCGGCAATTCCGAAGGAGAAATAAGGATGCCCTAACACACGGGTCAGTTTGTTTTTCATTACCTGTTTTCCTGCAAGGTCTGATCGATGCCATCACTACCCCATCGATGCGGCTGGGTTTGCCCTGTTTGGACGCCACGGGTGGGCAGATGTTCAGTTATAGCCTGAAAAAATGGATTTGGCGATGAATGGCAGGGTACTTGACTAATTTTAAGCAGATCGCTGCTTTAAGCGGCAAGGCGTCAGTCGGGCTATTGCTATTAATTGGTTTCATCAATTATATTTATGACTCCTTAACGGCAGTACCCAATGACTACAATCAAACCTGCCCGCGATGAGCTAACCCTTTGGCAAGACCTGCGGTTTTGTCGGATCTCAATTCTGAGTATGCGAGTGTCATAATATGAAAAATAACGATATAACCCGTAGCTTGCTGTGCATCAGCGTGAGTGCTGCCTTGTTAGGAGCCGGTGTTAATGCGACCGCCAAATCTGATCGTTCTGATACAGGGCAACACTTCGGGGGTGGTCGTGCGGTGGATCTGGATAAAATCCCTGCGGGCCAACTCAAGAGGGATCTGGATCGTTTGCCAGCTACTGCGCGTGAAAAAGCCCGGAAATGGATGGAAGGGATCGAATTTCACAGTCGCGATGTGCCGTTTATGCGTACCGACCGGGATGGCGGGGTGTATTTCGCGGATACCGAGCTACCTTCGCCAGATTTTGCACCCGTGCAGGCGGGGACGGATAGCCCGACGCTAAACAGTGCTACAACGCCCGTTGATGTTTTCAAGTTGCATAGCCAGCCGGGTTCCAGCAAGGTGATTTATCTTGATTTTACCGGGCATGCCATCACCGGAACAGCCTGGAACTCCAGTGCGACTACCTTGAACGCAGTGCCTTATGACCTGGACGGTGCTCCGGGCAGCTTCAATGCCACCGAACAGGCTAACATTGCCGAGATCTGGCGGCGCATTGCGGAAGATTACGCACCCTTTACGGTGGATGTTACCACCGAAGAACCTGCCCGCTTTGGCCCAACGGTGGGGCGTTTGCTGATTACGACCGACACGGATGCGAATGGCCTGCCAATGCCCGCACAAGGGGCTGGGGGTGTGGCTTATATCGGTGTCTGGGGACGGAGCGATTACCCTAGCAAATATTCACCCGCCTTTGTTTATTACAACCGTTTGGGGGGTGGGCGGCCTGATTATATCACCGAAGCGGCGTCGCATGAAATGGGGCATAATCTTGGTTTATCGCATGATGGCACGGCGACCAGTTCTTATTACGGCGGGCACGGCAGTGGTTTCATTAGTTGGGGGCCGATTATGGGCACGGGCTATGGGCGCAATGTATCACAATGGAGCAAAGGCGAGTACACCGATGCTAACCAGACTCAGGATGATATGGCCATCATCAGCAGCAAAGTGACCCAGCGCCCGGATGATCATGGCGATTCACGGACTAATGCGACGCCGCTGGTAGTCGATGCGAGCGGTCATGTGCTGGCCACGACGCCCGCTAATGATCCGTATGCCAGTTCAGTCAGCAACAAGGGTGTGATCGGTGCCCGCAGTGATGTCGATGTGTTCAGCTTTACCACTGCCGGTGGGAGTGTGACCCTGCAGGCCAGCCCGGCACGTGAGGCCAGCGCCACCCGTGGCGGTAATCTGGATATCCTGCTGTCTTTATATGACAGTAACGGTAACCTGCTGGCGAGCAGTGACCCGCTGGATGATACGGATGCGGGTGTAAGCCAGGTATTGAGTGGCGGTACTTATTATCTGTCGGTACAAGGCACGGGCAGTAGCAATTACACTAATTATGGCAGCCTGGGGCAGTACTTTATTGAGGGGCTGCTGCCGGTTAATACGGATGACACACCACCTTCACCCAATCCGATGGGGTGGACGCTATCACCGGAAGCGGCGGGCAGTGACAGCATTCGGATGGAAGCAGTGACGGCGGTCGATGACACCTCGGCAGTTGAATATTACTTTGCCTGTACCGCCGGTGGGAATGGGTGTGTGGACAGTGGCTGGGGCTCTTCACCGGCTTACACTTTACGTGGGCTGGATGCGGACAGCACCTATAGCTTCAGTGTCAAGGCACGCGATGCATGGGGTAATGAAACCAATCGTTCAGTGGCTGCGAGTGCGACGACTGAAGCGGCTCCAGAGGTAGCGATTAATCTGCCGCCGGTGCTGGTTGCTGACTACGGTTCTGTGGTGCGTGGACAAACGGTAGTGCTTGCCGTGCTGGCGAATGATCTCGACCCTGAAGGTGATACACTGACGCTGGTTAATGTCGGGTCTACCCGCCGGGGGAGTGCGACACAGGATGGCAGCCAGATCACTTACGTTGCCGGTAGCCGTACTGGTAGCGATACGTTCACCTATACTGTGACCGACGGACAGGGTAATCAGGTGACCAGCACGGTCACAGTGACTATCAAGCGCCGTTAAACCCAGTGGCCGAGTAGTCGTCTGCACTCGGTCAAACCGGCGGAGTCTTTAGGATCAGCCGGTTTGCGTTTATTCGGGGCAGAAGCGCTGTGGAAGCGATGAGACGCGATGACGCGATGATTAAAACTTGCATTTTTCCGGTTCAGCCTTATTGTTAGCCCCTATTAGAATATTCAGGAAACCATCATGGCTGATTCACCGTTTATTTTTGAAGCGAATGCACAGAATTTCGCGCAAGTTGTTATCCAAAATTCTCATCAGGTACCGGTACTGGTTGATTTCTGGGCAGACTGGTGCCAACCCTGCAAGACGTTAATGCCTATCTTAAGCAAGTTGGCGGATGAATACCGGGGGGCATTTATTCTGGTCAAGGTGAATGCTGACCAGAATCAGGCACTGGTATCGCAGTTGGGGGTACGCAGCCTGCCGACGGTCAAAATGTTCAAGGGCGGTCAGCTGGTCGATGAGTTCATGGGCGCATTACCAGAAAGCGAAGTCCGCAAATTTATTGACAAACACCGTTCGCGCATGACTGAGCCTTACCGCCAGCAGGCGCTGACCCTGCATGATGAGGGTGATCTGGACGGTGCGATCAGTTTGCTGATGCAAGTGTTGGAACATGAACCCGATTTTGTGGAGGCAACCGTCGATCTGGCGGGTATGTGGGTGAGTAAAGGTGAACTGGATCAGGCAGAAACACTGCTGGCCGGGATTCCTATGGGTACGGCACCTGCTGAGGATCTGCAGCGCATTCAGGCGGCGATCAAGCTGGCACGTCTGAAAGAACAGGCCGGGGGTGAGGATACCTCTGCACTGGAACAGCGATTGGCGGATAACCCGGATGATTTGGGGGCGATGCTGGAACTGGCGAAAGTGCGCGTAGCGCAGGGTCGGGTCGAAGAAGGACTGACCTTATACCTCACCGTCATGAAAAAAGACCGCAGTTTTGAGAATGATGCGGGCAAGCAGGGTCTGCTCAACAGTTTTGACTTGTTGGGGCCGGGCAATCCGCTGGTCAAGGTCTATCGGACTAAAATGTTCTCACTGTTATATTGATTGGATATTGATCTTATCTTGATTGTCATAAGGGACAGCATGAACTACGAAGGTATCGAGACGCTTCCGCTCCAGACGTATACCGAGAAGGCTTATCTCGATTATTCGATGTATGTCATTCTTGATCGCGCCTTGCCCCATGTCGGCGATGGCCTCAAACCCGTGCAGCGGCGTATTATTTATGCGATGTCGGAACTGGGTCTGTCATCCGGTTCCAAGCACAAGAAATCAGCGCGCACGGTCGGCGATGTACTGGGTAAATTCCATCCGCACGGTGATTCGGCCTGTTATGAGGCGATGGTGCTGATGGCACAGCCCTTTTCCTACCGCTATCCGCTGGTCGACGGGCAGGGTAACTGGGGTTCACAGGATGATCCGAAATCCTTCGCTGCCATGCGTTACACCGAGTCGCGCCTGACTCCGTATGCCCGCGTTTTATTGCAGGAATTGGGGCAAGGCACGGTGGATTGGCAGGCTAATTTTGATGGCACATTGGACGAGCCGGTGCTGCTGTCTGCGCGGGTGCCGAATGTACTGTTGAATGGGGGTACCGGGATTGCCGTCGGGATGGCGACCGATGTGCCACCGCATAACCTGCGTGAGGTAGTGAACGCCTGCGTGCATCTGCTCGATCACCCGGAAGCGGATCTGGCGGCGGTCTGTGAGTATGTGCAGGGGCCGGATTACCCGACGGAAGCCGAGATTATTACGCCCATCGCTGAGTTACAGGCCATGTACGAGAAAGGGCATGGCTCGGTCAGGCTGCGCGCCCGCTGGGAAGTAGATGATGGCGATATCGTGATCAGTGCCCTGCCGTATCAGGTATCCGGGAGCAAGATTCTGGAACAGATCGCCCAGCAGATGCAGGCCAAAAAGCTGCCGCTGGTCGAGGACTTGCGCGATGAATCGGATCATGAATACCCGACGCGACTGGTGATTGTGCCCCGTTCTAACCGCGTGGATATTGATGCGCTGATGTCGCACCTGTTCGCGACGACTGACCTGGAGCGCAGCTACCGGGTCAACATGAACATGATTGGCATGAATGGCCGTCCGCAGGTAAAGGACTTGCGTTCGTTGCTGGTCGAGTGGTTAAGCTTTCGTCGCCAGACGGTGGTGCGCCGTTTGCAATGGCGGCTGGATAAAGTCGAAAAACGCCTGCACCTGTTGGCGGGCTTGTTGATTGCTTTTCTGAATATTGATGAAGTCATTCGCATTATTCGCGCTGAAGATGAGCCGAAACCGGTATTGATGCAACGCTGGGATTTGAGCGAGATTCAGGCGGATTATATTCTTGATACCAAGTTGCGCCAGTTGGCACGCCTCGAAGAGATGAAAATTCGGGGTGAGCAGGATGAACTGGAAAAAGAACGCGCCCATTTGCTGGGTTTGCTGGGTTCGGATAAAAAACTGACTGCGCTGATTCGCGCTGAATTGCTCGAAGATGCAGAACGCTATGGCGATGAGCGGCGTTCACCCCTGAAGGCGCGGGTGGCCTCACAGGCGCTGGATGAAATGGCGATGACCCCGTCGGAACCGATTACGGTCGTCCTCTCGAAAATGGGCTGGATCAGGGCGGCCAAAGGTCATGATATTGATCCGGAAAGCTTAAGTTACAAGCAAGGCGATGGTTTTCAGGCAGCAGTGCGCGGGCGTTCCAACCAGCCTTTGGTGGTGCTGGATAATACCGGGCGCAGTTATTCGCTGGTCGCACACAGTTTGCCATCGGCACGCGGGCAGGGTGAACCACTCACCGGGCGTTTGTCACCCCCTGCCCAGTCCAGCTTTCTCGCTTTGGTGATGGGCAAGGATACTGAGCAGTATATCATGTACTCGTCGGCAGGTTATGGTTTTATCTGTGCACTGTCTGACCTGCAAAGCAAGGTCAAAGCGGGCAAGGTGGTACTGAATGCGGGCAACAGTGAAGTGATGCCACCGCTGGAAATTCATGATGCAGCGACCGACCGGCTGGTGCTGGTATCGTCGAGCGGCAATCTGCTGGTGATTAATCTGCAGGAATTGCCGGTGTTATCCAAGGGTAAGGGTAACAAGTTGCTTAGCCTGAAAAAAGGCGGTCTGGGGATGGCGGATGAACATTTGCAATTTGCTGCCGTAGTACCGCTGAGCGCGACTTTGTTGCTGCATGCGGGCAAAAAGCATAAAAGCATGAAAGCGGATGAACTCAGTGAGTATCAGGGTGAGCGCGGGCGACGCGGCAAAATGCTGCCCCGGGGTTATCAGAATGTCACCGCCTTGGAAGTGGTTGTGGATACTTGAATCCTGTCCATGAATCGCTATATTCAATCTTCAATCCATCGTTATTCTTTTAGAGGAACTTGCGTACCATGAAACGTATTTTGATGCTGGCATTGACCAACTTTGGTGTTCTGGCGGTGTTGTTCATCACCTGGAATATTATCCAGTCGGTGTTCGGCATCCGGATCGGCGGTGGCAGCTTCACCGGTATCGCGGTGATGGCGCTGATCTTTGGTTTTGGTGGTTCATTCATCAGCTTGTTCATGTCCAAATGGATGGCCAAACGCAGCATGGGTGTGCAGCTGATCGAACACCCGACCAATGCACAGGAACGCTGGCTGGTAGAAACCGTGCGGCGGCAGGCAGAAAAAGCCGGGATTGGCATGCCGGAAGTGGGTATTTTCCATTCACCTGATCCGAATGCTTTTGCCACGGGGGCTAACCGTAACAGTGCATTGGTCGCGGTCAGCTCGGGTCTGCTGCAACACATGACCGCTGATGAAGTTGAGGCGGTGCTGGGGCATGAAATTGGCCACGTTGCAAACGGCGATATGGTGACACAGACCTTGTTACAGGGTGTACTCAATACCTTCGTGATTATCTTTGCGCGTCTGATCGGGATGGCAGTGGATAATTTCTTCCGTAGAAGTGACGAAGGTGGCGGTTTTGGTATGGGTTATTTCGTCGGTTCGATTGTGGCAGAGATTTTTCTCGGCTTTATCGCGACGGCCATTGTCATGTGGTTCTCGCGTCACCGTGAATTCCACGCTGACAAGGCGGGCGCTGAACTGGCCGGTCGCCCGAAAATGATTGCTGCCCTGCGGCGTTTGCAGCAGGCACATGCCGTACAGGATTTGCCGGGTGAAATGGCAGCGTTTGGAATCGCGGGTGGCTTGGGTACGGGTTTGAAGCGGATTTTCACCACCCACCCACCGTTGGAAGACCGGATTGCAGCACTGGAAGCGGGTAAATACTAATCGCTATTGGTTTGTCGTTGTCGTTCTTTTTAAAAGACGCTCCGGGTTTGGAGCGCCTTTTTTTATGCCATATCGCAGTGCAGCTTTGGTTTAGGTTCTGCTGGTGACTTCCAGCAAATGGTAGCCAAACTGGGTCTTGACCGGGCCATGCACCTTGTTCAGTTCACCATTGAATACGACGGTGTCGAATTCCGGTACCATCTGGCCGGGGCCAAAACTGCCTAAATCACCACCGCGTGAGCCGGATGGGCAGCTCGAATGTTGTTTGGCCAGCACCGCGAAGTTGGCACCGGCTTCGATTTCAGCTTTGAGTGCATTACACTGTTCTTCAGTGCTGACCAGAATGTGACGTGCGCTTGCTCGTGACATGATAGTTTCCTTATGCTTGAGAATAAAAGGGCGTATTTACGCACAGACCCAAGCAGGGGGCAAGTTTCTATTAATGCGATCCAGTTAATTCGCTTCAGCTTCTGTAAACTGTGGCTTTATGCCAATTTTTTGGTTGAATGAATTAAAGGAACTGAACGCATGAATAACCGGCATCCTGCCGCAGGTGAAGCCTGATGCACGCTGACCAGAGTCAGATCACAGTTGACAAGAAAGTGGCTGTTATTGGTCTGGGCTATGTCGGTTTGCCACTGGCGTTGGCATTCGGCAAACTTTACCCGACCTTGGGCTTTGATATTGACGCCGGGCGGATTCATGCGCTGCGGGCTGGGCAGGATGTCACCCGTGAAGCCAGTACGGCTGACATCGAGGCGGCGGGTCTGCTGAGTTTTACGACTGAACCTGCTGATCTGCAGGCCTCTACGATTTTCATCGTGACAGTACCCACGCCGGTCGACCGCCACAAACAGCCTGATTTAAGCCCGCTGATGGCCGCCAGTACCTTGCTGGGTGGGCTGATCAAACCGGGTGATGTTGTCATTTACGAATCGACCGTCTATCCGGGGGCGACCGAAGAGCGGTGTATACCTGTCATTGAACAGGTCTCCGGGCTTAAGTATAACCGCGATTTTTTTGCAGGCTATTCACCCGAACGGATTAATCCGGCAGATAAAAGCCGCCCGCTGACCAAGATCATCAAAGTAACCTCTGGTTCTACACCGGAGGCTGCGCAGTTTGTGGACGAGCTGTATGCCAGTATTATTGAGGCAGGCACGCATTTGGCACCGAGTATTCGGGTCGCGGAAGCGGCCAAGGTGATTGAGAATACCCAGCGTGATCTGAATATCGCCCTGATTAATGAACTCGCGATTATTTTTAACAAGTTGGGCATTGATACCGAGGCAGTGCTGACGGCAGCGGGCACCAAATGGAATTTTCTGCCGTTTCGTCCCGGTCTGGTCGGCGGGCATTGTATTGGCGTTGACCCGTATTACCTGACCCATAAGGCGCAGGCGCTGGGTTATCACCCCGAGGTGATTTTGGCCGGGCGGCGTATCAATGACGGCATGGGTCATTATGTGGCTGCACAACTGGTCAAGGGTTTGCTCAAGCAACGGATTCAGGTGGACAACGCCCGAGTGTTGATCATGGGCTTTGCGTTCAAGGAAAACTGCCCGGACATCCGGAATACGCGGGTGATTGATATTGTGCGTGAGCTGGGTGACTATGGTATGCGGGTTGATGTCTATGACCCGGAAACCTCGGCGGGTGCGATTGAGCAGGAATACGGATTTGCACCCATTGAACAGCTGGCCAGTGGGGCTTATGACGCCATGGTGCTGGCGGTTGCCCATGATGTTTTTCGACAAATACCCATAGCCGAACTCCGCCAGCTGGGCAAGCCCGTGCATGTACTGTATGACCTTAAATACCTGTTTCCGGCAGCCCTAACCGACCTGCGTCTCTAATGGTGAGTCCAAGTCCAATGGCAGGTTAATCTCCAGTAACCGCCAGCGACCCTGCTGCCAGCCAAAACGCTGCGCGCAGTGATAGTCGAGTTTAACCGGAGGCTTGGTGCGCATATCCCAGTCACAGGCGGCTGAGAGCAGGGCGCGGATCACGCCTTTATGGCAGATTGCCCCCAAGTGCCTTGTTGTATCTTGCCGCTGACTGAGCGCTGTCATCCAGCCGGTCAGGCGCGCTTGTACCTGGCGGGGTGATTCGCCACCGGGGGGAAGCATATCCAAGCCGCGCTGCTCCATCTGCAGAAAATCAGCACCGTATTGGGCACGTAATGCCGGGAGGGTATGCCCCTCCCACTCGCCCCAATGCATCTCGCGCAGATGTTCATCCAGCGTGACGGGTAACTTGAGCAGGGCTGCAGTTTGGCGGGCGCGTTGCAAGGGGCTGCAAAACCAAGTGTACTGATACCAGTCGCCGGGTAAGTGGTAGTGGCTGATCTGGGCAATACCCGCCGCTGACAGGGGAATATCGGTCTGCCCCTGAATCCGTTTTTCGCTGTTCCACTGCGTCAGGCCATGGCGGATCACGATCAGTTCCCTGTTCATTATTTGTTCTCCTGTAGTGAGTGGCGAATGGCCTGCCCCATGCGTAGTGCCGCCTGCCCCAGAGTGTGTTCCCGCAGGACATACGTGCGCGCCTGGGCACGATAGCGGAGTAATCTGGCTGGGTCGGTCAATAAAGCCTGCAAGGCCTGACCGAAGGCTTGCGCATCGCGGGCAGTCACCAGTTCGCCGCTAACACCGTGTTGCATGATACTGGCGACACCGCCCTCATCCCCGGAAAGAATCGCCACCTGCTGGTATTGTGCTTCCAAAATGGCCATCCCGAACGCTTCATTCACGGCAGGCCAGACATGCAGATCACACTGTTGCAGGTAGGTGTGCACTTCCGGGGCCGACAATGCCCCCAGAAAACGGACTGGCTGTATTTGCCGTACTTGCGGACTGGCGGCAAACAGGGCTTCTACCTCCGCTCTTGCGACTCCTGCACCCACAATACTGTATTGAAAAGGCGCAGTGACATAACGTAAAGCGGCTGCCAGTAAGCGGTAAGAGGCGAGTTTGTCACCGGGGCGCATCATGGCGACGGTGACCAGCCGGGGTGGATCGGCCAGTGTTAATGTACGTCCGGGTGGCAGGGCTGGCAGCGCGGCAGTATCCAGAAAAGGCGGTAGGTAGACACAAGGCACTGCTGCCGGGATAACCCGGCGCAAAGCAGCCGCATCGACGGGGTTCAGGGTAAAAACACCGCTGACTTGCTGCAAAGCCCGGCGCAATACCTGATGATAACTGTCCCACGCACCCCCGGCGCGTTTATCCGCCCAGGAAGCTTCCGCGACCCAGTAAGGAATGTTCAGCTGTCGGGCAATCAGTGGCCCCAGCAGGTCGGGTGCCTTGTAATACAGGTGGTAGCTGAACCAGATATCCGGGCGGTAGTTCTCGGTTTGCCAGCGCTGCAGCAAACGCACCGCCAGCCGTTCCCCCAAGCGTATCATGCGTGCCTGCCGGGTCGGGTCACCACTGGCATCGCGGGTTCTGAAGCTGGAAGCCAGCCGCACTGCAAAACCTGCTTGCGTCAGTGCCTGCATCAACAGCCGTGCAATCAGCCGGTCACCGGAGGGGATGGGGTGATCCGGGGATTTCATCGGGGCGTAAAAAGCGACTTTCAGCATGGATACAGGCTCACGTTTATGCCTGATTGAACAGGTGCACGAGCCGTCTGATGCCCAGGCCTACATCAAAATGCGCGCGCAGCCGGTGCAGACCTGCCTGACCCAGCCGGGCGCGCAAGGCAGGCTGGCTGATCAGCGTCTGGAGTTGCGTGGCCAGTTCTTCAACCGACTCGGGCGCGACCATCACCCCTGTTACATTTTGTTCAATCAGTTCAGGAATGCCGGACATGTGGGTAGACAGGCAGCAAATCCCCTGACTTTGTGCTTCCATCAGTACATTCGGCAAACCATCGCGGTCGCCATCGGCGACAATTTTGCTGGCGAGTACAAACAGGTCGGACTGGCGATAAGCCTGCAGGACATCCGCCTGATTCATGGAACCTGCCCAGTGGATGCGCCCGGCGATACCCAGCTGTTCGGCCTGCGCACGCAATGCAGGCAGCAGCCCACCCCCACCGATATGGGTAAATTGCCAATGCAAATCGGCGGGCAAACTGGCCAATGCTGAGAGCAGGATGTCATAACCTTTTTTCGGGACGGCCCGCCCGACACTGATCAGTTGCACCGGCTGCTTGGGGTCATGCCCGTCATGCTGGCGGTAGACCAGAGGGTCGGGTGCCGGGAAACGCTTGAAATCCAGACCGTGATAGACCAGATTGACCCGCGCTGGCTCAGCCGCCAGTGAGCGCAGGTAGTCGAAGTTGGCCTCGGTGCAAGTCGCCAGCCAGCGTAAAGACTGCAGTTTTTCGCGTAATTCCCATTCGGGCGATGTCCAGATGTCCTTGGCATGGGCGGAACACGACCAGGGCAGTTGGTTGATCAGGCTGGCATAGCGGGTGACGGAGGCCGGAGTGTGCAGAAAATGCGCATACAGGTGTTCAATACCCGCTGGCATTTCTGCCGCCAGTACCAGTGCCTGCCCAAACCGGCGGATGCGGTTGGGGCTGGGGTCACGTTTCAGATCCTGCCACCAGATGTGTCGGCTTTCGGCATAGCCGGGTAACGGGCGCACCTGCCACCAGGCTTTTAACACCCGCAAGGGTTCCTGATACAGGTACTCCGGCAGGTACATTACCCGGGCTTGGATCTGTTCATGCACCGGATGCCGCTTTTTATCGGTGGGGTGGCGCAATGAAACCAGCGTAATATCCATACCCTGCTGTTCCAGTTCATAAATTTCCTGGGCAATAAAGGTTTCCGACAGGCGTGGATAGCCTTTTAATACCAGTGCAATCGTTTTCAAAGGACTTCCTTGGCAATGAATGATCGTTGTTCCGGCAGGGCGACTACCCAGCGGATGCCGGTTTGTGTTGCGGTAAAGGGCGCGGTGAATGTCGCAGTAAACGCAAACAGGCGTTCTAAAAAAGACCAGCAGTCGGCATCATGCACCTGATGATGTGTCATTAGTCCGCACACTTCACCCGCTGCCGTGCTACCGGTGCGTTGTTCGCGTAAAAAATCGATGATGGCGGCCAATACATTCGCTTCACCCGCAAACCGGCGGGTTTTCCAGTTCATCATATCGATGTGCACATTCAAACAGGGCAGCGCTGCAGGTTCAGAATGCGCAGGAATTGTGCAGGGGAGTGCGCCGAGTACGGACAGATAGCGGTAGCCCAAGGCAGGCAGGGCAGCTTGCACGGATTCACTCACCCGGTTCCACGGTGGCACCAGCATGTCCAGATAGCGCCCGGCAAAAGTCTGTTGCAAACGGGTGCGCCCGGCGCGTAGCTGCTCCAGCAGTACCGGCAGCTGCTGTGCTTCCCCCATGGTTCCGCCCAGTTCAATCTTGCGTTCACCGTCCCGTGCATGGCTGGTATGGCTAAAACCGTGTTGCATGACCCAAACCCCGGTAGGGGTCGAGTGCTGCAAGGCTTGCACCAGTGAGTCCTCCAGTAAAGCAGGAATGACCGCCAGATGCAGGGGTACCTGCCAGCGCTGGCTGAGTGCGAGCAGGGTCTGTAAGGCCGCAGAATCAGCCACTGCATCATCATCTCGCCACCAGAACCGGGGTGCCTGTGGCCAGTGTGCCAGCTCAGTGCTTAGCTCAGTCCAGCGGGTCATGGCACCATTCCATCAGCAGGCGGGCTGCGTTATCGGCACCTGCAATCTCAATGTTGGGTTTGTCAGGCCGTGCCTGCCAGGCTTTTTCAATGGCTTGTTGCAAGCTGGCCACCGATAAATTGTCTGAATCCACATACGCCACCACGCCGAGCGCATCCAGCAGCAGGGTACGCTGGAGCTGTTCGGTTTCCTCGCCGCCAGTAAACGGGACGATGACGGCGGGCACCCGACTCTGCAGGATGTCCATCGTGGTATTATAGCCACCCAGTGAAATCGAGAGTTCCGCACTGGCCAGCCGCTCAACAAAATCGGGCACCAGACGGAATACGCTTAAACGTTCACCGGACTGCGCCAATAAATGCTGGTAATGTTCTGCTGGCATATGCGGGCCGGCCATGAAGCTCCAGTGTTTGTCGCGGGCAAAGCCGGTTTTATACAGGGCTAACGCGGTGAGCATCATTTCATAGCCGATGCTGCCACCGCCGACAGACACCATAATGCCCGCCGCTTGGGCGGCACGGGGTACCGCCGGAGGACAGACATAGCCGGTATAGGCCAGCTTGTCCTGAATACGCTCAGCGTCAGGAAAGCTGGCTTGTAAAGCCACTAGCTGTTGATCGCCATGTACCCAAACATGGTCATAATAAGTCTGTACCAGATCAAGGGTTTCCTGTCTGCGCTTGGGCTTGCGCTGCTGCAGAATGTCACGGATGGAACTGATCACCAGCGGGCGCGGTGTTTGCTGCCTGGCCCATTTCAGCAGCGGCTTGAGTTCAAAGCGCATCATCCGCCGCCCGAACGGATAAGTTTCGGTGACGATAGCGTGCGGTGCAATCTGTTGGGCCAGGGTCAGCAAGGCTTGGCTGCGTGCCTGCTGGTCGGCTTGCGTAAACGGACGACCATCAGCGTGCACCAAGCCAGAAAAGTGTACATCGGCAGTTTTAACCGGCGGCAGGTAATGGAGTGTGGCCTGGCCGAAGCTGATCTCGACCGGGATGCCTCCAAAGATGACATGTACCTCAAAGCCCTGTTGTTGCAAGGCTTTGACGACTAGCGCAGAGCGGCGAACATGGCCGATACCCAACAGGTACTGGCAATAAAACAGGACACGACAAGGCATTTTTTGACTGTTCATGCGGGGATTACCGGGTTGGCGAAGTGGAGCGCCACCTGTTTCAGTCCGTTTAATAAGGGTGCAGTAGTTTGTTGCGAGGGCTGTGATTGTGTTAGCAAGGCTTGGATCGCTTGAGTCATGGCCTCGGCAGTGGTTTCGACCGTAGCAGGATCAAGCACCGAAACCAGCCCGAGTGCTTCTGCTTTCCGCGCCCGGATGAGTTGTTCGCGGCGGGGGCGGGAGCGTGGCACGATCAAGGCAGGGCGGTCAAAGGACAGAATTTCACAAAAAGTATTATACCCACCCATCGCAATCACGGCGCGTGCCCGTTGCATAAGTAATTCCAGATTGGGCGTAAATGTGAGAATAGTCACCTGTTCCAGCGGCTCACCCCGCTGGATAAAGGCATCCCGTTCGCTCAACGGCATGAACGGCCCGAGTACGAGCACGGCCTTGCAGGGTTGCACGCTGGACTCATAGGCGCGCAATACCCAGTCCACCATCTCAATGCCATCCCCACCACCACCGGGCGTCACCAGGATATAAGGGTAGTCGGGAATATCGACCAGTGTGGTATCAACATGTTCCGGCAGAGAGCGCTCCAGATAACCGGTATACACCATTTTTTTATCCAGAAGGCGCGTATCAAGCGCCCCTTCCAGGGGGTTACCCATCAGCTTGGGGCCGTAGACCCAAAGTTCGTCGTACAGGTTTGCCAGCACCTCGGCGACCTGTTTTTGCTCCCACTCAACCCGCAGCAGATCAGGGTCATCCATCACGTCGCGCAGACCCAGTACACAGCGGGTGGGTGTGTCCTGCAGCATCTTGAGTGTACTCAGCACCTCACCGCGCAGGCCGGTCGGTTCTTTATCGACCAGAAAAACATCGGGGGCGAAGACTTGCGCGGTATGCAGGATAATCGACTCACGCAAGGCGAGTGTATCTTCCAGATCAATGTGCAAGCCTAACGACGTGTAATCGCCATTGCGTAATTTGATAATGCCGGGAATACGGACAAAGTCTACCCGCGCCTTGAAATCAAACTGGCCGATAATCGGCGAGCCGGTAATGATCAGGACGGACAAGCCTTTGTAGGCATCCACCAGTGCGTGTGCCAGGGTGCGACAACGCCGCAGGTGCCCCAGACCAAAGGAGTCGTGGCTGTAAATCAACAGGCGTGATCGATCCGGTTTTTGTGATGCTGCCATGCGTACACTCTTTTATGCTCGTGCTGTGGGGCATCCAGTGGGGCGAGTGGCTAATGCCGATACGGATCAGCCGCATCGCGTAGGCCGTCCCCCAGAAAATTGAATGCCAGGATCACCAGAATAACCGGCACTACCGGCAGCATCAACCACGGATAGACCGCCACGATGTTGATATTTTGCGCTTCGTTCAATAATACACCCCAGCTGGTAATCGGCGGACGCAAGCCCAAACCCAGAAACGACAGTGCAGTTTCACCCAGAATCATCGCAGGCACCGTCAGGGACGCGGATGCCACCAGATGGCTGAAAAAGCCGGGTAACAGGTGTTTGGTGATGATGCGTTTTGGGCGCGCGCCCATCAGCAGGGCGGCAGACGCATAGTCTTCTTCCCGCAATGCCATCAGCTTGGAACGCACGGCGCGCGCCAAACCCGTCCAGTCGAGCAGGGCGAGGATGATGCTGATCCCGAAGAAAATCCATAAAGGACTCCAGTTGACGGGCAACAGGGCGGAGAGCGCCATCCATAATGGCAATTCCGGCACTGAACGAATAATCTCGGTGGCACGCTGGACGGCGCTATCCATCCAGCCACCGTAATAACCCGCCAGCCCGCCGAGTACCAGCCCGAGCAGGAAGCTTAAACTCACCCCGACCAGCCCGATGGTGAGCGAGATTCGTGCCCCGTACAGAATGCGGGAAAGCATGTCCCGCCCCAAGCGATCAGTGCCC
Source organism: uncultured Thiothrix sp. (assembly GCA_964293125.1). Lineage (GTDB taxonomy): Bacteria > Pseudomonadota > Gammaproteobacteria > Thiotrichales > Thiotrichaceae > Thiolinea. Next base: position 8,283 of record CAXYXY010000039.1, on the reverse strand, counting down.
AACAGGAACATCGGATGGTCGCCTTCGACGCCGAACAGGTGAATGTTGCCCGGAATAAGGCCTAACAAATGGTATTCATCACCTTGCTGCCAGAACCGGATGACATGTTTCTGGCTTTTGTCTTCCGAATAGACGCGATACAGGCGATCCAGATCCAGTTCATTGCTCCAGCCATAGACAAAGGGGCGCTGGAAATGGCCTTGCTCATCAAAGAAATGCACCGGTTGGGGCGGTGAGTAAATATGATCCGTATGGCGGGTGCGCAGGCCATAGGGTGATATAAATTCAACCACGATGATCATCAGGTACAGTGCCAGCAGGAACAGGCCGGAAAACAGCGCCAGTTTGTGGCGTTTGAACTTCCACCACATCAAGCGCCATTGTGAGGCAAAAAAGATCTTTTCCTGTGCCGGGGTCAGTTCAACCGTGCGATCAGGGTTGAATGGTTTGTCCGACACCCAATGTGCGTTATCGGGTGCATGAGCCGGGTGAGTAGTGGGGGTGTTGGCGGGTTCAATGGTTTGCTCGGTCATGAGGTACGCCCCTGCATGCGAATACGTGGGTCAGCAATGAACAGTAGAATATCCGAGACCAGAATCCCGATGACCGTTAAAATTGCCAGAAACATCAGGAAGGAACCGGCCAGATACATGTCCTGGCTTTTCAGGGCGGCCAGCAGGATCGGCCCGGTCGTCGGCAGCGATAACACGACCGCCACAATTTCGGCACCGGATATAACGCTGGGTAGCAGGCTGCCAATGTCGGCAATAAAAAAGTTGAGTGACAGGCGCAAGGGGTACTTCATCAGCAGGGGGAACTCACCCAGTCCTTTGGCGCGCGCGGTGACTACATAAGGTTTGTGCAGCTCATCCAACAGGTTGGCACGCAGCCGCCGGATCATGCCTGCCGTGCCGGAGGTGCCGATGACGATCACGGGTATCCACAGGTGTTCGAGCACCGACAGCAATTTGTCCCAACTCCAGGGGGCGTCCAGGTACTGCGGATCCATCAGCCCGCCAATTGAGGTGCCAAACCAGCGGTTTGCCAGATACAGCATCACCAGCGCCAGCAGGAAGTTAGGGATAGCCAAGCCCAGAAAACCGAGAAAGGTCAGGCCATAATCCCCCCAACTGTACTGGTGGGTCGCGGAATAAATGCCAATCGGGAAGGCAATCAGCCAGGTCGCCAGAATGGTCACGAAGGACACCAGCATGGTCAGGTACAGGCGATCACCCATCACCTCGGACACCGGGCGTTCGTATTCAAACGAATAGCCATAGTCGCCTTGTACAAAACCAGTCACCCAGAGGGTGTACTGTTCCCAAAAAGATTTGTCCAGCCCGTATTCTTCGCGCAGTTCGGCAATTTTTTGCGGGTCGATACTTTCACCCTGACTTTCCAGTTCCGCGATATGACTTTCCAGATAGTCGCCCGGTGGTAGCTGGATGATCGTGAACACTAACAGGCTGATCACCAGCAGTGTGGGGATCATCATCAACAGGCGACGCAACAGATAAATAATCATTAGCTACCTGCCTTGCTATACCAGAAGGTATCCGGGCGATAAATACCGAAAAAGGCGCCCGGACTCCAGTTGAATACCCCTTTTTCCGGAATGTTCTGTAAACGCGGGTTGATCACCACCGGTTGCAATACCTGACTGATCAGGCCAATGCTGAAGACCTGATCGGAATAGATACCCAGCATTTCTTGCCAGATGGTGTGTCTTTTGTTCGGGTCGAGTGTCCGGCTCCATTCCTTGTTCAGTTTGGCCAGCTGCGTTACTTCGGCAATATCCGGTGCTTCACCTTCCCCGGTTTCTGCATGCCGACCCCACATCGGCCACTGGTACTGATCCTGACGGGTGGGTGCCAGTTGTTCCGGGCTCATGTCAGCAGTCGGGATACCATTCGGTAGCCCCGACCAGACTGACATGTGCGCCTGCCCGGAAAATACCCGGTTACGCAATACTTCACGTTCAGTCGGTTTGACGTAGAGATCAATGCCAATGTCCCGCCAGGTATCTTTCACCAGTGCCAGTACATCGGTTTCTTCGGTACTTTCCCCGGCACTTTGCACGATGATTTCCAGTGGGCGTCCATCCGGAAACAGGCGAATGCCCCGGTTGTCCCGTTCGGTCAGACCCATTTCGTCCAGCAGGGCATTAGCCTGTTGGATGTCGTAGGCTGACCAGGCATTGCGCAGGCTGACATCATACATCGGGCAGCTGGGCAAGACCGTATCCGCACCTTCCAGTGCCAGCCCGAAATAAATCACCTCATTGATTTCATGCCGGTCGACGGCCATCGACAAGGCACGGCGGAAGCGTACATCACGCATGACTGTGCGCCATGCCGGGTCTTCGCTGTTCAGGTTAGGGAACAAGGCAATCTGCGAGCCGAGTGCGGTGTCCCAGAGTAAAACTTTCAGGTTTTTGACTTCTTTTTCAGCCGCTTTCAGGAAAGTGAAATTATCCATCCGCACATAGCGCGCCTGTAAATCGGATTCCCCTGAGCCTGCTTTGGCGGCGATCAGGCTATTGGAGGCGATGTTGATTTCGACTTCATCGAGATAGGGCAGCTGACGGCCTTGTGGGTCAACGCGGTGGAAATAAGGATTGCGTTTGAACAAAAAGCGCTCGGTGGGTGTATAGCTGGTGTTGATCCAGGGCTGGAGCGTCGGGACATCCGGGTTATTGGAGTCGTAGAGTTTGGCCTCATCCAGAAACTGCTTTTTCCAGTTCTTTTTGCCTTTTTCCTCCGCCATTTTTTCAAGCTTGGCCTCATCCGTGTAAGCATTGTGAAATTTTTTCAGATGATGGGCGGGCAGATAAATGTACAGCGGGCTGGCATCGGCCAGTGCGGGCAGGAAGTAGGGGTTAGGGCTTGACCAGGTATAGCTCACGGTGTGCTCATCGAGCATCTGCACACGCGGCAATTCGTCATTGTTTTTCAGGGCTTGGGGTGGCCCGTATTTGGACAGATCCTTGTTTTGGGCGACATCTTCCCAGTAAAAACGGAAGTCTTCCGCAGTGAACGGCTCACCGTCTGACCAGCGGTGTCCTTTACGGATATGCAGGGTGAAAACCCGGTTATCTTCATTATCCACGCTTTCCAGAATATCCGGTTTGAGATTCAGGTTCTGGTCAAGCGCCACCAGTCGCGCATAACCATACACCGTCATCATGCGCGTATCTTTTTCCCGCGCCATCAGCATGCGCAAACGTCCACCGTATTCACCGAGGGTCTTGCCGGTGAAGTCGGCCACGCTGGGTGTTTCCGGCAACCGCTGTTCCACCGGGGGCAAAGTTCCGGCAGCGACGGCTTCCGCAAAATAAGGCACTTCCGGTGCAGCCGTGACGAGTGCTGGCAGAAGGGGCAGCGCTGACAACAGACCGAGCAGGGCGGTGAGCAGCCTGTTTTTCCAGGCTCTATGGATCGGGCGGGGTCGGGTGATGGTGCTCATGAAGCTACTCCCTCTCTGACAAAATGTCCGGTGTTGACTTCTACCCAGCGTCCAATCTGACCTTCTGGCAGGGTATAGGGGGTGGGCCAGGCTTCCGGTATCAGGCGCGTCCGGTCAAGCTCGCTCATATCCAGAGGCCGGTTCAGATCAGCATAAGGTACGGCAGCCAGCAGGGCATGGGTATACGGATGCCGGGCATCGGTGAACAGCTGATGGCTGGGGGCGAGTTCGACCAGTTGCCCCTGACTCATGACGCCGACCCGGTCAGCGATATAGTTCACGACCGCCAGATTATGCGAGACAAACAGATAAGTTAAGCCCAGCTCTTTTTGCAGGTCTTTCAATAAATTGAGAATCTGTGCCTGTACCGAGACATCCAGGGCGGAGACTGGTTCATCCAGAATCAGCAGGTCAGGCTCCAAGGCGAGTGCGCGGGCAATGCTGATTCGCTGGCGCTGCCCACCGGAAAAACTGTGCGGATAACGCCCGAGAAAACGCTCATCCAGCCCGACCATGCGCATCAACTCCCGCGCGCGCTCCAGCTGAAACAGGGCATCACCCCGCTGATGAATGATGAATGGTTCGCGCAGAATATCGAGTACGGTCATGCGCGGGCTTAAGGAGCTGAACGGGTCTTGAAAGACAAACTGCATTTTCGGGCGAAATCCGCGCAATGTTTCATCATCCAGCGCGAGTAAGTCCAGCGCTTTGCCCCGGTCATTGTAAATAATTTCGCCGCTATCGGGGGGCATGGCGCGCATCAGCAGTTTGCTGAAGGTGGTTTTGCCGCTACCACTTTCACCGACCAAACCAAACGATTCGCCCACCGCAATGTCCAGATCCACCGCATTAACGGCGTGGTGGACGTGTGCCTTACCCCACCAGGCACCGTGGCGGGAGCGGTAAGATTTGCTTAAAGCGCGCACCGACAGATGGGGTGCTTGCTGGCATTGTTCATCCGTCCAGGCAATCCGCCGTTTTTGCATACTGCTGACATCATGCCGGGCTTCGCGCAGCGGGCGCAGACGGATGTCTTTGCGGTCAAACTCGGGCAAAGCGGCAAACAGTGCCTGCAGGTATTCATGTTGCGGGTCTGAGAACAGGGTCTGTACCGGCCCCCGTTCGACAATTTCACCGTGAAACATCACCACCACATCATCGGCCATATTGGCGACCACCCCCAGATCGTGGGTGATGAGTAGCACGGACATGCCAAACTCGGCTTGCAGGTTTTTGATCAGGGTCAGAATTTGCGCCTGAATCGTGACATCCAGGGCGGTAGTCGGTTCATCGGCAATCAGCAGGGCAGGCTGGCAGATCAGCGCCATCGCGATCATCGCCCGCTGGCGCAAGCCGCCGGACAATTCAAAAGCATATTGGTTTAAAGCCCGGTCAGGATCAGGAAAGCCCACTTTGCCCAGCATGAGTTTGACCTGTTCCTTGACCTGATGTTTGGGGACATCGCGATGCAGGCGTAGCGCTTCGCCGATCTGGTTAAACAGGGTGTGCACCGGCGAGAGTGACACCATCGGTTCCTGAAAAATGATACTGATACGGTCGCCCCGCAATGACTGCATGGCGGCAGAATCGGGCGCCAGCGCTGCAATATCAATTACCTGTTCACCGGCCTGATGGTAGCGAATCGCACCGCCGGTAATCACGCCATTGCGCGGTAATATACCCAGAATCGCCTGCGCCGTGACCGACTTGCCTGAGCCGGATTCACCCACCAGTGCGACGGTACGCCCATACGGAATATTGAAACTGACGGCGTGCAGGGCAGGTACAGACCCGTGCGGCATGCTGAATTCTACCGAGAGTTGGTCAATTTCGAGTAAAGGCGCGTCTTGGGTTCGACTCATGCGTTGCCAGCTCCTGTAGTCTTGCTTTGTGGTCACGGCTTGGGGAAATGTACATGAGTGGCGCTGGGGCGGTGTCTGCTCCAATGCTGTGGCACCTCCTCCTAAGGCAATCTGGATTATGCCTCATCTACCCGGTCTGCACCATGAAATAGTTTTTCTGGAAGATGCGCTATGTGTTTGTATACAGTCTATTTGTATACCATTTATTTATGATTTGTTTTGTGATTTTTTTGTGATTTGCGTTGACACCCAAATCCATCACGCCTATCGTTTGGTCTGCTTACTGCTGTCTTTTAATGCAGTGCAGCAAAGTGATTTTTTACAGTTAGTGCAAGAAAGTATTATAAGTAGCGCGAAAAATACAATATCCGCGCTACAGCAGATGCTACTATTTTGCAGCGAGTGAGGAGGGTAAAGCACATAGTGCTACTGCAAAGTATTATTCTCTTCCTTGCCATGACACAATTTATGGGCGTCCTGCCCGGATTTTTGGAGGAGTAGATTAATGAAATTCAACCATATTTTGGCTGCTATGACGGGTGCTGTGATCCTGAGTGCCGCTGCAACTACCCAAGCGGCTACTGAACTGGTCGTCGCCACTGTCAACAACGGCCACATGATCGAGATGCAGAAATTGGGCAAGCATTTCGAAGAAGCCAATCCTGATATTACCCTGAAGTGGGTTACCCTCGAAGAAGGCGTTTTGCGCCAGCGTGTGACTACGGACATCGCCACCAAAGGCGGCCAGTTCGACGTGATGACTATCGGCATGTATGAAGCACCTATCTGGGGCAAGAAAGGCTGGCTGAAAGAGCTGAAGTTTAGCGACAAGTATGATGTGAACGACATTCTGCCAGCGATGCGTGATGGTCTGTCTGCTGATGGCAAGCTGTATGCTGCACCGTTCTACGGCGAAAGCTCCATGCTGATGTACCGTTCTGATCTGGTGAAGGAAGCAGGCATGGAAATGCCCAATAATCCTACTTGGGATCATGTTGCGGAAGTTGCGGCCAAAATCCATAACCCGGACAAAGGCGTCTACGGTATCTGTTTGCGCGGCAAGCCAGGTTGGGGTGACAATGCCGCATTTTTGACGACTATGGTTAATACCTGGGGTGGTCAGTGGTTCAACATGGAATGGCAACCACAGCTGGAATCACAACCTTGGAAAGATGCGATCAGCTTCTATGTAGATCTGATGACCAAGTACGGCCCTCCAGGTTCTTCTGCCAACAGCTTCAACGAAATTCTGGCACTGTACAACGAAGGCAAGTGCGGTATGTGGGTGGATGCCACCATCGCGGCTTCTTTCGTGTCTGACCCTAAGCAAAGTAAAGTAGCTGATAAGGTTGCATTTGCTCAGGCACCTACCAAAGTTACGCCGAAAGGTGCCAACTGGTTGTGGGCATGGTCACTGGCAATTCCTGAATCAACCACCAAAGTAGAAGCGGCGCAGAAGTTCATTGAATGGTCAACGTCCAAGGATTACATCAATCTGGTCGGCGAAGAAAATGGCTGGGCGAGTGTCCCGACCGGTACGCGTCAATCCACTTATGACAATCCTAAGTTCCAGGAAGCGGCTGTATTCGCAAAAGCCGAACTGGAAGCGATCATGTCTGCTAACCCGAACGACAGCACCCTGGAAAAGTCACCTTATGTCGGTGTCCAGTTCGCAGCGATTCCTGAGTTCCAGGCGATTGGTGTGACAGTCGGTCAGGAATTGAGTGCCGCACTGGCAGGTCAGAAAACGGTGGATGAAGCGCTGGCAGCAAGCCAGGTTGCGACTGACCGTGAAATGAAGAAAGCGGGCTACTACAAGTAAGGTTCTCCTCCTCACAAGGGTACGTTAAGTACCCTTGTTCGTATCGCCACCCGCTTCTGCTAATCTCATATTAGTCAGGGTGGCGATACGGCTCTTAAGGGGTTTTCATTCACCTGGTACACGGATACATACCATGTCACAGACTACCAATCATATGAGCCGGGCGGTTCCGCGCTGGTTGATGTCACCTGCTGTCATAACCTTGCTGTTATGGATGCTAGTGCCACTTTGCATGACCATTTATTTCTCCTTTTCCCTTTATAACCTGATGCAGCCTGATGTATCCGGTTTTGCGGGTTGGTCGAATTACCACTTTTTTGTTACTGATCCTGCCTTTAGCGCGGCCATTCTTAATACCCTGTTGTTGTTGGGTAGTGTGGTGCTGATTACGGTAGTTTTTGGGCTGGCGATTGCCTTGCTGATTAATGACCCGTTTCCGGGGCAGTCTCTGGTGCGTATCCTGTTGATATCACCGTTTTTTGTCATGCCAACGGTCAATGCCCTGCTTTGGAAGCACATGATGATGAACCCGATTTACGGGGTGCTGGCGCAGATCTGGACATTCTTTGGTTTGACACCCATCGACTGGCTGACGAGTTTGCCGCTGTTCTCAATCATCATCATGATCAGCTGGCAGTGGTTGCCGTTTGCCTGCCTGATTTTCATCACTGCACTGCAATCCATGGACAGGGAGCAGCTGGAAGCTTCACGCATGGACGGCGCGACTTACCTGCAGCAACTGCGGTATTTGTATCTGCCGCACATGGGGCGTTCGATTGCGGTCGTTATCATGATCGAAGTGATTTTCCTCCTGAGTATTTTCGCAGAAATTTATACCACTACCTCCGGTGGCCCGGGCACGGCGAGTACCAATATTGCCTTCCTGATCTTCAAGCAAGCCTTGTTGAATTTTGATGTCGGTGTGGCCTCAGCGGGAGCCATGTTTGCCATTATCATGGCGAATATTGTAGCTATCTTCCTGATCCGCATGATCGGCAAGAACCTGGAGAACTGATATGACTGTCTCAAAGTACAAGTGGACACCTGCTTTTATTGCGCGCATCGTCGCTGCTTTTCTGGCAGCAATTCCCGCTGAACCCAAACTAACTGTATAATCATGTACTTGTAAAAGTA
>CAXYXY010000038.1:0-39959 GCA_964293125.1 uncultured Thiothrix sp. | reverse complement strand
TTCCAACAGAGGACTTTCACCTCATTAGTTCATGCCCATGCTGGGCGTACACAATCGCATACACTCGGACAGCAAAAGCGCCGCTCGTTCCTCGCTCTGCTTTTGCTGCCGGTGATGCGAGGCGTTAGGCTTGCTATCCGACATCATCTTACTGAGATTCATGATTATGATGGCATCGACTGTTAGGCTCTCCCCCTGTGTGTCAAGCTGGTTTACCTTGGCGACGCATTAAACCACATCTTGATGACACACTATCTAAAGCCAGAAGTTTGTGGCCTCAGGCTTTGAAACGGAACGTGTCAACCTGTTCTGAGCCATATCGAGCTAAGTTAACTTACATTTAGCCCGACTCAGTGTTGAAAAATTAACGTTTTCCTCGGTGATGATTTCTCCTTGTTCATCCACTACAGGGTTGATATACACCACCTCTGGCGGCAGTTTGGCTATAGGTGCACCGTTCACAAAACGTTGTGGGTATTGCATATAGTGAGCATCCAGTGTTTGTTGACGCTGATTCTGTAGCTTGATGTATTCACTCGTGAAAACCTGAGCAGGCGTGTAACCCGCCAACGTGCTGTGGTGGTGACTGTAGTTGTACCAATCGAAGAATGACTCACACCATTGATTCGCATGACTGTAATGATCAAAGCGGCGTGGGTAATCCGGTTGGTATTTGGCCGTGTCATGTCCCAAGGTGCGCAAATGTGCTTCCATCTTAAGCACACCGTAGTAGGGCGTTTGGGTGTATTGCTCATCCAATAAGCGCATCAACAACAGGTTTTCCTCACTTTCACCCTGCGGCTGGTAGTACAGGCTGGAGCGGTTAATGCTCAACAATCCACATTGCTGACGCAAGCTAAACGCTGCATTGTCTGGCTCAAGCAAGGCTTTCCTGATGGTTAACGGATACCCGCCGACTTTTTTTTCAGCCAATCACGTTCGGCAACCACTTGCCCCAGTTGGCGGTATAACTCGTCAATCTCCGCTGGCTGGTTGTGTTGAGCGCGGTCTTTTTTACTGGAAAAAGCCAAGGGGATGGCAGCTAGAGCCTGTTTTTTCCACGTGCTGATTTGGGCCGCTTGGATGGCGTAGGCGGTGATCAGTTCGTTGGTGGTTTTCTGTTGCCTGATCGCCTCCAGTGCCACTTTCGCCTTGAACTCCGCTGTATGATGTTTGCGCACATTTGCCATGTCTTGCCTCCTTTCGCTGCTATCCTCTTATCTTAGTCAGTGGTCTAGAATATGGGGAGTATCATACCCCGCCGCGCCCGTCAGATTTGACGTTAGATGATTAGGGCTTTCAAGGTGAGAAATTAGGCGCTTATAAATCAATAGGTTATGGATAAAATTGAGTGACTTTTATGCTTATCGCGTGTTTGTGTGCGGCTACACATAGAACAGCAGACTTAGTAAAAACCGATGAATCAAGCACTTACGAGAGCTAAATTCATCTGATTAATTCTTCACCTTGAAAGCCCTACGTTAGATGATCAAAACAACAAAAACCTCTACGTTTTCAAGAAGATAAAAGATTTATTCAAAAATAACAACAGCTTGAGTGATGTGATATACTCAGAGGCTGATTTTTTTAATAGAGAACAGCTTAAAAATGAAGCTATATCTTGATAATTGCATGTTTAATAGACCATTTGATGATCAATCAAATACTCAAAGTATTATTAGAATCTGAAGCAAAATTAAAAATACAAGAAGATATTCGCTCAGGTATATATGAGCTTATTTGGTCTTATATCTTGGATTACGAAAATAATAAAAATCCATTTAAAGAAAGAAAAGAACAAATTGGGAAATGGAGGCTGTATGCTCAAGCTGATATAGAAGAAGATGAAACTGTAATTAACCTTGCAAAATCAATAAATCAGCTTGGCTTAAAAAAGTTTGATTCTTTACATATAGCTTGCGCTATCAAAGCAAATGCAGATTGCTTTTTAACCACGGATATTGGCATAATTAAAAAAGCCAATCTTGTTCAAGCTATTAAGATAAAAGACCCAATTGATTTTATCAGGGAGGTGCTGGCATGATTACTGATACAGAGATAAGAGTAAAAGGGGTTCAAGTTCTTGCTCAATATTTAGGTGATATTGAGATGGAGAGATTTATAGCCCTTATTCAAAGAGAACCTTTTGATTATACTAAATGGCGACAAAACATAGACGATGATGAGAGTATCGAGAGCATTAGCAAAAAAGCAATGAAATTAAGAGCTAATAAGACTAATTAAAATCATCTAACGAGAACATCGACGACGGACGCGGTGACAGCCCGCGTCTATCACCCAGCCTACTCCCCGCCGCGCCCGTCATGCTGGACGTTGGCAAAATTTGACACTCGCGACACAATCATCAAAAGTTAATTAAATTCTATCTAATCATATAGATGCAAGATTTTTGTCATTCTTGGAGATTCAGTGTACATCTGTACAAATCAGTCAAATACGTCTATAGTGGTACATATGTACTTAAATCTTGAGACAATATGGACATCACGATAGACACATCAGCACTGATTGCGGTTATTGGCAATGAGAAAACAAAAGATAGAATCATAGAGATAACAATTGGGGCATCATTAACTGCACCTGTTTCCGTACACTGGGAGATCGGCAATGCTTTTTCAGCCATGTTCAAAAGAAAAATGATTGATTTAGCAGAGGCAGAGAAGGCATTGAAAATTTACAAATCCATTCCCATACAGTTTATAGATGTACCGCTAGAGCGCACTCTTCATATAACGAAGAATTTTAATGTTTATGCGTATGATGCTTATCTCATTCAATGTGCAGAATTAACGAGTAGTCCATTACTTACTTTAGATAAGAGCTTAATAAATGTTGCCAAACAAATGGGCATTACAGTATTGGAGGTTACAGATGAGACAATATAACTTTAGCGAAGCCAGAAAAAACTTTGCATCAGTGCTTGAGACAGCAAAACAAGAAGGGATCATTTGTATTTATAAACGCAACGGAGAGGCATATTATCTTACTCCAGCAAAAGTCAAAAAATCTCCCTTAGATGTTGAAGGGATAGATTTGCGACTTTCAAGCAGTCAGATCATGTCTATTGTGAGAGAGAGCAGGGAAAGAACTTATTTCTAGCCAACAAGTTGCTCGACGACGGACGCGAGGACAGCCCGCGTCTCCGTCCAATCTACTCCCCGCCGCGCCCGTCATGCTGGACGTTAGCTGCACATAGATTTGCCACGCACTTGACAATGTTCTGAAAAGAAAATACTGTCTAGTCTGTCCAGTTTATTTGAGGTTAGAGCGATGAATCAGAACACATGGCAACTTCAAGATGCAAAAAGCAAATTCAGTCAATTAGTGGATAGCGCGATGCATCACACACCGCAGTTTGTGACTAAGCACGGGAGCAATGCGGTGGTTATCATTTCATTTGAAGACTACATGCAGTTTACTAAACCAAAAGATGATTTAGTCACATTTCTAAGAAACTCGCCCTTGGTAGAAAGTGATCTTGATCTTACAAGAAATAAAGATATGCCGAGGGATGTTGAGCTGTGAATTACCTGTTAGACACCTGCGTTATCTCTGAGGTTATAAAAAGAGAGCCAAACAAAAAAGTCATTTCCTGGCTGCAAGCTCAAGATGAGGCCAGTTTATTTTTAAGTATTCTGACATTTGGTGAGATACAAAAAGGTATTCAAAAAGATCCCGACCCGGCTAGAAAGAAAAAACTAAAAATTTGGCTCGAAGAAGACTTAAGAAAGCGCTTTGATAAGCGCATCATTCCCATTGACTTAAAAGTCGTGACTAATTGGGGTTCTATCCAAGGTGCAGCAGAATTAATTGGTAAGCCAATGGCTACAATGGATGGTCTGATAGCTGTATCAGGACTAACGTACAATTGCATAGTGACCACAAGAAATATATCCGACATGGAGCAGAGTACAGCAGAACTATTTAACCCTTGGGAATACGAAGCATAATACAGATAACAAGTTGCTCGACGACGGACGTGATGGAAGTGGGCTACGTAAGTTCCTCGCAATTCAGCCGAGAATTCAAACGCATGTACGGCCAGTCTCCCAGGCAGTGGTGCTACTCTAAACACTACCCGCCTCAGCAACAATAGCCTCCGCCAGTATTTGCAGCGAATCTATCACCGGCAGTGCTTGTTGGTGGCGCGTCCAGAGGACGGATAACTCCGAGCAACCAATCAATAAAGCCTGCGCGCCGCTGTTTTGGTCTGTACCACGGTTGGCCATGCGTGCGACTTGGGCGTTATAATCCGCCATCAGCGCATCGGTCAGTGTATTGGCTTTGACGGCGCGAATCACCTGCATGACCACCGCTTGCGCAGCATCGTCCGGGTAAACCAGTTCCAGCCCGGCTTTGGCAAAAAAGGGTTCGAACAAGGCGATTTTCTGCACGGCACTGGAACCCAACAAACCCACACGCTGCACATCCGGGTAATCGCGTTTTAACGCAGCCAGACTGAGTTCGATGATATGCCAGACCGGAATGGATACCGCATCCTGTGCATACGCATGGTAGTAATGCGCGGTGTTGCAGGGGATCACCAGAAAATGGGCACCGGCTGTTTCCAGCTTGTGCGCCATATCCGCAATCACCGGCCCCGGATTCTCCCCGCCACCCTCCAGCAGGGCTTTCAGGCGGGAGGGAATTTTCGGGTTGTTATCAACCAGCATGTGAATGTGGTCAATATCATCCTGGGCAGGCGTGGCGGCAATCACGCGCCGCATCAACTCGACGGTGGCATCCGGCCCCATGCCGCCAATAACGCCGACTGTTTTATGCGTCATGCCGGGGTAAACTCCGCGAGTACATCGCCAATAATGGTGCTGATCAGCTGCATATCAGCCTGATTAAACGTCAGCGGGATACGCAGGTCGAAGGTGGCGGCCAGAATACGCAGTGTATTGGGTAATTCAGGGAGTTCACCTAAATAACGCCAGCTGTCATAACGGCTGGTGAAACCGTGCGGGCTGGCATTCCCAAACCATTTCAGTTCTACCCCTTGCGCAGCGCAGGCGCTGATAAAATCAGGGATTTGGGCTTGATCCAGCTGCGTGGTACGAAACTGGATGGAGCTGCCGACGTAATATTCTGCTTCTGCCCGCTCGGATAATTGCACACCGGGAATCTGGCTTAAGCCCGTTTCTGCGGCACGATAGAGCGCATTCCAGCGTGCACAATTCTGATCGAGTAATGGCAACTGGGCGCGGAGCAGGGCAGCCCGCAAGTTATCCATGCGCCCACTGTAATTCGGGGTATCCAGCCGAATATCCTTGAAAACGGCTGCATCCGGGGCGGCACCGTGGCGCTCGTACAGCATGTAAGACCCGGATAGGATAATGGCGCGTGCCATGATTTCGGGGTCAGTGCTGGTCAGAAAACCACCTTCACCCGCATTCATGTGCTTGTAAGTCTGGTTGCTGAAACAGGCGATGCTGCCGAAGGTGCCAGACTTTTTACCGTTCCAGCGGGCACCCATGGTGTGGGCACAGTCTTCAATCAGCATGACACCGTACTGTTCACATAAGGCGACCACCGCTTCCATGTCCGCCAGATGCCCGCGCATGTGCGACATCATGAAAAAACGACTGCCGCTGGTTTGCATCATCGTTTCCAGATGCGCCAGATCAACACAGTAATTTTCGTCGATCTCGACCAGCACCACGCGGCCACCGGCGTTATTGATCGCACCGGGTACGGGCGCAAGGGTGAAGGCATTGGTTAATACCGGTTCACCCGCTTGCAAACCTGCCGCCTTGAGCGCGATGTGCATGGCATAACCGCCAGAGGCACACGCGAGGCAATACGGCACGCCCAGATAATCAGCAAACTCACGTTCCAGCAAGGCGGCTTCACCCACTTCGTCGCCGATCGTGTTGTAGCGGTGCAAACGCCCCGAACGCATGATTTCCAGCGCACGCTCGATGCCTGCTTCCGGGATCGGCTCTTGTTGGGTGAAGGCCTTGCTAAAACGTTTAGTCATGGCGTTGCTGCTCGTAGACCTCAAAATCCCAGGCCTGATCGGTGAAGTATTTGTGCAAACGCCAGTCGCAGGCACGCGCATGACCTTCCATGCCTTCTACCCGCGAAATACGCGAGGCGACTGCACTGAAAACCTTGTTGGCTTCCTCATCAATGTGCTGATACGTCAGCACTTTCATGAACTTCTGCACATTCAGGCCGCCGCTATAACGTCCGGCGCGTTTGGTGGGCAGGATGTGGTTGGTGCCGGAGCACTTGTCGCCGTGGCTGACCGTGCTACCTTCACCCAGGAACAGTGAACCGTAGTTGTTCAGGTTCTCTTTCCACCAATCGAGGTCTGCCGCCAGCACTTGCAAGTGTTCGCAGGCGTATTCATCGCTGACCTTGACCACTTCTTCACGGCTGTCACAGACAATAATCTCGCCATAGTCACGCCATGCGGCCATCACTACGTCCGTATTCGGCATGTCCGCCGCCACTTTCGGCACCAGATCAGCCACCTGTTCCGCCATTTTCTGCGAAGTGGTGAATAACCAAACCGGTGAATTAACGCCATGCTCGGCTTGCGAGGTCAAATCGACAGCGACCGTCATCGGGTCAGCGGTTTCATCCGCAATAATCGCCGATTCGGTGGGGCCAGCGAACACGTCAATCCCGACGCGGCCAAACAGAATGCGCTTGGCTTCGGCGACATAAGCATTGCCGGGGCCGACGATCATGTCTGCCGGGCGGCCACTGAACAGGCCATTGACCATGCTCACGACCGCATGCACGCCGCCCATTTCCAGAATCACGTCCGCACCTGCCAGATCGGCTGCATAAGCGACTGCCGGGTCAATCGAATCACCGCGTGGCGGTGAGCAGGCGATCACAAACGGCACACCGGCAACTTTGGCGGTGGTGACGCTCATGATGGCCGAGGCGACATGTGCATAACGTCCGCCCGGAATGTAACAACCGGCACACTGCACCGGCACGATGCGCTGACCGAGAATCACACCGGGGTGGGTTTCAATTTCAAACGGTTGCAGGCTGTCCCGCTGGGCTTCGGCAAAGCGCTTGACCTGCTCGTAAGCAAAACGGATGTCGGCTTTGACCTGTTCCGGCACGCTGGCAATCAGGCGCTGTTTCTTTTCGTCTGACAGGACGAAATCGCCTTGCCAGCCATCAAATTTCAGGGCGTATTCACGCACGGCGACTTCACCGCGCTGGTCAATATCCGCAATCATGCCCTCGACGACTTCGCGCACGCGGCGATCTTCGTCAGCGGGGGAGAGTGCTGGTTTTTTGAAATGCAACATGGTGGCAGACCTCAGATATAACCTTTCAAACCAAAGACATCAGGATAACCGAACAGGGCAATGCTACCACCCGTGTGCAGGAAGACGATATTTTCACCCTGTTTGAAATGGCCTTTACGAATCAGGTCGATCAGACCAGACATGCCTTTGCCAGAATAAACCGGGTCAAGCAGGATGCCTTCGTATTGTGCCAGCATTTTCACCGCTTCCACCATCGCCTCCGTCGGCAGGCCATAACCGGCACCGACGTAATCACTGTTGGCGACCACCGCTTCACGCTGGATCACACCGGGCTTCAGACCCATGTAATCAGCGGTGCGTTGCGCCAGATTGAACACCATTTCTTCCTGCTTCAGCTTGGGTGCGCGTACACCGATGCCATACACCGGAATGCCACTGTTCAATGCTTCCAGACCTAACACCAGCCCGGCTTGTGTGCCTGCGCTGCCGGTTGCATGCACAACATGATCAATTTTCAGCATGCGATCATTGGCTTGGGTGAGCAGTTCAGCAGCGGCGTTCACATAGCCGAGTGCACCGACCGGGTTGGAGCCACCACCGGGAATGATATACGGCTTTTTGCCATCATCGCGCAGTTTTTGGGCCAACTCTTCCATGGCCGCGTTCATGTCGGTGTCGCCGGGGCGCTTGGAAATAGTCGAGCCGTGCAGCTGGTCGAGCAACACGTTGCCGTTGTAGACATAGGCCGGGTCAGTCGAGCCGGTACGGTCTTCAAGCAATACATGGCATTCCAGCCCCAGTTTGGCCGCTGCGGCGGTGGTCTGGCGGGCGTGGTTGGATTGGGTAGCGCCTTGGGTGATGATGGTGTCTGCGCCTTTAGCCAGTGCGTCTGCCATCAGGAATTCGAGTTTGCGGGTTTTGTTACCACCGGAGGACAATCCGGTGCAGTCGTCACGCTTGATCCAGAGGTTCGGGCCGCCGAGTGCCTTGCTCAAACGTGGCATCGGCTCCAGTGGGGTAGGTAAATGGCCAAGCTGGATACGCGGGAAACGGGATAAATGCATGACAGACTCCAATGTTAGATTTTTGCATGATACGGTGTGTATTATAGTAGTTTTCCACAAAAACGGGCGGTTTGCCAATGCTTAGTTGTATGCCTATTGTTAAGGATGCTAATAATAATGGCTGAATTGAAATGGCTGGAAGACTTGTTGGTGCTCATCGAAGAAGGCTCGTTCACTCATGCGGCACAACGGCGGCATGTGACCCAGCCCGCCTTCTCGCGGCGGATAGGCCTGCTGGAGGAATGGCTGGGGGTGGCGATTGTCGATCGGCGGCGCAAACCGATTGGTGTTTTGCCCGAGTTTCGGGAGCGTGAGGCCGAAGTGCGCGATCTGGTGCACCGTTTTTATCAGCTCAGAAATGAGTTGCAGGCAGAATCCATCAGCCAGCAACGGGTCGTATTTGTTGCGCAGCACACCCTGGCTATCTCGCGCTTTCCGGCGTTGATTCAGCGCATCAAGAGCGTACTGCCGGGCACCCGCTACCGTATCCAGCCGGAAAATAATGAGGACTGTGAGGCTGTCTTTTTGAAAGAGGCGCACTTCATGTTGTGCTATGACCTGCCAAACCGCTTGCTGCTCTGGTCGGATGAGATTGTCTCGCGGCAGGCGCTGGGGGTAGATCGGCTGATTCCGGTGGTTGGTGGCGACTTGCTGAACGATTTCCAAGGCGAATTTCAGGACGGGATCAAACCGGCCAGCCTGCCCTTGTTGCTGTTTCCGAAAGGCAGCTTCTTTGCCGATGTGCTGGCGGGTAGCTGCCTGCCGGGGGTGTTGCGTGATTATCGGGTGGAAGTGATTTGTGAATCGGCGTTCGCGATCAGCCTGAAAGAAATGGTGCTGGCGGGAATGGGGATTGCCTGGCTACCGGAGGGTTTGGTGCAGCAGGATATACAGGCCGGGCGGATGAAATCGCTGGAAGCCTTGCTCGGGGAATGTGCGCTGCAAGTGTCTCTGTATTACCAGCGCGGGAGTGGGGCGGATGAGGTGTTTGCGGCGATTGTGGGGTGAGAGGGTGGTTTTTGGCGGAAATCGGAGGTGGCGGAAGCAGGATTTTTGTGCTGCTTTTGGTTTATCATCCGTTCATCGGGTATTAATGGGCGATTAGCGGCATGTACGACATTTTTCTCAGTTACTCCACGCAGGATCGGGGGCGTTTGCAGCCATTGTTTACCGCTTTGGAGCAACAGGGCTGGTCAGTGTTTTGGGATCATGAATCCATTCACACCGGCGAGAACTGGAGCCTCAAGATCGAAACCGCAATCAACAACAGCCGCTGCGTAGTCGTGGTGTGGTCGAAGCACTCGATTCATTCCGAATGGGTGCGGGAAGAGGCGACGGTCGGCAAGCGGCGTAATGTGTTGTTGCCGCTATTGCTGGATGGCGTGGAGCCTCCGGTCGGTTTCCTCCTGCGGCAGGCGGATGATTTTAATCGCTGGAACGGTAAGCCGAGCCACCCCGCGTTTGTGCGGCTGGCGGCGCAGGTGTACGCCAAACTGAATAGCATGGAGCCACCCCCGGTGTTACTGTCTCCTAAACCACGCTGGCCGCTGTATGCGGGCGTGGCTGCGGTGATGGTAGCGGCAGCGGGGAGTTATCAGTTATTGCCGCTAGATCGTGGGGTGGAAGAACGCCAATCTGCAGTGTTAGCGGAAGAGCCAACTTCGAAACCTCAGCCGGTAATGACGACACCGGTTGCACCTGCCCCGGCTCCCGAACCGGATAAAACCTATCGCCTGACTCTGAATATCACTCCGGCCAATGCCACCGTGCGGGTGGATGGCAAGCCCTATACCGCCGGGCAGCAGTGGGAGGCGGGTGAACATGCGCTGCATCTGGCGGCGAAAGGCTATTTGTCGGATGCGCGTATTATCCGGGTTGAGGGTGATACACAGCTGGATTTTGCCTTAACGCGCGAGCCGCTGCCGTATGGTCTGGAGCTGCTGGATATTATCCCGGCGGGTCAAACTGGCAGGTTCATCATGGGCTGTGATCCGCAGCGGGATAATGTGGAAGGTGGTTGTCAGGAGGATGAAAAACCGATTCATCCCGTCACGCTCAAACCTTTCCGGCTGGCCAAAACCGAAGTGACTGTGGCGCAGTTTCGGGCGTTTATTGAAGCCACGTCCTATAAAACCACCGCAGAAGAACAAGGCTCATGTTGGTCGTTGGATGATAAGGGCAGTTGGGGTGACGTAAAAGGAAATTTCTGGAAGAAACTGGGTTTTGAACAGGGTGATAATCATCCGGTCGCGTGTGTGAGCTGGGATGATACGCAAGCGTATCTGAAATGGCTGAATGAGACTGTGCAGCCAGAACAACCTTTTCGTCTGCCGACTGAAGCGGAGTGGGAATATGCGGCACGGGGCGATACTGCCCACGGTGATCAAGCGGAAGCTTATCCGTGGGGTAAAAAGGGTTCGGATGGGTGCGCTTATGCGAATATGGCGGATCAGGAAGTGAAGAAAAAGTTTACGAATGCCACTGTTGCAGAGTGTAATGATGGCTATCTTTACACAGCGCCGGTTGGTAAGTTTAAAGCTAATGGATATGGTTTGCAGGACATGCATGGGAATGTGTGGGAGTGGATGCAGGACTGGTACGGCAGTGATTACTACGGGACAAGCTCTGCAAGTTCTTCCCCGGAGGGGCCAGCATCAGGCACTCACCGCGTGTTGCGCGGTGGCTCATGGTACGGTACGCCGCGGGACGTGCGTTCTGCCGATCGCGGCTACAACACGCCTTTCAACCGGTACAACAACGTGGGTTTTCGGTTTGCCCAGGATCAGTAGGCTGTTACAAGTCGGCGTGGTCAGTGGAGCAGCCAGCAGGCGTGAGCGGGCGAACGCATGTAGGATGCGAAACGGACTGCGCCCCTGCCGCGCATATTTTTAAGGAGAATAACCCATGAAACTCAAATTCTTCAGCATCAATGCATTAGAACCGGAAGCCGACGAGGCCGCATTGGAACGTTACGAGGAAAGCTTGAAATACCTGCGTGATTTGAAGAACTCGGAGAATACGGCGCGGCTGGAGGGGCGGCAGGAAGAAAAGCTAGACATCGCCCGCAACCTGCTGGATATTCTGGATGATGCGACCATTGCCCTGAAAACGGGGTTAACGGCAGACACGGTGCGGCAGTTGCGGGCTGGAACGTAGGGTTTCTGCACAGGATGCCCGCCGTGATATAATCACCCCATAAACCCCGTCAGACACAGGTGGCATCATGGCAGCGATCTACATCAACCCGCTCACCGATTTTGGTTTCAAGAAGCTATTCGGTGAAGAACCCAACAAAGATCTGTTGATCAGTTTCCTCAACACCTTGTTGCCGGAACATCACCAGATTGCCGATTTGCAGTACACCAAAAACGAGTATCAGGGCGTCAGCCCGCTGGACAGGCGCGCCATTTTCGATTTGAACTGCATGAGTACGACGGGTGAGCGCTTTATTATTGAACTGCAGAAGGTCAAACAGACCTATTTCAAAGATCGCAGTGTGTATTATTCCACCTTCGCGATTCAGGAGCAGGCCAGGCAAGGCGAGTGGGATTATCAGCTTTCGACCGTCTACACCATTGGTATCCTCGACTTCCTGATGGATGAAAAAGAACACGATGTTGTCTACTACGCGCAGCTGAAAGACCAGAATAACCGCCCGTTTTTTGACAAACTGCATTACATCTACGTGGTGCTGCCGCGCTTTACCAAGGGGCTGGATGAGCTAGCAACACTGCAGGACAAATGGCTGTATACCTTCCGCCACTTGTCCGACATGAGCGATGTACCCACACCCTTCCATGAAGGTATTTTCAGACGCCTGTTTGCCATTGCCGAACTGGCGCGGTTTGACCCCAAAGAACGGCATCGTTACGAGGAAAGCTTGAAATACCTGCGTGACTTGAAGAACTCGGAGCATACGGCTCGGTTGGAGGGGAGGCAGGAGGGGCTGGTGGAAGGCAGGCAGGATTGTTGGAAAGTAGGCTAGAAATCGCCCGCAATCTGCTGGATATTCTGGATGATGCGACCATTGCCCTGAAAACGGGGTTAACGGCTGAAGCGGTGCGCCAGTTGCGGGCTGGAAGGTAGGGTTTCTTCACAGGATGCCCGCCGTGATATAATCACCCGATAAACCCCGTCAGACACAGGTGGCATCATGGCCGCGATCTACATCAACCCGCTCACCGATTTTGGTTTCAAGAAGCTGTTCGGTGAAGAACCCAACAAAGACCTGTTGATCAGTTTCCTCAACACCTTGTTGCCGGAACATCACCAGATTGCCGATTTGCAGTACACCAAAAACGAGTATCAGGGCGTCAGCCCGCTGGACAGGCGCGCCATTTTCGATTTGAACTGCATGAGTACGACGGGTGAGCGCTTTATTATTGAACTGCAGAAGGTCAAACAGACCTATTTCAAAGATCGCAGTGTGTATTATTCCACCTTCGCGATTCAGGAGCAGGCCAGGCAAGGCGAGTGGGATTATCAGCTTTCGACCGTCTACACCATTGGTATCCTCGACTTCCTGATGGATGAAAAAGAACACGATGTTGTCTACTACGCGCAGCTGAAAGACCAGAATAACCGCCCGTTTTTTGACAAACTGCATTACATCTACGTGGTGCTGCCGCGCTTTACCAAGGGGCTGGATGAGCTAGCAACACTGCAGGACAAATGGCTGTATACCTTCCGCCACTTGTCCGACATGAGCGATGTACCCACACCCTTCCATGAAGGTATTTTCAGACGCCTGTTTGCCATTGCCGAACTGGCGCGGTTTGACCCCAAAGAACGGCATCGTTACGAGGAAAGCTTGAAATACCTGCGTGACTTGAAGAACTCGGAGCATACGGCTCGGTTGGAGGGGAGGCAGGAGGGGCTGGTGGAAGGCAGGCAGGATTGTTGGAAAGTAGGCTAGAAATCGCCCGCAATCTGCTGGATATTCTGGATGATGCGACCATTGCCCTGAAAACAGGGTTAACGGCTGAAGCGGTGCGGCAGTTGCGGATTCATTAGAAAAGCCGTAAAACCCTATTTTTCTGTTTTTGGCGTATACCTCGGTGTAAGTGGTGCAAAACTTAAATGAGAGGGAGATTGGCACATTAGTATTCAGGATGAAGTGATGCCGGACACTTATTACCGGCAATTATATGGGCGGTTTTGTCGGGGTGAGCAACGGGCAGGCATTGAACTGGTGAATGTGCTGGGTGGTCGCCTGTTGCAATATATCCGCCGCACCAGTATTTACAATGATTTTGAGGCTGCTGAAGATTGTGTGCAGAATACCTGGATGAAGCTCGTACAGCATTGTGATAAACCCTTGCGCAGTGATACCTCGTTCTGGGGATTGGTTTGCGCCATTGCCCGGAATCAGGCTATTGATGATTACCGTGCTGCTACCCGCCAGAAGCGCCACGCTGTTGAACAGGTTGAATACCGGGAAGACTATCATCAGGAGGGTGAAATCATGGAGGATGAGGCTGACCCAGCGCGTGTGCTGGAATTGTTGGAAACAACCCACAGCGAAACACAACGGCTGGAAGCTTTCAAACGGGCGATGGCCTCCCTGCCTGAACAACAGAGTCTGGCTCTGAGCCTGCAACTAGCCGGTCATTCCATCAGGGAAATAGCTGATTACTTGCATGAAAAGGATGAAACCGTGAAGTCCCGGTTGCGCTATGCCAAAAACAAGTTAAAGCAGCTACTGTCCGATGAGCCAGGGCTGGAAGTGAGCATCGAGGAGGTTGAACGCCAATGAGTACTACGAATTCCTCCCCCTTCCCGCCGGATGATAAGGCCTTTGACCTGGAATTGCGGGCTTTGTACCGGGCAGCCTTGCTGGATGAGAACTTCCAGCAGCAGGTGGCTGATAGTTTGTGCTCCCTACCGCAGGAGGTTCAGCAGAGTTTGTCAGAATCTGAGCAAGCATTGCTGCAGAATGCCAGTTTGTCACAAGAAAGTCGTGCAAAGTTGCTGGGTATCAAACCGGTGTGTCAGTCTTCCCCGTCACTGGCGGAGCGGTTTGCAGCAGGGTTGCGCCACTGGTTATTACCTCCGGTGCTGGCTTTGCCTGCTACCTTGGTGATGGGGCTATTGCTGGGTTTGTTGCTGCCTGTTCTGTTACAGCCAGCGCCGCAGGAGGATACACTGCGCGGCCATCCCGTTCCCGGTTCTGCTGCAGTGGTTTCCGGCAACGAATCCGGCGAGTCTGGTAAACAGGCTGAACAGGGCAAAATTACCGATGCGGTACGCCAACAACCGCAACAATGGCTGGTGCTGATAGCTGAATTGCTTCAGCAGGGGAAGGTGGCGCAAGCACGGGAAGAACTGCAGGCATTTGAGCTGTTGTACCCTGATTACCCGCCTCCTCCTTCACCATAGATGACAAAGGCCGCCCAATAAGCGGGGTGAGTCAGGGAGACATCGGTTTGCAGGCCAGCCCGGCATAGCCAGCCACAATCCGCAGCTTGCTGCAGCATGGCTTTCATCGCCAGACGAAGAGCTTCCGCCCGGCCTTTTTCTGGCTGCTTTTGCCAGATGCTAAACAGTTCGCCTATCAGTTGCTCGGTGGCTTTGGAATGCACTGGCCAGTGAGACGCTACTACACTTTTGGCACCTGCCAGAAAAAAAGCCCTGACCAGTTCTGACAGTCCCTGATGGGCTGTTTGTGCCTGTAAAGTGCCGGTGTTGCAGGCTGATAACACGACCCAGTCAGCATGCAGGGTCAGGCTGGCAATTTCACTGGCACTCAGGTAACCATCATCATTCACTGAGCCGGAGTCGGGTGGCGTCAGAACCAAGCCGGGCTCCATGTGATTGAGGAGGGCGTTTTGTGTGTTATCCGGTGGTAGCAGCGCGTGAGTGGCAAAGCTGAGGATGCGCGTGCGGCTTAATATACCCTCACGATCAAGCCGCTTGAGTCTGCCTTCAGTGGCATCCTTGCCCAGGAACAGGGACTGTTGCGGAGCAACTTGCAGGGTGCTGGCAATGTGTTGTAATTCCTCGGCGGTGTCCGGCAAGGCGGGCAGATGTTGGCTGAGCAAATTCGGCGTTGCCAAATAGCTGAAACCGTCTTGTCCGCGAACGAGGTGCTGATTCAGCTGGGTGAGTAATGCCCCGCTACGTTCGGGGGTACTGTTTGGCTGACCGTGCAGCAGGGCATCACCGAAACCGATGAAGGGCTGGGGTGGTGCAGTACTAACGGACGGCAGGGCTGGGGCGGCTGGGGTTGGAGCATCGCGCAGGTTAGCCAGGGCTTGTACGGATGGCAGGTAAGAAAAGGCATAATGCTGCATCAGCCAGTCGGCCTGCGCATAGTTGTTTGTGTCATGAGTGACAGACGGGGCTGTTTTTATCAGTACATGCAAGGGCATGTTTTGCATCGCGCCATCGGGTATAGCAAAGATATGCCTGACCCCGGCCAGATCGTTCAGCGCTGGGGCAAACAGCGTTTTATACAAGCCGTGAGCTGCCTGCAGATTGAAGCGGCGACTTGGGTCGGACAGGGCAGCAAGCAAGCCGTTGCCGGGTGCGTTCAACACGGTTTGCAAAACGGTTTCGCTAGTGTCCAGTGCATGCAGCGCAGGTGTGCGGTCGGAACGGATAACCAGTAGCCAGGATTTAGCGGCATGTTCACTCAATACCCACATCAGCAGGGCTTCATCCGGTTTAAGCAAGTGTTGTATGTGTTCCAGTGTCAATGGTGCAGGGTTGATCAGTTGTGAGTAGAGGGGAAAGGTTTGTTGTAACTGCCTGTCCAGTGTGTGGATCTCTTGACGGGTTTGTTGCAGAGTCTGTTGCAGCTGTTCAATGTCAGTAATGGTTTCCCTGGCAAGGCTTTCTGCGTAGGACAAGTCCAGTTGCGCCAACTTTGCCTGCTTGCCCCACAGCTCGTGCAGGCGTTCACGGATTTCGGGTGTCGCCGCACTGAGTCGAAGAGCCGTCTGGCGCAGCGCTTGAGTTCGCTGATTTCCGTGTGCCTGCTGCATGGTGCGCAACACATCGGGTAGGGCGTTCGCCTCCGCCACTTGTTGGTGAACAACACCTAAGTGCAGCAGCCACAAGCGGTAGCGCGCCAGAGCACGAGCTTGGTTCGCTTGTTCCGGGTTATCACCGGGATACGCTTCATATTGGCTCCAGGCCTGTTGCAACCAACGGAGAGCCTCGGGGAAGTTCTTGCCTTTTTCATACAATCTGGCCAGGTTTTCCTGGTTGCTGGCTTTGCTGCCCGGGCTGATCGGGGGCAAGGTATTGGGTGTGTGGATATTTTGCAGGAAGAGTTCACGCGCGGCGTCGGCTTTGCCTAGCTGCAACAAAGCATTACCCAGCATCTCCCGGATACCGAGGTGAATAATGGAATCCAGCATGGTTTCCAAATCGCTGGAGTCGGGTGTTGTCGCTTGTTTGTATGCCGCCAGTGCCTGTTGCAACAGGGGTTCTGCTTTGGCATACGCTTGTTGCTGCATGTACAGGGAAGCCAGCGGGAACAGGGCTATCGGGCGAGTGCGCTTATGATCTGCAGGCCGGGTACGCTCTTGTTGCAAGCTAAGCTGAAATTGTTGTTCAGCCTCTACATAGCGCTGTTGCTTTTGGTACAGTTGTGCCAGATAGACCCGTGCCAATGGTAAATCCACGGGTAAATCAGGGCTTGCCCGGCTGATAAGAGCTTGATAGTAGTGTTCGGCTTGCCGGAAATTCCCCTGTTGCTGATAACCGCTGGCCAGCTGAATGTAATACAGCCACAGCTCAGTCATTGGCAAGGTACTTTGCTCCAGCAGTGCGCGACTTTGTTCCAGCAAGGGTTGCGCGGCCTGTAGTTGATCTTGCAACTGATAACTGTTTGCTACATCTAACAAGGCCCACAAGACTTGCAAACCCACAGCTGGATCTATTTTTTCGCCAATCACGGGAGCATTTGCCTGCAGTAGTTCCCAGCTTTTCAGCATCAGCAGGGCGCTGTCTTTCAGTAACGGTGTGGCTTTGTCAGAATCACTGCGTAGCTGGTATGCAGTGCCCATTTTAGAATAGCTGCCTGCCTGTTGATAATACACCAGACTCAGTGCGTACTTTAAGCGGGCAATGTTGTTGAGCCGCTGTGGCTGACTGGAAGCATCAGCCTCCTCCACATGGGTTGTCTCCAAGCGTTGCAGGCCATCGTTCAGTTTTTTTTCAGTTCCTGAGCTGAGCTTGAGGGCATCTTCATATTTACCCTGTTGTTGCATTTGTGCCCACAAGTGGCTTTGCTGGACGGTCAGTTCTACCAGTTCACTGACCAGCCCTTTATCAGGGTCGGAGTTCGTGCCGGAAGCACTCCCGGCTTGTGCGACGGGCGACAGATTGGCACCCCCTAGGCACACAAACACTATCCATATTCCCAGTTTTAACCCCATTTCCGCGCATTTCCCGTACTGATGAATAGCTACACAATCACAGCGTAACCAAGGAGCTTTTCAGCATGAAAGCCTGTTATCCCAAGCTACACAGCGTCAGCCTTGCGCCAGTTTAACCCCTTTTTCCGGATTTCTCGTAATACAGATGGATAACATCCAACTCACCTCTAGCAAGGAGTAAACATCATGAAAACCCCAATTATCACCGCAGCTTTGTTCTGCGCCTCATTGGCCGCCAGCAATGGATCAGTCGCTGACTCTGATACTTATTCAGCTCTTAGTCCCGCTTTTACATCCTATTATGCCGGGCTGCAAGCTGGCAACGCGCTGTTTAATAATGGTGGCGGCAGTGCTAGTAACAGCAGCTACAGCCAGCAGGACTACGGCAACAACAGTAACAGTTATGATTATGCAGAAACTGTTTATGAGGCTTACTCTGATAATGTAGACGATGAGAGTGCAGAAGACTGTGATTGTGGCTGTGACTGTAGCCAGTAACAGTATTCATGTATACTTCAAGTGTTAACATCGCAAACTGCAAGGAGTCATTAAAGTGAATCATAGTCTTGCTGTCATCGCTACATTTGTAGAAGCACTGTCGGTACATGAACATTAGGGTTTCACAAAAAATGCGGCTCTTCGGGAATTCCTGAAGAGCCAGATTTTTGCTTGCCTAACGCCCGCTACCCTGTAGCGCAAGCGCTCAAAATCAGTTATGTTTTAGGCATGAATACTGCACTCAACTTCTCTTCTCCACACATTTTTGTAAAACCGCCCAAGTCGCTGCTGCGTGCTGTTGGCAAGGCGATCGGTGAATATGACCTGATCCGAGAGGGCGACCGGATTTTGTTAGGCTTGTCCGGCGGCAAGGATTCGCTGTCGCTGCTGCATATCCTGCATCATTTTCAGCGGCATGCCCCCGTCAAGTTTGATTTTGCGGCGGTGACGATTGACCCGCAGGCCGGGGATTTCGATCCTTCACCGCTGATTCCTTACATGGAGTCGCTGGGCATTCCTTATTTTTATGTGCGTGAGCCGATCATGCAGCTGGCAGAAGCGCACATGGGGAATAATTCCTATTGTGCTTTTTGCTCACGGATGAAGCGTGGCCTGATGTACCAAACTGCCCGCGAGCAGGGCTATAATGTACTGGCCTTGGCGCAACATCTGGATGATCTGGCGCAGAGTTTCCTGATGTCGGCTTTTCACGGTGGCCAGCTTAAAACCATGAAGGCACATTACCGGATTGATGCGGGTGATTTGCGGGTGATTCGCCCGCTGGTGCAGGTGCGTGAACGGCAGACCGCTGATTTTGCGACGGCCGCCGCTTTGCCGATTATCCCGGATGGCTGCCCGGCCTGTTTCAGCATGCCTACTCAGCGCGAGCATATGAAGCAGCTACTGTTAAGCGAAGAGCAGCATAATCCCAATATGTTCAAAAGCCTGTTAACCGCCATGCAGCCCCTGATCAAAAATGGCATGGATGAAATACCCACAAAATAAGGTGAATTGTCGACAATCTTGGGGTGTGGATAGGGTTTTGTCTGGACTTTTGCCTAAGATTGTATGAATATAGCGGCTGTTGTAAACAAAATAACGATAGAAAGATAGCACCGCAACAGTTAGTCAGCCATTTTTCGTTAGTGAGGAGTCACACCCATGTCTGAAGTCAAGACGTTCCCTGTCCCTGCCGAATTCGCGGCACAAGCCAATATCAATGCTGAACAATATACTGCCATGTACCAGCAGTCAGTGACTGACCCGGATACATTTTGGGCAGAACAAGCTGAAAAGTACCTGACCTGGTCCAAAAAGTGGGACAAGGTATCAGACTGGAGCTTTACCGATGATGTTCATATCCGCTGGTTTGAAGGTGGACAGCTGAATGTCGCGGAAAACTGCCTGGATCGTCATCTGGCTACCCGGGGTGATCAGGTCGCGATTATCTGGGAAGGCGATAGCCCGGATGAAGACCGCAAAATTACGTACAAAGAACTGCATGCGGAAGTCAGCCAGTTTGCCAATGTGTTGAAAGGGCGCGGTGTCAAAAAAGGCGACCGTGTTTCCATTTACATGCCGATGATCCCGGAAGCCGCTGTCGCCATGCTGGCCTGCGCCCGGATTGGGGCGATTCATTCGATTGTATTTGGCGGCTTCTCGCCAGATGCACTGCGTGACCGGATTAAAGATGCCGAGTGTGGCGTGGTGATTACGTCTGACCAGTCGATGCGCGGTGGCAAGCGTGTCCCGCTGAAAGCCAACGCTGACAAGGCGATTGCACAATGCCCGACCGTACATACCTGTATCGTTGTCAAGCGCGGCGGTGATCCGGTGGACTGGCATGAGCAGGACGTGTGGTATCACGAAGTGATGGCGGATGCGTCGGCTGATTGTCCGGCAGAAGTGATGGAAGCGGATGACCCGCTGTTTATTCTTTATACCTCCGGCTCAACCGGCACGCCGAAAGGTGTATTGCACACCACCGGTGGCTACCTGTTGCAGGCGGCGATGACGCACAAGACCGTGTTTGACTATAAAGACGGTGAAGTTTACTGGTGTACGGCTGACGTGGGCTGGGTGACGGGGCATTCTTACATCGTTTATGGCCCGCTGGCGAATGGCGCGACTACGTTGATGTTTGAGGGTATCCCGACTTATCCGACCGCCAGCCGCTTCTGGGACGTATGTGACAAGCATGATGTTGCGACCTTCTATACCGCGCCCACCGCGATTCGGATGCTGATGGGTTCAGGCGACAGCTTTGTTGAAAGTGCCAGGCTGGACAAGCTGCGCCTGTTGGGTTCGGTCGGCGAGCCGATTAACCCGGAAGCTTGGGAATGGTATCACCGTGTCGTCGGTAAAGGCCGTTGCCCGATTGTCGATACCTGGTGGCAAACTGAAACGGGCGCACACATGATGACGCCGCTGCCGGGTGCGACGCCGCTGAAGCCCGGTTCTGCACAGATTCCGTTCTTTGGTGTGCAGCCGGTGTTGCTGGATGATCAGGGCAATGAAATTACCGGTAATCCGGCGGCAGGCAACCTGTGCATCAAGGCGCCGTGGCCGTCCATGATGCGCTCTTTGTACAAGAATCATGATCGCTTTATTGAAGCTTACTTTGCGATGTACCCCGGTTATTACTTTACGGGTGACGGTGCGCGGCGGGATGAGGACGGCGACTACTGGATCACCGGGCGGGTCGATGACGTGTTGAACGTTTCTGGTCACCGTTTGGGCACGGCTGAAATTGAATCTGCACTGGTACTGCACCCGAAAGTGGCTGAATCTGCTGTGGTCGGCTATCCGCACGAGCTGACCGGGCAGGGCATCTATGCGTATGTCACCCTGATGGCGGGTGAAGAAGGTACGCATGAGCTGGAAAAAGAGCTGATCGCCCTGGTGCGTAAGGAAATCGGCCCGATTGCCAAGATCAACATCCTGCAATGGGCACCGGGCTTACCGAAAACCCGTTCCGGTAAAATCATGCGCCGGATTCTGCGCAAGATTGCCGCGAATGAGCTGGATAGTCTGGGTGATACCTCGACACTGGCTGACCCGAGTGTGGTGGAAGGCTTGATTGCGAATCGCGCTATTCAGTAGTGTTCTGTTGGCTACCGCCTTTCGGGCGGTAGCCGATTGCAGCAAAAGCTTAAGTGATGATCTCTGTTGTCACCACGGTTTTCACTGAGTTGGCAATAAAACAGTTTTCATGCGACAGGTGGTGCATTTTTTCCAGTTGTTCTAATGTTGGTTGGCGCTCGCCAATGAAAGCTATTTTGGGTCGTAGCGTGACTCTGGTGATCGAAATTTTCCCCGTGGAATCCTCTTCCATTATACCCACCGCATTATCGACATATTCTTCGATGACATAGCCGCGCTTGGCTGCGATAGACAGAAACACCAGCATATGACAGCTGGATAAAGCGGCTATAAATGCTTCTTCCGGGTCAACATTTTCTTCGACTGAATAAGGGAGCGGGACGACATGGGGTGATGATGAGGCAGGTACTTTAACACCGCCATCAAACTCCCAGACATGACCACGGCTGTATTTATTGTCGTTGAAGGCCTCGCCTTCGTGGCGATTCCACCTGATTATGGCTGTATATTCTGACATTTTTTCCTCTTTGCGGCGGGTGTCTCTAATCGGCTGCTGCTTCATCTGCTGGGCATAGGGGGGGGTACGAGACTTCATTATTGCACGCTTTTTTAACCCTCAATCCTATTCTGCACCACCACCCAAGGTGCCACCACCACCGCCCACAAATACCGGTCATCAGCTGCCCACTGCTTGGCGACTTCATCCGGTAAATGCTGCACCTGTTTGGCTTCGATCCACTGGGTAAAGCGCGTCGTATCATCTTCCACCAATGCGGTCGCGACTTCGATCAGGTCTAGTTCGTTGGCTACCTGAATCACCCGGCCACGTGCAAAAAAGCGGCCAAGGTCAGCCCAGCTGATCGGGGCGGTTTCCAGGTTCAGGCGGGTACGTAGCGGTAATGGGTCGCTGTTCATGAGCTATTCCTTTTATCAGCGAAAAAACATGTATTGTAAGACGGCTGTCTGCACAAGGCCAGACCAGCAGCCTGCCCTTTTCAGTTCAGCCCGGCAATGACCCCGACTGTCGCTGCTTTGTTCCTCATTGCCTGTTGGCTAATGGATAATGAGTATTAATGTAATAACAGCGACAACAATGAACAGCCCAGTACCCAATAACAACCGCAACAACAAGCTGTCCAGTCTGGTCTGGGAGTTTAACTTTCGCCCGGATCACTACACGCATGACAGCTGGTTGGAGCAGATGCCCGATGGCCCCCTGATCAAGAAACTGGTGGGCAAGCATCGCTCTGCCGAACGTATTGTCCAGCATCTGCTGGTGCGTTTTGGTTTGGAAAACCAGATGTACTTCAGCTTCCCCAATTCACTGAGCCGGATTGCCTTATGGTCGGGGGACGATCTGGAAAAACTGATTCTGCATGCCGGTACTGTTTTTTATTATTCCAAAGTATGCCGGGTGGTGACACGCGAAGAATTACAGGTCATTCAGGAAAAAATGGGCAAGGATCTGTTTACCTTTATGCAGCGACGCGCGGCCTTGATCAAGGGCAAGCTGGAATTTGGTCTGAAGCTGCCGAACAAAATGGATACACACACGGCGTTGATTGTCGCAGGTTTATTGTGCCTGTTGACTGCGCTGTATGATTACCCGGTAGCCTTGCGCAAGCGCCTGATGCTGAAGTTGCCGTATGACTGGTATCTGATGCTGCAGCGGGTCGCACCGTTGGGGCAGGCTTTGCGTGGGCAAGACAAGGAGTGTGCCGCACTAATACAAAAAGTAGCGATAGAAATTCGCATGGGGGTAGGTACGGATGGACAAATTCGTTTCAATTAAGGCCTTGGACTCACAGCTGGAACCCGGCAAAACCGTTTTGAAGGCGAGTGAATACCGGCGTCTGGTGAATTACGAAGAGCTGGTGAAGACGATGGCGCAACGTGAGCGTGACCGGCAGACGAAAGCGACGGAAGCCATGGCCAATGCGATCCAAAGCGGTATGCAGCAGGGCAAGGATCAGGCGCACCATCAACTGGTCGAGCAGATGCTGGGCTTCACCATCAAGATGCATGAAAACCTGCGTGAAGTCGAATGGGCGCTGGTAGATGTTGTGACCGAAGCTGTCCAGCAGATTATTCAGGATTTTGACAACGAAACACTGGTCAAGAGCACAGTACGTCGTGGGTTGGAGCTGGTGCGGGGTAGCAAGAAGTTACAGGTGCGGGTCAATCCGCAAATGCAGGACACGGTACTGGAACAACTGCATGATTTGCAGAAAAGTGTGAGCCATGTCGAGGTACTGGGCGATAGCCAGCTCAAGCTGGATGAGTGCGTGCTGGAGTCCGACGTAGGCATTGTGCATGCCAGCCTTGAGGTGCAGATTGAGTCACTGATTGCAGCATTGCGTAAGACCTTCCCACGCCCTAAAGCACCTCCGGCCTGATGGCTGGTCGCTGGTCATCTGGCTGCTCATCACTGACTCCCCTTCGCCCTGAGCGAGAGGGAGCTGGAAGGTGAGGGAAATAATGAGGGAATGACTTATTTCCAGAAATTGGCTTCTTTGGAGGCGATTTCGCGCACTTCACCGGCAATTGAGGTGTAACGCTCACGGTATTCTTTCCATTCACCTACGTAGTAATCTTCTGCGTTGAATGCGCCGGATTGTTCGTATGCAATGAATTTTTTCTGCATGTCGAGCATTTCCTGGATCAGTTCTTGTTTCGTTTTGCTCATGATGGAGACCTCTAAATAGATAAGCGGGTTCTTACCCACAGAATAAACTGCCCGACTGTGTGGGGTAATACCCCATTCAGGATAAGTACCACGGGATAAATAAGGGTTTTAGTAACCACCTTTACGGGTTGTTGCGGGCAGACCGGCTACTTTCAGCCCCTGTTTGCTGGGTGCACGCGGGAACAGGGTGTACAGATCCTTGCTGCTTAGTTTCTTATCGTCCCATTGTTTGGCCATGGCTTTCAGAATGGCACGTTCCATCGGCTGGTTGCCGTTATTATTGATGTATTCGTCACGCAAGTAATGCAATACATCCCAGTGGCGGTCGGTCAGCTCCATCTCTTCCTCTGCGGCAATGGCCTTGCAGACATCCTCATTCCACTCATGCAAATCAAGCAGGTAGCCTGTTTCAGTAGTTTCGATGATTTTACCATTGACTTCGTAAGGCATTATTCACTCCTGTTAGCGTGCAAAGTCATAAAACGTTCTACCGCAAAAGTATACCTAACCGGACTGGCTGTCCCATTCCTCAAAAGGGATACGGCAGCGGGCTGTGCAGACTGACTAAGCCTATTCAAAGCTATTCGGTCTGCTTGAGTGTCTTAATGCTTTTGTGTGGCAGGAACAGGCCACAACCCCATTTGCGACCTGTTCCCAGCCCGTATTGCTGGATGCGGATCGAAGGGTCATTGTCCAGATCAGCGATCATCAGGTGGCGGGTCAGCTGGTGGCCATCCGCTGTTTGCAGCAGGTGGCTTTTGCCGCACAGCATTTTCTTGACGTTCAAATCGGTGAGCTGTTTGATTTCAGTAGCGATGCGCTGCAGAAATTCTGGCTCGTTTTCCTCCGGCGCAGAGAGTACCTGACGGGCGAACAGCACTGAGGTATTACTGAGCGACTTTTCCTTGCTGTCCCCCACCGTCAGCGCATGCCCGGCAATATCCAGGGTCTGGCCGCTGAGTTGCTGAATAGCGGCCAAGCGCTCCTTCGGAATACGCATGCTCAAGCGAGTGCGGCGGGATGGAATCAACCATTGCCCGTCGGTATCTTCCGGTCGTAACCAGCCGTTCGCGCTTTCTGCGACATGGATGGTGTGAATGCCACTGACTTCGTCCTCATCGAACCACGGCAAGGCAGCACGGATTGCGCGGGAAAGTGCCCAGGCATGATCCAGCGGCAACTGTTTGCAGCGGATGGCAAAGCTGACATCAAGAATATCGTCGGGTGCCTGATAGGGGAGGGTTTTGTCTTCGTCTTCGTGCCAGAACATGGGTGTTTCCTTGTCAAGTGGTCGGCGGTGTGATCAGCGTGCGCTTGAGAATGCGATTTCCAGCTGATCCTGCCAGTCTTGTGGGCGGTCATGATAAACCGGCGGCTCGATGTCGACCTGGAAAAAAATACTGCCTGTTTCCAGCGCATACTGCTGGACGGTGGTTTTTAAAGCCTCGAAACTGGTGATGGTATCCCCGTCTTTGAGGAGGATATGACTCAGGTTAAGCATGGTCTTGTCCTGTGATGTGAGGGTTGATAGAGCGAGTGTGCAGGCGATCCAGATAACGTCCTCTATACAATAATCGTTTTCTGTCCGCCTCGGCATGATCCACAAACTCCGTCCGGCAATGCAGCACATTATTACAGAGTAAACCTTCCCCCGCCTGCAAGGTATACCGCAGTTTATACGGTGAGTCCTGTTCCCATAAATCCAGTAAAAATTGTGCAGCAGCCTGGGTAGCGGGGTCATCCCGCCAGATGACATTGCGCTGGCGTGCGGAATAACGCATGTGCAAGCGGCCATCCGGATGAATAGAGAATACCGGGCCGGTTTGTGCAGGACGAATCACGACGCCCTTCAGGCTATTCGCCGGGATAGTGAAGGCTGCCGGGTGCATCAGGGCGCGAATGTAAGCAGGGTTAGCCTCACGCAACAGGATATAAGCGATTTCATGATCCATCAGCCTGCTCTCGCCACCTGTTGATGCCGGGCGGACGCAATGCAACAGCATGCCATTAATTTGCTGGGTGGGTGGGTTGTAATAACCATCCGTATGCCAGCTGAGTTTTTTATCCGTGTAGGGAATGTAGTCATGTTGGCCAGCATGTTGGGCGATCTGGATCGAGGTCAGGCTGTCTGCATCGGCGCACCAGTTGGCATCAATTCGCAGCAGACCCAGCGCCTGAGCCAGCGAGTGCACCGCCATTTTCCCGCTTGGTGGTCGGGAGAAGCGGTAAAGCGTCAGATTATAAATATCGGCTACCGTTGTTATGCGTTGTAATTCAGCAGGTTGGGGCTTATCTGCATCCTCGATGACAGTGAACAAGTCTTCAGGCACCAGTGGGTAGGCTGCCAGTTTCTGGTCACGCCAGCGCAGGTAATGATCTGTTTTTTCGAGTGAACCGAGTGCAGCCAAAGAATAATGGGTGTTTTTCATACCAATCAAGTATTCGCTATTCCGTCTGTTTTAGAATAACAATATGCTATTACTTACAGTGATGCATGTGCAAATGGCTGAAATGATCGGGTCTATCTCTAAAGATTCCTGAAGAGATCAGAGATCTGGCTTGGGTTTTCAGTAGCCTGACACATAGCTAGGAGGTTTAAGTTGAAAACCTGGTTCTCGAAAAATCTCGGCGACGCTACGCTGGCATTTGTACCTCTGGCTCAGCTCGAAGAGCTTCTGTTGTCGATGCAGGCGGGAGACTCTCCAGAGAAATTCACAGTATTTACTCGGCATGAGTCGGAAGGCCGTCTCCATTGTGAAGTCAAAATTTATTTGCCCCCGAGTGCGATTGATGTGGCTAAAGCGATTGGGGCGGAGCCCTGTGAGCAGCCCTCTCCGGAGGGTTTGAGTGTGTTAGTCGGAGCTTGTCTGGGTGAAGATCAAAACAACTAATACGATCTTGTATTGCCATAAATGGGAGCAGGTGCTTGCTTTTTATAAGACAAAACTAGGGCTTGAAATAAATTTTTCTAATGAGTGGTTTGTAGAATTCAAGCTAACTGAGCAGTCCTATTTAAGCGTTGCTGATGAGTCGGTGACCTCAATTAAAAGTAGTCAGGGCCATGGCATTACCATTACTCTGGAAGTCGAAGATATTGAAGATTTTTTTGTTTTTTTAAAGAAGTCTGGGTGTAACCCCAGTCCGATTAAAGCGCATGCTTGGGGAGCCACGGTCATCTATGTTTTTGATCCTGAAGGAAACAGGTTGGAGTTTTGGCGTA
Source organism: uncultured Thiothrix sp. (assembly GCA_964293125.1). GTDB lineage: Bacteria > Pseudomonadota > Gammaproteobacteria > Thiotrichales > Thiotrichaceae > Thiolinea. Next base: position 12,738 of record CAXYXY010000038.1, on the reverse strand, counting down.
ATCTATAAAATTCAAACAGGTAGTGCCAACTAGCCTGATAAACATTGGAGATAGGGGTAGGTGGGAATGCCTGAAATAATTGAGCATATCTCCAAAGAGATAGTGGGGTATCGGTAGCCCATCCCATGGGTGAGATTCTTTGTTGCCGTGTGTAAGCATACACTTATGAACTATCGAGTCACTGTGAACAATGTGTTCAAGTGGCCAGCTTTTATGTTGCCTTCTGCTGGGTATCCATCAGTATCCAAGAGGGCAAATCATAGTAGAACAACGAGGAGACAGAAATGGCGTCCAAGAATTATCCAACCCCGATGCTTGATGTGCTGGAAGACGGGCCGTGGCCCAGTTTCATTACCGGCATCAAGGATCTGCGTGACAAGCACCCGGATGAACGCATCCGCAACATGACTAATGGTCTGTTGGGGCAGCTGGAACATTCCTATGAAACCCGGATGGGTTACTGGAAAGGCGGCACGATTTCTGTTTTCGGTTATGGCGGTGGCATCATTCCACGTTTTTCCGAAGTCGGGCACATGTTCCCGGAATCGAAAGAATTCCATACCCTGCGCGTCCAGCCACCGGCTGGTAACTATTACACGACCGGCATGCTGCGCCAGCTGGCGGACAGCTGGGAGAAGTTTGGTTCCGGCCTGCAGACTTTCCACGGTCAAACCGGGAATATCATGTTCATCGGTTCAGACAGCAAGAATTACCAGCATTTCTTTGATGAAATCAATGACTATGGCTGGGATTTGGGCGGTGCGGGTCCTTGTGTGCGTACCGGGATGTCCTGTGTCGGTGCGGCACGTTGCGAAATGTCCAACTGTAACGAACAAGCCATTCACCGCACGCTGCTGAACAATTTTACGGATGATGTGCATCGTCCGGCTTTACCGTACAAGTTCAAGTTTAAAGTCTCCGGTTGCCCGAATGACTGCATGAACTCGATTGAGCGGGCTGACTTCGCGATTATTGGTACCTGGCGGGATGCCATGAAGATCAATCAGGACGAAGTCAAAGCCATGATCATGAAGAAGGCGGCGGAGATTGGCAAAGAAGGGGATCGTTCTGCCGGTCGTCAATACATGTTTGATAATGTGATCAGCCGTTGCCCGACGAATGCCATCACCCTGAATGATGATGACACCATGACCGTGGATAACAGCAACTGTGTGCGTTGCATGCACTGCCTGAACGTGATGCCCAAAGCCTTGCAAGTCGGGGATGACAAAGGTGTGACCGTGCTAATGGGCGGCAAGCGTACCCTGAAAATTGGTGATCTGATGGGCACGGTGATTGTGCCGTTCATGAAAATGGACACCGAAGAGGATTACGAGCGCATTACTGAAATGGCCGAGTCGGTGATTGATTTCTGGGCTGAAAACGGTCTGGAGCATGAGCGCTGTGGCGAGATGATTGAGCGGATTGGTTTGGTGAACTTCCTGGAAGGCATCGGTATTGATCCTGACCCCAACATGATCAGGCAGCCGCGTAATGTCTCTTATATGCGTGCAGATGGTTGGGATGAAGCGGCTGAAGAATGGTTCAACCGTAAGCGTGAGCAAAAAATGGCAGCTGCCAGTTAATAGAACAGAACAGGAGAACAGACATGGCAGTGCAAATGCGCGAACCCATTGAGTCCGGGTGTCCGGATGGTTTTCAATACATGCATCCTGTGATGCGTCGCAACTACGGACAATGGCTGTATCACGAAGACCCACGTCCCGGTGTGCTGGTGCATGTTGCACGCAGTGGCGAGAAAATCTGGACGGTGCGGGCAGGTACCCAGCGGATTCTGGATGTGTTTACCCTGCGTAAGCTGATGGACATTGGTGATGAATTTGCCGACGGTTATGTCCGTTTCACGATTCGTTCCAATATCGAATACATGGTCGCGGATGGTGCGAAAGTAGAGCCGCTGGTGGCGGCGCTGGAAGATGCCGGTTTTGCGGTAGGCGGTACCCGTAACTCGGTGGCGGCTATTTCTCATACCCAAGGCTGGTTGCACTGCGACATTCCGGGTACGGATGCCTCCGGTGTGGTCAAGGCGATGATGGATGAGCTGATTGATGAGTTCAAATCCTGGAACATGCCTAATCGTGTCCACATGACCACTTCCTGCTGCCAGATCAACTGTGGTGGCCAGGGTGATATTGCGATTAACGTCCAGCACGTCAAACCGCCCAAAATCAATCACGCCCTGGTGGGGAATGTGTGTGAGCGGCCTTCCGTGGTGGCGCGTTGTCCGGTCGCGGCGATTCGTCCGGCGATGGTCGACGGCAAGCCCTCCTTGGAAGTGGATGAGAAGAAATGTATTTGCTGTGGTGCCTGTTATCCACCTTGCCCACCGATGCAGATCAACGATCACCAGTACACCCAGTTGGCGATCTGGATTGGTGGAAATCATTCCAATGCACGCTGCAAACCTACTTTCCAGCGTCTGGTCGCGGCAGGTATTCCAAATAACCCACCGCGCTGGCCGGAAGCAACTGCGATTGTGAAGAAGATTCTGCAGTGCTACAAGGAAGGCGCGAAAGATTGGGAGCGGATCAACGAATGGGTCGAGCGGATTGGCTGGCCACGTTTCTTTGAAGTGACTGGTTTGCCATTCACCAAATACCACATCGATAACTGGCGTGGTGCGCGGAATAACCTGAATTCTTCAACCCATATCCGTTTCTGATGGACGCGGTACGAGGAAGCAGAGGAAGTAGCTGAATGAAATATACAATTTTGGTCAATGAAGGCCCGTATCAGCATCAGTCAGCGGACAGTGCGCTGAAGTTTATTCATGCGGCTCTGGACAAGGGGCATGAGATTTTTCGGGTCTTTTTCTACCATGACGGGGTTAACAACGGTACACGTCTGGCCGTACCGCCACAGGATGACCGCCAGCTGCAAAAAAGCTGGTCAGAACTGGCGGAAAAGCAGGGTATTGATCTGGTGATCTGTATCGCTGCTGCCCAGCGCCGTGGCCTGATGGATGCCGATGAGGCCAAGCGCCAGAAGCTGGATGCGAACAATATTGCGCCCGGTTTCCGGATTTCAGGCTTGGGGCAGCTGATTGAAGGCGGCATCCAGTCTGATCGTACTATCGTGTTTGGCGATTAAGGGAGAATCAGCATGACCACTAAAAAATTCATGTATGTCAACCGTAAAGCGCCTTATGGCACGATTTACGCGCTGGAATCGATGGAAGTCGTTTTGATTGCGGCGGCTTTCGAACAGGAGGTCAGTCTGGCCTTCATTGATGACGGTGTTTACCAGATTGCACAAGGTCAAGACACCAAAGGGGTGGGTATGAAAAACTTTTCAGCCACCTATAATGCATTGGGTGATTATGAGATTACCCAGCTGTATGTTGAGCGTGAGTCCTTGGCTGAACGGGGTTTGACAGAAGATGACCTGATGCCGATTACTTACGAGGATGAAGACGACGACTGGGCTGAAAAGCCATCAGTGCGCGTCGTATCCCGGGCGGAAATGGCGGTAATCATGTCTGAACAAGATGTTACGTTTAGCTTCTAAGGGCGGAGGGTAAGTAATGGCAATGCTACATATCGTAAACAAGTCACCCTTCGAAAGAAATGCGTTGAGCAGTTGTCTGGGGCATGCTCTGGAAGGTGATGCGATTCTGATGATCGAAGATTGCGCTGTGGGTGCGGTGGAAGGTTCCAGCGTGGCAGCTCAGATCAAGGCCGCGCTGGCTGACAAGTCGGTTTATGTGCTCGGGCCGGATCTGCTGGCGCGTGGCATGAAACCCGAGCGCATCATTGAAGGTATTACGGTCGTTGACTATGCCGGATTTGTTGACCTGACCGTCGCGAATGAAAAGACACAAAGTTGGCTGTGAAGAAAAACAGCCTGTTTTTAAGTAAACACTAACCCTATTAAATAACGGGATAAACAACAGGAGGCCACTCATGGCACTGGAAGTAGACGGTAAAAGCATTCCGCTGGACGAAGAAGGATACCTGGAAAACCTGAGTGATTGGACTCCGGAAGTCGCCAAGGCACTGGCACAAGGTGAAGATGTGGATCTGAGCGATGAGCACTGGGATATTCTGAACTTCCTGCGTGAATATTATGAAGAGTACCAGATTGCTCCGGCAGTGCGCGTGCTGACCAAAGCGGTGGGCAAGCGTCTGGGTAAAGACAAGGGTAATTCCAAGTACCTGTACAGCCTGTTCCCTTATGGCCCTGGCAAACAGGCCTGTAAGTACGCTGGCCTGCCCAAGCCAACGGGCTGCGTCTAGGCACCGGTACAAAAACGGGGGAGAGTCTTCTCTCTCCCTTCTGTGTTTGAAGTACAACAAGTTAAGCTTAAGCACAAACCAAGTACAAGTCTCTTCTCAAGCCCTTGGTGTTTCGAGGGCTTCGGTAGAGTTTTGCCTTTTAGGAGTGGAACGTGACATTCGTCAGTATTGTTTACGCACTGTTGTTCTGGGTCGCGACAGGGGTCATGGTGATCGGGGTGGGTCGCAAGGTTTACCAGTATGCGAAAGTGCCAGCGCCCTTGAAAATTGTGACCACGCCTGCTCCGACTACTCAGAGTGGGGTAGTGTGGCGTATGTTCAAGGAAGTCGTGTTCTTCCATAGCCTGTTCCGCGCCAGTAAATACACCTGGCTGTTTGCCATTATGTTTCATATGGCGCTGTGGTTGGTGCTAATCCGGCATACCCGTTATTTCATGGACATGAACCCTTTTCTGGTCTTTATGCAGCCGTTCGGCAGGTACGCCAGTTTTGCGATGATCATCGGTCTGGCTGGTTTGTGGGCGCGGCGGATTCTGGTGGATCGGGTGCGTTATATCTCGGCTCCGTCTGATCATCTGATGCTGTTATTGCTGATTCTGATCGGTGTGTCCGGGATGATGATGAGCTTTGTGACCCGTACCGACATTACTTTGGTAAAAGGTTTTTTTCAGGGGCTGATGTATTTTGACTGGCAGCCGCTGCCTGCTGATCCGCTGGTATTGATCCACCTGTTTCTGGTCGCGTTTTTAATGATTATTTTCCCGATCAGCAAGTTGATGCATGCGCCCGGGGTGTTCTTTAGCCCGACCCGTAACCAGATCGATAACCCGCGTGAAAAGCGGCATATCTCTGGCTGGGCGTTAGAACTGGAAAAGCAGGGCAAGCTGTATCGCGATTGATGATTTTAGCTCCGAATCCTATTGAGGTTTAAGCCACGTGGCAGATTACGAAGTACCCAAACTGAATGGCGAAGGCTATGTAGAGATCCCCGGTGTCTTGCGCGACACCATGAAGGGTTCCGGGCCGTTTATCGCCAAACCGGAATTTCAGGAAGCGATGAATTTCCCGGCTGATTTTGGTAAGTCCGACGAGGAAGGTAGCCGCTTCGAACTGGTACCAGGCTGGAAAGACAAGGCGCTGGCCAAGCTGGATGATTTGCGCGGGCGTTACCGTTCGCTGCAGGTTTATCTGGATATTTGTGTGAAATGCGGCGCCTGTACCGATAAATGCCACTATTTCATTGGCACCCAAGACGCGAAGAACATGCCGGTGGCGCGGCAGGATTTATTGCGCAAAGTCTACCGCCGTTATTTCACGTTTGCCGGTAAATATTTCCCCAAACTGGTGGGTGCCGTTGACCTGACCGAAGCAGTGGTTGAGGACTGGTATAACTATTATCACCAGTGTTCACAGTGTCGACGCTGTTCGGTATTTTGTCCGTATGGCATTGATACTGCAGAAATTTCAATGGCAGCCCGCGAGATTCTCGATCATATTGGGCGTGGCTCCAAGTACAACAACGAGATTATTGGCAAGGTTTTCAAAATCGGCAATAACCTCGGTTTGCCCCAACTGGCGCTGGCGGACACCTTGGAAGGTCTGGAAGAAGACGTGGAAGATGACACCGGTATCAAGGTGCGCTTCCCGCTGGATGAGGTGGGTGCCGAAGTGTTGTTGGTTACACCTTCTGCGGATTTCTTTGCCGAACCGCATGTCGACGGTTTGATGGGCTATGCCAAAGTATTCCATGAAGCCGGGATCAGCTGGACACTCAGTTCACACGCCTCCGAAGCGGCTAACTTCGGCATGTTCGTCGGCAGTTACGAAAACATGCGGCGGATTGCCTTGCGCATCCGGGAAGCGGCGATCCAGCTCAAGGTCAAGCGCATTGTGTTTGGTGAGTGCGGACATGCCTGGCGGGTTGCCTACAGCTTTCTGAACACACTGGCTGGGCCGTTTGATTTTCTGGATCAGCGTTACCCGGTGCCCCAGCATATTCTGGAAGTCACCTGGGGTTTGATTCAGGACGGCAAGCTTGAACTCGACAAATCACAGAATGATGACATGGTGCTGACGTATCACGACTCGTGCAATGTCGCCCGGGGTTCGCGCATGGGTACGGAGCCGGGTGGCCAGTTTGTGATCCCGCGCAATGTGATCAAGGCAGTCTGCAATCATTTTGTGGATATGCCCGCAGACACTATCCATGACGCAACCTATTGTTGCGGTGGCGGTGGTGGTTTGTTGAGCGATGATTTGATGGAGTTACGTGTCAAGGGTGCCCAGCCGCGCATGGAAGCTCTGAAGTATGTCACCGAGCAGCAGGGTGTGACACATATGGTGGCGATTTGTGCCATTTGCAAATCACAGTTTACCAAGGTTATTCCGTATTACGGCTTCACGATGGATCAAATCGTTAGTTTGCACCAGTTGGTGAGCAACGCGATTGTCCTCAAACGTGAGGTGTCGGTGCAGGCGCGTCCTGATGATGAGAACGATGAGGATGACGCAGATGATGAAGATTAATTCCGACAGGAGATTTTAGGCATGGCAGCAGCAGTTGATGATAGCAAATTAAAAAGCCATACGTTTCGCCGTTATGAGGATGGTGATCACACGTGGGACAGCATGCATGACAAGATTTTTGTCGCAGATGAAACCCACAAGTGCCCGACGTATGTGAATAAAACCCCACCCTGCCAAGGTAGTTGCCCGTCGGGTGAAGATATTCGCGGCTGGTTGCAGATTGTACGTGGTATCGAAAAGCCACCGGTTGGCATGTCGATGCAGGAATATGCTTTCCGGCGTTCGACCCACGCCAATCCGTTCCCGTCAATGATGGGGCGGGTTTGCCCGGCACCGTGCGAAGAAGGCTGTAACCGGAATGATGTCGATGATTTCGTCGGTATCAACTCGGTCGAGCAGTATATCGGTGACAGCGCGATTGCCATGGGCTTCAAGTTTGATACGCCCGCTGCTTTGTCCGGCAAGCGGGTGGCCATTATCGGGGGTGGCCCTGCGGGTCTGTCCGCCGCTTACCAATTGCGCCGCATGGGGCATGCTTCGACCATTTTTGAAAAACTGCCTGAACTCGGCGGGATGTTCCGCTACGGTATTCCGGGGTATCGGGTGCCGCGTGACAAGCTCGGTGCCGAGATCGACCGTATTCTGGAGCTGGGCGACATCGAAGTGCGTTGCAACACCACAGTCGGCAGCGATGTGCCGGTGGCTGATCTGGAAAAAGATTATGATGCCATTCTGTGGGCGCTGGGGTGTTGGAACGGGCGTGGCCTGTTCGTGGAAAAGTTTGCAGAAACGCCTAACTGCATCGCAGCGGTCGATTTCCTGGAGGCTTTCAACCTCGATACCATGAAATACACCGCACCCAAGATTGTTTGCGTGGGCGGGGGTGATACCTCCATCGACGTGGTGTCGGTTTCTCGCCGGATTGGCACTTTGGCTCATTACACTGAAAACCCGGAAGATGCCGCGACGGGCAAGCTCAAGCACGGTGAGGTCGGCGAAAAAGTAGCAGCCGAAGTCACGCTGACCACGCTCTTCCCGCTGGATCAGATGACGGCGGCTGAGCACGAAGTGCAGGACGCACTGCAGGAAGGGGTGACCATTCTGACTGAAGTGATGCCGACTGAAATTATTTTTGGCGAGAACGGGCGCGCGATTGGCCTGAAAGTAGTCGAGTGTGAGATGAAAGGGAACTTGCCACAGCCGAAAGAGGGTGGCAAGGAAACCATTATCGAAGCGGATCTGATTGTCTCGGCAATCGGTCAGTTCGGTAAGCTTGATGGCGTTGATGACATGAATAATGGTCGCAATCTGATCGATTCTGACGCGTTCTATCAGGTGCCCGGCAAAAAAGGCCACTTTGTGGCGGGCGATATCATTCGTCCTCACTTGTTGACTACTGCGATTGGCCAAGGCTCGATTGCAGCAGAAACGATCAACCAGTTCCTGCGTAGCGAAGAGCTGCAGAAACGTCCGAAGGTCGACAAGCATCATTTTGATCTGTTGCAGAAACTGCATGAAGCCGGGCTTGATCCGGAGAGTTTCGAGCAGACCCATGCCGATGACCTGCGCGGCACCTCCGAAATGGATTACGCGGTGCACAACTACGAAGATCGCTCCAAGAGCGTGATCGTGCCTTCCAGTGCTTTGTTCCTGGGGCATTTTGCAGCACAGGCAAGGCAGCTGCGTAGTGAAGATGTGCCAACTTCAGAACAGGTGCTGGGGCATTTTGCCGAGCGCATGAATGCCTTGGCAGAAGCCGAAGCTATCAAGGAAGCCGGACGCTGCATGAGCTGCGGTATGTGTTTCGAGTGTGATAACTGCGTTATTTACTGCCCACAGGATGCGGTGTATCGGGTGCCGAAAAAGCAATCCACGATGGGGCGCTACGTTGCAACGGATTATGACCGTTGCATTGGCTGCCATATCTGTGCGGACGTATGCCCGACTGGTTACATCGAAATGGGTATGGGTGAATGAAGCGGGTTTTAGCGCCTTTACTGTTGCTGGTGTTACCGGTTTTGTCGGTTTTGCTCACGGGTTGCGATGCCTCCCCGCCAGAAACCCATCTGGCGGTGGCCAAACAGAAAGCCGAGCAATGTGTGGAGCCGACCGAAGATATTCGCCGTAATCACATGGTTTATCTGAATGAGCATCGGGACGCGACCGTGATTGCCGGGGTTCGCACCAAAAAGCACAGTCTGAACGAATGCATCAATTGTCATGTTGCCCCTGTGCGGGAAGATGGCTCGCCGGTGCATTATGCGGATAAGCAAAAGGATCATTTCTGCGCCAGTTGCCATACTTACGTGGGTGTGAAAATTGACTGCTTCCAGTGCCATGCCGATCGCCCGCAGCTTGCACAAAACCCGGACTACCAACACAAGCTCAGTGCCAATACCTACCATCAGGCGGCTAAGACTCAGCCGGGAGTGGCGGATATGTTGCTGGTCGGTGGTGCAACAGGAGCCGCACAATGAATGAGCAGGCGAATAGAATGAATCAGGTGAATGCTTACCGCCGCCGGTTTATGGCGGCTGTGACGGGCACTGCAGCAGCACTGACCCTCGCGCCGGGTGTGTTTCTGCGTGAAGCACAGGCGGCAGATGTAACGGCTCGACCTGAAGATCAGCCGGCCTCCGCCAAGATACGCTGGGGCATGCTGATTGATACCCACCAACTCACCGATGGTGGGGCGGGCATGGTGGAGGCTTGCCAGCGTGAACACGGCTGGGGTAATGACCCGCAGTCCAGCCCGGAGCAGCAGGCACAGTGGATTCGGACGGTTAAAGTCACCGACAAAACCACTCAACACAGTTTTACCTTGCCGGTCATGTGCCAGCACTGTGAAACCGCGCCGTGTGTGGATGTTTGCCCGACCGGTGCTTCGATGAAGCGGGCGGACGGGATTGTGCAGGTGAACAAACATATCTGTATCGGCTGCCGTTATTGCATGATGGCCTGCCCGTACAAAGCCCGCAGTTTTGTGCATGAGCCGCTCACCGATCAGCGTCCCCACTCGCCACGCGGGATAGGCACGGTCGAGTCCTGTAATTTGTGTGTGCACCGGGTGGACAAGGGGGAATTACCCGCCTGTGCGCAAGCGGCACCCCAAGCGGTGATTTTTGGTGATCTGAATGACCCTAACAGCCGCATCAGCCAGGCTTTGCAGGCACGGGGCGGTAAACAGATTCGCGCCGATTTGGGTTTGAATACCGGCGTGCGGTATCAGGGAATTTAACATGAGCAAACAAATGGTTATTTATAGCGAGGTCAACGCGGGCAAGGGTTTTTATCAGTTGTTGGCCGCCTTGGGCGCAGTGCTGGCGTTGGGGGCTTTCGCTTTCTTTCATGTTGAACACATAGGACACCATGTCACTGGCATGAACAACCAGATTGTCTGGGGTCTGCCGCATGTATTCGCTATTTTCCTGATCGTGGCGGCCTCGGGTGCCCTGAACGTGGGCTCAATAGGCACGGTTTTTGGCAAGAAAATCTATCAGCCGATGGGGCGTTTGTCGGCCTTGCTGGCGATGTCTTTGCTGGTCGGTGGCTTAGTCGTGCTGGTGTTGGACTTAGGGCATGCGGATCGTTTGATCATCGCCATGACGCATTACAATTTCAAGTCGATTTTTGCCTGGAACATTATTCTCTATAACGGCTTTTTGGGGCTGTCAGCGCTCTATATCTGGACAATGATGGATCGCAAGCTGAAAATGTTTTACCCGTATGCCGGTTTCGCGGCTTTTAGCTGGCGCTTGATTCTGACCATGGGGACTGGCTCGATCTTTGGTTTTCTGGTCGCACGCCAGTTTTATGATACCGCGATTATGGCGCCGTTGTTTATCGCCATGTCATTCTCGTTCGGTCTGGCCGTGTTTATCCTGGTACTGTTCGCCAGCTACGCCTTAAGCGGTCGTGAACTGGGCGACGTGATTCTTAATCGCTTGCGTTACCTGTTGGCAATTTTTATCGGGGCGGTCATGTTTCTGGAGCTGGCGCGGCATCTGGCCAATCTGTATGCGACTGAGCGGCACGGTGTGGAAGCCTTCATCCTGCGCGAGGGTGGTATTTACACCCAGATGTTTTGGGTAGGGCAGATTTTCCTGGGCAGTCTGGTGCCCTTGTCATTGATTTTTTGTCGATTGCTGGTGGGTAACCGGCTGTCTTTGCTGATTGCGGCGGGTCTGGTGATTCTCGGGGGCTTGGCGCAAATCTATGTCATTCTGATTGGCGGGCAAGCTTACCCGCTGGAACTGTTCCCCGGTGCAACGCTGGAAAGCAGTTATTTTGATGGCGAGATTTATGCGTACACCCCGAGTATCTGGGAATGGATGCTGGGGCTGGGTGGCGTGGCGCTGGCCTTGTTGATGGTGACGGTTGGGGTAACAGTGTTGCGGTTCTTGCCGGAATCGCTGGCGGATGTGGTGGCTGATCCGCATGGCAAATAAGGGCAATGCCGTGGCATCGTCCCCGGAAACGCAGTCACTTCTGCTGGTTAAAATACAGGGTTAAGCGAAACAATTCACCAATATTTTCAAATTCAATGCGGTCTTTCATCGCTTTTAACATCATGGGAATCCCGCGCCCGAGGCCATCGAAATAGCGCAAATTATCAAGAAATTTGACCAGAAAAATATTACGGGGCGCTGAGTTGCCGTAGCGTATTTTTTCTAAGGTAAGCGTATTCGCCAATGCGCCGGGCGAGGTGATTTCAACGCGGTTGCTGTAGATGTGGATCTGAGTTTTACGGATGCCAATGGAATAGTCACGGTGCATGACAGCATTGACCACCGCTTCCCGTAGCACTTTGGGCGGAATGTGAATGACTTCTTTGCGCTGGGTACCTTCGATGGTGGAGGGTTTAGGAATGTAGAGCTGTGACAAACTGACCGCTTTGTCGATGAGTTCTGTGGCGGTGCCGGTGATTTCTTTTTTGTCGATCAGGTCATCCGTGATGTCATTGCCTTTAAAAACAGCGAACATGATGCTGCTTTGTGGCAGGCGATGCTGAGGTCGTTTGCCAAACATGAGCAGACCACCGACGCTGACCAGCCAGTTGGATTCGTGTTCAACCAGTATATCAGTGTTGACCAGCAGGCTGTGTTGTTCGTCTTCCGGCAGGTTGATGAAATCGGTTTCGTAGTAGCTTCGGTAATAGTGGTCTACGGCTTTGAGGTCGATGTGGCTAATGTCTGTGTTGGCAACGGGTGAGGTGTCGAAGTGGACTAATCCGGCTTGCTGAAACAGCCGGGAGAGTTCTTCCTTGGTGGCCATGCGGTTGGTGGAGCCAGCACGTAGCCAGTATTTGCCATCCTGCGTTTGGTAAGGGCGATCCTGACCTTTCGGGACGGTGATCAGGCAGATGGTTTTGCCGTCGATTTCGGTTTCCTGTACGGCGAGTTGCAGAGCGGGAATGATATTGTTGCGGCTGATGTTGGCAATTCGGGTTTCTAAGCTGGATTCGATGCCGGTGATGGTACCGTTGTCTTCTACGCCGATGAGCAGGGAACCACCGAAAGTGTTGGCGAAGGCGACGATTTCACGGGCGATGCTTTCCGGGCGAGCCGCGGCGGACTTGAATTCGATTTGGGTGTTTTCGCCTTGTTGGATCAGGGTTTGGATGTTTGCTACTGTGCTCATGTGCTGGCTTCTGATGATTGGTTTTTGGATTTTATCATGAGTTGGTACGGTGGTTTAATTAAAGGAGGGAAGTATGATACTCCTCATATTCTAGACGGTGTAAGAGGCGAGGGCAGGCTTGCAGGACTACTTCCAGTTCTACAACCACCGACGCCTACACCAGTCGCTGGATTACCGGACACCTGCACAAGTCTACTGGGCGGGACGGCAGAATGGACAGGTGCAGACAGATTTTTATCAACCCGCTGTTATCTTAATTTCTTGGTAACTTCTCATTATCGACAGGTAGCCGCTCTGATCATATCAGCCATAGGCG
>CAXYXY010000037.1:0-45040 GCA_964293125.1 uncultured Thiothrix sp. | reverse complement strand
GCTCAAGGCTAGTCAAATTGACGAGCTTCCCGATTTCCGTTGGGATTTCAGTCAATTGGTTGCCACCAAGCTCAAGGCTAGTCAAATTGACGAGCTTCCCGATTTCCGTTGGGATTTCAGTTAAATTGTTAAAAATAAGATCAATGCTAGTCAAATTGATTATATTTTTTAATTTTATTTGATTATATTTGATATTGTGTTTATTCAACCAAGCCCATAAACGAAGAATCCATTCTTCATCATTGACAAGATTGGTTGATAGTATTTTTTTTGTAATGGAAAATAAATTTTTTGATTGTGTTAATGCAATTTTATTATTATCTTCTTTAACGATGATTTCATAATTCATTTTTTGATTCTTAATAGCTAGAATTCAGATTCTGGAATAGGATAGGTTTGCATGTTGCCATTCTCTATTTTGTATAAAGTCATGGTTAAGTTACTATATTCTATGCCACCATAAACTTCGTTTTCGCTCAAGGTAAAAGATTCCGATTTGGCCAGTTCTCCATCATTAAGGTCACGGTAACGAATGTCGTATTGCCCTGCGGATACTTCAACCAGTTGGAAAGACTCGTGGGCAGGAATAAAAAACTGTCGGTGCGGAGGAGGGAGAGAAGCTCCGTTGTATTTTGCGGGTAATGCCGAATAAAGTTTGACTAAAACATCGCTGCTATTGCGTGTATTGTCCACGGTGATAGACGATAGTCCTCCAGTAGCGGTGATACCAGCACCCTCAATATAGGATGGGTAGGCCGGCCAAGCTCCACCGTAAGGTGTAGTCGGTGGGCGAATATAACGAGGTGGTGTTGATTTTGCTTTGGGTGATGGTGCTGGAGTGGATGACAACACTGAGTGTGCTTGCAACTCTTCTGGTATTGGCAGCGAGTCAGAATACACAAACCAAAGGATTGCAATAGTTAGAATAATCACTAAAGGACGGGTAATAAAATCCCAAACCATCAGCACCAATGCACACACCAGCTCAGTAGTTAGCACCACCACTTTGATCGGCAAGGTAATAATCCAAACAATCAGTGCGATCAAAAAAGGTGTCTGTTGCTCGGGTGGTGCTGGAGAAGCGTCGTCTGGTGCTGCTGGCCAGTGAGCTGCTACTTCTGGTGTGGCTTTGTTAGCACTCGCCTCCTGCTCCATGCGTTTAATCCATTGATCATGTTCCAGCCGCTTCGCTGAGTCCATCAGGACATCATAAGCCATATTCAGAATGGTCATGACCCGTCGTGACTCTGCGCTATTGCCATTTTTGTCAGGATGATATTTCTGGGATAAGGAGCGGTAAGCAGCTCGGATGACTTCTGGTGGTGCATTCCGTGCAACTTTAAGGTTGTCATAATGCGTAGTTATGGTAGGCATAAGTACAGCGTTCTCGTCATTATTGTAATATTTTAGTCATGGCTACTTGCCAATATAGAACGCTAATTTATCCGTCAGCCCCGCACAAATTTATGAGACGAACGTGGATATCTGGTTGCCAGAGAAAGGCACCGACGGTGAGCGTTTGGCGGAACCGCTCCCATCGCACTACCCCGGCATAAATGACCAGTCAATGTGCAATGCACTAAACAAGAGAGAGGTGGTCGGTTTGTCCATCCCAAACAACTGCCCTTTGCCATACCGCTGGTTTTCGTCCAGCACATAGACCATGATCCAGCGTTCTGTCGGGTGAACCAGCCAGTATTCACGCACGCCATGATGCTCATACAAATCGCGTTTGGTGTTCATGTCTTTGAGTGCGGTGGAAGGGGAGAGTACTTCAATGATCCAATCCGGCGCGCCCCGACACCCCAGGTCGTCCAGTTTGTCTTGATCACAAATAACCGATAGGTCGGGCTGTACCGTGGACTTGATATCCGCATCTTGCTCGTCAGCCTCTGGCAAGCGTACATCAAACGGGGCTACATAAGTCGAACAGCCGGTATCTTTGAAGTAATTATAAAGCTGGGCGGCTAATGCGGTGACAATTTCCTGATGAATCCGTTTGGGCGCGGTCATGGCATAGGGTGCGCCATTGATCAGCTCCCAGTGTTCATCCTCAGGCCAGTCACGGTAATCGCCATAGGCGTAAGTTTGATCAAGTGCGATCGCGAAGGGCATGATTCACCTTGGTAGAAGTTTGTTAAGTGAGTATAAGTATAACCGAGTATTCCACGAAACCATGTAGCCAGCGGAGCTTTGCAGTGCCGAGTGGCAGTTTTTAAAACTCCTCCTCATCTACTCACTATACTCCAATGATGTAGTATGTAAGCCACATGCAGCAGCGCATGAACTGTAACATGCACTATAAAATGGGTCGTCGCTCAACAATCGGAGGCAGGCTGGAATGAATCAGGCACCACACCACTTTTCCAATGGGTATCAATACCTGCCCGATCAGCAAAAACTCCTTGATGCTAACGGTCAAGAGATCCAGCTTCGTCCGCAATCCTTACAAGTCCTGAATTTACTGGTGTCCAGGCAGGGAGAGGTGGTTGGCAAACAGGAAATTTTCGATACGGTCTGGAAGGATGTCAGCGTCACAGATGATTCGCTGGTGCAATGCATTGGCGACATCCGACGGGCGTTGGGGGATGACAAGTATAAAATATTGGTGACCGTGCCTCGGCGGGGGTATAAATTGCTGGCAATACAGACGGATCCATCGTTTTCTTCCCCAAGCCTTGTGCAGAGAGCCAAAAAATCCCCCCTGTTTTCGTGGATCATCGCTGGCTTTATCTTGCTTGCAACTGCCGGTTTTATCACTTGGGACAGAAGTTCCACATCACAGCAAGAGCTGGCATCAACTGCCCCATCCATCGCTATTCTCCGCTTCAAGAACCTGACGGATAATGACCGTTGGGCACGTTTGGCGGATGGTCTGACTTCTGATATTGCCAACGAGTTGGCGCGAAACCATTGGTTGTTTGTGACCGCGCCGGGCGCCGCTGACAAACTGGTGACTGATGCCAATGAAACTGAAACCGGGCAAGCGCTCAAGGTGCGTTTTGTGCTGGGCGGCACCGTCCAGGCAGAAAGCGAAAGGTTACGTATTACTGCCCGTTTGACGGATGTAAGGTCTGGCAAAATTGTCTGGTCTGAACGTTGGGAGCGGCCAGCCACCGATATTTTCAAGATACAGGATGAAATTCTGGTCAAGGTGGACGGAACCTTGGGAGGTGCATGGACGGGTATCGTTGCCCAACAAGGGCTAAATCGGGCAAAACAAAAACCGGTCGCCAACCTTGATGCTTATGAACTATTTTTGCTGGGGACTGAGCATAAGCATAAATACACCGCCAAAGACTACGAAATCGCCGTAGGCTATTTGGAAAAAGCCATTGAAATTGACCCGGATTACACGAAAGCGCTTGCAACCCTTGCCGTTGTCAGGGGGCTGCAAAGTTATACAGCAGGCAGCGACGAAGCCCGCAAAAAGCTACTCGACATACGCGAGGCGCTGACGCTGAAAGCCATTGCCAGCGATCCCGATGACCCTGACGCGCTGGTGCAACTGAATTTTTTAAAAGCGCGGCACAAAGACTATAAAGGGGCGGAAGAAGCTATTCGCCATGCCGTTGAGGTGGCACCCAATAACCCGGATATTCTTGCCAATGCCGCATGGGTAGCACCGACCCGTTCACCACTTGGGCGCGACGCTATCGACTGGGCACAGCGGGCGATGGCGCTGCATCCCTCTCACCCCGCCTGGTATAAGGTCAGCTTGGGCATTGCGGCTTTCCATGCCGGAGACTACGCCCTGTCGCTCTCTGCATTGCAAGAGGCTCCACAAATGCTCGACCGCCATTTATATGCAGCGGCAGCTGCCGGAAAACTGGGGAAAATGGAGGAGGCGCAACAATACGTAAAACGGTTACTGGAGCAGGAGCCTGAGTATTCGATTTTGCGAGATACCAGCAATTACATGCCGGAAATGCAGAAGCCGCTGTTAGAAGGAGCAAAGCTTGCAGGCCTTCCTGTCAGATAAGCAATAGCCACTTCCAGCTACTGCCATGTCACCTCGGGCATGAACATATAACCGACCCCGTAAACGGTTTTGATCAGGCGGGGTGCTTGGGTGTTGAGTTCCAGTTTTTTACGGATACGTGACATCCGTACATCAATGCAGCGATCAAAGGCATCGTCGCGTTCTTTCATTAACTGATCACGGGACAACACCTGGCGGGGCGATTCCAGCAGTTTGAGCAGCAGGCCGGTCTCGGCAGCACTGAGTACCTCGCGGTGGCCATCTGCATGGCTCAGTGTCAGGGTCGAAGGGTCGAATGTCCATGCATCAAAACGGGCCTGGCGCAGGACTGGATCGGGGTTGATGAGTGCGCGCGCCATTTTTTCCATCCGCCGCAGGATGCTGTTGGTGCGTGCGACCAGTTCACGCGGGTCGAACGGTTTGCTGATGTAATCATCGGCTCCCAGTTCAAGCCCCAGCACCTTGTCGATCGTGCTGCCTCGCCCGGACAGGATAATCACCCCGGTATCATGATGCTCCATCAGGTGACGCACCAGAACCAGCCCGTCCATATCCGGCAAACCCAAATCCACAATGCAGACATCGGGTATCTGTTGTTTGAGTGCATGAAAAGCCTGTGCGCCCGTGCGAAAGGCCTGAGCACGATAGCCGTACCGTTCCAGTTCTGCGCAGACCAGCTTGCAGATGTCTGCTTCATCATCAACCACATAAACCAGTTTACAGGTGGTCATTTCTCCTCCGTCCTTTCTCCGGGTAAAGCCTGCCACAATGCCTGTCGCAAATCATCCTCAGTAAAGGGTTTGCGCAGTAACGGGAAGCGGGTTCCATCCGTCGTTGTCGGGCTGGCATCATAAGAATAACCGCTAATGAGCAGAATAACACTCAAGGGATGTTCGCGGTAAAACTGTTCTGCCAGTTGCTGGCCATTTTGTGCGCCGGGCAACATGATGTCAGACACCATACCATCCAGTGCCGGCAGGCTTGCCATGAGCTGCAGGGCTTCGTCGCCATCTTCCGCTTCCAGCACGTTGATGCCCAGGCGTATAAGCTGTTCACGCACAACCTGGCGCACATCGGGGTTATCCTCAACCAATAATAGCAATTTGCCTTGTAACTGGCTCAGGTCATGGCTGGTTTGACTGTCCTGCGGGCTGCGACGACCCAGCTCCTTATCCGGAGGGGCGGCAGGCAGTAACAGGGTAATAGCCGCCCCCTGACCGCTACGGCTGTGAATGCGGATGTAGCCATTCGACTGTTTGACAAAGCCATAGACCATGCTTAATCCCAGGCCTGAATGGATCTCCCCGGATTTGGTGCTGTAAAATGGCTCAAAGGCCAGTTGCCGGTCGGTTTCACTAAAGCCATTGCCGGTATCAGTGACACGGATAGTGACGTAATTTCCCGGTTGGACTGGCTCATCGTACTCGTCGTAGTCTGACGGTTCATCAGCCGCCCCCGTCCGGTGGCTGGCGTAGGTTTCAAATAACAGCTTGCCGCCGCGTGGCATGGCGTCACGGGCATTCAGTGCGAGATTGACCAGTGCATTTTCCAGGTGGCTGGGGTCGATACTCACCCATAAGTCATCCTCAGTATCGGATGTATCGTCGGGTGCATAATTCAGTTCCAGCGTGTCTGGCAGTGAACCATGCAGCAAGGTCACCGTTTCCTGTACCAGCTGCCGGACATTCACCACTTCGGGACGCAGGGATTCCCGCCGTGAAAAAGCCAGCAGGCGATGCGTAATATCTGCCCCGCGTTTGCTGGCACGGATGGCCGGTGCAAGGAGTTCGTTGAGCCCGGTGGTGTTGTGATAGCGGTCGCGTGCCAGCAGCAAATTACCCATGATGATGGATAACAGGTTGTTGAAATCATGCGCCAACCCGCCCGCCAGCTGGCCTGCTGCATGCATGCGCTGGGCACGGGCATTGGTTTCAAGCAGTTCATCGGTGCGTTGTTTAACCTGGGTGTCCAGGCTGTCGATGTTTGTCTTGAGGCGTTCAACCATGCCATCAAAACTGGTGGCCAACAGACCCAGCTCATCATGACGGTGAATCCCGCTTTTGGCGGACAAGTCGCCTAAGCTGACCTTGCGGGCGGTATCCGCCAGCTGTTCCAGTGGGCGGGTGATGCGGCGGGTGAAATAGAAAGCAAGGAGCGTCGCACCGAACAGGGTCAGGGTTGCCAGTATCATCAGGCGGTTACTGAGCATCTCTGAGCTACTGCGCAGTTCATCGAGATAAACCGATGAGCATATATACCAGTCAAAGCCGGGCAGATAACGCACGAGTGACAGTTTCTCGTAGACATAATGGCCGGGGTCACTGGGTTTGTCCCACAAATAATGCAACTCCTTGCCCGTGTCGGCCACCTTGATCAGGTCGGCAGCGATTGAATTTTGAGTCAGCGGGTTTTTCAGGTTTTGAAAACGGGTGCCATCAATGTTTGCATTCGGGTGTATCAGCATCTGTTGCTGTGAGTCAAAAACATACAAATAGCCGGTTTTGGCCAGTTTGATTTGCAGCAGTGCCGGGCGCAACTCATTGAGGGCGAGTTCCTTGCGTTGGCCAACCTCTTTCTCCAGGTCATCCAGGTACACGCCCGAGCCGATAACAAAGCCCCATTCCGGGTAGTTTTTGACATACGACACCTTGTCCAGCGTCTCTGTTTGTGACAGACGTTTCCACGGGTAGCGGTAGAAACCCTCACCTTCCCGCAGGATACGTTTGACGATGGTGTTAATGACCGGGTTATTGGCCTCATCCCGCATGTCTAGCGCATTTTTGTCGTGAAAACGCGGGTCTGGGTGCGACAGGAGTTTTCCGGTGTAGTCGGCGATCCAGATGTAATCCTGATTGCCATAGCTGAAATGCCGGACTACCTCAAAAGCCTGAGCGCGTGCCTCTGCAAGCGGTATGCCCTTGAGCTGCGCCGTATCGAGCGTCGTCCGCAGATAAGACTCGGTCAGGGAGACCGCGACTTTCAGTTGTTGCTGGTGTGCCGCCAGTGCCTGGGTGCGGTAATCTTCGACATTGCTATACATGCGGCTGGCAATTTCGAACACATTGTTCAGGGCGAGACGGCTGGCGTTGCGTTCAATTTCAAAGACTTTCTGCTTGATCAGCGGTACTGAATAGACATAGATCATGGCGAAGATCGCGATGATGATACCCAGGATAATCAGGAAAAACTGGCGTGACAGTCGGGAGTTCAGGGGAGTGATGGGATACAAGCAGCAATCTCCACGGCGTTATATGGATATATCGATGAACCTTGCAGGTCTGCAGCATAACATGCGGCGACTACAATTCGTTACATTCCGGAAATAATCTGGCAAACATCTGACCTCATGCTTACCTGCATATGATTGGAGGATTCAATGTGACTGCAAGCCCGGTTCTCGAAACCCGTAACCTGACCAAGGAATTTAAAGGCTTTATCGCCGTCGATAATGTCAATTTGCAAATTCAGCGCGGGCATATCCACGCCCTGATTGGCCCGAATGGTGCGGGCAAAACCACGGTATTCAATCTCCTGACAAAATACCTGACCCCGACATCCGGGCAAATTCTGTTTAATGGCAAAGATATCACCCCGGTTGAAGCCTCGGCCATTGCCCGCATGGGCATGGTGCGTTCTTTCCAGATTTCTGCGGTGTTCCCAAAACTGACCGTGTTGGAAAACGTAAGAATCGCCTTGCAGCGCAAGGAAGGTAACAGCTTCCATTTCTGGCAGTCGGAAAAGGTGTTGAACAAGCTGAATGCACCGGCTGAAGCCTTGCTGGACTCGGTGGGTCTGCTGGAGTTTGCCAAGGCGACCACGGTTGACCTTTCTTATGGGCGCAAGCGGGCGCTGGAAATCGCGACAACCCTGGCCTTGGATCCGCAAATGCTGTTGCTGGATGAACCTACCCAGGGAATGGGGCATGAGGATGTCGAAGTCGTGGCGAATTTGATTAAAAAAATATCCGCCGAGCGCACCATCCTGATGGTAGAGCATAACCTGCATGTCGTCGAGAAGCTGGCAGACCGGATCACGGTATTACAGCGGGGCGCGGTTCTGACTGAAGGCGACTATGCAACGGTGTCGGCTGATCCACGGGTGAGAGAGGCTTACCTGGGTGTGGCTGTTGATGATGAGGTGGCAGCATGAGTGCAATCGCCGGTGGCAGTAAGAAACTGAATGAGAAACTGCGCATTACTGACCTGCATGCGTTTTATGGTGAGTCACACATTCTGCATGGCATCGACCTGCATGTGAATCAGGGCGAGCTGGTCACGCTGTTAGGGCGCAATGGTTCCGGGCGTTCGACGACCCTGAAAGCGGTTATGAATATGGTGGGGCGGCGCAGTGGCAGTATCAATATCAACGGCTCTGAAACGATGAACCTGCCCGCTCACCGTATTGCGCATCTGGGCATCGGTTTCTGTCCGGAGGAGCGCGGTATTTTCTCCAGTTTGAGCGTGGAAGAAAACCTGATGCTGCCACCGAGTGTGCGCAGTGACGGGATGAGTCTGGAAGCCATTTATACCCTGTTCCCCCATCTGTATGAACGCCGCAGTAGCCAGGGCACACGGCTCTCGGGTGGCGAACAGCAGATGCTGGCGTTGGCTCGTATCTTGCGAACCGGGGCGAATATTTTGCTGCTGGATGAGATTACAGAAGGACTGGCGCCTGTGATTGTGAAAACTCTGGGTCAGGTGCTGCTGCAATTGAAGGAAAAGGGGCTGACCATTTTGTTGGTGGAACAGAATTTTCATTTTGCCGCACCCATTGCTGACCGTCATTACGTGATGGAGCATGGGCACATTATTGAGGAAGTTCTGAGTTCGGAATTGGCGGCAAAAACAGGGCAACTGAATGCCCTGCTGGGTGTATGAAAGCGATTAATAACCAGTCATTACTATTAACCATTTGAGAGTGAGGAAGTGTATGAAGACGTGTATGAAACATCGTGTGTTGGCAACGGCAGTTGCGGTAGGCCTGGGGGCAGGGATGGCAGTGGGCGTGGTACAGGCCGCTGGTATTTCTGATGATGTGGTAAAAATCGGCGTACTGGCTGATATGGGCGGTACTTATGCCGACGTATGCGGCAAAGGCTGCGTGGCAGCGGTCGAGATGGCGGTAGAAGATTTCGGCGGCAAGGTACTGGATAAACCCATTGCAGTGGTGTTCGCGGATGATCAGAACAAACCGGATGTGGGTTCGGCCATTGTCCGGGAGTGGGTAGACAAGGACAAGATCGACGCAGTCGGTGGGATTGTGGCTTCTTCGGTGGGATTGGCGGCTGGCAAGGTCTTAAACGAAGCCAAAAAACCGATGCTGATTTCTACCGCAGGCAGCCCGGCATTTACGACCTCGCAATGCTCTCCGTATAACGCCCATTGGGTGTATGACGTAGTGGCACTGGCCAACGGCACTGTCAAGCCGCTGGTGGCAGCAGGCAAGAAAAAGTGGTTTTTCATCACGGCGGACTATGAGTTCGGCCATGCGCTGGAAAAGGTGTCCACCGGGGTGATCGAGAAGAACGGCGCGGAAGTGGTCGGCAGTGTCAAAGTGCCATTAGGTACGACTGATTATTCGTCTTATATCCTGCAGGCACAGTCATCGGGTGCTGATGCGGTGGCGTTGGCTAATGCCGGCAAGGATTTTGTTAACGCGTTGAAAGGTGCCAGCGAATTTGGCTTGAACAAGCAGGCGACCATGGTCGGTTTGCTGGTGTTCTCCTCCGATGTGCAGGCGCTGGATCCGGCCATCATTGGTGACATGCGTTTGACGACCGGCTTCTACAGTGAAATGGATGACAAAACCAAAGAGTGGTCGCAGCGTTTCAAGGCGAAATTTGGCAAAACGCCCACCATGGGACAAGCCGGTGCTTATTCTTCTGCCATGAGCTACCTGAATGCGGTGAAAGCTGCGGGTACCGATGATGGCGATGCGGTCATGAAGCAGATGAAAGCCGTCAAGCCGGATGATTTCTTTGCACGGAATGCCGAGTTGCGGGCGGATGGCCGCATGGTACATGACATGTATCAGGTACGTGTGAAGAAGGCTGACGAACGTAGCAATGAAGATGACATTTTTGAAATCGAGCAGACTCTGGCAGGTAACGATGTTTTCTTGCCGATGACTGCCGAGTGTGACTTTAGCAAGCAATAATACCTAGCGGTTGTTGCAGGCGCTTGCCGGATCGGCTCAAGGTTGGTTCGGCAGGTTTTTGTCAGGTCATGCATTTATCCGGGTGTGGTTATTATGGATACATTTTTGGGTATCAATCCGATAGCGCTATTTGGTCAGTTGCTCATCGGATTGATCAACGGTTCTTTTTATGCCTTGCTCAGTCTGGGTCTGGCCATCATTTTCGGTCTGTTGCGTATCATTAATTTTGCCCAGGGGGCTTTTTACATGATAGGTGCTTTTCTGGCCTGGCTGGGGCTGGAGTATTTGGGTATCGATTATTGGTGGGCATTGATTCTGGTTCCTCTACTGGTGGGGCTGATCGGTATTCTGACGGAGCGTTTTCTGGTGCGCCCGATTGCACACGAAGACCATTTATACAGCCTGCTCCTGACCTTTGGCATTGCGCTGGTGTTACAAGGGGCTTTTAATCATGTATTTGGCTCTTCTGGTAAATCCTATTCGATTCCTCCCCTGCTTGAGGGTGTGGTCAATCTGGGTTTCATGTATTTACCCATCTACCGTGCCTGGATCATTGTGGTCGCGTTGCTGGTTTGTGCAGCTACCTGGTGGACGATAGAAAAAACAAAACTGGGCGCCTACCTGCGGGCAGGTACCGAAAATTCACAACTGCTGCAGGCTTTTGGCGTTAATGTGCCCTTGATGGTGACACTCACCTTCGGGTTTGGAGTGGCTCTGGCGGGTCTGGCGGGGGTATTGGCCGCACCGATTTATTCGGTTAGCCCGGATATGGGTTCCAACATCCTGATCGTGGTTTTTGCGATCGTGGTGATCGGTGGCATGGGGTCAATCGGTGGGGCAATCCTGACCGGGATAGGGATGGGCGTGGTCGAAGGCTTCACCAAGTATTTTTACCCTGAGGCCTCTAATACCATCATTTTTCTGGTAATGGTCGTCGTGTTATTGCTCAAACCCGCCGGTTTGTTCGGCAAGGAGGCCTGATAATGAATGTGCTTAAGTCTGGCAAGATGTACGTGTTGCTGATCGGTCTGGCTTTGCTATTGCCCGCACTGGTTTATCCGGTGTTATTAATGAAGATTTTGTGTTTTGGGCTGTTTGCGGCGGCTTTTAACCTGATGCTGGGTTTTGTCGGCATGCTGTCTTTTGGTCACGCTGCCTTTCTGGCTTGCGGTGGTTATGTCACCGGTTATCTGATGCTCAATATGGGGCTAACACCCGAGCTGGGCATTCTGTGTGGCACCTTGGCCTCCGCTGTCCTGGGTTATCTGTTTGGCAGTCTGTCGGTTAAACGTGAAGGTATTTATTTTGCGATGGTGACGCTGGCACTATCCCAGCTGCTGTTTTTTGTCTTTGTACAGGCACCGTTTACCGGGGGTGAAAATGGCATGCAGGGCATTCCGCGCGGTTCACTGTTTGGTCTGATCGACCTGAATGATAATCTGTCGATGTACTATTTTGTACTGGCGGTATTTTTAGGGGGTTTCTGGTTGATTCACCGTATCGTGCATTCACCCTTCGGGCAGGTTCTGAAGGCGATCCGTGAGAATGAGTCGCGTGCAATCTCCTTGGGCTATAATGTCAGACGGCACAAGTTGATGGCTTTTGTGTTATCAGCAGCCTTGTCCGGTTTGGCTGGGTCGACCAAATCCCTGGTTTTTCAACTGGAGTCACTGACCGATGCCCACTGGCACATGTCGGGTGAAGTCGTGCTGATGACGCTGGTCGGTGGGATGGGTACTATTTTCGGCCCTTTGTTGGGGGCGGGTGTCGTGGTGGGCATTGAAAATTTCTTCTCAGGCGGTGAATTGGGTACCTATATTCACATCATCATGGGTGTTATTTTCATAATCTGTGTACTGGCGTTCAGAAGTGGTATCGTGGGTGAATTCAACAAATTCGTAAAAAACAATTTTTAACCGGACGGGAGGAAAGGTCATGGTGAATGGCACTATTTATGAGCAAGGTCTTGATCAGGTCGCGGCCAATTATGAAGCACTCAGCCCACTGACGTTTATCGAACGTGCCGCCAGCGTGCACCCGAAGAAACTGGCAGTGGTGCATGCGGATGCAGGTATCCGGCGCAACTGGGCTGAAACCTATCGCCGCTGTCGGCAGTTGGCCAGTGCCCTTAGTCAGCACGGCATTGTGGCGGGTGATACGGTATCTATCATTTGCCCGAACCTGCCGGAGCATTTTGAGGCGCATTTCGGGGTGCCAATGGCCGGGGCTGTGTTGAACTCCATCAATACACGTCTGGATGCGCCTTCTGTTGCTTTCATCCTGCAACATGCCGAGGCCAAAATACTCATTACCGAACGCGAAATGACACCCATCGTCAAGGAGGCACTGGCCTTGCTGGAGAACAAGCCGCTGGTGATTGATATTGATGATCCGTCCTTCACGGGTGGCGAGTGGCTGGGTGACATGACTTACGAGCAGTTCATTGCCAAAGGCGATCCGGAGTTTGTCTGGAAAAA
The DNA here is from genome assembly GCA_964293125.1 of uncultured Thiothrix sp. Taxonomy (GTDB): domain Bacteria; phylum Pseudomonadota; class Gammaproteobacteria; order Thiotrichales; family Thiotrichaceae; genus Thiolinea. The sequence goes on along the minus strand of CAXYXY010000037.1, from coordinate 32,425 downwards.
CCCGGCGAATGAATGGGATGCGATCAGCCTGAACTATACATCGGGCACTACCGGCAACCCGAAAGGCGTGGTCTATCACCATCGCGGTGCCTATCTGAATGCGGTCAGCAATGCCCTCTCTTGGGAGATGCCGAGCCAGTCGGTTTATTTGTGGACACTGCCGATGTTTCATTGCAACGGCTGGTGTTTTCCGTGGACGGTGGCGGCGGTGACGGGGGTGAATGTCTGTTTGCGCCATGTGCGCGCCGACCGGATCCTTGAGCTGATCAAGTCAGAAAAAGTGGATCACCTGTGTGGTGCGCCGATTGTACTGAACATGATCAAAGGCGCACCTGATGAGCAGAAAGCTGGCATTGAACAAACGGTTAAAGTGATGACGGCGGGTGCACCACCACCGGCTGCGGTGATTCAGGGTATGGAAGCGATGGGCTTTGCTGTGATCCATGTGTATGGCCTGACCGAAACTTATGGCCCTTGTGTGGTTTCCGAGTGGAATGATGAGTGGGACGGGCTTTCACCCACCGAAAAAGCGCGTTTGAAAGCCCGGCAGGGGGTGCGTGCGCCGATGCAGGAAGGTCTGATGGTCGCTAACCCTGATACGTTGGTGCCGGTGCCGAAAGATGGCGTGACGATTGGCGAGATTTTCATGCGTGGCAATATCGTCATGAAGGGCTATCTGAAAAATGCGCCGACTACCGAAGAAGCGTTTGCGGGTGGCTGGTTCCATTCGGGGGATCTGGCGGTTTGGCATCCGGATGGGTATATCGACATCAAGGATCGTTCCAAGGATATTATTATTTCAGGTGGGGAAAATATTTCCAGTATTGAAGTAGAAGATATTCTGTACAAACACCCGAACATACAGGATGTGGCAGTGGTTGCCCGGCATGATGAAAAATGGGGCGAGGTGCCTTGTGCTTTTATCAAGCTGGCTACCGGTACTGAGATGACCGAACAGGATGTGATCGCGTATTGCCGCGAGCACATGGCGCGTTTCAAAGTACCGAAGAAGGTGATCTTTATGGATTTGCCGCGCACTTCGACCGGTAAAGTACAGAAATTTGTGCTGCGCCAGTGGGCGAATGCAGCAGAATAGCCAGATATTGTGGTACAAAGAAGCATCACCAGAAATCGCTGGCATCACGAAACGAATAAACTCTGAACGGGAGAGACCATGAGTTACCACCACCCTTATCAGGATGCAGCTTTTGTTCTGCACCAATTAGTCGATTTTGATGGCCTGTGTGCTGCTGCCGGGCTGGATGAAGTCAATCTTGAACTGGCAACCTCGGTACTGGAAGAGGCCGGTAAACTGGGCACCGGGGTGCTGGCACCGCTCAACTGGCCGGGTGATCGCGCCGGGGTCACGCTGGGTGAGCAAGGCGTGCAGGAAGCACCCGGTTTCAAGGAAGCTTATCAGCAGTTTGCCGAGGCAGGCTGGACTTCGCTAGGCGCGGCGGAAGAGTTTGGTGGGCAGAACCTGCCCAATGTGCTGAATACCGCTGTCAATGAGATTTGGCACTCGGCCAATCTGTCGTTTGCCTTGTGCCCGCTGTTGAATCTGGGCGCGATGGAAAGCTTGACCCACCACGGCAGCGAGTGGTTGCAACAGACCTTCCTGTCCAAGATGGTCAGTGGCGAGTGGACGGGCACCATGAATCTGACTGAGTCGGACGCCGGCACGGATTTGGCGGCGGTTAAAACCAAAGCCGTGCCAGACGGCGAGCATTACCGCGTGTCCGGGCAAAAGATTTTCATCACCTGGGGTGATCATCAGATGACGGACAATATTGTTCATCTGGTGTTGGCGCGTCTGCCGGATGCGCCGGTGGGCGTGAAGGGTATTTCGCTGTTTATTGTTCCCAAGTTCCTGCCGGATGCGAACGGCGAGGCGGGTGAGCGTAATAGCGTGAATTGCCTGTCGACCGAGCATAAACTGGGGATTCATGCCAGCCCGACCTGTGTGATGGAATATAAGGATGCGGTCGGTTATCTGGTTGGAGAGGCAAATAAGGGCCTGTCTTATATGTTCACGATGATGAATCATGCACGGCAGGGCGTGGGGATGCAGGGGCTGTCGATTTCTGAACGCGCCTATCAGCAGGCACGCCAGTTTGCCAAGGAGCGTCTGCAAGGCACGCGCCGCGATGGTTCACGTATTCCGATTATCCAGCACCCGGATGTGCGCCGCATGTTGATGCTGATGAAATCAGGCACGGAAGCAATGCGCGCCCTGATGCTGACGGCATCGGCGGAAGTTGACCGGGCACGTTATGCGCCGGATGCAACCCGTAAAGCTTTGCATACTGCGCGTAATGAGTTATACACGCCGATTGTCAAAGGCTGGCTGACTGAAATGGCGCAAGAACTGACCTCGCTGAATGTGCAGGTACACGGCGGCATGGGCTTTATCGAGGAAACCGGCGCGGCGCAACATTACCGGGATGCGCGCATTCTGACCATTTATGAAGGCACCAGCGGGATTCAGGCGCTAGACTTGGTCGGGCGCAAAACCCTGGCAGATCAGGGCAGGGCGCTGGAACTGTGGCTGCAGGACATGCAGGCCACCGAGGAAAAGCTGTGTGCCAGTGACTATCCACATGCGCAGGTCGTGCAGAATTTCACGGACGCGCTGGCCGCCGGTGTCCAGGCGCGTGCCTGGCTGTTGGAGCAATCTGCCGATGATGCTAATGCCCCCGGCAGTGTTAGCTATAACTTCATGATGTTGTTTGGTTATTTGGCCGGTGGCTGGATGATGGTGCAAAGTGCGCTGCAGGCACAAGCGCAGCTGGATAGCGGCGCAGGCGATACCGACTTCCTGCAGACCAAGTTGGTGACAGCCCGCTTTTATTGCGAGCATTTGCTGCCACGGGCATCCGCTTGTCTGGATGTGATTCAGGCGGGCAGTGCGAGTGTGATGGCTTTGGCCGAAGACCAGTTTTAATTCCAGTGTTAAGTAATTATCAAGTGAAAGGATAAGCAGAATGAGCAAAGAACTGAAAATAGGCGATAGCGCCTCCATTACGCGTGCCTTTACCGATGCGGACGTGCGGCAATATGCTGAGCTGTCGACGGATCGTAATCCGGTGCATCTGGATGATGCGTTCGCCGCCGGTACGCAATTCAAGCAGCGGATTGTGCATGGCATGCTGGTGGGAAGCTTGTTCAGTGCCTTGCTCGGGCAGCATTTGCCGGGTGACGGGGCGATTTACATGGCACAGAACCTGCAATTCAAGGCACCGGTTTATCTGGACATGGCAGTGACGGCACGGGTGGAAATCACGGCGATTCATCCGAAAAAGCCGGTGGTGACTTTGACGACTACGGTGGTGGATGCCGACGGTAAGATCATGGTGACGGGCGAGGCGGTAATGTATGTGCCGTGGCTACGGGCTTAAGCAAAGCTGGATAAGGATGGGAGAAGTTAATGGATCGGTCAAGTATCATCAATGCCCTGAACAGTCTGGGCGAACCCAAAAATAATCGCAAATGGCGTGATTATTCACTGGCGGGTTTTACGCCTGCCGATGCCCCCAGGCTGGTAGAGCTGGTGCAGGATGATCATTTTCTGGACAGTGAAGGGGATGACTACTGGGTGCCGTTGCACGCATGGCGAGCGTTGCGGCATTTGATGCCTGCTGGCGTGGAGGCGCTGATTGGCACTTTTAATGCGGTGGTCGAGGATGACTGGGCGCTGGATGAGCTGCCAGAAGTGGTGTCCGCTGCCAAAGCTGAAGCGATTGAGCCGCTGCTCCGGTTTATCCGTGATGCGGATAATGATGAAACAGCCCGGATGCTGGCGATTGAATCATTAGGCAAGATTGGGGAAAAATACCCTTCACTGCTGGCAAAAGTAACCGACAAACTGGAAGCCTGCCTGCGCAGCTTGCCCCGGACAGAAGGCGTTTTGAATGGCGCACTTATCGCGCAACTGATTGACCTGAAGGCGACGCGAACGATTGAGACGATTCGTGCGGCCTTTGCCGATGAGCGCGTCGATCACAGTATTTCGGGCGACCTGGAGGACGTGGAAATAGCCTTGGGCTTGCGTACCGAACGCGTCACGCCCCGCCCCAATTATCAGCAAGGTCATCAGCAAAGTTTGCTGCGTAATCAAGACCCGGATGATGCAGAGGATGAAGAGGAGGGTGATACGGAGAATGCGGATAATGCAGATTTTTTGCGTATCGAGCAGGTCATCCGCACTACACCCAAGGTAGGGCGTAATGACCCTTGTCCGTGCGGGAGTGGCAAAAAGTATAAAAAATGTTGTGGTGCCTAACTCACCGGGGTTGATGCCGTCAGTTGCATGGAACCGTCCAGTTTTTCATAGACAACTACCTCGTAGGTCTGGTTATTACTGAGCTTGAGGGTCAGGTAATAATTCAGGCCAGCGACTACCTGACGCTCGGCCTTGATCACTGCCTGCACGCTGCCCCCTCCGATCTGTTGGGCGGCAAAGCTGGCGGCCTTTTGCACGCCTTCATCATCCAACGCTACGGCTGAAGCACCGCCTACCAGCATGGGGGCAGGTTCGCTGGCCATTTTTGCCGGTTTGGTGGGTGATGTGCTGGCGCAAGCGGCCAGCAGGGCTGTTGCCAGGAGTAGCAAGGGGTAATGGGTATAATGACTGCGTAATTTGTGCATTTCTTGACATCCATGTTGGGGGGCATGTTGGGGCATTAGTTTTAGTGTAGACAAAAATTAAGGCAGTCGAAAAGAATCAGCAGTATTTTTATCGGTATTCGCGTAAAACCCCGTCCTTCCGGTCGATGTGCGGCTGACCGGTGCTATACTGCCCGGATTACTTTTCGGACTGAGGAGTCCTTATGTTTCAATGGTATGTGCGCCAGCCTTTACAGGTTCGTGTGGCTATTCTGGTGGCTCCCATTCTGGCGATTGGTGGTTGGGGTTTGATGGATACGTGGAAACGGCCCGAGACTGTCCAGCAGGAAATACAAAAGGTGGCTATGTATCAACTTGTTGCCGAAAGTCAATGTCTGCTGGCGACGGGTGAGTGTAAGCTGGGTTACGAAGGGGTGAAGCTGACATTGGCTCAGGTGCCTGCCAGTCACAGTGACTTGGTGCGGTTGGATGTCAAATCGAATCAGCTGATCCGTGGTTTGAAAATGGCGATTGTCCAGAATGGTGTGGAAGAACAGCTGATTGCACAGAGTACGGCGCTGTCAGATGCCTGGTTTGTGGAGTTTCCACAAACAGTATTGAAGGGTTCAGCCTTCGATATCCGTTTGGCGGTTGCACAAACCAAACGCATGCTGCTTGCGGAGTTTCCCGCGCAATTGTAGCAAGCGTAACCATTGTAATAAGTAAACTGAAACTGGAAGGATAAGGGATGGAAGTCGAACAACTGGCGATTCGTGATTATCTGGCGCAGTGTGTGCCGCTGAAGGCCTTGTCCGCTGCAAAGCTGGATGAACTGACCCATGCACTGGAAATACGCCATTTTGTGAATGGCAATGACGTATTGAAATGTGGCGAGCGTAACGACCATGCCCTGCTGATTCGGCACGGTGCGATTGAAGTGACGCGTGAAGACGGTAGCCTGTATGGCCGTTTTTCTGAAGGGGAGTGGGTGGGCTATCGCTCGGTCATGCGCGGTGGCACGGTGAGCCTGAATGTGCGGGCGATCGAAGACACGGTGTTTTATGCCCTGCCAGCGGCTGTTTTTCTGGCTTTGTTGGTGGTGGATGAGCGGGTGCGCAGCTATTTTTCTGAACTCAAGCCGGAACGCATGCGTAGCGCCATTCAGGAAATGCATAATCACGATGATTACTCTTTGCTGGCGATTCGGCTGGCTGATCTGGCGCGGCCTTCGCTGGCTGTCGAGCGCACGGTCAGTATTCGCGATACCGCGCAGCAAATGAATGATTCCAGCAGCGATACGGCTTTGGTGATGGAAGCAGGTGGTTTGTGCGGGATAGTGACCGACAAGGACTTCCGTACCCGGGTAGTGGCCCAGGAACGGGACATGCGTGAACCGATTGATGCGATTATGACCCCACGGCCTTTGACATTGGAGCCGACCGCGACCGCTTCTGAGGCGTTGTTATTGATGGCGCGGCGCAATATTCGCCAGATTCCGGTGGTAGGTAACTTGGGCAAGACGATACACGGTATTGTGTCGGCGAGTGATTTGCTGAGGAGCCAAAGCCATAATCCGGTGTTTCTGATCGGGGATATTCATGAAGCGCGTGATGTGGCGGGTTTGCAAAAGCTGAGCCAGCATTTACCCAAGGCACTGGTCGGTATGGTGCGCAGCAGTCTGCCTGCTTATGATATTGGGCACGCGATCAGTTCGATTGGTCAGGCGATTGTGCGTCGTCTGCTCAAACTGGCGGAAGAGCAGTTTGGCGCGCCACCGATTGCCTATACTTACATCGTTGCCGGTTCGATGGCGCGTCGTGAGCAGACCGCACACTCTGACCAGGACACAGCCATGATCCTGTCGGATGAGTATGATGAGCAGTTGCATGGCGAATACTTTCTGAATGTCGCGAAATACGTCAGCGATGGCATGGATGCCTGCGGTTATATCTATTGTCCGGGCGACGTGATGGCGACTAACCCGAAGTGGCGGCAGCCTCTGTCGGTCTGGCGTGGCTACTTTACAAACTGGATTGAGCGCCCGGATCCACAGGCCTTATTGTACGCCAGCATCTTTTTTGATCTGCGCAGTTTGTACGGTGAAGAGCACCTGCTGGCCAAGCTGCACACTGAAATTCTGGAAAAAACCCGTAAAAATACCTTGTTTCAGGCTTATATGGCCGCCAATGCCTTGAGCCATCAGCCCCCGCTGGGGATTTTCAAAGGCTTTGTGCTGGAAAAAAATGGGGATAATGGCAAGGCGCTGGATATGAAAAAGCGCGGTGTGATGCCGGTGATTGATCTGGCGCGGGTGTATGCGCTGGCGACCGGTGTGTCCGCACTGAACACCTGTGAGCGTTTGGCCGCGATTGCTGAGGTGGATGGCGGGATCAGTGCCGAGCGGGTGGCGGATTTAAAAGATGCGTTCGAATTCATCAGCACCACGCGCCTGCAGCATCAGGCTTTGCAGGTGGAAGCGGGTAACAGCCCCGATAATTATGTCTCACCCGAGCAGTTGTCAGCACTGGAGCGGCGTCACCTGAAGGATGCGTTCGAAGTCGTGTCGGATATGCAGAAAAGTATGGCACATTCGTATCAGGCAGACCGTTTCCGCTAGGGGAGATTGGGCTTCTGGTTGCTTTGTCCGGTTTAAGTTGTTTCTTTTTTGCAACGTGGCGTTATAATCGGGTGTTATCCCCCGAAATTTCTGGAAGATCCGACGAATGGCACGTGTAACCGTAGAAGATTGTCTACCTCATGTAGAAAATAATTTTGAACTGGTATTAAAAGCAGCGCGGCGCGCCCGCGATATTTCCCACGGCGCGCAGCCTCTGGTTGATGAGGAGGGTGACAAGCCCACCGTGATCGCCTTGCGTGAGATTGCGGAAGGCCTGCTGGATCGCCCTAAGCCCTCGCTGAATGATGATTCCGATCTGGGCTAATGGCCGCTTTTGTCGGCACCACTGGCGACTGTCATGAGCTATCAACCCCCCGAGCCTCCTCCGACTGAGTTTTTTCGCGCTAACGACCTGATGACAATGGTCGAGCGCTATATGCAGACGGATGAAATCAGCCGTGTCTATGCAGCCTTCCTGTTGGCGGCTGAAGCACACCAGCATGTCGTGCGTTTGTCGGGCGCACCGTATATCACCCACCCACTGGAAGTAGCCCGCCTGTTGGCAGAGATGCATCTGGATGCCGATACCTTGTGTGCGGCGCTGTTGCATGATGTGATCGAGGATACCGATTATACCCGTGAGGACATTGAAGAGCGCTTCGGTGAGGTAGTCGGTTATCTGGTGGAGGGCGTGACCAAGCTGGACAAGGAGGATTTCTCCGACAAGCAGGAAGCAACACTCGCCAGTTTCCAGAAAATGATGCAGGCCATGACCGAAGATTTCCGGGTGGTGATCATCAAGCTGGCCGACCGTTTGCATAATTTACGCACACTCACCCATAAAAGTCCGGAATCCCGGCGGCGTATCGCCCGTGAAACGCTGGGTATGTACGTGCCGCTGGCGCGTCGTTTGGGGATGAATACCTTGCGCCGTGAAATGCAGTTGCTGGCTTTTCAACATCTTTACCCCTGGCGGCACCGGGTGCTGGAAGCGGTGATCGGGCGTTATCTGGTATCCAGCCAACCGATCAGTGAGCGAATTGTTGCCGATTTGACCGGCAAGCTGCAAGTGGCGATTGCGTCTGCCTGTGTGCTGGTGCCGGACAAGAACCTGTTTCGGGTGTATGAAAGTATCAAGCTTTATGGCAAAAAGTTTGATGAAACCCGCGAGATGCTGGAGCTGCGGATCACGGTGGGCACGGTGGACGAATGCTATCGTGCGCTGGGTATTGTGCATGCTGCCTATCGCCCGCGTATTGGCCATTTTTATGATTTTATTGCCACGCCGAAGTCCTATGGTTTTCAGGCTTTGCAGACGGTGGTGATGACCGTGAGCAAACGTCAGGTGCGGATTCAGATCCAGACCCGCCCGATGTACGATGTGGGTCTGTATGGCATTGCCGCGCAATGGCGGTATACCGGACGGAATGCGGGTGGCCAGCGTGCCCTGTTCACCCATGATGCTTTGCTGCGTTGGCAAGGTCAGGTGCGCGAGCTGGGAGCCAAAGCAGGTAGTGCGGTTGAATTTTATTCTGATATTCAGGCCGACCTGTTCCTGACTGAGATTTATGCGTTTACCCCGCGTGGCGATGTCAAAGAGTTCCCACGGGGCGCTAGCATGGTCGACTTTGCCTTTGCGATTCATACCGAGGTCGGGCATCGTTGTATCGGTGCGCGGATTGATGGTGACGAGGTATCGCTGCGTACCCATGTGCCTAATGGTGCGACCATCGAAATTATCACCCACCCAGAGGCTAATCCTCAGCCTTCATGGCTGAATTTTGCGGTCACTGCCCGGGCGCGTTCCTATATCCGAAACTGGTTGCGCCAGCAGAAGGCCACTGAACAGCTGGATCTGGGCAGGAATCTGCTGGATAAGGCCTTGCGTGAACGCTCTTCCAGTCTGGACAGTATGGCCGCTGAGCCGCTGCAGTCCTTGCTCGCTACCTTGAGCCTGCCGGACATGGACACCTTGTATCGGGCGATTGCCCAGAATGAGCAATGTTCACGTTTGCTGGCACGCCGCTTGCTGGATAAAGAGGGTGCTGGGAATGCTCTGCAGGCAGATAAGGATGTTCCCCTGTTGGTGACGGGGACCTCCGGTTTGTTGGTGCATTGCCAGGCCTGCTGTTATCCCTTGCCGCCTGAGCCGATTTTGGCGGTGCTCGATCCTGAGCAGGGTTTGGCCGTACACCGTGATAATTGTACCTGCCTGCATGAAAATACCGACCCCAGTGATATTCTGTCAGTTTCCTGGGCGGCGACGCATGAAGGGCAGCATTTCCTTGCGGGTATTCAAACGCAAGCACACAATGTAGTGGGTGTGTTGCACCATATTACCGAGTTAATGCACCAGCTCAATGTGAATATTGAAACGGTCAATACCAGTGGCGACCGGCGTATCAAGGACACTAATTGGGTGTTATGGGTGCGTGACCTGGAACATTTGCAGGAAATCATGCGCCATATTGAACATGTGCCGTCCATTATTCGTGTCAAGCGTCTGATGGATAGCGGCGATGGACTGAAAGACGCCTTTCTGGACGACTGATCCCTGCCTTACGCTTTACACACTGCTTGTCCTAAGGAGTCTTAAACTGATGTCTGAACCTGCTGAGCGGTATATTGCCGCAGTCGATTTGGGGTCTAACAGTTTCCACATGATTGTGGTCAGTGAGGATGCTGACGGGCATGTGCGCGTGCTGGATCGCCTGCGCGAGTCGGTGCGTCTGGGCAGTGGCATTGATGCCAAGGGCAATCTTTCTGCTGAAGCCAAAGAGCGTGCTATTACCTGCCTGCAGCGCTTTGGCGAGCGTATCCGCGATTTTCCTTCCACGGATGTCGCCGCTGTTGGCACCAATACCTTGCGGATGGCGCGCAATTCCCGTGTATTTCTCGATCAGGCTGAACAGGCCTTGGGGCATCCGGTGGCGGTGATCAGCGGGCGGGAAGAGGCGCGTCTGATCTATCTGGGGGTGTCTCACTCCTTGGGGACAGATGATCAGCATGAGGCGAAGCGCTTCGTGATGGACATCGGGGGCGGTAGCACCGAGCTGATTATTGGCCAGGGTTACGAGGCACAGCATACCGAGAGCCTGCGCATGGGCTGTGTGAGCAGTAGCCTGCGCTTTTTTGCGAATGGCAAGCTGGACAAACGCAACTGGAAGGCGGCGATGACGGCGGCCAAGCTGGAGCTGATGCCAGTACAACGGAGCTATCGCGAGATTGGCTGGGAAGTCGCTAATGGTGCTTCCGGCACGATCAAGGCCGTGCGTAAAGTCATCCAGCAATGTGGCTTGGCACCGTATGGTATTACCTTGGAGCATATGCGTGAGATACAGGCGCGCATGATGGCGGCCAAGACGCTCGACAAACTGGATTTGCCGGGCTTGATCGACGAGCGCAAGCCGGTGTTTGCGGGTGGCCTCGCGATTTTGATGAGTGCGTTTGAAGCCCTGGACATCGGCCAGATGCTGGTGTCTGATGGTGCTTTGCGCGAAGGGCTGGTGTATGAACGTATCGATCGTTTGCAGCAGGGGGATTTGCGCAGTAAAACGGTGGCCAGCTTGCAGGCACGCTTCCAGATTGATGGGCAGCATGCCAGTGCAGTGCGGGCGACCGCCCTGGCTTTGTTTGATGCCTGTCAGTCTGATTGGTCGCTGACGCCGGAATTGCGGCAGTTACTGAGTTGGGCGGCGGATCTGCACGAGCTCGGCTTGTCCGTATCCCACAGCGGTTACCACAAGCACGGTGGCTATTTGCTGGATAATCTGGATCTGGTGGGGTTTTCGACCGGTGAGCAGCACTGGCTGAGCATGATGGTGCGTACCCACCGCCGCAAGGTATCAAAAAAACTCTACGCTAACTTGGAGACGGCACGTTATCAGGATGCGGTTTACATGAGCGTCCTGTTGCGGATGGCTGTATTACTGCAGCGCGCGCGCAGTGGCCAGACCGCTTTGCCATTAAAACAGGCCAAAGCCAGCTCACAGGCGCTGGAGCTACTGTTTGTTGACGACGACTCTCAAAATCCGCTGCTGTTTGCTGATCTGGATGAAGAAAAATCGTATCTGAAGTCGATTGGCATCAAGCTCGGTTATTCAGTCTAAGTGCTGTAGCAGCCTGTTGACCTATTTTGTCGCCTTGGGGTTATAAGCTTCCTCAGCGGCGGCGAGTGTGTCGTTGACGTGATTCATTACTTTTGGCAGGTAATTAGCAACATCATCATCCAGCCGTTTGCTCGCAGCAACGACTGAGGTGATATTCAGCTGTTCCAGTACGTACTGTGCCTCAGCTGCATGTAGCAGGCGGTACTCTGCGTAGTAGTTATGCTCCATCGCCTGCCGCCACAAGTCCAGGGTAGTTTGCAGGGTAGTGCGCAGGTCAGTATAGCTTTGCATGAATTGCTGCACTTTCTGACTGCGCTCACGAATCAAGGCACGTTGTTCTACCATCTGTTCAAGATGACCCAGCAGCTCACTGGAACCATTGACTTGCAGCCATTTAATCAGCATGTTGCGGTTGTTTCCACTATACGTGGTGATCCCGGCTTGTTGGCTGGGGAGCTTATTGCTTTTCAACCGGTTGCCAATTTCGCGCAAGTAATCGCTGATCACTGTGTCTTCTTTCCGTTGGTCATCCAGTCGATCACCGCGTGTTTCCCGAATGTCTTTGCTGATCTTCCCGGCCAACAGGTTGAACTTGCTGACTGCGTCTTCCGGGTTGCCGGTCGTATAATGTACCCAGAAGTTACGCAAATGCTGGCTGACATCTAGGTAACGGGCAAACAGGTTGGCTCGGCTGGCTTTGCGAATACGGTAAATATCTTCCAGCAGTGAACGCTGTTTGGGCGTGACCAAGGCCAGCTGATTGATGCGTTGGAAGAAACTGTCCAGTTCCCTGATTTCTGCATAGAGCGCGGTGCGCTGTTCATACAGATCCGGGTAGTTCTGCTGTTCGAATTGTGCCAGCTTTTGTTCTTCGGTCAGTGGTTGGGTAGGCTTTTCTATCAAGCGCTGGTCGTTAATGTCAGTCTGTTCTTCATTGCTGGCCAGTGGATCTGCTTCGCCAATGGCTCGTGTTTGTCCGCTGTCTTCGATCTCGTCAGGTTGCCCGCCCTGCCGCCACTTGTTTAACTTCAGGCCGTTAGCGAAAGCAAAAAAAGCCACCAGTGCTACGAGTACGATGGCGAACAGCACACGTTTTTCTGGTGCAATTTCCAGAACACTCATATAACGCAATGCCCAACGCCATAAGGCAACCAGTGCCACTACGCATAGAATCAGGTAGATAAAGAATACAATATCAGCCAATCCGTTTTACCCCGTTGGTCGCTATCGAATGAACCGATTGTAGCTTGTGTAACGGCTTACAGGCTAACAGATGTTAAGCGGGGACTGTATGCGAACAGAAAAACAGGTGAATTTTGCAAAATATATGCTATCCGTTCTTGACAAGGTCAGGCGAAAAAGATGTAATAGCGACCTCTTTGGCCGGGTAGCTCAGTCGGTAGAGCAGCGGATTGAAAATCCGCGTGTCGGCGGTTCGATTCCGCCCCCGGCCACCAAAGACTTGTTTCAAGCTGTACCATACAGTCCCGAAAGCCCTTACAGACCGCAACCTGTAAGGGCTTTTTTGTTTCATGCTGTACCACCGTGTACCACTGAAGCCCATACTTTTGTTTGTATTATTGTTGGTATTCCAGAAATCACGATTGGGAGGGTGGTTTTTCTGGTGTGGACTGAACGCGGCGACGAAGCACACCTTATTTCATGCCGTTACGGTGACAAACATGAAACACGAGCCTATTTTAAAGCGCTTGGCTTTTAGCCAAGAACAAATGCAATCGGCGTTAGATGCGGCACCGGACAGGGTGAATGATCCTGACCTACCCTATGATCCGCATGATGAAGCGGCGGTTTCCGCCTTTTGGGCAAACGCTGAAGTACGGCAACCAGCAAAGCGCGGCAAGCAAAAGGCAGCTGTCAAAGTACCTGTCTATATTCGCCTGAACCCTGATGTGCTGGCGTATTTCAAGCAAGACGGGCAGGGCTGGCAAACCCGACTGAATGATGCCTTGCAGGAATACATGAAACAGCACCCAAACAAGGCAGTGTAGCCACTATCTATCACAGAGGATGAGGCAGTGCGCCCCATCCCACATCCGACTCAATCAGTCCTGCTTACTTCTGCTTAACACCTTCAACAGATAGCATCAGCTCCACTTCCTTGGAGGCTGGCCCCAGATCGAAGTTCATGCCGTAGTCGGCCAGTGCAAATTTACCGCTACCTTCAAAACCACGACGGAAGCCACCCCAAGGGTCGTCACCCGCGCCGGTTTCCTTAACGTCCAGGGTCAGTGGTTTGGTAATGCCTTTCAGGGTCAGGTCACCTGTTAATGTGCCGGTGCCATCACCCTTCGGCTTGTAGCCCGTACTGACGAATTTGGCCTCGGCAAATTTGTCTACTTCAAAGAAATCCGCACTGCGCAAGTGTTTGTCGCGCTCAGCATGATTGGTGTCGAGGCTGTCGGTCTTGATGGTGACATCGACTTTGGCTTCTTCCGGCTTGGCTTCGTCAAAGCTGAAGGTGCCGCCGAAGTCGTTAAAACGCCCATAAAGCCAGCTATAGCCCAGGTGCTTGATCCGGAAGTTTACGGAGGCATGCATGCCGGTGCTGTCGATGTCATAGGTTTCAGCATATACCAGGCTACTGCCTAATAGCCCCAGTGTAAGCAGCGAACTTGCGATAATACGTTTCATATAATCTCCTAAGATTTTGGTGCAATTCCCAACATGCGCGTCAGGGTATTGTCTTTCCAGTAAAAGTGGTGAAATAAAGCGGCGAATGTATGTACACCCACCAGTAACATAAACAGAGTCCCGGCGATTTCGTGAATATCACCCGCCCGTTCGCCCCGATCTTTGTTTTCGGCAAGCAGCGCAGGCAGTTCAAACCAGCCAAATACATCGATGCCTTTGCCTTTGGCGGTTGAGATCAGGTAGCCACTGATGAGCATGACAAACAGCAGGATGTATAAAGCGCTGTGGCCGAGTGTGGCAAGCCGGTGGCTAAATGCTGTCCCATGACCGGTCGGTGCCGGGCGTGTTTGTGTGTAAACCCAGACCACCCGGAACAGAAGGACAAAGCCGGTAAGGATGCCGATGGCTTTGTGCCAGGCAGGTAGTGTGTGATACCAGCGGCTATAGTAGGTCAGATCGACCATGTAATCACCGACAAAGTACAAGCCAATCAAGACCAGCGCCATTGCCCAGTGTAAAAAGAGGGATACCCAGCCGAAGCTTTGGGCAGAATTACGCATTTGCATCCGGTGTTCCTTAACCTGTTCTGTCTTTATCTTTAGAGGATGGAGGTACTATAATAGTTAACTTTTACTATATAAACACACCATTCATTCAATCATATTCAACTGAAGGTTAATAATGAGCCGGCTGGATTACATGCGTAACTTTGTAGAGGTAGTAGACAGTGGCAGTATCACGGCGGCGGCGGAGCGTTTTGACCTGACGGTTGCGGCGGTCAGCAAGCGTCTGAAAGCTTTGGAACTGGAGCTGGGCACCCGCCTTCTGACCCGTAATACCCGCCAGATGGCATTGACCGAAGCGGGGCATTATTATTACCAGCATTGTCGTGGCATTCTGGATGAGGTGGCGCGGGTTGACCAGCACCTGCAAGACATGCAAAGCAAACTGAGCGGTTCGATCCGGATTAATATGCCGATGACGTATGGCAAGCTGCGCTTAGGGCGCTGGTTGCTGTCTTTTCTACGTGAACACCCGGATATTCATATCGTCACCCAGCTGGATGATGCCTATACCGATGCTGCCAGAGGCGAATACGACATTGTGATCCGTATTGGCTCCCTGAATGACTCCGGGTTGATTGCGCGTAAACTGGATAATGTTTACCTGTTGCCGGTTTCATCGCCTGCTTATTTGCAACAGCATGGTGAACCCAAACACCCGATGGAGCTGGCCGGACATACCTGCTTGCACTATACCAACATCAGTATTCGTGATGGCTGGGGATTTTATGACAAAGCCGGTAATGAGTTCATTCCTCCCATTATGGGGCAGGCCAGCACTCCCCTGTGTGCCAATAACGGTGAGATTTTGCGCGATGCGGTGCTGGCCGGTTTTGGGATTGCGGTCTTGCCGGATTTTGAGGTGGTTGAACATATCGAGCGCGGGGAGCTGATTCGTTTGCTGCCGGATTATCATTTGCAGGACTTCGCAGTCTATGCGGTTTACCCTTCGCGCCAGTTTTTGCCGGAAAAAACACGGGCGCTGGTTGAGTATCTGGTTAAAAATTTAAAAGGGGGCGCTTAATAGCCTCTGTGTGTCCCCGGTATCAGACTCACCCGCTTACCCATTTACCGACTGGCAGTCACACACACCTCTACGTCATCGTGTGTCACCTTGAACGTTCTGGCCTCGCCCTCCCGACCTTCGCCACAGAAGATGTCAATGTGCTTGCCCCGGATGGAAGTGCCAATATCATTGGCGGTAAACTGGTGGTTTTTAAGCATGGGAATAGTGACTTTTGCCCCGTGGGGTATTTTGCGCTTGTCGGTCGCAATACTGCCGATGCGCAAGGCATTGCCCTGTGCATCCAGTGGTTGGGGACTGGTATGCCAGGCGCTATGATACTGACCGACATAGTAACCTGCGTTGGTTTTCCCCCAGCCTTCGATTTTCACGGTATCAATAAAATCACGGGGCAACGACAGCGACTTGCCGTCGCTGGTATGAATGGTTTGGCGGGATTCTGGCGCGTAGTCCTGTTCCAGTGGCGTGAAATAGCCGGTGAGCTGCCAGCCGGTACTGCAACCCAGCACCGGTGTTTCTGTACAGGCCGTATTCAAAAGGGTCAGGGCGATCAGGCTTGTTAGTTGTTGTTTGTTCAAAATAGCCGCTCGGTCATTACAGGTGATCAGAGGCGAAATCAGCCAGTCGTGAACGCTCACCGCGTTGCAGGGTGATATGCCCGCTATATTCCCATTGCCTGAAGCGGTCGACCACATAAGTCAGCCCGGACGATGTTTCGGTCAGGTAAGGCGTATCAATCTGGGCGATATTCCCCAGGCAGACGACTTTGGTACCGGGGCCGGCGCGGGTGATCAGGGTCTTCATTTGCTTCGGCGTCAGGTTCTGCGCTTCGTCAATGATGATGTAGCGGTTCAGGAAGGTGCGCCCACGCATGAAGTTCAGTGACTTGATCTTGATTTTACTCATCAGGAATTCATCGGTAGCCGTGCGTCCCCATTTGCCGCCATTACTCGGCTGGGTGAGTACTTCCAGATTGTCCATTAATGCGCCCATCCACGGTGCCATTTTTTCTTCTTCGGTGCCGGGTAGAAAGCCAATGTCCTCGCCAACGGGCACTGTGACGCGGGTCATGATAATTTCTTTATACAGCTGTTCATCCAGCGTTTGCGCGAGTCCTGCGGCGAGGGTGAGTAGGGTTTTGCCCGTGCCAGCAGCACCCAGCAGGGTCACCATGTCAATGTCCGGATCCATCAGCAGGTTCAGGGCAAAGTTCTGTTCACGGTTACGCGCACTGATCCCCCAGACCGCGTGGCGGGTTTCGGTAAAATCATGGATGGTTTCGATAATCGCATGATCCGCTTTTTTTGAGCGCACAATAGCCTGAAAGCCATCGGCACCCGGCTGAAACAGCATTTCTCCTGGCTGCCAATCCTCGGTCTGTGGGCCCTGCAAACGGTAAAACGTGTGCCCGTCTTCCTTCCATGAAGCAATGTCTTTGCTGTGTTCATCCCAGAAATGGTCGCTCAGTTCATGGAAACCACTGGGGAGCAGGTCGGCATCTTCCAGTACCTGGTCATTGAAATAATCTTCTGCTTTCAGGCCAACAATGTTCGCCTTGATGCGCAGGTTGATGTCTTTTGAGACCAGAACAACATCACGCTCCTGGTATTTGTCACGCAGGAACAGGGCGACCCCCAGAATGGTATTGTCCGGTGAATCACCCGGCAGATTGGGGGGCAGCTTGTTGGCGATGACCTCCGTCTGGAAAAACAGGCGGCCATGCGGTACTTTGCCATTGGTGAAAATATCATTTGTATCCAGCGCCACCCCATGGGTGAGTGAGCTGTCGCCTTCAGCCTTGATCAGGTCATCAAGGAAGCGGCTGACCTGGCGCACGTTGCGCGCGACTTCGGATACCCCCTTTTTGCCACGATCCAGCTCTTCCAGCACGACCATGGGCAGGAAAAGATCATGTTCCTGAAAACGGAACAGGGATGCCGGGTCATGCATGAGCACATTGGTATCCAGTACGAACAGGCGTTTGTGGGGGATGGGTTGGGTGCTTATCTTTTGTGTTTTTGTCATGATTCTCTTCGCAATATTAAGTGTTCAGAGCCTGAGCTGCTTGCAGGACTGCGGCCACATGGCCTTTAACTTTCAGTTTACGCCACTCCTTACGCAGGATGCCGTCCTTGTCGATCAGGAAGGTGCTACGCTCAATGCCTCGCACCTGTTTGCCATACATGTTTTTCAGTTTGATGACATCGAATAACTGGCAGAGCTGTTCATCCTGATCGCTGATGAGTTCAAACGGAAACCCCTGTTTGGCCTTAAAGTTTTCGTGGGTTTTCAGGCTGTCGCGGGATACACCGATGATAGTCGCGCCTGCTGCCTGAAAATCAGCGTGGGCATCCCGAAAATCCTGCCCCTCGGTTGTACAACCGGGTGTATTATCTTTAGGATAAAAGTACAACACTACGTGGGCAACGCCCGCAAAATCGGATAAATGGAAGGTTTGGTCGCTGGTCATGGCCGCTGAAAAATCAGTGACGGGCTGGTCGATAGTCGGAGTGGTCATTATAAACGTCCTGTGTGCGGTTGAAATTAATGAAGGGAAGACAGCTGTTTGTCATCATATGTTCATGATCATGAGGTTATGTTCATGCCCCCGCAGACGCAAATACACGCATAGATAGAGCATGATGCAAGAAATGAATCTGAAAAACCCTGACTACTACCTCAATCGTGAACTGAGCCTGCTCGCTTTTAACCATCGTGTGTTGGAGCTGGCGCAGGATGAGCAGCTCCCCTTGTTGGAGCGTTTACGGTTCTTGTGCATCTCCAGCGCCAATCTGGATGAGTTTTTTGAAGTCAGGGTCGGTAGCCTCAAACAACAATTGGCATTAGGTCTGAAAACCAGTGGGCAGGATGGTTTGCAACCGGCACAGGCGTTGGCGGCGATTTGCAGCCACTCCAGTGAGTTGGTCGAGTGCCAGTATCAGCTCCTGAACGCGGTTTTGATTCCGGCTTTGAAGCAGGAGGGCATTCATTTTGTGCGTCGTACCCACTGGGATGCCATCCAGCGCGACTGGTTATCCGAGTATTTTGACTGCGAGTTGATGCCACTTTTGAATCCACTCGGTTTGGATCCGGCGCATCCGTTTCCGAATGTGATCAATAAAAGCCTTAATTTCATTGTTGAGCTGCAAGGTACGGATGCCTTTGGGCGCGAAATTGATGCGGCGATTGTGCAGGCACCGCGTGCGTTGCCCCGCATTATTCGTTTGCCGGAGGATATTGCACAGAACAAAGACAGTTTTGTATTCCTCTCTTCCATTCTGCATGCCTTTATCGGCAGGCTGTTTCCGGGTATGGAAGTGAACGGCTGTTACCAGTTTCGCGTGACCCGTAACAGTAATATGTACGTGGATGAGGAAGAAATCGACGATCTGCTCAAGGCGATGAAAGGTGAGTTAACCCATCGCAATTACGGTGATGCGGTGCGGCTGGAAGTGGCCGATCATTGCCCGGTAGAAAGTATTGATTATCTGAAAACCCATTTTCGCCTGCAGGATTGCGATGTTTATCAGGTAGAAGGGCCGGTCAATCTGAACCGGCTGACAACGGTGTTGGACTTGGTTGACCGGCCTGATTTGCGGTTTGAGCCTTTCCGGCAAGGCACCTTGTCAGAGCCGGTGGGTGCGCATTCGGGGGAACATGATCTGTTTGCACGCATTCAGGCCGGTGATCTGTTGTTGCACCAGCCTTATCAATCCTTTCAGTTAATGTTGGATTTTGTCGATCAGGCGGCGCGTGACCCTCATGTGCTGGCGATTAAACTGACCTTGTACCGCACGGGTAAAAACTCTGAACTGGTGGAAAGCATGGTGCGCGCGGCACGGGCGGGCAAGGAAGTAACTGCAGTGGTTGAGCTGCGTGCGCGGTTTGATGAAGAGGCCAATATCGCCTTAACCAGCCGCTTGCAACAGGCTAATGTGCATGTGGTCTATGGTGTGGTCGGGTATAAGACGCATGCCAAGCTGTGTCTGATTGTCCGGCGGGAACAAGGCCACTTGGTGCGTTATGTGCACATGGGAACCGGCAATTATCATGCGGGTACCGCCAAGGCTTACACGGATTTTGGTCTGTTTACCTGTAACCCCGGCATGACCGAGGATGTGCATCGTGTTTTTCACCTGTTGACTGGCCTGGGGCGTATGCGCGGGCTGAATCACTTGTTGGAATCGCCGTTTCGCCTGCATCAGGCCATCCTCGAAAAAATTGACCGTGAAACCAGTCACGCCAAAGCAGGGCGGGCGGCACATATCATGGCACGCATGAATGCGCTGATTGAGCCGCAGGTGATTGAGGCGCTATACCGTGCCTCCCGCGCCGGGGTGAAGATTGATCTAATAGTGCGCGGTGTTTGTTGTTTGCGTCCGGGGATCGCGGGTGTCTCGGAAAATATTCATGTGCGTTCAGTGATGGGGCGCTTTTTGGAGCATCCGCGCATTTATTATTTTCATAATGCGGGGGAGGAAGAAATGTATTGCTCCAGCGCTGACTGGATGCCCCGCAATTTCTTTCGACGGGTCGAGGTGGCCTTCCCGATTCTGGATGAACCATTGCGGCAACGCGTGCGTACCGAAGCCTTTGAGGTGTACTTGCAAGATAATACGCACGCTTGGGTGCTGGATGCTGCGGGGGAGTATCAACGGCAAAGTCCCCAAGAGGGTGAGCTGAGTTTATCCGCTCAGGCCGTGCTGATGGAGTCGCTCGGGGCGGACAGTGCCGGGCATGGCCGCTTGCTGGCGCAGGGCATGCTGGATACTTTGCATTAACAACAAAAAAACCCGCCTGGTGGCAGGCGGGTCAGGTAACTTATCGTTATCCCTTGCAGTAGTTATCCGTTACATTTATTGTATTTCAGATGAAAAATCATACCGTTGTTCAGGTCCAGCGAATCCACGCTGATGGAGCTGCTATTGGTTTTGGTGCGAATGCGGCTATTGATCCGCAGGCTCACGTCCTGACCGCAGCGGGCGAAGCTCTCACTCATGGTTAGCAGGTTGTCACGTTCGGTGTATTCTTTGCCGCCACTGGATGAAAAGTCGGTTTTCAGGCTGGGGCCGGTTTGGCCTGCGAAGAAGTAAGAACGGCGCAGCTCGGCGCTGCCTTCAATAAAGCCACGGTAATCCGCAGTCATCAGTGAAACCTGGTAACCATTAGGCACATGTACAGGTACGGCGATATTACAGGTTTTATTGCCAGGGTCGGCAGAGTAGGCGTCAAACAGGATAGTCAGGGTCTGACCATCTGGCGTGATGGCATAGTCGGTGCTACCTGCCGGGCAGCCACTACCAGCAATCGCCGGATCCTGGAAGTAAACCGTGTTGTCGTCTGCTGCATAGGCAGACTGGCCTGCTATGATGCCCAGCAGCGCGCTTGCCAGTACGTTACGTAATGTCTTCATAGTAATCCCTCGATAGTCTCAGATGGTTTAAGTGTAATACATTTCGGTGGGTGTGGCGGGCGGGTTTGCTCTCTTACACTGGCACCGTGAACACATGATACGCCACTTGCAGTTCAGGATGTATCCCCTGGATGAGTGGTTTGGCGGGGATGAGACTCCCTTAAACAGGGGAGGCGGGTCAGTGAACTTTCTATATGATAACCCAGGTAAAAAAAAGACCCGTACAAAGACTGTACGGGTCTGATGGAAAAGTGAGCGTTTATGTGTAGTGAGTGCTCTGTTAGCCCTGACTGTTTTAGCTGTTACATTTTCTGTACTGCAGTTGGAAAACCATACCGTTGTTCAAGTCCAGTGAATCCACGCTCACAAAACTGCTGTTGGTCTTGGTGCGAATGCGACTATTGATCCGCAGGTTCACGTCACGGCCACATTTGGCGAAGGTGTTGGTCATGGTCAGCAGGTTATCGCGTTGGGTGTAATCATCGCCACTGTTGGAAGACAGGTTGGTTTTTAAGCTGGGGCCAGTTTGTCCTGCGAAGAAGTAAGAACGACGCAACTCCGCTTTGCCTTCGATAAATCCACGGTAATCAGCCGTCATCAACGATACCTGAAAGCCATTCGGTACATGTACCGGTACGGCAATATTACAAGCCTTATTGCCAGGGTCAGCCGCATAAGCGTCAAACAGAATAGTCAGCGTCTGGCCATCCGGTGTGATGGCATAATCCGTAGTGCCTGCCGGGCAACCGTTGCCAGCAATCGCCGGATCCAGGAAATGCACAACATTATTGCTGGGTGCAGCATAAGCAGCCTGACTGGTCAATAATGCGAGTGTAGTGGCGGCGAGTGCGGTACGAAATGCTTTCATGGTATTACCCCTAT
Source organism: uncultured Thiothrix sp. (assembly GCA_964293125.1). Taxonomy (GTDB): domain Bacteria; phylum Pseudomonadota; class Gammaproteobacteria; order Thiotrichales; family Thiotrichaceae; genus Thiolinea. Next base: position 10,560 of record CAXYXY010000037.1, on the reverse strand, counting down.
CCTTTAAAATTAATCACATCTAAACAGTCATCTGTTGGGTGGGTGGCTGGCCTGTTGGCGGTCGCTCACCGTGTAAACAGGATGCAATATTTTCTGGATGGGGTGTATCCCGTGGATGAGTATCGGGGTGGATGCTATTTATCCCTTGAATAGGGGAGTTGCGCAGGTTGTTAAACCAGAATGGCCGCCCTTGGGGTGGGGGCGGCCATGATTATCGCTTGTTTATATCAAAAGCTCAGGGCAGGGTAGCCGCTGACAGGGCGATCGATTCTGGTGCGGTAAAAGGTAATGAAACCGTGGGTGCAGATACGACTTGGCCACTCAAGCTATAGATGTTGTCAATCCGCTGTAGCTGGTTGTTACTTTTCTCAGCCACAAACAGGTGGCTACCATCAAAAACCAGGTCAACCGGGTTCCCCAGCATGCTTTGTGCGCCAGAGATTTCCAAACGCAAACGGGTGAGGCCATTGGCAGTAGCCGCATCATCAATGACGTAAATCCGCCCGTCTGTTGCGCTACCGGCATCGCCTACATCGGACACGATCAATCGATCCGTTGCGGCATCATGCACAATGCCGTGGAGATTGCTGGCCGCAAAGCCGGACTTATCATCGGGATCAATCGTGCGTGCCGGGGCAGTGGGTTTTGTAGCAAGATAGTCGTCATAAACCAGAATGGTGCCATTGGTTGCAGCGACATACAGCCGGTCGGCTTCCGGGTCATAATCCATATCCCAAGGGCGGCTATCGCTGGGGAGGGTGGTGGTAAATAATGGGGCTGCATTGTCTTCAGCGCACAGGCTGAACGCCTTAATGGCTCCGGGAGCCGCAGCGTTCAGGTCTGCAATCAGGGTTAGCCCGGCACTGCCGACCGTTTCCACGCCTTTGGGAGCCACCAAGCCCGTTTTATTGCCAATGATCTGACGATCACGCAAAGTGTTAAAGGTTCCACCGCCACGGATGGACAGGCGATTGATGAAACTGATGCCGCCTGCGCTGGGTGTCCCGCCGTCATCAAAACTGACAACGCCATCACCATTCTGATCCAGCGCCACACTTTCGACGAATTGACCACCCAAGGTCGCATTAAAGCTGGCTCCAATTGTTGCCAGATTCTTGGGTACCGAGGCGACGGTCATGCCCATGTTGGACGGATTGCTGGCTACCAGCAATTTGCGTATGTTCTCGCCATTCAGGTCACTGCTGTCTGCAGTCATCTCCGCGTCAACCGACATGGCCAGCAGGGATTCGGGTGCATTCAGACGATAATTGGCATCGGGCGCAATATCGCCGCTGCTGCCATTGGCAACCTGTTTGAAGACCAGAATCCTTCCCGAGTCATTGGCTTTTTCTGCAACATACAAGTCACCATCCTTGATTTGCAGATCCACCGGATTTCCCAGGCGGGTGGCAGTACCGCGTAAAGTGCGTTGGGGCGTGACGGTGCCGCTTTGTGCCGAGGCAGTTTCGAATACATAGATACTGCCATCGTCTGCTGAAGTCGGGTCGGCGACATCGGATACGATCAGGCGGTCATCGGCAGCCACATAAACAATGCCATGCATGTTGGTGGCGCTGAGCGGGTTATCAGGCCGAAAAATAGCGGTAGGGGTGCTATTGCCGTTTCTCATTTTGTTCAGGAAGTTGTTGTAATAAGCGACATCACCGTTTGTCAGGGCAATGAACAGTTTGTCGCTGGCTTCGTCATAAGCGACATCCCATGCGCCGGTATCACCCATTGCACTGCGGGGTAGTGTGTATAGGGGTGAGCTGTTTTTACCGGCAGACAGGCTGAGTACACTGACTGCATCAATGGGCGCTCCACTTTCTGCGACCATGATCAGGCCGGCTTTCTGGGCTATATCACTGCCCTTGGGGCTACTGAGTGATTGGGTCAGTATGCGATCGGTATTGCCATTAAAAATACCTTTGCGCGCACGTGAATGGAAGTTACAGACGGCTCTCACAGTGCCTGCACTGTTGCTAATCCCTGCTTGATAAAGATTGCCGCCCCTGTCCAGCACGATACCTTCGGCCAGTCCGGCATTGAACGTCTGTAATGGAACACCCAGACTGTTGCCTGCTTCCAGTTGGGTGGTATAGCGGCGGATAGCACCACGCTCGTTGCCGACATCATTGGCAACGACTAACGAGGTCGGTGCGGTGTTACCGCTCCCCTCATTGTCATTGCTGTCACTGCCACACCCGGTCAACGTACCTGCTGAGACGCTCAGTGCGATCGGCAGTAGCCAGAATTTTAAATCATCTATAGGTTTGACACTCATCTGATTGCTCCTGTTCACTGAAAGGATGATCCGGTTTGACCAACCTTCCTGCTAGCTACGCAAGTTTTGAACAGACGACTTAAAAACCATTTTTTATAAAGGGTCTTTGCATGGGGCTGTACGACGAGCATAAAAAAACCCGCCTAGGAGCAGGCGGGTAAAATCAAGTGACGCTTAGGAGATGTAGTGACATTAAGATGTTGCTGGATTAGCAGCGCTTGTATTGCAGGTGGAAAATCATGCCGTTGTTCAAATCCAGCGAGTCCACGCTAATGAAGCTGCTATTCGTTTTGGTGCGGATACGGCTGTTGATGCGCAAGTTAACGTCTTTACCACAACGGGCAAGGATATTGCTCATGGCCAACAGATTATCGCGCTGGGTGTACTCTTTACCGCCCGGTGAAGACAGGTTGGTTTTCAGGCTGGGGCCAGTTTGGCCAGCGAAAAAGTAAGAACGACGCAGTTCGGCTTTGCCTTCCACGAAGCCACGGTAATCCGCAGTCATCAGTGACACCTGGAAGCCATTCGGGACATGCACAGGAACGGCGATGTTGCAGGTCTTGTTACCAGGGTCGGCTGCGTAGGAATCAAACAGGATCGTCAGTGTTTGTCCATCGGGTGTCAATGCATAGTCGGTGGTGCCTGCCGGGCAACCGCTGCCTGCAATGGCCGGATCCATAAAGAATACGGTGTTGTTGCTCGGTGCTGCGACTGCGGCCTGTGAAGTAACCAATGCCAGAGTGGCGGCTGCTATCAGTGTATTAAGTGTTTTCATGATATAAATCCCTCGTTGTTTAGCCAGTATTATTAAGTGCTTGAGTGTTGATGGTGTCGGTTTGTCTGTGTTGCCATCTGGTTCCCATGGTGCGCTTGTCGGATAAAGTTGTGTATCCCCTGAATCAGGGTTTGCAGGAAAATGCTTATCCCTCAAACAGGGGACAGGCGGGCTGGATACTACTCTCCCCTATTTAAGGGGTACGCAGGTGCCCGGTTTTTCGCGTATAAATAAGGGTGTAGAGATAGGCGCTTTATGCTGGTTGCCTAAGCCGTGTTTCTGACCCGTTAGCAAGGAAAAGAATGATGAGTAATACCAATAAAGTACAGCGGGTTTTCCTGGTTGAGGATGATCAGGGAACCTTGCAGCGCATGGCCGATATTATTCAGTCACAACCGGCTTTGCAGCTGGTTGGCATGGCGGCTACCTACACTGATGCTGCTCGCTGGCTGGAAAGCAATGAACTGGATGTATTACTGACCGATCTGGGGCTACCGGATGGTAATGGCAAACAATTAATCGAGCAAACCCGTGCCCAGCATGCCGAGGCAGAAATCATGGTGATTTCACGCTTTGGCGATGAAAACAGCGTGGTCGAAGCGATCAAGGCGGGTGCGAGTGGTTATCTGCTAAAAGATGAGTCAGCGGATCATATCGCTGCTGCGATCAGCCAGTTACTGCAAGGGGGTTCTCCGATCAGCCCGGCCATTGCCCGCTACATTCTGGATTTTTTCCAGAGTGGCGAAGTAGCGGAAAGCCAGTCGAGCACTACTACAGCAACTGATGCATTGCTGACACCCAAGGAAAAAATGGTGCTGCAGTATATTTCGCGCGGTTATTCCAACAAGGAAATTGCCCGTTCCCTGGAAATTTCACCGCATACCGTGGCCTCGCATATCAAACACATCTACCGCAAGCTGGAGGTGAACTCACGCAATGAAGCGGTCTTTGAAGGCTGGCGCATGGGGCATTTGAGTATTCATCAAGGTAGCCAGACGCAAAGTTCACAAAAAGATCCGCAGCAAATCGCCGTTGCGCTAAAGGCAGGTGGCAAGAATGGTACTGAGATTCTTGATGTCCTGCATCTGGTGTTTAGTCTGAACCTGTTGCAAGGCCTGCAGGTTTTGCAGCAGGCCGGTAGTGAGGCAGGCGAGATTTTTGCCGCCGCCCGCAACAGTTTTCAGGCAGATGACAAGCAGATTATCGAGGCTATGTTGGGGCTGGGTTTTACGCATGAGCAGGCCTTGCAAGCCATGCTTGATCAGTTATAAACAGCCCGGATAACGGTGATTGGGTTGAGTAATGTTTTCTCCAGACTTTCGGTGCGCTACAGCTTGTGGCCAGTGGCGTTATTGGTGTTGGCCTGCTTATTGGCCGGTTGGCAGCTGGGCGAAGTGCGTTTTACCCCGCATGAAGACAGTATTTCACTGCACGAGGCAACGCTGGTCACGGATGACAGCGGACTTTGCCCGGAGTCCATTTCGGATGGTGTGGAGATGAAAAACGCGAATGAGTTGACGATGGTGGGCAATCTGTCTGGCTGTGTGAACAAACTGCGTTCCGCAACCCGCAGCAAGGGGCGCAAGGTACAGTTGCCGCATGAATGGCGGGATGATCTGGCGGCCTATCCGGCGCTGAACTCGGGACGTGCTTTATATCGGCTCTCTTTTCCTTTCAAACTGGCTCCTTCCGGTTTGTGGGCGGTGGCTTTGCCTGCGACCGGGAGTAATCCGGCAGTGTTTGTGAATGGCAAACTGATCGGCTGGGGCGGGAGTTTCGAGCAGCCTGTAGCCCGCAATGCCTCACGACCCTTGTTGTTTATGGTGCCAGAAGGATTGCTGATTGAAGGGCTGAACAGCTTTGATGTCTACCTGGTGGCGGAGCCGGCGCGTTACGGCTTCCTCGATGAACTGAAAATCGGGCCGGCAGAAATGCTCGAAGCGGGTTTGCAGCGCTACCATTTTTTCCGCGCCACCTTGCCGCAAATCATTACCTTAGTGGTATTGGTGCTGAGTTCAGCGATGTGTGTACTCTGGTTTTATCGCCGCCAGGATGTGGAATACGGTTTATGTGGGCTGGGCGGTTTCTTTTGGGGTTTGCATACGCTGGATCAATTTGTGGTCGATATTCCGTTCAGTACCCGGTTGTGGGACTGGATGACCTTTGTCAGTGTGGGCGGCATGAGTGTGGTTGGGGTGTTTTTTATTCACCGCTTTCTGCAGGAACGCCACCAGAAACTGGAAAAGTATGTGTTACTGGTCTACGGCAGTATTGCTTTGATCATGCTGGTATTGCCCGCTGACTGGCTCTATCCGTTATTAAGTGATGTGTGGAGTCCGTTGGCCTTGGCGGGTGCGGCTTATGTTTTGTATTTCACGATCGTCCGTGCCTGGAAGATACGCAGCAATGAATTGTATGCACTAGCGGCGGCGGGCGGAGTGATCGTCATGTTTGGTCTGCATGACCTGGCAGTATTAACGGGTTGGCAGTCGTTACCCTCCGGGCGTTTGTTGCACTTTGGCGCGCCCTTTTTGCTGGCGTCGTTTGCCTGGATATTATTACAGCGTTTTGTGCAGTCCTTGCGGGCGACTGAAGACTTTACCCGCCAGCTACTGAAAATGAATCAGGAGCTGGAAGATCGAGTGGAAGAGAAAACGCAGAAGATCGCAAAAAGCTACGAAACCATCCGCCTGTTAGGGCAGGAGCAGGTGTTGTTGCATGAGCGTTCGCGCATCATGCGGGACATGCACGATGGTATCGGTGTCTATCTGACCAGCATGTTGCGGCAGCTGGATCATGAGCCGGTGGATCGGGTGCATTTGCGAGAGGCGGCGCATAACGCATTGAACGACTTACGTTTAATGATCGACTCACTAGGCAGTACCAGCAGTGATTTGCCCGCTATGCTGGGTATGTTTCGCACCCGTATCGGGGTTGCGCTGGATGCTTGCAAAGTTGATCTGGAATGGCAAGTCGATGAATTGCCCGCTTTACAGGACTTTGGCCCAGAGCGTGCCTTGAACTTGTTACGGATTCTGCAGGAAGCGTTTACGAATGCCTTAAAACATTCAGGTGCTAATTGTATTCGTTTATCCGCATCCATTGAAACTATTTATGAAAAGGCCAGTCGTATCAAAATAGAGATTCATGATAATGGCCGAGGTTTTAAGGCTGGAAACCGTGCGGGTAACGGTCTCAAGAATATGCAGTACCGGGCGCAGAAGATCAAGGCAGACTTCATCGTCGATCCGGACAGGGAAGGAACCTGCATTATGATCATTCTGCCAGTAGTTGTTAACGAAGCGGCTCGCCCTAAAATGCACAAGGCTTGAAAAATAACAGGGTTTGAGGCGGTGGCTTTTAAAAAAGGAAAGTAATCATGTTAAAGAAATGGGCTGTACCAATTATTGCTGTCGGGCTGCTGGTCAGCTCCCACGCTACACTGGCTGCTGATGCCACCGTAGTCTCACTCAGTAATGAATACCAGCATGCTGACAGCTCGGGTGGCCAAGGTCGGGATACTGTCAAGCTGACACCGCCACGCACCTCCGGTGCGGAGTGCGCTGTGTTTGACGGCGCTGACATTGTCTATAAAAAGCGCCGTTACGGGCGAGCTGAGATTGTATCCAAACCCAAGTCCGGTTGTAGTGCCCGCTGTACGGTTGATGTCGACTGGGAGCATGAGCCAGCTGGCCGCCTGAATTACCAGATCAAGGTTGACTGGAAGATTGTTTCAGGTTGCTGAAAGTTCGCGGCGAGCCTGGCTAATGACTTGCCAGGCCGATGTTAGCGCCAGACTCGCCATCATCAAGGCTACCCCCAGATCAGGCAGAGCGGAGCCAGTACCGAATACCCCTAGCGCGGCCAGTAAAATGGCGATATTCCCCAAAGCATCATTTCGGGTGCACAGCCAGACACTCCGCATGTTGCTGTCACCTTCGCGATAGGCATAGAGTAATGCCGCAACGCCCAGATTGGCCAGCAAGGCTAATGCCCCAATGATACCCATTGTCGTTGCATCCGGTATGACACCGTTCAACCAATGCCAGACCGTGCTGGCCAGTATCCATACCCCGAAAAGCATCATTGTAGCTGCTTTCAGCAAAGAGGCTTGCGCGCGCGCAGCAACCCCCATGCCCAGCACCCACAGGCTGACACCGTAGTTGGCCGCATCACCAAAAAAATCGAGTGAATCAGCCAGCAGCGACAAAGAGTCGGCTGCCAGTCCTGAGATAACTTCGACCAGAAACATTCCGGCATTAACGAGTAATGCGATCCACAGCACTTTGCGATAAGCACCGTCTGGTGGAGTAACCTGTGGTTCATGGTCGTGATCATGGCAGCAATGTACACCCATTTTATTCTCCGGTATTTACCCTAAAAACTCATAAGGTGTATCCTAAAGTCTGTAGTGGCTACAGAGTCAAGTTTATGCCGAAGACCTACACTATTGGTGTCCTCAGTCGCCAGTCTGCTGTAAATATTGAGACCATTCGTTACTATGAGCGAATTGGCCTGTTGCCGAAGCCATTGCGGTCGGCGAGTGGCTATCGTCATTATGGTGATGCTGCTGTCAGGCGATTGAGATTCATCCGGCGTGGACGTGAGCTGGGGTTTGGCATTGAGGCGATCAGAACCTTGCTGCAGCTGGCGGATCACCCCGAGCAAAATTGCCAGGCGGCTGATCAACTCGCACAGGCGCATTTGACCGAGGTTGAGGCGAAAATTGCAGATCTGCAAGCCATGCAGGCGGTTTTAGTCCGGCTGGCGGATTGCGATAGCCACAATGCGGAGCATTGTCGGTTAATTGAAGCACTTGATCAGCGTCACTGCTGCCATAATGATTGAATACGGGTGTGGATGCATTGTGCTTGTATTCTCCTAACGGCATCAAGTAGTATGCTTTTGCAGATTAATTCACTGGAGAATTCCATGTTTCGCGGCAGTATGGTTGCAATGGTCACCCCCATGACTCTTGACGGGTCTATTGACGAACAGGCGTTGGAAGCCTTGGTCGCTTTTCATATTGAAAGCGGCACGGACGCTATTGTGGCAGTCGGTACAACAGGGGAATCAGCCACCCTGTCTCATAAAGAGCACAGCTATGTCGTGAAACGTGTGGTTCAGCTGGTCAACGGGAAAATCCCGGTGATTGCTGGCACTGGCTCGAACAGCACGGCAGAGGCGATTGCCCTGACGCGGGCGGCGATGAACGACGGTGCTGATGCCTGCCTGCTGGTGACACCTTATTATAACAAGCCACCGCAGGAAGGTTTGTACCAGCATTACAAGGCGATTGCCAACAGTGTGGCGATTCCACAGATACTTTATAATGTACCAGGGCGTACCAGCTGCGACCTGCTACCTGAAACGGTTGAGCGTCTGGCGGGTATCGCTAATATTGTCGGTATCAAGGAAGCGACCGGTAATGTTGATCGGGCACGTGATATTCTGGCGCGTTGTGGTGATAGCCTGGATGTCTACAGCGGTGATGACAGTACCCAGCGCGAGCTGATTCTGGCAGGTGGCAAAGGTTCGATTTCTGTAACTGCCAATGTGGCACCCGCAGCCATGCATGCCATGTGCGCAGCGGCGCTAGCCGGTGACCGGGAGACAGCAGAACGGATTGACGCTACGCTGGCGGGTTTGCATGAATGCCTGTTTCTGGAGCCGAACCCGATCCCGGTCAAATGGGCCATGCACAAGATGGGGTTTGGTAGTGCGGGCCTGCGTCTGCCATTAGTCGCCATGTCTGAGGCATTGCAGCCGCGTGTATTGGCGGCCATGCGTCAAGCCGGTATTGAGTGTTAGTCGTGTTAAACAAGAGAACAGCGGAACAGTTTATGAATCTTTCCATGAATCGACACAATGTATTGCCTCTGGCGTTGGTAGTAGCCGGCACGCTCGTTTTATCGGGCTGTTCTTATTTCTCTGGCCTCAAATTGGACGATGTCACGGATTCAGTTGATTACACGACAGGTGGCAATACGGTTGCCAACCTGGCGGTGCCGCCGGGTTTAAGTGCGCCTGCATTTGATGATACCTATGCCGTCGACCCGAATGGAATTGCCACCGCGAGTGCAGTGCAGCAGCAAGCAGGTATACAGGTACCTCGTTCTGCTGCTAGCCCAGTGGTAGTCAGTCGGCTGTCTGCCGGTTTGACGCAATTGCAGGATGGAAATCCGGCGCTGGCGGTGAGTGGTGGTTATGATCAGGTCTGGGCACAAACGGGCGTATTGCTTGGACGTGTCCGTTTGAAAGTGACTGCCCAGCAGCGTGAGCAGGGTATCTATACCGTGACGCGCGTCAGTGAAAGCGAAAGCCAGCCAGACCGGGGATTTTTCCAGAAAATGATGGCAGGTGAGTATTTTGAGAGTCACAAAGAAGCGCAGCGCGAAAAGGACAAGCAGCAGGGCGTGGGCGAGACTTACCGGATTGTAATTGCGGATCAGGGCAGTCAAAGCCTGATTGTAGTCGGCGATGAAAATGGCGCTCCAGCTAACGCTGAACGGGCAGCTGAGATTTTAGGGCAGCTGAAGGCTGAGTTTGAACGTTAGATGCTGCGATTTGCTTCCCTGGGCAGTGGCAGCAAAGGTAATGCTACATTAGTAGAGTCCGGGAACACCCGGATTCTTGTCGATTGTGGATTCTCACTGGTTGAAACCGAAAGACGCCTCCAGCGCTTGGGTGTTTCGCCTGATACACTGACTGCTATTCTGGTCACTCATGAACATGGTGATCATTCCAATGGTGTGGGGCGCTTGTCGCGTCGCTACCGTATCCCCGTTTGGCTTACCGTTGGTACTTTCCATTCTGTCCGCGATGCCAAGTTTTCCCAGCAGCATTTCATTAACGTCCATCAGCCCTTTGCTGTCGATGATTTGTATATCTCGCCTTTCCCGGTACCGCATGACGCACGTGAACCTTGTCAGTTCATTTTTTCAGAGGGCAGCTTGCGCTTGGGGCTGCTGACCGATACGGGTAGTTATACCCCGCACATCATTGAACGGCTGCAAGGTCTGGATGCGTTGATGCTGGAGTGTAACTACGATGCGCAAATGTTGGCACGTGGACCTTACCCTCCCAGTCTGAAAAGCAGGGTCGGTGGGGTGTATGGTCATCTCGATAACCGGCATGCTGCTGAGTTATTGCAACAATTGGATCAGCGCAAGTTACAGCATTTAGTGGGCATGCATTTAAGTGAGGCCAATAATCTGCCTGAGCACGCCCATGCTGCATTATGTACGGGGCTTGGCTGCGAGCCGGAATGGTTGAGTTTGGCGACGCAGGAGGATGGTTTCGACTGGCGCGAACTGCGTTAGCAAGAAAAGTAGCGGGTTATCGGCTCAGTCACGAAACTGTAACTATCTGACTTCAAACGAATAGCCTATGTTTATAGTGAAATGATGAAAAATAACTTAATAAAAGGTGTTGACGGGTTTCTGTTGGTCTGTATAATGCGCCACTCACTCAGGGCAACAACGAAACGAAACGACTGATA
>CAXYXY010000036.1:0-47053 GCA_964293125.1 uncultured Thiothrix sp. | reverse complement strand
GCATTACGTGCATTGGGTTTACTGATCAGGAAAAACGCAACATCCTGATTTCTCAGCCGATGACTTACGGCTACGCCTGCATCCACCCACCTCTCCAATCCGTATCCAGCCCAGTAGCGTTTCAAGCGCTACCTTGTCTGTCTACAGTCTGAGGAAGGAATGATGAAACACACGATTTCAGGGTTGGCGGCTGCTGTGGGAGCCACGATGATGGCGGCGGGTTTGCTGGCGGCACCGCTCCAAGCCAAAGAATTTACCAGCAGTGCGCGCATGACCGATGTGCTGGAGCTGTATACTTCGGAAGGGTGTAGCAGTTGCCCGCCCGCTGACCGCTGGTTTAGCACGCTGAAGGAGCGTCCGGGGCTGTTTGCGCAGTTTATCCCGCTGGCGTTTCATGTGGATTACTGGAATTCATTGGGTTGGGCAGACCGATTTTCGAGCGCGGCATTCACCGCGCGGCAGTATGGGCATGTGCAGGTGGGTAATACCCGCCAAAGTTATACGCCGCAAGTGGTGTTGAATAATCAGGAATGGCGTGGGCATTTGCGCGGGCGGGATAGCTGGGAGCCGAGTGCAGCCAAGGCCGGGGTGCTGAGGGCGGTACTGGCGGATGACCAGCAGCAACTGGCGGTGAATTTCACGCCGGAAGCTGGGGCTAATCTGCCTGCGCAGCTGACCCTGAATGTGGCTTATCTGGGCATGGGGCTGGAAACGGCGGTGCAGCGTGGTGAGAACAGCGGGCGCACCTTGAAACATGATTTTGTGGTGTTACAGCAGACCCAGCAATCGGTGCAGAATCCGACTTCGACCTGGCAAATGGAGTTACCGACTGTCCCCGCTATCGGCCAAACCCAGACCGCGCTGGTCGTCTGGTTGTCTGATCCGGCAGCAGGCCAGCTGATTCAGGCAACCGGCGGTTATTTGTAAGCCGCTTCTGCTTTCCGGGCAGGCAGTGCTATCATAAGGGTTTGAACCATTGCCTACCCTGCCAACTGTGAAACAATCCACCATGAACAAGCAAAATAGTGATTTTGAAGCCCGTTACGATGCCTTTATTGCCGGTGTGCTAAAAACCGGCAAAGTCTGGGGACTCTGCGACGCGGAGGATAACTGGGCGGTCTGCCCGTCAGCGGTGTACGAAGAGACGGACGTATTGCCGTTCTGGTCAGATGAAATTGTGGCGCGTGCCTTGTGCAGTGACGAGTGGGCGATTTATCAGCCAAAAGTGATCGCGCTGGAAGAATTCCTGAATGACTGGTTGCCGGGTATGCATGAAGATGATGTGCTGGTGGGGCCGAACTGGGACGCGGAGCTGGAAGGGCTGGAGCTGGAACCGGCGGATGTGGCGCAGGAACTGGCCACAGAGGGCGCTTGAGGTGGCTATGCTGGAGATTGGCAAATACAACCGTCTGGCGGTGAGTACCCAGGTTGATTTCGGTGTTTATCTGGCGGCGGGCGGCTACGGCGAGATTCTGTTGCCCCGGCGCTATGTACCAGCGGATACGCAGGTCGGGGATGAACTGGATGTGTTTATTTATCTGGATTCGGAAGACCGGTTGATTGCCACCACCGAGCAACCGCTGGCGCAGGTGGGTGAATGTGCTTACCTGAAGGTCGTGGATAGCAGTCGGCACGGTGCATTTTTGAACTGGGGCTTGCCGAAAGACCTGTTAGTACCGCGCAATGAGCAGGAACGCCCAATGGAAGTCGGCAAGTCTTATGTGGTGTATATTTATCTGGATGAACGCACTGAAAGCATTATCGGTTCGACCCGTTTACCGCGCCATCTGAGCGAACTGGGCTATTATTACCAGCCGGAACAGGCCGTGGATTTATTGATTTACGGGCGTTCGGAGTTGGGTTTCAAGGCCGTGGTCGGACATACGCACTTGGGCTTGCTGTATGCGGCGGAAGTGTTCCAGCCGTTGCGGATTGGCCAGCGGGTGCCGGGTTTTATCAAACAGATTCGCCCCGACCGCAAGATTGATCTCACCTTGCAATTAGCTACGCCGGTGGTGGAGGATGCGCTAACCCAACAGATTCTTGATCACCTCAAAGCGCACGGTGGTCATTCGGATTTCACCGATAAAACCTCGCCGGAACGCATTTATGCCGAATTTCATGTCAGCAAGGCGCATTTCAAACGCGCCTTGGGTGCCTTGTACAAACAAAAGAAAATTGTGTTGTCGCCTAATAACACAAGCCTGGTCTGAACGTGCATCCCCATAGTGCATGTGGTGGGATTTTTCTGGTTTAATACATTGTTTTATAGTGTTAGCGCAGTTCTATCCGCAGATGACAGGTTATCTCCGCAGCATGACGACACAACAAGAAATGGATGAGGATGCGGTATTTCCGATTGGAGCCGTGTCCGAACAAACGGGTGTACACTCAGTCACCCTGCGTGCCTGGGAGCGGCGTTATGGCCTGATCAAGCCGCAACGCACCCCGAAAGGCCACCGCCTCTATAGCCAGCAAGATATCACCCGTGTGCGTCAGGTACTTTGCCTGCTGGATCAGGGGATTCCGGTCGGGCGGGTGGGCGATGTGCTGAATAGCCGTAAAGCAGGCGGTATCAAGGGCGTGCAAGGCGGAATTGATCTCAAAACCGCGACCTTGGCCGCTGATCCTTGGGCGCACTTCCTGACCTTGAGCAAACGCTGTATTTGTAAACTGGATGCGCGTTCGCTGGATCAGGTGTTCAATGAAGCCGTCGCGCTGTACTCGCTGGAGCAGGTGGCCAGTAACCTGTTATTGCCGCTGTGCAAAGAGCTGCTCGGCCAGTGCAAGCTGCTGACCTCGACCCACGCCGATCATTCTTTCTGGTACGAATTCCTCGCGGTCAAGCTCGGTTCCTGCTATTTGCATGCTAACAGCCAGACTCAGGCAGGCACACCGCGCGTGATTGTCTTGGGTTCTGCGCTGCCGGTGGTGCATTTACAGGCCTTGTTACTGGCCAGCTTATTGAGCGGGCGCGGTTTTCAAGTGAGCTTGCTGGGTGCCGGGTGTTGCCCTGAGCATTTGCCGCTGGTGCTGGAACGTTCCGGTTTTGCGGCCATTCTGTTTTGTAGCCCCTCTAGTGACACGTTTACCAGCCTGCAAGCCCTCGCGCGTATTACCAGTGCCCGCCTGTTAATGCAGTACATGGAGCCGGTGGATAGCACCGCTTTGCCACACGGGGTCACGCTGCTGCCCACCCATTTTGGTGAGGCGCTGACGCAGGTGACAGAATGCCTGCAAGCCACACCCGTCCGGCAGGTGCACGCCTGAATGACCACCGCCATTGTCTGGCTACGGCAGGATTTGCGTCTGGCCGATAATGCGGCCTTGTGGCAGGCCAGCCAGATTTGTCAGCACATTATTCCGGTATTTATTGATGATCCGACCCCCGGCACGGTCAGCCAGGTGGGCGCAGCCAGTCGTGTCTGGCTGCATCATTCCCTGCATTCACTGGCTACCGATTTGCAGGCTCGCGGCAGTCGGCTGCTGCTACGCCGGGGCGCTGCTCTGTCAGTGCTGGAGCAACTGATCACCGAAACCGGCGCGACGCATGTTTTCTGGAACCGCTGTTATGACCCGGCCACCCTGCAACGCGACCAGCACATCAAAACAGCACTGAAAACAGTGCCAAAAACGCAGCCGAAAACGCAGCTAATTGTACAAAGTTTTAATGCCTGCCTGTTGCGTGAACCGTGGGAGGTGTTAAAAGCGGATGGTCAGCCCTATAAGGTCTACACACCCTTCTGGAAAACATTGCTAAAAACAGGCATTCATCAGCAAAACCCTTTGCCCACGCCCACCGCATTACCCGCACCCGTGAGCTGGCCGCCGGGGCTTGCGCTGGATGAATTGCAGCTGTTGCCCCGCGTGTCTTGGCATGAGCCACTCCTGACCCATTGGCAGGTCGGTGAAGCAGCCGCTTTGCAACGTTTGCAGGATTTTCTGCAGGCCGCCGGTGGCGATTACTCGCAAGGGCGTAATATCCCCGCAACGGCAGGCACTTCACGCTTGTCACCCCATCTGCATTTCGGCGAACTTAGCCCCCGGCAGGTCGTTTATTTTGCGACTGATTATCTGGCGGCACACCCGGAGGCGGATGACGGCATTCGGGTATTCCTGCAGGAAATTGGCTGGCGTGAGTTTGCCTGGTACCTGCTTTATCATTTTCCGCACACCCTTGAACAACCACTGGACCAGCGTTTTCAGGACTTTGAGTGGGCGACTGATTATACGGAAGCATTGGAGCGTTGGCAGCAAGGCAGGACAGGCCTGCCCATCGTTGATGCCGGTATGCGTGAGCTGTGGCAGACCGGCTGGATGCATAACCGGGTGCGAATGATTGTCGCGTCGTGGCTGACCAAGAACCTGTTGATTCCCTGGCAGCAGGGTGAGCACTGGTTTCGTGACACGCTCTTGGATGCGGATCTGGCGAGTAACACGCTTGGCTGGCAATGGGTGGCGGGTTGTGGCGCGGATGCGGCTCCGTATTTCCGGATTTTTAACCCGGTGTTGCAGGGTGAGAAATTTGATCCTGAGGGTGAGTATGTCCGGCGCTGGGTGCCAGAGCTGGCGGGTAGGGCGGTGAAAAAAATCCACCACCCTCGTGAGCTGGGTGAAAACGTGCGGGGCTATCCTTTGCCGATGGCTGATTTGCGCGCCAGCCGTCAGCGCGCTTTAGACCATTTTTCTGCGATCAAACGTAATGGAAAAACTTAGCGGAAAGTAACAAAGGCACCGGGTTCGCCGGACGCACTGCGCACGCGCGCCAGATTGGCACGAGCCTCGCCTTCACTACCAAACGGCACGCGTACCTTGTACAGGCCTGCTACGTTATCGACGACCGCCGGTAAGCCCCGGCCACTCATCGAGTTTTTGATCTGCTCCGCTTTGCTGCTGCTACCGGAAGCAAAGACCTGAACCGCCGCGCCACCGCCGCCACCGCTATAGGTGTTGGCCGGCGCTGCCGTATTTCCGCCTGAGTAATAGCTGTTGGCGTTGTTATTGCTGGCGTAGGTATCGGTGCTGGGTGCTGCGTAATTACTGTAAGTTTCGTTGCCCGGTGCACTGTAGTCGTAGCCGCCCGTGTTATTGGGATTAGCATTAGCATTAGCACTATTATCATAGGCGACTGCGCCGCCGCTATTATCAGAACCCGCGTAAGTGTCGTAGGAATTATTGTCAGCCTGTGGCTGTGCTGGCTGATATTGTGGCTGTGGTTGAGGCTGGTAGGCATAAGTGTCTACTTGAGGAACAGTCTGGTTATTAACCGGTGGATTGTAGGTGTTCACCGCTTCGGTCAACGGGCCTGCTTCAGGAATGTTGTTGCTGGAGTAGCTGGAACCGGCGGTGTCATCGGCAGTTGCATCATACGGGGTGTTGCTACAACCAGCAGCAAACAAGGCGCTCGCGGACAAGGCCAGAACCAGACGGATCGGATGTTTCATTATGTAAAGCCCTCATTGAGTGAGTTAATTGTTATCTTTCGGTAGACAATACTATAACTGCAAAGTTCGTCGCACAAGTAGGCTATAAGAAGTGATTATAGCCACTGGTCAATGGGTGGAAGTCAAGGTCAAGTTCAATTTTTTCTGCCAACGGGGTGATGTGGCCAATGATGCGGATAAGGTTTGAATTTTTTTTATTATAATCATGGAGTTGTTTGAGATTTCCTGCCGGGAGCGTAAACAGGAGTTCGTAGTCGTCACCGCCGGTTAATGCATAGTTAAGGCGTTCATTTAGCGGAATTTTTTCTAATATTCTGCTAAACGGTAGTTGTTGGTGCTGTAATTGCGCGCCTGCCCTTGAGCGCTTTAATAAATGGAGCAAATCAGCCAGCAGGCCATCAGAGATGTCCATGCAGCTGCTGGCGTGCGTGCGCAGCCATTGGCCCAGTGCCAGACGGGGGGTCGGGTAATTAAGACGTTCTATGCAATAGGCGGCCTCTTCCGCTGGCATCGACCGGCGTTGCTGGAGCACGGCAAGGCCTGCTGCGGCATCACCGAGCGTGCCAGAAACGCAAAGCAGATCGCCCGGTTGGGCACCTGAGCGCAGTAAGGCTTTGCCACGCGGCGCGCTACCCATCACTTGCAGGGTGATGCTCAAGGGCCCCCGCGTTGTGTCACCGCCGATCAGAAAGATACCGTGTTGCTGTGCCAGTTGCCGCAGGCCTTGGGCGAAACCCGCCAGCCAGTCGGGGTTGGCTTCCGGCACCGTTAGCGCCAGCGTAAACCAGCGCGGGTCGGCACCCATCGCCGCCAGATCACTCAGGTTGACGGCCAGTGCCTTGTGGCCGATGGCCTGTGGCGCGGTATCCAGCGGGAAATGCACGCCGTTGACCAGGGTATCGACCGAAATCAGCCATTCCTGTTCCGGATCTGGCAGCAGTACGGCCGCATCATCACCGACGCCGACCCGGACGCTCTCGGGTAAGGGTTCCCAGGTAAAATGGGTTTTGATCAGGTCGAATTCGGACATGGTCGGCAGGTTTCCAGTGGGGCATGACAGAGTGGGTAATTTATGTTAACAATGTCTCACAATGCGCATCCATTAAAAAAGCCTCACCAAAGTGAGGCTTTCCCTTCCCGATAATGCCCTAGAGACAAGACATTATCTGCACCGACACAAACCAAGATGAGTGCTTTTCCCTTTTCATCTTAGAGTTCAAGTGTAGTGCAGAATCAGCCATTCGGGGCAGATACGGGATGGAAATACGGTTTTTAAGGATAACAGGGAGATTGAACACAAGCATGGATCAAATAGCAAGCATTGCCTTGGGTGGAGCCTTAGGCGCGGTATTGCGGTATATGGCTTCGAACGGGGTTTATGGGTTACTGGGGCGCGCTTTTCCTTATGGGACGCTGCTGGTCAATGTGCTCGGGTCATTGCTGATCGGTGTGTTGGCGGTGTATTTTTCGCAACGCGAGTGGCTGACCACCCCGCTGGCACGCGGCCTGATTATTGGAGTGTTAGGCGCGTTTACCACGTTTTCCACGTTCTCGCTGGATACGTTTTATTTGCTGGAGCAGGGTGCCTGGTTGAAGGTCGTACTCAATATTGTGCTGAATGTCGGACTTTGTTTGGGGGCTGTCTGGGTAGGTGTGCTGACTGCACGCCTGTTTTGAGATTATAATGCGTGCTTTCAAAAACAAACTGGACTGGAATAGATGCTAGACCCTAAGCGACTGAGAACCGAACTGGATGATGTGGCCGCCCAACTGGCGCGTCGTGGTTTCAAGCTGGATGTAGCGGCAGTACGTGCGCTGGAGGAGCAACGCAAAGCGGTGCAAACCCGGGCGGAGGAGCTGCAGAACCAACGTAATCTGAGTGCGAAAACCATCGGTCAGGCCAAATCCAAAGGTGAAGACATTGCCCCCTTGCTGGCGGCGGTGGCTGATCTGGGTGAGCAACTGAAAGCGGCTGAGCAGGAGCTGGCGCAGGTGCAGTCTGAGCTGGAAACGATTGCGCTGGGCTTGCCGAATATTCTGGACGCGTCTGTCCCCGATGGCTTAAGTGAACATGATAATGTCGAGGTACGCCGCTGGGGTGAGCCGCCCGCGTTTGCGTTTAAAGCCAGAGATCATGTCGATCTTGGGGCAACGAATGGCTGGATGGATTTTGACGTAGCGGCCAAACTGACCGGCTCACGTTTTGTGGTATTACGCGCTGCGATGGCACGCATGCACCGTGCCTTGATCCAGTTCATGCTCGACACCCATACCCGCGAACATGCTTACCAGGAAGTTTATACACCGTATATGGTGAATGCCGACAGTCTGCGTGGCACGGGTCAGTTGCCCAAGTTTGAGGAAGACCTGTTCAAGCTGGATAACGAGCAAGGCTATTATTTGATCCCGACTTCAGAAGTGCCGGTGACGAATCTGGTGCGCGATACCATTATTGACGCTGCCGAGATGCCACTGAAATTCACGGCGCACACCCCCTGTTTTCGTTCTGAGGCGGGTTCTTATGGCAAAGACACGCGCGGTTTGATTCGCCAACACCAGTTCGAGAAAGTCGAGATGATTCAGATTGTTCGGGCTGAAGACTCCTGGCAAGCGCTGGAAGCGATGGTGGGGCATGCGGAAACCATTCTGCAGAAACTGGGCTTGCCGTATCGGGTATTGGCGCTGTGTGCCGGTGATACCGGTTTTTCTGCGGCCAAGACTTACGACCTGGAGGTTTGGCTACCGGGGCAAGATAAATACCGCGAGATTTCATCCTGCTCAAACACTTTGGATTTTCAGGCACGGCGCATGCTGGCACGTTACCGTAACCCGGAAACCGGCAAGCCGGAACTGGTGCACACCCTGAATGGTTCAGGCGTGGCGGTCGGGCGTGCTTTGGTCGCGGTGCTGGAAAACTATCAGGAGGCGGATGGCAGAATCCGTATTCCTGAGGTATTGCGCGGGTACATGGGGGGAATGGAGTATTTGGCTTAACACCCAATACCTGCCTACTCGATGCGTGGGTTTACATTGCTACGACTTGCTTGACTCAGGAGTTTCCAAACAGCTTTTGAGTCAAAGCTATTCTCTTCTTTAAAAGCGTGAGTGTGTAGGTTCTTGCTCCTTGATCTCTTGTCTCCCGCGCAGGACGAGCCAGATCCTGCATTTGGGTATAGCTTTTAATATAAGCTCTATCACCTTTAAGGGATTGGCGTTTTATTGTTCCCTGCTATATAGTCTTTTTTGCCCTTTCATTGGGGTACAAGCTGTATAATGATCCTTGTCTGATCTTAAGAACGCCGCAATGGTGGCCTTGCCGGGAGTTAGCATGCTGCAAGCATATTTGCCAATCTTGATTTTTCTGGCGGTCGGCGCTGCATTGGCGACGGTGTTGCTGGGGCTGGGTTTGTTGATGGCACCGCGTCGTCCTGATGCGCAGAAAGATTCACCGTTTGAGTGTGGTTTCGAAGCCTTCGAAGATTCGCGCATGAAGTTTGATGTGCGCTATTATCTGGTGGCGATTCTGTTTATCATCTTTGACCTTGAGATTGCCTTCCTGTTTCCCTGGGCGGTGGTGCTGGACAAAATTGGCACGACTGGCTTGCTGGCGATGAGCGTATTTCTGGGGGTGCTGATCATCGGTTTCATTTATGAATGGAAAAAAGGGGCGCTGGAATGGGAATAGAAGGGGCGCTGGATAAAGGCTTTGTCACGACATCAGCCGATAAGCTGATCAACTGGGCGCGTACCGGTTCGATGTGGCCGATGACCTTTGGTCTGGCCTGTTGTGCGGTTGAAATGATGCATGCCGGTGCGGCGCGTTATGACCTTGACCGTTTCGGCATTGTTTTTCGCCCCAGCCCCCGCCAGTCGGACGTGATGATTGTCGCGGGCACCCTCACCAACAAAATGGCACCCGCACTGCGCAAGGTCTACGATCAGATGGCCGAGCCGCGCTGGGTGATTTCGATGGGTTCCTGTGCGAATGGCGGCGGGTATTATCATTATTCGTATGCCGTGGTGCGCGGCTGTGACCGCATCGTGCCGGTGGATGTGTATGTGCCCGGTTGCCCGCCCACGGCAGAAGCCTTGTTATACGGCATTATTCAGTTGCAGAATAAAATCCGCCGTACCAATACGATCGCGCGGTGACCGGGATGACGATGAGCATGGATTCCCTGCGCACCTATCTGCGTGAACGCCTGAATGGCAAATATACCCGTAAGCACTATGCGCTGGGCGAACTGACGCTGGAGGTGCCGGTTACGCACTGGCGGGATGTCTGCAATTTTCTGCGCCATGATGAAGCCACCCGCTTTGAACAGTTGACTGACCTGTGCGGTGTTGATTATCTGGCTTATGGTGACAGTGACTGGGATGTAATGCACGCCAGTTCCACCGGTTTTAGCCGTGCCAGCACACAACAGCCGCCCGTTGATCCGTTCGACTTCGCCGATGATCAGGTTAAACCGCCTGACCCTGCGCGGCGTTTTGCAGTCGTCATACACTTGTTATCAGTGCGGCATAACCTGCGCATCCGTTTGCGGACTTTTTGTGAGGACGCGGATTATCCGCTGGTGCCCTCGCTGGTGGGTGTGTGGCGTTGTGCCGACTGGTATGAACGCGAAGCGTTTGACCTGTTTGGTATTATGTTTGAAGGCCATCCCGATTTGCGGCGTATTCTCACCGACTATGGTTTTGTGGGTCACCCGTTCCGTAAAGACTTTCCGCTGATTGGTCAGGTGGAAATGCGCTATGATCCCCTGCAGCAACGGGTCATCTATGAGCCGGTCTCCATTGAGCCGCGTACCTTGGTGCCTCGGGTGATTCGTGAGGATGAGCGTTTCATACCGCCAGAGGAGTTGGATGACTGATGCCTGAAATCCGTAATTTTACCCTGAATTTTGGCCCCGCCCATCCGGCAGCGCACGGTGTATTGCGGCTGGTGCTGGAGATGGACGGGGAAGTGATCGAACGTGCCGACCCGCATATTGGTCTGTTGCACCGGGGCACTGAAAAGCTGGCGGAAAGCAAGCCCTATAACCAGAGTATCGGTTATATGGATCGGCTTGATTATGTGTCGATGATGTGTAACGAGCACGGCTATGTGCGGGCGATTGAGAAATTGCTGGGAATAGAAGCACCGGAACGGGCGCAGTATATCCGCACGATGTTTGACGAGATTACCCGCATTCTCAATCACCTGCTCTGGATTGGTGCGCACGGGCTGGATGTTGGGGCGATGACGGTGTTTTTGTATGCTTTCCGTGAGCGTGAAGACCTGATGGATGTGTACGAAGCCGTATCGGGGGCGCGTCTGCACGCCACTTATTACCGCCCTGGTGGGGTGTATCGCGACCTGCCGGACAGCATGCCCCAGTATGAAAAATCACGCTGGCGCAATGATCAGGACGTAAAGCGCCTGAATGCCAACCGGGAAGGTAGCTTGCTCGATTTTATCGAAGATTTTACCCGCCGTTTTCCGGGGCATGTCGATGAATATGAAACCTTGCTGACCGATAACCGTATCTGGAAACAGCGACTGGTCGGGATTGGGGTAGTCTCACCTGAGCGTGCCTTGCAGCTGGGCTTTAGCGGGCCGATGTTGCGGGGTTCCGGGGTCGAGTGGGATTTGCGGCGCAAACAGCCGTATGCGGCCTATGATAAAGTCGAATTTGATATTCCGGTCGGCACGAATGGTGACAGTTACGACCGTTATCTGGTGCGAGTCGCAGAAATGCGCCAGTCGAATGCCATCATCCAACAGTGCATTACCTGGCTACGCCACCATCCGGGGCCGGTGATGGTGGATAACCACAAGGTCACTCCGCCGAAGCGGGCAGACATGAAGCAGGATATGGAAGCTTTGATTCATCACTTCAAACAGATGACCGAAGGTTATTGCCTGCCAGCGGGTGAGGCGTATGCCGCCGTTGAGCACCCCAAAGGGGAGTTTGGCTGTTATATTGTGTCGGATGGTGCCAACAAACCCTACCGGCTGAAGGTGCGTGCCCCCGGTTTTGCCCATTTGTCCGCGCTGGATGAAATGGTCAAGGGACACATGCTGGCCGATGTCGTGACCATCATCGGTACACAGGATATTGTTTTTGGAGAAGTAGACCGCTGATGACTGAAACTCACACGCCTCATACGCTCACCCCCTCCCGCAAACGTGATTTACTTGGTACTCATGAGCGTGCCGAGCTGGAAAAATGGTTGCAACGCTACCCGGCAGATCGCAAACAGTCGGCTTTGCTGGCCGCTTTGCGGGCGGTGATGCACGAAGACCATTACCTGTCGGTCGCGAAAATGGATGCAGTGGCGGATTACCTGGATTTACCGCCGATTGCAGTGTATGAGGTCGCCAGTTTTTATTCGATGTTTGAAACGGATGAAAAAGCCGCCGCTCGCTACAGTATTTCGGTCTGTACCAATGTGTCCTGCATGCTGTGCGGTTCGGATGAGATTCTGGCGCACCTTGAAAACCGGCTGGGGATCAAGCTGGGAGCCGCGACGCCCGATCGCCGTTTTTTCCTCAAGCGTGAGGAAGAATGTCTGGCAGCCTGTGCCAGTGCGCCGATGATGCAGGTGAATCATGTTTATCATACGCATCTGACTGCCGAGAAAGTCGATGCGATTCTGGACGGGCTGGAGTAGGCATGGCGAATCAGGTTTGTTTTATCACCAAGCAGTTCGGCGCGCAGGCACATACGCTGGAGAATTACCTGCGGGTCGGCGGTTATCAGGCCTGGAAAAAAATTCTGGCCGAGAAAACACCCGCTGAGGACATTATTGATGACATTAAGGAATCCGGCTTGCGCGGGCGCGGCGGAGCGGGTTTCCTGACCGGTCTGAAATGGAGTTTCATGCCGCGCACCCTGCCCGGACAAAAATACATCGTTTGCAATTCGGATGAATCCGAGCCGGGCACCTGCAAAGACCGCGACATCCTGCGCTTTAATCCCCATGCACTGGTCGAAGGCATGGCCATCGCCGGGTATACGATGGGTGCGACGGTCGGTTATAACTATATGCGTGGCGAGTTTATGGATGAGCCTTTCCTGCGCTTTGAACAAGCGGTGCGTGAAGCTTATGCTGCCGGATTACTGGGCAAGAATGTGCTGGGCAGTGGCGTGGATTTTGACCTGTATGGCACGCTGGGTGCCGGGGCTTATATCTGTGGTGAGGAAACAGCTTTGCTCGAATCGCTGGAAGGCAAAAAAGGCCAACCGCGTTTCAAGCCGCCATTCCCGGCCAGTTTTGGCCTGTACGGGCGACCCACCACCATCAATAATACCGAAACCCTGGCCTCCATCCCGGTCATTCTGCGCAATGGCAGCAGCTGGTTTGCCGATCTGGGGGTACAGAATGCGGGGGGCGAAAAGGTGTTTTCGCTCTCAGGGCATTTGAACCAGCCGGGCAATTTTGAGGTGCCCTTGGGTACTCCGTTTCGGGATCTGCTGGCTATGGCTGGGGGGGTGCGGGCGGGGCATCGCCTGAAAGCGGTGATTCCCGGTGGCTCGTCGGTGCCGGTATTGCCGGGTGAGGTGATGCTGGGCTTGAACATGGACTATGACAGTATCGCAAAAGCCGGTTCTTATCTGGGGTCGGGGGCGGTAATTGTGATGGATGAAACCACCGATATGGTCAAGGTATTGCAGCGTATTTCACGTTTTTATTATTCCGAGTCCTGTGGGCAATGCACGCCCTGCCGTGAAGGGACGGGCTGGTTATACCGCCTGCTGACGCGCCTCGTCGAAGGCAAGGGGCGGATGGAAGACATTGAGCGGCTGGAAATCGTCGCGCATAAAATTGAAGGGCGCACCATTTGTGCACTGGGTGAGGCGGCAGCGATGCCGGTCTGGAGTTTCATCAGGCACTTTCGTTCCGAATTCGAGCATTACGTGACGCATGGTCACAGTGTACTGACACCGAAACAGCCAACGCTTAAACGGGAAGTGCTGCGATGAGTGCTGCGCTGATTACGATTGAAGTTAATGGCCAGACTTTGCAGGTCAAGCCGGGCAGTATGCTGATTGAGGCGACCGATGCGGCGGCTATTCAGGTGCCGCGCTTTTGTTACCATAAAAAACTGTCAGTGGCGGCCAACTGCCGTATGTGTCTGGTGGAAGTCGAGCGCTCAGCCAAGCCGTTGCCCGCGTGTGCGACGCCGGTGACGGCGGGCATGAAAGTCTGGACACGTTCGGAGAAAGCCAAAGCCGCACAACAGGATATTATGGAGTTCCTGTTGATCAATCACCCACTGGATTGCCCGATTTGTGATCAGGGCGGCGAGTGTGAGTTGCAGGATGTGTCGATGGGCTATGGCAATAGCCATTCGCATTTTGCAGAAGTCAAACGGGTGGTGCGCGACAAAGATATTGGGCCGCTGATCGAAACGGCGCTGACCCGTTGTATTCACTGTACGCGCTGTGTGCGCTTTGGCGAGGAAATCGCCGGGTTGCGTGAGCTGGGCGCGACCGGACGAAGTGAACACATGGAAATTGGTACTTTTGTGGCGAAGGCGGTCACTTCGGAATTATCCGGGAATGTGATTGACTTGTGTCCGGTCGGAGCACTGACTGCAAAACCTTCCCGCTACAGTGCCCGTGCCTGGGAAATGCGCACGCATGCGACCATTGCTCCGCATGATTCGGTAGGCTCCAACCTGTCGGTGCATACCTTTGATGGCAAGGTGATTCGTGCCGTGCCACGCGCCAATGAAGACATCAATGAGTGCTGGATTTCAGACCGTGACCGTTTCAGTTATCAGGGTCTGACCAGTGCCGACCGTTTGACCCAGCCGCAAATCAAGCGGGAGGGTATTTGGCAGGTCGTTAGCTGGCCGGAAGCATTGGCCGCTGTTGCGACCATCTTGCGCGAGGCTGACCCGGCAAAGACCGGGGGCTTGGCCGCACCGACCGCTACTTTGGAAGAATTTTACCTGTTCCAGAAGCTGCTGCGGGGCTTAGGAGTCAGTAACATCGACCACCGTTTGCGCCAGCTGGATTACAGTGACCAGCTGGCTACCGCAGCGGTGCCCGGTTTGGGGATGACGCTGCCGGAAGTGGAACAATTGCAGGCAGTCTTGGTGATTGGGGGCAATCCGCGTCAGGAACAGCCGCTGCTGAATCACCGCTTGCGCAAAGCGACTCTGGCCGGGGCGCGCGTGCTGGCGGTCAATCCGCGCCGGGTTGATTTCAATTATCCGGTTGAGCAGATCGCGGTCGCACCGCTGGAAATGGTTGCCGAGCTGGCAGCCATCGCGCGTGCCGCCTGTGAACTGGCCGGTACGGAGTTACCGGATGAGATTGCCGGGGTGTGTGCCGAAGTGGACGTGTCAGCGGGTGCACGAGCAATGGCACAACAGCTACGTTCAGCCGAGCGTTCGGCGGTCTGGCTGGGGAATATGTCCCTGCAACATCCGGCGTTGGCCAGCCTGCGGGCACTCACGACCGTGATTGCCGCGCAGACAGCTTCGACGTGTGGCTATTTACTGGAGGCCAATACCGTGGGTGGGCACCTCGCCGGTGTGTTACCGCATCGTGCTGCAGCGGGTGCTGCGCTGGAAAAACAGGGTCTGGCTGCCGGTGAAATGTTATCCGGGTCATTGAACACGTTCCTGTTATTGCATGCTGAAGTGGATGACTTCGCGGATCCGCAGCTGGCTCGTGCTGCCTTCAGGGCAGCGGCTGATGTGATTGTGCTCGCGCCATTTGCGAATGCGCAAACCTGTGACTATGCGACCGTTTTATTGCCGACAGCTACCTTTGCTGAGACTGCCGGGACTTTTGTGAACCTGACGGGTCTGTGGCAGACCTTTAAAGGTGTGACTGCTGCACCGGGTGAAGCACGTCCGGGCTGGAAGATTTTGCGGGTATTGGGGAATAGCCTGAACCTGCCTGAGTTTGATTATCTCAGTACTGAGGAAATCACCGGCGAGCTCAAGCTGGAATGGCAGGGTGTCGAACCGGATAACCGCTATACACAGCGTGCCCGGATCGAGTGGCCAGTGCGTGACCCGGATGCGATGCAGCGGATTGGTGATGTACAGATGTATGCCAGTGATGCCCTGGTGCGCCGTGCGACTGCTTTGCAGGCGGCGAGTCCGGCGGTCGTCGCACGGTTGCATCCACTGGAAATGGACAAGCGAGTGTTGTCTGCGGGGGATTTGCTCAAGCTGGAGCAGGGCGAGGGCACAGTGTTGTTGCCGGTCGAGGCGGATGACAGCGTACCGCCGGGGTGTGTCTGGGTGCAGGCGGGGACTACTGCGGCGAATGCGCTGGGTGCGGCGTTCGGTTCCATCACGGTTAGCAAGGTTTAGGGGGCGGTCATGGGATTTTTCGGCGCTATCTGGGAATGGTTCCCCACCGACCTGCAGACGGTCATTGTCATTCTGCTCAAGATCATTGCCATCCTGATCCCCTTGATTTTGGCCGTCGCTTATACCACTTATGCCGAGCGCAAGGTCATTGGTTATATGCAAGGGCGGCTTGGCCCCAACCGGGTGGGTCCCAAGGGCTGGCTGCAACCGATTGCGGACGTGGTCAAGTTGCTGTTCAAGGAAGTGGTTATTCCGACGCGCTCGAATCGCTACCTGTTCCTGATCGCGCCGATGCTGGCTTTGGTGCCTTCGTTTGCCGCTTGGTCGGTGATTCCGTTTGCAGAGGGCAGGGTACTGGCAGATATTAATGCCGGTTTGCTGTTTCTGCTGGCGCTGACCTCGATGGGGGTGTATGGCATCATACTCGCCGGTTGGGCGTCGAATTCCAAGTATGCCATGCTCAGTGCCTTACGTGCCGGGGCGCAGGTGATTTCCTATGAGATTGCGATGGGCTTTGCGCTGGTGGGGGTGCTGATGGCCTCGGGTAGCCTGAATCTGAATGCAATTGTCATGGCGCAATCAGGCAGTATTTTTTCCTGGTTCGTCTGGCCTTTGTTTGGCCTGTTTTTTGTGTACTTTATTGCCGGGGTGGCTGAAACCAATCGTGCACCCTTTGATGTTGCCGAGGGCGAGTCGGAAATTGTCGCCGGTTTTCATGTGGAGTATTCGGGGATGGCGTTTGCGCTGTTTTTCCTGTCTGAATATGCGAACATGATTCTGATTTCGGTGCTGACGGCTCTGTTGTTCATGGGAGGGTGGTTGTCGCCGTTTCAGGGGCTGGACGGGCTGCTGTCGATTCCGCTGCTCGGGGCAATATTGGGTAGTGGCATGCACTGGCTGGCCTTGAAAACAGCCTGTTTTTTGTTTTTGTACCTGTGGTTTCGGGCGACTTTCCCCCGTTACCGTTATGACCAGATCATGCGTCTGGGCTGGAAAGTATTGATTCCACTGACGCTCGTCTGGATTTTCGCCGAAATGCTGGCGATTGGTTTGGGCTGGGAGCCGTGGTTATGAGGAGTACGCAATGGGTCTGAATGTCAGCGCCAATCTCAAGCATTACCTGAAAGCCTTTTCTTTGTATGAATTGCTGCAGGGTATGGGGGTCACCGGCAAGTATTTTTTCAAGCGCAAAGTGACTATTCAGTATCCGGAAGAAAAAACACCCCAGTCACCGCGTTTTCGGGGGCTGCATGCCTTGCGCCGTTACCCGAATGGCGAGGAACGTTGTATTGCCTGCAAGCTGTGTGAAGCAGTCTGCCCGGCACTGGCGATCAAGATTGAACTGGAAGAGCGCCCGGACGGTACCCGCCGTACCACGCGCTATGACATTGACTTGTTCAAGTGTATTTATTGCGGTTTTTGTGAAGAGGCCTGCCCGGTGGATGCGGTGGTTGAAACCCGTATTTTTGAATATCATTTTGAAAATCGGGGCGAGAATATTATGCGCAAGGACAAATTACTCGCGCTGGGTGATCAATATGAACAGGACATTGCCCGCATGAAAGCGGCTGATGCGCCTTACCGTTAAGGGGATTGGGCGTGTTTGAACAGATTCTGTTTTACCTGTTTGCTGCCGTGTTACTGGCGGGGGCGGTGGGCACGGTGACGGTGCGCAATCCGGTGTATGCGGCTTTGTGCCTGATCCTGTGTTTTTTTAACAGTGCCGCACTCTGGTTACTGCTGCAGGCCGAGTTTCTGGGCATCGTCCTGATTCTGGTGTATGTCGGTGCGGTGATGGTGTTATTCCTGTTTGTCATCATGATGCTGGACATTAAAACCAGTCGGGTACAGGAAGGTTTTGTGCGTTATCTGCCTGCTGGTTTGGCGGTGGCGGTGACGATTGCGCTGGAAATGATACTGGTGTTACAGCGTTCCGGTTTTGATGCCGCTGACCGTTACCAGGCCGTACAGCATCCGGCAGATTACAGTAATACCGAGGCTTTGGGTGAAGTCCTGTATACCCAGTACCTTTATCCTTTTGAGATTGCCGCAGTGATTTTACTGGTAGCAATTATCGCCGCCATTATGCTGACCCTGCGGCAGCGGCCTGATCGCAAGAAGCAGAATATTGAGCAGCAGGTGCGTACCCGCAGTCAGGACAGGGTGCGACTGGTGAAAATGAAATCTGCGACCGACGCAGCCGATGAGAAACAATGAGCCAGATGCAGATGAGCCAGATGAATCATAGGATGAGCACATGATACCGTTATCCCATTATCTGATTGTGGCGGCACTGTTATTTGCGGTCAGTATGGCGGGTCTGTACCTGAACCGGAAAAACATGCTGATCATGTTGATGTGCATTGAGCTGATGTTATTGGCGGTGAATCTTAATTTCATCGCCTTTTCGCATTACCTGAATGATATGGCCGGGCAGGTATTCGTGTTTTTTATTCTGACGGTGGCGGCGGCTGAAGCCGCGATTGGTCTGGCGATTCTGGTGACACTGTTCCGCAACCGGCGCACGATCAGTGTGCAGGATCTTGACGAGTTAAAGGGGTGATAATGGATATGGACATGGACGCGGTCTATCTTGCCATTCCACTGGCGCCTTTGCTGGGAGCCTTGCTGGCCGGTTTGTTCGGGCGACAGATGGGCCGCAGCGCGGCACACTGGGTAACGACCCTGTCGGTGGCGATTGCCTTCGGCCTTTCTTTGCTGGTTTTCAAGCATATTACGCTGGACGGTGCACCGGTTTACAACCAGACCGTTTATACCTGGGCCGAGATTAACAACCTGAATTTCAGCATTGGTTTTCTGATTGATAATCTGACTGTGTTGATGATGCTGGTCGTGACGTTTGTTTCGCTGATGGTGCACATTTACACGATTGGCTACATGCATGATGATCCGGGGTATCAGCGTTTCTTCAGCTATATTTCCCTGTTTACGTTCGCCATGCTGATGCTGGTGATGAGTAATAATTTCCTGCAGCTCTTTTTCGGCTGGGAAGCGGTGGGGCTGGTTTCTTATTTGCTGATTGGTTTCTGGTATAAAAAAGATACGGCTGTTTATGCCAATATGAAAGCGTTTATCGTCAATCGGGTGGGTGATTTTGCGTTTATTCTGGGTATTGCAATTGTTCTTATTTATGCGGGTTCGCTGGATTATGTAGATGCTTTCCAGAAAATGGGCGCAACGGTGGCTAATCAGGGTGATTACATATTTTTTGACCCGGTTACCCAGTCCATAGGGCTGCTCTATCAAGATGTGATTGGTATCCTGTTGTTTATTGGTGCCATGGGCAAATCAGCTCAAGTACCCCTGCATGTCTGGCTGCCTGACTCAATGGAAGGCCCCACCCCGATTTCTGCCTTGATTCATGCGGCTACGATGGTGACTGCCGGGGTATTTATGGTAGCGCGTATGTCGCCGGTGTTTGAATTGTCGGATGTCACCCTCAACATGATCCTGATTGTCGGTGCGACGACGGCCTTTTTCATGGGGCTGGTGGGGTTGGTGCAAAATGACATTAAACGGGTTATTGCTTATTCAACACTCTCCCAGCTGGGTTATATGGTGGTGGCGCTGGGGGCTTCTGCCTATTCAGTGGCTATCTTCCATTTGATGACACATGCCTTTTTTAAGGCGCTGCTGTTCCTGGCGGCGGGTTCGGTGATTATCGCCATGCACCATGAGCAGGACATTCGCAAGATGGGGGGGCTAAGGCGTTATATGCCGATTACTTACGGGACGACACTGGTGGGTTCGCTGGCCTTGATTGGTTTTCCGGGATTTTCCGGGTTCTTTTCCAAGGATTTGGTGATCGAAGCCGTCCATCATTCAGAACTGGCGGCGGCGGGTTATGCGTATGTGCTGGTGTTGCTGGGGGTGTTTGTAACGGCGCTGTATACGTTCCGTCTGTTTTTCATGGTATTCCATGGCGATGAGCGCATGGATGATCATACCCTGACCGGGCTGAAAGAGTCACCCTGGGTGGTGACTGTGCCGTTGCTGCTGCTGGCGGTGCCCGCTGTGCTGGCGGGCTACTGGCTGGAGCCGTTGGTGATGGGGGACTTTTTCTCGCAGATCCTGCTGTCGGCTGATGGCAAGGCAGATACCCGCGATATAACGACCTTGATGGTCGATGGTACTCGGCATCATGCCATCACCCTGTTGAAGGAAGATTATTCCGGTTTGCTCGGCTTTGTGTTGCACGGTTTGCTGTCGGTGCCGTTCTGGTTGGCACTGGCTGGCTTGGGAACGGCCTGGTATCTGTATATCAAGAACGACACGCTCGTGGATGTTCTGCAAGATCGGTTTGCGTGGGTGCACAAGCTGCTGGAACGTAAATATTACTTTGATGAGTTTTACCAGCGGTTTTTTGCCAAGGGGATGCTGTATCTGGGCAACAGCTTGTGGTCACTGGGCGATCGCTTATTGATTGACGGTTTTCTGGTGAACGGGTTATCAAAGGCGGTAGGGCATGGCGCTGGGTTGGTGCGACGGATACAAACCGGTTATTTGTATGATTATGCCTTTGCGATGGTGCTTGGCCTGATGCTGATGCTGGCTTGGGTATTGTGGATTCTGCTGGCTTAGGGTGAATGGATTGTATGACTTGGGAACTGTGTTATGAATGACTGGCCCGTCCTCAGCTTTTTGATCTGGCTGCCGTTGCTGGGCGGGATGGGGGTGCTGGTGGTGGGGGAGCGCGCGGGCATCCGGCTGATGGCGCTGGGGGTGGCCTTGCTCACCTTTTTGTCCAGCCTGTCGCTGTGGGTGGCTTATGATGCCGGGGCAGGCACCATGCAGTTCACCGAGAACCGGGCATGGATTGATGCTTTTGGTATCCATGTGCGCTATGCGCTGGGTGTTGATGGCATTTCCATCCCGCTCATCATTCTGAATGCGTTTATTACCCTGCTGGTGGTGATTGCCGGTTGGGAGGTCATCCGCTATCGGGTTGCACAGTATATGGCGGCTTTCCTGATCATGGCAGGGTTTGTGAATGGTGTGTTCATGGCGCAGGACGCACTGCTGTTCTATGTGTTTTTTGAAGCCATGCTGATCCCGATGTTTCTGGTGATCGGTATTTGGGGTGGGCCACGGCGTGTTTATGCAACCCTCAAGTTTTTTCTGTACACGTTTCTTGGCTCGGTGTTCCTGCTGGTTAGCCTGATTTATTTATACACGCTGACCGAAGATGGCAGTTTCTATTTGCCCGATCTGTATGCATTAACCATCGACCCTGATGCAGGTCTGCTGATTTTTGCCTCTTTCCTGTTGGCCTTCGGGGTGAAAATTCCCATGTGGCCCGTACACACCTGGTTGCCGGATGCACACGTTGAAGCACCGACCGGTGGTTCAGTGGTGCTGGCAGCGATTACGCTCAAGGTGGGTGGCTATGCTTTTTTGCGGGTGGCTTTGCCGATTGTTCCGGAAGTGGCGCTGCAGTTCGGTATTGTGGTGGTGGTACTGTCGCTGATTGCGATTGTGTATATCGGGCTGGTGGCGCTGGCGCAGACCGATATGAAAAAGCTGGTGGCCTATTCTTCCATCGCGCACATGGGCTTTGTGACCTTGGGCTTCTTTCTGGTCTTCAAGCTGCAGGCATCGGTATCACTGGTTGAAAATGCGTCCTTGCTGGCTGCGCAGGGCGGGATGGTGCAGATGATTTCTCACGGGTTTATTTCCGGCGCGCTATTCCTGTGCATTGGCGTGCTTTACGACCGGATGCATACCCGTGAAATCAATGCCTATGGTGGGGTTGCGGCCCGTATGCCGGTGTTTGCGGCCTTCTTTGTCCTGTTTGCGATGGCGAATACGGGTCTGCCGGGTACCTCCGGCTTTGTCGGCGAGCTTTTTGTCATTCTGGCCAGTGCCAAGACAGATTTCTGGGTGACTTCGCTGGCCGCAACCACCCTGATTATCGGTGCGGCTTATACCTTGTGGCTGGTTAAACGGGTGTTGTATGGTGAGGTAGTGAGTGGTGAAGTGGATAAACTGACTGATCTGAACCGGCGTGAAATGCTGGTGCTATCGGCACTGGCGGCCTGTGTGCTGTGGCTGGGGCTGTGGCCGAAACCATTGACCGACTTGATGGCTGCTTCCATTTTCAGGTGGATTCATCAGGTAACGCCGTTGTTGTCCGCTGCTCCAATCACGGTGGGAGGGTAACGGCATGCTGATGATTAATATTGCCCTGCCCGAAGTTTTTTTGCTGGCTGCCTTGTGCCTGGTATTGATGCTGGACAGCTTTACCAACCCGCGTGACTCACGGGTCGTCACGTACCTGGTGGCGCAGGCGTCTTTGCTGACCACCGCTTTGCTGGTGTATAGCCGTGGGGCGGGTTTTGGTCTGGAGCGTATGTATATTGCTGACGAGATGGCCATTGTCCTGAAAATCAGTATTTTGATTCTCGCCAGCTTGTCTTTTGCCTATGCCCGCAAATATTTGCGGGATCAGGCCATCTGGCGCGGCGAGTTTTTTGTGCTGTGCATGACCGCCGTACTGGGGATGATGATCATGATTTCCGGTTATCATTTGCTGGTGCTGTATCTGGGGCTGGAGTTGCTGGCTTTGTCGATGTATGCGCTGGTCGCGATTCAGCGTGATGATGTGCGTGCGAATGAGGCAGCCATGAAGTATTTTGTGCTGGGTGCGATTGCCTCTGGTCTGTTGCTATATGGCATTTCCATCTTGTATGGCTTGACGGGTGGCTTGGGGATTGATCATCTGAGTGATTATTTTGCCGGGCAGGCGGCACTGCATACCCACATACCTCTGCTGTTTGCGCTGGTATTCATCGTGGCCGGGCTGGCTTTCAAGTTTGGCGCGGTGCCGTTTCACATGTGGTTGCCGGATGTTTATCAGGGGTCGCCGACCGCAGTCACCCTGTTTCTGGGCAGCCTGCCCAAGATTGCTGCGTTCGCCTTGCTGGTGCGGATACTGGGGGAGGGGCTGGAGTCGGCACACAGCGCCTGGTCACAGTTGTTGCTGGTGCTGGGGCTGTTATCGGTTGTGTTCGGCAATCTGGTGGCCATTGCTCAAACCAACCTGAAACGCATGTTTGCCTATTCGACGGTGGCTCACATGGGCTTTATCCTGATGGGCGCACTAACTGCGACTCATGACGGGTATAGCGCCGCCATGTTTTATACCCTGATCTACGCCCTGATGTCAGCGGGCGGCTTTGCGATCCTGATCATGCTGGGGCGGCACGGTTTCGATGCACAACAGCTGTCTGACCTGAAAGGCCTGAACGACCGCAGCCCGTGGATTGCCTTTATGATGCTGCTTATCCTGTTCTCAATGGCAGGTATTCCACCGCTGGTGGGGTTTTATGCCAAACTGGCTATCATCCAGGCGGTAGTCGGTGCCAACTGGGTATGGGCGGCGGTGATTATGGTCTTGATGTCGGTAGTCGGTGCGTTCTATTATCTGCGCGCGATCAAAATGATGTATTTTGAGGCTCCGGATGATCAGCACGCGCTGGAGGCTGACCCGGATTTTTATTTCCTGATCAGTGTCAATGGCTTGCTGATGTTAGTGCTGGGGCTATTCCCGGGTGTGCTGATGGAAATTTGTTCCAACGCTTTAACCGGAAGTCAATTATGAGTGTGCAATCGTATCAGTGGGCTTATCTGGCCATCGCTTTGTTGTTGGCTAACTGGCCCTGGTTGACGCAACGCTGCTTTCTGATTCTGGAGTGTGAGTCCAAAGCGGCGTGGATGCGTCTGCTCGAATGGCTGATACTTTATTTTGTGGTGGGTCTGTTGGGTTATGTACTTGAGCAGCGGGTGATGGGGACTGTCCATGTGCAGGATTGGGAGTTTTATGCCGTTACTTTGGCCTTATTTATGGTGTTTGCTTTCCCCGGTTTCGTCTATCGCCACATTCGTTAAAATAATGCTTGCAAGTCATCGAGCATTTCTATATTCTTCACAACCTCTGATGCGGGGTGGAGCAGTCTGGCAGCTCGTCGGGCTCATAACCCGAAGGTCGCAGGTTCAAATCCTGCCCCCGCTACCAAATATTAAAAGCCCCTTTATAGGGGCTTTTTTATTATCTCCGAAAAGGGGCTGACGTTTTATATGCAAGAACAGCTAAATACACTGGTCAACACTACCGTCACAGGCCTGGGCTATGAGCTATGGGGCTATGAATACCGTGTCTATGGTGAAAGTGCGCTGTTGCGTATATTTATCGACGCAGAAACAGGTATTACGGTAGAGGATTGTGCGCGTGTCAGCCTGCAACTCGGTGCCGCACTGGATGTCGAGGATTTGATCCCGGTCGCCTATATGCTGGAAGTTTCTTCTCCTGGTGCGGATCGTGTGTTGTTTACACCTGAGCAGTATCAGCGTTATGTGGGTGACAAGCTGAAAGTCCGTACCCATATCCCCATTGAATCACGGCGCAATTTTGTGGGTATCCTGCAGGCAGCCGAAGAAAACAGTTTTTCGGTGCAGCTGGATGACCAGCTTTATGAAATTCCGTATGATGCCGTTGACCGGGCCAGGCTGGTGTTCGAGATGAAAGCAACGCCTAAAAAGGGAAAAAGGAGTGGCGCACGTTCATGAATAAAGAAATCCTGTATGTTGTTGATGCAGTCTCCAACGAAAAAAATGTCAGCAAGACGATTATTTTTGAAGCGGTAGAAACCGCATTGGCTATGGCTACCCGCAAGCGTTTTGGCATGCACATGGATGTTCGTGTCGCCGTCGACCGTAACACGGGTGAATATGATACTTTCCGGCGCTGGCTGGTGGTGGATGATGAAGACCCCGAATTTGAAGGTTCCGAGCGGCAGATACTGCTGAGTTATGCCAAAGACCGTGGCCTGGCAGTCGAGGTGGGTGACTACGTCGAAGAACCGATGGAGTCGGTCGGTTTTGGGCGGATCGCTGCCCAGACGGCCAAGCAGGTGATTGTCGCCAAGGTGCGTGAGGCCGAGCGTGAGAAAGTGGTTTCCGGCTACCGTGACAAAGTAGGCCAGCTGTTGATGGGAACCGTCAAACGCTATGACCGCAAGGGTGTGTTTCTGGATCTGGGTGAGAATGCCGAGGCACTGATTCCGCGTGAAGAAATGATTCCGCGCGAGATGGCACACACGGGCAACCGGATGCGCGGCTATCTGAAAGAAATTCAGCATGAGCAGCGCGGCCCACAGATTATTGTTAGCCGCAGTGATGTCAACTTTCTGATTGAACTGATGAAGCTGGAAGTGCCCGAAATTAATCAGGAAATGATTGAAATCATGGGGGCTGCGCGTGACCCTGGGTCGCGTGCCAAAGTCGCGGTACGTGCCAATTTGCCCAATATTGACCCGGTGGGTGCTTGTGTCGGGATGCGGGGTTCACGTATCCAGACCGTGACGAGCGAGCTGAATGGAGAGCGTGTTGATATTGTGCTCTGGAATGAGGACATCGCGACTTACGTGATGAACGCCATGGCACCGGCAGAAGTGTTGTCCATCATTGTTGATGAAGATAATCGCACCATGGATATCGGTGTCGACAAGGACAAGCTGTCGCAGGCGATTGGCAAGGGCGGGCAGAATGTACGCCTGGCCAGTGAGCTGACCGGCTGGACTTTGAATGTCATGAGTGTCGAAGAAGCCGAGGCTAAAACCGAAGCGGAGCAACAGGCCATTCTTGAGCTGTTCATCTCCAAACTGGATGTGGATGAAGAAGTGGCGATTGTGTTGGTCGAAGAGGGTTTCTCCACGCTGGAAGAAGTCGCTTATGTGCCGCGCGAAGAATTTTTGGAAATTGAAGCTTTTGATGAAGACATCGTCAATGAACTGCGGGAGCGGGCGCGCACTGCGCTGTTGACCGAGGCCATTGTCAAGGATGCCCCTATTCCTGCGGACGATTTATTGCAGATGGATGGGATGGACAAGGAATTAGCGTATCAACTCGCCGCCTTGGGAGTACGTACGATGGAAGATCTGGCCGAGCAGTCTGTCGATGAGTTGTTGGATATCGAAGGCATGGATGAAAAACGGGCAGCCCGTCTGATCATGACGGCACGTGCCCCATGGTTTGCGGACGAGCCGTCCGCATAACGCAACAGGAGGACAATTAATGTCAGATATCGAAGTAAAAACGCTTGCCGCTATGGTGAGAGCTCCTGTTGATGTATTGATGCGGCAGCTGAAACGTGCAGGAATCGAGGTGAACAGCCCCGAGGACAAAATTACCGATGCCCAGAAGCTGGTGCTGCTGGAGCGGATGAATGAGAGTAACGCTGATACGTCTGCCCCTAAGGGTGCAGGGGGTAACAAGATTACGCTCAAACGGGGCACACCCGGCGGTGCAGGTGGCGACAGACGCTCTCCGGGTGTTGACGTGCGCCGCAAGAAAACGATAGGTCATCGCCAGAGCGCTGCCGACATTCAGGCCGACCGTGAAGCGGAAGAACGGGCCGATAATCTGGCGCGTCAGGCAGCTAATGAGCGCCGTACCCGTGAAGCGCTGATTGAGAAGGCCGAGCGTGAGCGTCGCGAGCTGGCCATTGCGCAGATGCGCAAGCAAAAAGAGCCGGCTGGGTCTGCCGCCAAGGTGGCGTCTGGAACAGCAACTTCGGCAACCCCAGCAGTAACAGCGGCTCCAGCGGCGGTGGCTGAAACAGCCCCGGCAAAAGTTGAGCCAGTAGCAGCTGCTGTTGCCGTTAGCGCAGAAGCGCCAGCAGTAGCAACGCCCGCTGAAACGGGTGTAGTGAAACCGGCAGCGCCTGCAGAAACACCGGCAGTAAAGGCAGCTGAACCTGTTGTGCCAGTGGCGAAAGCGCCACCCGCCCAAGTAGCCGGGCAGCAACATCCTAGCCGTGCTGCCAGTAAAGCACCGACTCCACCTGCTCCTGCTCCTTTGCCGTCTAATGCGGCGGTAACGAGTGATGAGGCCGAGGATCTGAGTGCACTGGAACAACGTGAGGCGGTCGTGGCCGCAGCCCGTGAGGAAGCTTCTTCAGCACTGAAGCGGCGTCCTTCCCGTGCCAAGCCCAAGCCATCGCTGGCACCCAAGAACACCATCAGTAGTGACGATGACGATAAAACCACTAAAACAGTGGCGGCCAAGGATGATGATTCGTCCAGCGTCAACCGCACGGATGCCAAGAAAAAGGTAAAATCACGCGGACGTGAAAACGAGCGCGGCAATACGCCGAATATCCAGCATAAAGGCAAGCGTAAAGCAGGCGGCGGACGCCGTGGCAATAACGTGGTGGATCGTGGTGAAGTAAAACACGGTTTCGAAAAACCAACGGCTCCGGTCGTGCGTGAGATCGAAGTACCGGCAAATATTGTGGTATCCGAGCTGGCGGCCAAGCTGGCGATTCGTTCCACTGACATCATCAAGGCGATGATGAAAATGGGCATGATGGTCACGATCAACCAGTCGATTGATCAGGAAACTGCCTTATTGGTGACGGAAGAACTCGGTCATATCGCAAAGCCCATGCAGGAAATGGACGATGCGGCCATTCTGGCAGCGGTACTGGGCACAGAAAGTAATTTTGAAGCGAAAGCACGTCCGCCGGTTGTCACGATCATGGGTCACGTTGACCACGGTAAAACGTCGCTGCTCGATTATATTCGCAAAACGCGGGTGGCATCGGGTGAAGCGGGCGGAATTACCCAGCATATCGGCGCGTACCATGTTGATATTCCAAAGGGCACAGTGACGTTCCTGGATACACCGGGACACGCTGCGTTTACCAAGATGCGGGCGCGCGGTGCCCAGGTGACGGACATTGTTATCCTGATTGTGGCGGCAGATGACAGCGTCAAGCCCCAAACCAAGGAAGCGATCCAGCACGCCAAGGCAGCTAATGTGCCGATGATTGTTGCCATCAACAAGATTGACAAGGCAGATGCTGACATTGACAAGGTGCTGAATGACCTGTCCCAGAATGACGTACTGACGGAAGACTGGGGTGGTGATGTGCCGGTAGTGCGCGTTTCTGCCAAGACCGGTGAAGGGATCGACGCCTTGCTGGAGACTATTCTGCTGGTGGCTGAGGTTCAGGAGTTGACCGCAGCGGTCGATGCTCCGGCGAAAGGTACGGTGATCGAGGCGAGTATTGAGCGCGGTCGCGGCCCGGTTGCGACGGTGCTGGTACGTGAAGGTACTTTGCGCAAGGGCGACTTGCTGTTGTGCGGTAAAGAATATGGCCGCGTGCGTGCCATGTTTGATGAAACCGGACGTTCGGTGAAAGAAGCCGGGCCTTCCATGCCGGTGGCAGTATTGGGTCTGTCTGCAGCACCAGAAGCCGGTGATGAGGCGTTTGTGGTCAGTGACGAGCGTAAAGCGCGTGAAATTGCTGAACTGCGTAAAGAAAAGCAGCGTGACAGCCGTTTTGCGGCGCAACAAAGTGCCAAACTGGATAACCTGTTTAGCCAGATGCAAACCGGTGAACGTGCCCAGGTTAACCTGCTGGTCAAGGCTGACGTACAGGGTAGTGTGGAAGCCATTCGCAGTGAATTGTTGAAACTGGCGACTGAAGAAGTCGATGTGCGCATTGTGTCGTCCGGTATCGGTGGCATGAACGAGAGTGACATTGATCTCGCCGCAGCCTCGAAGGCGATTGTGGTGGCCTTTAATGTGCGCGCCGATCCTTCCGCCCGTAAAGCAGCACAGGAAAATGAAGTCGAGATTCGTTACTACAGCATTATTTACGACGTGATCAACGACGTGAAGAGTGCGATGAGTGGCTTGTTGTCGCCTGAAACCCGTGAAGTCTTCCTGGGGCTGGCTGAGGTCAAAGGCGTATTTGATGCTTCCGGCTTTGGTCAGGTGGCAGGCTGTCTGGTGGTTGAAGGTGTGGTGCGGCGCGGTAATCCGATTCGGGTATTGCGGGATAACGTGGTTATTTATGAAGGTGAGCTGGAATCTTTGCGTCGTCACCGTGATGATGTCAAGGAAGTTCAGGTCGGTACCGAGTGCGGTATTGCGGTCAAGAACTACAACGATGTGCGGGTGGGTGACCAGATTGAGGTCTTCGAGCACGTACAGGTTGCCAGGAGCATCTGATGCCACGGAGTACCTCGCGTTCGGCACCGCATGGGTTTGCCCGTTCTGACCGGGTCGCGGAGCAATTGCACCGTGACCTGTCCATCCTGATCCGTGAGCGTTTGAATGACCCACGGGTTGCGACGGTCACCTTGCTGGAAGTCAATGTTTCCAAGGATTTGTCGCATGCCAAAGTCTGGTTCGACATTCTGGAAGCTGAGCACGGCAAGGAAGCAGAGAAGGTGCTCAACAATGCGACCGGCTTTTTGCGGCATGAGCTGGGGCGTGGTCTGAAACTGCGGATTACGCCCGGTTTGCGTTTTTTCTATGATGATACGCAAGTGCGTGCTCAGAGTCTGTCCGCACTGATTGATCAGGTCGTCGCGGTAGATCGTGCCAACCATGTGGATGATGCTGAACCGGCGTCTGACGCTGACAAGCCACCAGAGCACGTGGCCAGCCAGGATCAGGATAAATAGCCTTGGTGCGTCGCAAGTTCCGTAAATTAAACGGCATCCTGTTGCTGGACAAGCCTTTGGGGTTATCCAGCAACAAGGCCTTGCAGGATGCCCGTTTTCTGTTTTCCGCTGAGAAAGCCGGGCACACCGGCAGCCTCGACCCACTGGCGACAGGCATGTTGCCGGTCTGTTTTGGGGAGGCCACCAAAGTCTCGGCCTTTCTGCTTGATTCTGACAAGCGTTACTTAACCACTGCTCGTTTGGGGATGGTGAGTACGACTGGGGATGCAGAAGGTGACAAGATCGTGATCTGCGCCGAACCCAAGGTGAGCCGAGAAGCTGTTGAGCGGGTTTTGCCCCAATTCCGGGGCGATATTCTGCAAGTGCCCCCCATGTATTCCGCCCTGAAAAAAGATGGCCAGCCGCTTTACAAGTTGGCACGCCAAGGTGTGGAAATTGAACGTCCGGCTCGTCCTGTCACCATTCATGAACTGGATTTGCTCGAACAGCGTGACCATACCCTGACGCTGGATGTGCGTTGCAGCAAGGGTACTTATATCCGCACGCTGGTCGAAGACATGGGCGATGCACTGGCTTGTGGTGCGTATGTCTCGATGCTGCGCCGTACCGACGTGGAACCCTTCAACGGGATGCGCATGTATACCCCGGATGAACTAAAGGCACTGGCCGCACAGGGACAGGACGCGCTGGATGCAGTTTTGTTGCCGGTTGATGCGGCTTTGACTGCTTTACCTGCACTGGAGCTTGAGGCTGCGCAAATCGCCCGTTTGCAACAAGGGCAGAAGGTAAACCTCACCCAGGAAACACCTAATACCATCCTGCGTCTTTACAGTGAAGCGGGCGTTTTCGTTGGCATGGGTGAAGTACATAACGCCGTGCTCAGCGCCAAACGAATGATGGCATATAACGTTTAAAGGCGTGTTGCTGCGCGTTCCAGACCTTCCAGTTTCAGTAAGCCTGATGACAGTGCTGTTCCCAGAATAATCACCCCTGCGCCCACTAACATCAGTAATGTCACCTGTTCACCCAGAAAGACAATGCCGGCGGCAGTACCAAACACCGGGATCAGGAAGGTGACGGTGGTGGCGCGGGCGGCTCCGATTTCGCTGATCAGGCGGAAATAAATGATAAACGCGACCCCGGTGGAGGCTACGCCCAATACCAGTAAGTTTAGCCAGGCGGTGAGCGAAGGCATTGTATCTGGCCAGTAAATAATCGCGGCAGGCAATAAAACCAGCGCGGCGACAATCTGACTGCCGCTGGAAGTCAGCAGCGGGTCGACACCTTGCAGGTTTTTGCGCACATAGTTGGCCGCGAAGCCGTAAGAACAGGTGGCGACCAGTGCTGCCGCAATCGGCAAACCAAAATCACTGCCGTGCAAACCCAGCTTGTCTGACACCAGGATAAGTACCCCGATAAATCCCACCAGTAAACCCAGAGTGCGCGTGCGCGTCAGTTGTTCCCCCAGCCAGAGATAGGCAATGATGGCACTGAACATCGGCGTGGTCGCATTCAAGATGGAACCTGTGCCAGAACTGAGTGACAGCAGCGCATAGGCTAGCAGGGTGAAGGGTAGGGCAACATTAAAAACCCCCACAATGGTCAGACGTAGCTTGAAGCCCGTTACCTGCACCGTTTTACGCCGCAGGCGCAGTATCATTAGCAGAAAAACAGCCGCAATCACCGCACGTAGCTCGATCAGGGGAATGGCTCCAAATTCCGGCACTGCAACCCGCATAAAGAGAAAAGACCCACCCCACAAGGCGGCGAGTAACAGCATGTCGAGGACATGGCGCAGGTTCATGAGGGTTCCTGTTGGCTAAGGCTAATAACGGATGTGCATCATGCGGGTTTTAGGCAACGAGTACAAGGCTGCAGGTTGTCCGGTATTTGCCACCCCATGCACAGAATCAGCTCATTAAATAGCGTAATTACCGTTTAAATATAGCCTATAGTGTATGAGTGGTTTTGATGCCCGTATGGGGCATGGTGTGGAGTGTCGGAGGGGGTTTTATGTTGAAGTCGGCTTCTTATGCCGGGTGGCAGTATGTCTTTTTCTGGTCTGCCTGGAGTCTGTTGTTATTGCCTGCGTATTGTTCTGCGTTTGGCACCTGGTTAATCGGTTCTTTGCTGGGGGGCTATCATGAACCAGTGGATATTGTGCTCACGCTGATTCTGTTTGTTACCCTGCTGGTGATTGTGATGCTTGCGATTTATACAGGCTGGCATTTTGTGCATCGCACGCGCAATTTTGCGCGTTTGATGCTGATGATTATGTTCGGGGTCGTGATTGTTCCCTTGCTGTCCACGACCGGAGCCGTTGTGTCTTATGTTCAACTCGGTGATGGTGTTGTTCCGCCGGGCGTATTTGGCGGCTGAAGCGGTGTCAATGCTGCCAGCTCAAGTCAAATTAGCCAAATCGGCCAAATCGGCGACATCGGTGATCGGCGCTGAACAGCTCATCCCGCTACAGTGATAGAGCGTGGTGGTTCCCAAAGCACGTTTGGCCTGCAAACTTTCCGGTAAGCCGCTGGCTCCTGCCGGGATCAGATAAGTCTGGCTGGAGGGGGTTTGCAAAGCTTTTAATGCCTTGGCCCAGGCATCCAGTTGCCC
Source organism: uncultured Thiothrix sp. (assembly GCA_964293125.1). Lineage (GTDB taxonomy): Bacteria > Pseudomonadota > Gammaproteobacteria > Thiotrichales > Thiotrichaceae > Thiolinea. Next base: position 15,176 of record CAXYXY010000036.1, on the reverse strand, counting down.
GTCGTCGACGGCGCGTACAATCAGGGTAGCGCCCGGTTGGACAGATTCCTGCATGGCCAGCAGCAGAGCGCAGTGCCCGGAAGGTGCCTGCATGACACTGCTTTGGGCAGCGACCAGTGTCGCTTGCGCTGCGTGCAAGTAACGGGTTTCACCCAACAGGGCACCGAGCCGCAACAAGGCTTTGGCAGCGACACCATTACCGGCAGGAATGGCATCATCCCCCCAGGTTTTGGGGCGTTGTATCAGTTGTTCATGGTCATCCGCCGTGAACCAGAAGCCGCCATTGTCCTGGTCGGCGAAATGCTGCAAGAGTAATTCAGCCAGTTCAATTGCAAATTGTAAATGGTCACTGTTCCAGCGCACTTGCAAGACTTCCAGAATGGCATCCAGCAGGTAGGCATGGTCATCCAGATAGGCCATCAAATGCGCCTTGCCCTCCTTGCAAGTGGCGAGCAGACGCCCGTCCCGCCAGAGTTCGCGCTGGATAAAGTCGAGTGCGCGAATGGCTGAGTCCGCATAACGTGCATTGGGCAGGGCGAGTGCGGCCTGTGCCATACCCTTGATCATCAGGGCATTCCAGGCCGTCAGTATTTTTTCATCACGCGCCGGTGCCACCCGCTTTGCCCGCAGTGGTAATAATTGTTGGATGGAATGATGCAGGCTGATCTTGATGCCTGATTCGTCTTGCCCGGTCTGGGCGGCAATCACCTCGATGGGCGTGTGTACATGCAGGTTCCATTTGCCCTCAAAATTGACAGGCAGGCTTAAACCATAACGCTGTTCAAAAATGGCGAAATCTGCTGGGCTCAAGGCAGCTTCTATTTCGGCACGCTCCCAGACGTAGAATTTACCTTCCTCACCGTCTGAATCGGCATCCAGGCTGGAGAAATAGCCACCTTGCTCCGCCTGCATACTGTCGATCACCCAGTTGGCGGTGGCGCGGGCGGTTTCGGCAAAATGGGTTTCGCCGCTTAAACGGTAGGCCAGTGCGTACACGGACAATAATGCGGCATTGTCATACAGCATTTTCTCAAAATGGGGAATCAGCCAGAAATTATCCACCGAATAGCGGCAAAATCCCCCCGCCAGTTGATCATGCATACCGCCCCACGCCATTTTATGCAGGGTAAAGGTCGCCATTTCTTCTGCCAGCGGTGCCGCCGGGTTGCGCAACAGCAATTCCAGCCCGGTCGGATGGGGAAACTTGGGGGATGAACCAAAGCCACCCTGTTCGCTATCATACTGCTCACGCAGTTCGTCGATGGCGCGTGTAATCAATGCCTGTTCCGGTAAAGGTTCTGCCGCCGGTCGTCCGGCATAGATACGCCCCAAGGCTTCCGTCATCCGCAGGTTCTGCGTGCTGATTTCGCTGTCTTGCTGTTCGGCAAAATAGCGGGCGATTCGTTCCAGCAAGTCATCGAAGGCAGGCAGATTATGCCGCGCTGTATTCGGGAAATACGTGCCGCCATAAAAGGGCAACTGGTCGTGCGGGGTCAGGAACATGGTCAGTGGCCAACCGCCGTTTTTACGGGTTAACAGGTAATGTGCGGTCTGGTAGATCTTGTCCAGATCAGGACGTTCTTCACGATCCACTTTAATATTCACATATTCGCGGTTCATGATCGCGGCAGTCGCAGGGTCTTCGAAGGATTCGTGTGCCATGACATGGCACCAGTGGCAGGCCGAATAGCCAATGGACAACAGAATGGGTTTGTTCTCACGCTGTGCCTTGGCTAAAGCTTCCTCTCCCCACGGATACCATTCAACCGGGTTGTCGGCATGTTGTTGCAGGTAGGGGCTGGTTTCCCCGGTGAGGTGGTTATGACGGGTTTGGGACATAGAAATGACTGCCTGAATAAAGAGGCGAGTAGCTTACTATAAATACCATAGGCGTGATGCCTCTGTGGAATTAAGTCACGGCAGAGTGGGTGATCTACGCCTATAATCGCTTAAGTTATTGGATGATATGCGAGGATATTTCATGACTATGCCCAAGTATTCACCCGCTCTGTCTGCTGCGTGTGCGGTGCTGTTGCTCGCCTGGGGCAGTACCCAGAGTGCCAGTGCCACCCCATTGTATGACAGTAGCTATACCTCCATCGTTGCTGCCGGGTGCAAAACGATTCAGTTCGATGAAGAAAGTGCCAGTTCCACCCAACAATGCGAGTCTTTTTGGCAGATCGGTGTGCTGGTGCTGGAAGGTGACTTGCGGCAAAGCATTACGCTGGTGCGGGATGGCCAAGAGTATCCGCTGGAATTCTGGTCAACAGTGACCTCGGCGTTCAGTGAGCTGGGTGACAAGATTGAATGGCGGCATATCAAACGCCGCCCGGACAGGCTGGCCGGGATGATTGTGCGCCTCAATGCGGCAGAAAACCCGGAGCAGCCTGAACAAACGACGGCTTATCTGGTCGTGAGCAAAGTGACCCCGCAACAGGTCTGTGTGGTCGGTAAAATACCCCCACAAGCCGATGGCAGCCAGAATGTGCAGGCGCGGGTGATGGCCGAACAGGCCGAACGCATGGCATGCCTCCAGCCTGAATGATGTTTGACGCTACCCCCTAATACGGATGATAGGTTGTGATCGGGTCGAGCACGGTCGGAATATGCTCCCAGTCGGGGTCAAGATCAGGGTAGTCAAGGGTGTAATGCAAGCCCCTGCTTTCTGGCCGGTTGAGTGCTGAGCGTATGATCAGCCAGGCGACCAGTGCCAGATTGCGCAATTCGATCAGGTCGCTGCCGATGCGGAAGTTAGCGTAATATTCATCAATTTCCCGCAAGAGTAATTCAATCCGGTGCAAAGCACGTTGCAGGCGCTTGGTGGTGCGCACGATGCCGACATAGTCCCACATGAAGCGGCGGATTTCGTCCCAGTTATGCGAGATCACTACATGCTCATCCGAGTCGGTGACGCGGCTTTCATCCCATTCGGGCAGATCGGGAATCGGCAGGTTTTCGTGCAGGCGGCTGGCGATGTCCGTACTGCTGGACTGGCCAAAAACGATGCATTCGAGCAGCGAGTTGCTGGCCATGCGGTTCGCACCGTGCAAGCCGGTATAGGCCGCTTCACCGATGCAATAGAGTGCATCCACATCGGTTTTGCCCTGCAAGTCGGTCATGACTCCGCCACAGGTGTAATGCGCGGCAGGCACAACCGGAATCGGTTCTTTGGTCATGTCATACCCAAATTCCAGACAGGTTGCGTGCACATTGGGAAAGTGACTGAGGATGAATTCACGCGGTTTGTGGCTAATATCCAGATACACGCAGTCAGCCCCCAGACGTTTCATCTCGTGGTCAATGGCGCGGGCGACAATATCACGCGGCGCCAGTTCTGCGCGTGCGTCAAAGCGCGGCATGAAGCGGGTGCCGTCCGGTAGCAACAAATGCCCGCCTTCGCCCCGGACAGCCTCGGTAATCAGGTTGGATTTGGCATGCGGATGATACAGGCAGGTCGGGTGAAACTGCATGAATTCCATGTTGGCAATCCGGCAACCCGCCCGCCAGGCCATTGCGATGCCATCCCCGCTGGCACCGTCCGGGTTGCTGGTATACAGATAGACCTTGCTGGCACCGCCCGTGGCCAGGACGGTGAAACGGGCGGGCAGGGCGCGGGTAGTCTGGTGGGTGGTGTCATGCACATAGGCACCGACACAGCGGTTGTCGCGCATGCCCAGTTTGCGCGTCGTAATCACATCGATGGCGATATGATTTTCCAGCACGGTAATATTCTCCCGCTGGCGGATTTGTTCAACCAGTGAGGTTTCAATCGCCCGTCCGCTGGCATCGGCAGCATGAGCAATACGGCGGTGACTGTGGCCGCCTTCACGTGTCAGGTGCAGGGGGGAATTGGCATTATTATCGTCTTCACGGGTGAAAGGTACACCCGCCTCCAATAACCAGTGGATGGATTGCTCACCGTTTTCCACCGTAAAACGTACCGCCTGTTCGTCACATAAGCCGGCTCCGGCGTTCAGCGTGTCGGCGACGTGGGCATCGGTACTGTCTTGTGCATCGATCACGGCGGAGATACCACCTTGTGCATAAACAGTACTCCCTTCAAAAATACTGTTTTTACTTAATACGGCTATGGTGCAGTTTTTTGGCAAACTGAGTGCCAGGGTCAGCCCGGCAGCGCCGCTGCCTATGATTAATACATCGTACATGGTGTTTATTGTCCCTGTTTCCCTGCTGTGGTCTGGATCTGGCTAATTTATGGGGTTAAATGTTCTATTCTTGCTGGACACACTGTAGCATATACCGTTTTCTGCAAAAATTGACACACAAGTCAAACTGTTAAGGAGTAATGCCCGGATGGGCGCGAGTCTAACTGATCTTGAGCTGGTACAGCGTGTCCAGTCAGGCGACAAAAAGTCATTTGATGTGTTGGTGCTTAAATACCAGCACAAGGTGATTAATCTCATCATGCGCTATGTGCATGACTATGATACTTCCCAGGATGTCGCCCAGGAGGCATTCATCAAGGCTTATCGTGGCCTGAAAAACTTCCGGGGTGACTCGGCTTTCTATACCTGGTTATACCGTATTGCCATCAATACGGCGAAAAACCATCTTGTTTCACAGGGGCGCCGTGCCCCCACCAGTGATATTGATGCAGAAGAAGCGGAACAATATGACGGTGTCTCCGCTCTAAAGGAATACGGCACACCCGAGCATGAATTACTGAAAGATGAAATGCAGGCGGTAGTGACCGATGCTATCGAATCACTGCCCGAAGATTTGCGTACCGCCATTGTGCTGCGCGAGCTGGAAGGAATGAGCTATGAAGAGATAGCCGTGACAATGGATTGTCCAATAGGTACTGTGCGTTCACGGATTTTCCGTGCACGTGAAGCGATTGACAAGGTTCTGCAGCCACTGCTCAACTAAATAATAACGGGCGGGGTTTGCCTTGGACTCAGGTGAAAAGTGATGAACGTAACTAAACAAGAATTGTTGTCTGCGTGGCTGGACGATGAAGCCGGTGATTTTGAGCGCCGCCGGGTGCTGGATCAACTGCATGAAGAGGATGAATTGGGGCAGACACTCAGCCGCTATGCGCTGATAGGTGAGGTGATGCGTGCCAAGAACAAGCCGGCAGTGGCCAAGGCTGGTTTTCTGCAAGGTATCCATGACCGGCTTGAAGAAGAGCCCGAGTACCATGAAAATGTGGTGCAATTTGCCGATGTTGATGCTAACCGCAAGGACGCAGTTGCTGCCCGTGCGGGTCATACGGGGCGTGCTGCCTGGTTGCCTTACGGGATGGCGGCGGCGGTGGCCTTGGCGGCGGTGAGCAGTGTTTTCCTCCTGCAGCAAGCTCCCACTTCGACAGAAACCATTGCAGCCGCTGCTGGAGTGGCTGAACCGGTCAGCCCAGTGGCAACAAATACCATTGCCGCAGGAGAACCTGCTGTCGAAAAGGTAGCACAGGTGGCGCTGCAGCCCGTCCGTTTGGCCAACCAGCTTGACCCCCAAACCCGTGATATTCTGAAACAGTATGTGGCACAACATGTCCGCTATGCTTCGACTACCGCGATTGTTCCCTCTGTTCGGGCTGTATCTTACTCCAATGACTATTAAATTCAGAACGGGTGCCAGAGCGCGTTTCCCGGCAGCAATCCTGTGTGGGCTGGTGTTATGGGGGAATGAGGCGGCAGCGAATGAAGCACTGGATTTGCTCAACCGGATGCAATCAGCCGTGCATGGGCTGGATTATAATGGGCAACTGGTTTACTCACGGGGGGATGAGTTGGCCACTTTCCGGATTACGCACAGTTCGGGGCAGGGCGGTGAACGTGAAAATATTATCCGTCTGAATCCGAGTGAGGGGAGTTCGGCAGGGCAGACCGAGAGTTTCTCGCTGGCCAATTTTGATAATTTGCATCCGCCGGGTCAGCAGAATTACTCGTTTGATTTGGGGGGGGATGCCTGGGTAGCTGAATACCCGTGCAAAGTGGTCGTTGTGCGCCCCAAAGACAAGCTGCGTTATCTGCACCGTTATTGCATAGAGCCGACTACCGGCATGTTGCTGCAATATTCATTGATGGATCGTGAGCAGAAGCTGCTGGAACAGTTGTTGTTCACCCAGTTAGCGATTAACAAAACGACGCTTATCCCTGCTGTGGCCAGTAGCGCCCCCAGTTTGCAGGCGCAGGTTCAGGTAGCACCGGCTGTTGATATGGGCACGCGGGTACTGGGCAACTGGGATTTTAGTGCTTTGCCTGCCGGTTTTCGGGTGATCAAGGTGATTGCCGAGACCGGGATTGAGGGCGCGCATCAGGTCGTGTTGTCAGATGGCCTCACTTCCGTGTCAGTTTTCATTGCGCCCGCTGCTTTGGCGGAAGATATTAACGAGCTGTCTTATTCCACCGGAGCGACCCATGTACTGGGGCAGGAAATGGCGGGGCATGTCATCGCGTTTGTCGGGGAAGTACCCACCACGACATTGCAGTCAATTCAGAAGGGCTTAAGGTATGTTGGCCCATAATGCAAGTCATAGGTTAAAAATTAACCTTGCTGAGATGAATAACAACAATTCACAGGGTGAGACTATGATAGAGCAAAAAGCCAAGGTAATCAGTACCAAGCAGGGTTATGCGTGGGTTGTCCCCCAGTATGACACTGATTGTGGTTCCTGTGCCTCCAAAACGGGATGTTCCAGTGCATCCAGCCTGTTTTCTTTTTTGAAACCGGCTTCTGAAAAACTGTATGTTGTGAATCCCTTGCATGCCAAACCGGGTGATGAAGTCGTCATCGGTATGCAGGGTAATGCCTTGCTGATCTACTCGGTGTTTGCTTATCTGCTGCCACTGCTGAGCATGCTGGCTTTCGCCATATTGGGTAACCAGCTATTTTTGCTGGCGGGTCTGCAGAATGAACTGGGGACGGTGCTGGCGGGTGTCGCGGGTCTGATCAGCGGTTTTAAGCTGGCGGGCTGGTTGTCGAGTCAGGTCGCCAAGTCCGAAGAAGCCCGTCCGGTGATTCTGCGCCACAAAGAACAGATCATCTATCCGCTGGGCACGATTTCACATGGTTAAGGGCTGTCGATAAAACCATTTAAAGCCATGCGCTCAAGGCAAGGCGGGAAATGCCTGTTTTCCCGTCTGCCCGTATCGCTGTCGCTCAAGGTCTACCAAGTCGCTCAAGGTAGTTGAATCAGTGGCTTTCGGTGGGTTAACCACCAGAGTAACAGGCCAGCCGCCACAATGATCCCCGCCCCCAGCAGGAAAGTCCATTCCAGCGTATCGTTAAAAAACAGCACACTGTAAAGCGTGGCTGCCACCAGATGCGCATTCAGAAAAGGTGAAAGTGCGGAAGCTTCAGCCAGATGAAAAGCCTTCACCAACATAAAATGCCCACTGGCTCCCAGACAGCCCATCAAGACCAGATAAAACCATTGTGCATTACTGGGTTGAGTCCACCAGAATGGCACCAGCAAGCTCATGACGACACTGCCCACCAGTGTGCTGTGGAAGAGTGTAGTGTTCTCATTATCTTTATCGCGCAGCAGGCGTGTCATCAGCAAATACAGGGCGTAGCAACTAGCGGCCAGCAGGGCGAGCAGCATCGCCGGGTGGGTATGACCAAAACCGGGCTGGATGATAATCAAGGCACCAACACAGCCCATCACTGCAGCAACGTAATGCACCGCCCGTACCTTTTCGCCTAAAATCAGACCGGCCAGCAAAGTGACGATCACCGGCCCGAAAAACATAATGGCCAGGGCGTCGGAGAGTTGGATAAATTGGAGTGCCGAATAGAGACTGATGGTGATCCCCATCAGGAACAATGCACGAATCATCTGCAGGCCGGTGCGGCGTGCGACTGCAAACCGCCAGCCATAGTTAAGCCGGAAAATAAAACCGACGATCAGGGTATGAAACAGAAAACGCGCCCAAGTGACCTGTACCGGATGTAATTCGGTCACCATCTGTTTCCCGATGGCATCCATCCCGGCGAGTGTAAACCCAGCGAAGATGACCAATAGAATAGCTTGCCATGGGCGGGAGTTTGTTGCCTGCATCGCGGATTACGCCTAAATTGTGCAATGCACAAATATAGGGTATAGAAAGACAGGTGTACAGGGCTTTCAGGCTCGGTCGAGCAGGTCAAGTCAGTTCTGATCACGGATGATGGAGTGAGCTGGCAGAAAAGAGAAGGATGTTGTTGTCATCTACTCGTTAATCTACTCGGTGCTGCCAGCTGGACAAGCCCCATTAGTTATACCTTATTTACAAGGCACAGGTTTGTCGATTGACGCAGGGCAAATTACCCCGATGGGCATTAATCACGTTGGCCGTGCTGCGCAAGCGGCGTTCACCGTAACGGTCACCCTGCGCGCGCCGTTCGGCAGCCAGTCGTTTGAGGCGGGCTATTTTTCTGCCTAGCTCTTGTGCAATCACTGAGCATGGTTTGTAATAGGGTCGGCTATAAGCGGCACTCGCAGCACCGGGTAAGCCCGCGATGCTTAAGGTAATCAGTGTATAAAAAGCAATACGTACTATCTTTGCAGGTGTATTCATCGTTAAACTCCTTTTTTCAATGAATGTTCAGGTGATGTTTTAAATCATCCTGACTAAAGTGTAATAAACGTGGCGCTACTCACCGGCAGGAACCGATAGTCGGTAGTGTTTTTACGGTACTTCAGCCATGTTATGCTGCGGAATAATACCGTGTGTCCATTGGCTCATTTAATGCCTGCTTAAGAGAATTTATTATTATCGATATTATGAACAAAACATCCCCGATTCCATCCATGACTTCGCCAATGACTTCACCCATGATTCCATCGATTTTTCCGATTATTCTTGCTGCAGGGCAAGGGACACGCATGCGTTCGGCGCTGCCGAAGGTGATTCACCCGCTAGCAGGCAAACCGATGCTGCAGCATGTGATTGATGCCTGCCTGAGCTTGGGTGCCAGCCGCCAGGCTGTGGTCTATGGGCATGGTGGTGAGCAGGTGCGCGAGTGTATTCAGGGGGATGAGATTGCGTGGGTCTTGCAGGTCGAGCAAAAAGGAACGGGGCATGCAGTGGCTCAGGCGATTGGTTTGGCGGCTGATGATGAGATCGTGCTGGTTGCTTACGGCGATGTGCCGCTGATTCGGGCGCACACCCTGCAACAGTTGGCAGACGGGTTGGGCGCTGCCCAGCTTGCGGTATTAACCACCCGTTTACCGGTGCCGACCGGTTATGGGCGTATTGTGCGTAATGCAGAGGGCGAGGTGCAGGCCATTGTCGAAGAAAAAGATGCCGATGCCACCACGCGGTTGATTCAGGAAGTGAATACCGGTTTTATGGCGGCACGCGGGCGGGATATGAAACGCTGGTTGCAAAAGCTGACCCCACAGAATGCACAGGGCGAATATTACCTGACGGATTGTGTCGGTCTGGCTGTGCAGGAAGGTGGACAGGTTAACAGCGTACTGTGTGCCGATCCGCTGGAAGTGGAGGGGGCGAACAACCGCGTCCAACTGGCGGGTCTTGAGCGGGAAGCGCAACGGCGGCAGGCCGAAGCCCTGATGCTCTCTGGGGTGACCGTCGCTGATCCGGCCCGGCTGGATATTCGGGGCACGGTCACGGCAGGGCAGGACTGTTTCATTGATGTGAACGTCGTGTTGGTCGGGCGCGTCGAGCTGGGGGCGAATGTCACGATTGATGCCCACTGTATTCTGCAGGATGTGCGCATTGGGGCGGGGACGCATATCAAGTCGCATACTTCGATTGAGGGGGCGGTGATTGCTGAAAACTGTGCAGTGGGGCCTTATGCCCGTCTCCGCCCCGGTACGGTGCTGGCCGCCGGTGCGAAAATCGGTAATTTTGTGGAAACCAAAAAGGCGCTCATCGGTGCAGGCAGTAAAGTAAGTCACTTGAGCTATATTGGTGATACCGAGATGGGAGCTGATGTAAACATCGGTGCGGGCACTATTACCTGTAACTATGATGGCGTGAATAAATTCAAAACGGTCATTGGTGATCGTGTGTTTATCGGTTCCTGTTCGCAGTTGGTCGCGCCGGTTCGCGTGGAAGACGATGCCACGATTGGTGCCGGTTCGACCATTACCAAGACCGCACCCGCCGGGCAGTTGACGCTGGCGCGGGCAAAACAGATGACCCTGAAAAGCTGGCAGCGCCCAGTCAAGGAGAAAAAATAATGTGTGGAATAATCGGTGCAGTCGCACAACGCCCGGTCACGGAAATCCTGCTGGAAGGCTTACGCCGCCTGGAATATCGCGGTTACGACTCTGCCGGGATTGCCGTGCTGGATCGGAGCAATAAGTTATGTCGGGTGCGGGCACTGGGCAAAGTGGCCGCACTGGCCAGCAAATTGTCTGGCGAGCCACTGGAAGGTCGGGTCGGGATCGCCCACACCCGCTGGGCGACCCACGGCAAGCCTTCTGAAAGTAATGCGCACCCGCACTTTAGCAGTGAATGGGTGGGTGTGGTGCACAACGGGATTATCGAGAATTATCTGGAACTGCGCGAGCAGTTGGGCGGGTTCGGTTATACCTTCAGCTCAGAAACGGATACCGAAGTAGTGGCTCATCTGCTGGATCGTCATCTTAAGCGCGAAGGCAGCTTGTTGAAAGCCATGCTGAAAGCCCGCCATGAACTGACGGGCGCTTATGCACTCGCGGTGATCTCGCCGGATGAGCCGGATACGATGGTGATTGCCCGTCAGGGTAGTCCGTTGATTATCGGCATCGGTATCGGTGAACATTTTGTGGGTTCAGACGTGCAGGCGATGCTACCAGTGACCAGCCGCTTTATTCATCTGGAAAATGGTGATGTGGCACGTATCCGCCTTAACTCGGTAGAAATTTTTGATGCTGCCGGTCAGCCAGTCGAGCGTCCGATTCGCCAATCCAAGGTCACGGATAACGCGACTGATCTGGGTGAATACCGGCATTACATGCTGAAGGAAATTTTCGAGCAGCCGAAAGCCATTACCGCGACGCTGGAAGGCCGCCTCAGCAGTGATCAGGTGTTTTCCTGTATCAGCGGCAAAAATGTCATGGAAACCCTGGCAAAGGTGGAGGAAATCCAGATTATTGCCTGTGGCACCAGCTATCATGCGGGCATGATCGGTCGTTACTGGATTGAAGCGCTGACTGATATTCCCTGCCATGTCGAAGTGGCCAGTGAATACCGTTATCGCCGCCAGCCCGCCCGCAAGAACCTGTTGCTGATCACGATTTCCCAGTCGGGTGAAACCGCCGATACCTTGGCGGCGCTGGAAAAAGTCAAGCAGGCGAGGGGATGTCTGGCTTCGCTGACGATCTGTAACGTGGCGGAAAGTTCGCTGACCCGTGAATGTGACATGAGCCTGATGACGGTGGCCGGGCCAGAAATCGGCGTGGCCTCCACCAAGGCATTTACAACCCAGCTGGTCGCCTTGCAACTACTGCTCGGGCTGCTGATGCAGGCTAAAGGCGGGGATACGGCAGCGGGGCGCAAGCTGGCCAATGATCTGCGCAAGCTGCCAGCCCTGATCGAGCAGGTGCTGGATCTTGATCCGGCGATTGAACGGCTGGCTGAACGTTTTCTGGAAAAACAGCATGCCCTGTTCCTTGGACGCGGTGACCAGTACCCGGTGGCACTGGAAGGCGCACTCAAGCTCAAGGAGATTTCCTACATCCATGCCGAGGCCTATCCTGCGGGTGAGTTGAAACATGGCCCACTGGCGCTGGTGGACAGTGAAATGCCGATTGTGGCGGTTGCCCCGAACAGTAATCTGCTGGAAAAATTGAAATCCAATCTGGAAGAAGTACGCTCACGCGGCGGCGAGTTGTATGTGTTTGCGGGTAAAGACGCGAATATTACAGCGGCGGAGAATGTGCATGTACTGGAACTGCCCATCGTGCCTGCTTTGCTGGCACCGATTGTGTATAGCGTGCCGTTGCAGTTGTTGGCTTATCACGTCGCCGTGCTCAAGGGTACGGATGTTGACAAGCCGCGTAATCTGGCCAAATCGGTTACGGTGGAGTAAAGCGGCTGCCCGCTGTCAGTTATGAATACCACTCAAGCCAGTATTGACCAGCGTGCTTTGCGCTCGGTTGCCGTGCAGTTTCTCATCAATGGTGCAGTGACTGCCTCGTATATTCCACGCCTGCCGGAAATTCGCGATACGCTGGGGGTTGATTTGGCCACGGTGGGGCAGTTGCTAACGGCGGCGAGTCTGGCGGGACTGCTCGGGAGCTGGTTATCGAGTCGAGTGATACGCAGGTTTGGCACCCGCAGTGCCATGATTTATGGCACTATCATGCTGATCACTTTGTTACCCCTGATTGGCATGGTTTCCTCGGTCTGGTCGCTGATTCTGGTGATGGCCGCGATTATGTTCACCGACGTGATTGTCGATGTGGCGATGAATATTCAGGGTTCAAATTTGAGTGCCCGCCGCGCTACACCGGTGATCAACCGTCTGCATGGCTTGTGGAGTATCGGTTCGGTGCTGGGCGGCTTGTTGGCCGCTAGCATGGCTGCGCTGGTGGTTCCTTTGCAGCTGCACTTAGTGGCGGCGGCGGCATTGATGGCCGTCGGTCTCTGGTACATTGGCGGTGGCTTGCTGCGCTCGGATCAAGCGCTACCGGTGGCCGATGATGGCACGGTGCCCATCCCGGCAAAACTACGCCTGCCCGCCAGTTTATGGATATTCGCGCTACTCGGGGCGACCGCTTATGTGCCGGAAATGGTGGGTAGCGATTGGGCATCTTTTCGCCTGCATGATGACTTGAATTCGGGCGCAGGTCTGGCCGGGATTGCGTATGTGGCCTTTACCAGTGGCATGGTGTTGGGGCGCTTGTCAGGTGACTGGATGTCTGCCCGGTTTGGCCGGGTACGCCTGTTAAAATATGCGGTGCTGACGGCGCTGGCCGGGTTGACGCTGGCGTGTCTGGTCGATATTGCACCCCTCGCTTATCTGGGTTTTGGTATCGCCGGATTAGGAATTTCGGTCATGTTTCCCTCGCTCTATGATGCGGCTGCGCAAGACCCGCGTTCTGGTGCAGCACTGGGGGCGATGACGGCAGGCTCACGCAGTATCATGCTGGTGGCACCCCTCACGATTGGCTGGCTGGCCGACCTGCCGCTGTTATCGGTGGGAATGGCGATGGTGATCATGGCGGTGCCGTGTCTGCTGGTCGTGGGGTATTTCTCGGAGCGCGTCCAACGTTAGCTACTTCCAGCGAATTGCTGGTCAGGAGGAAACAATGAAATTCCAGTTAGCCATTAATCTGGAGCGAATGGAACCGGCTACGGCCATGCAGGACGTGGCACGCCACACCCTGGACATGGTGCAGATGGCGGATGCGGGCGGGTTTGAAATTGCCTGGGCTGCCGAGCACCACGCGCTGGAGATGACCATCGCCCCCAATCCGTTTCAGATTCTGACCTGGTGGGCGGGGCAGACCAACCACATCCGCCTGGGTTGCGGGGTGGCGAATGCGGCTTACTGGCACCCGATCAGGCTGGCGGGCGAGGCAGCGTTACTCGATCTGATCAGTGGGGGGCGGCTGGAGCTGGGCTTGGGGTCTGGTGCCTACCAACGTGAATTTGACCGGATGAAACCGGGTCTGTTGCAGACGGATGGCTGGCGTTATCTGCAGGAAATGTTGCCACTGATTCCGGCACTCTGGGCGGGTGATGTGGAACATGCCGGTGAATTCTGGCAGTTCCCGAGCGCGACCTCCTGCCCCAAGCCGCTGCAAGCACAAGTGCCACTGTGGGTGGCGGCGCGTTCCCCGATCACCTTTGATTACGCAGTGGCAAATGATTGCAATATCATGAGCTGGCCGCTGACCAAGCCATTTGCCGAAGCGGAGTTATATAAAAGCCAGCGCGATGCAGCGATGATTAAATATGCCAAGCATACCCAACAACCCCAGCCCGCTGGCGCTTATAACCGGCGGTTTGTGATGATGCGCCACACCGCAGTCTACCAGAGTGCAGCGGAGCGGCAGGCGGCGCTGGATGCGGTGCGGCGCGTGTTGGGGCAGTTTGGTAACCTGATGATGCAAGCCGGTGATGTGGTCAACGGCTTTGCCGAGCGCGTACCGCTGGACAGTCTGGCGGGCAAGGTGCAAGTTGACCCGGATAGGCTGGAAGAAAACCTGATGTACGGCTCACCTGAGGCCGTGATCCACAAACTCAGGGCTTATGAAGCGTTGGGGGTGGATGGATTTATTTATTATGCATCGATGGGGCTGGGGATGGCGGAGCAAAAACGTTCGCTGCGCCTGTTCATTGATGAAGTCATGCCTGCTTTTGCCTGAAGGAGAATGCTTGTGTCTGCTGTGATTGTGCCTGAGCCGATGATGGCTGAAATTCGCCGTACCCTGTTACATGTCCAGACCACCCGTATCGAAGGGGGCAAACCGGTCGCCATCCCGACCCAGCTGGTGGCCGCACTCGCCATTATAAAAAACCCGTGGTACGGGCGTGGTTTCGTCGAAAACCTGCGCCCCGAAATCCGTGCCATTGGCCCGGAGCTGGGCGAATTGCTAACCGACATGATTTTGGGAGTAACCGGCAAGGCGCTGGAAGGCTACGGCAAGGCCTCGGTGGTGGGTATGGGGGGTGAGATTCAACATGCGCAGGCACTCACGCACACACTCTGGTTTGGTAATAAATACCGCGATGCGGTGAATGCCAAAACCTATCTGGCCTTCACGAATACACGCGGGGCTGCCGGTACGCCCCTGATGATTCCACTCATGGACAAGGACGATGCCGGGCGACGCTCGCATTACCAGACCATTCATTTGAACGTGCCCGATGCACCGGCGGATGACGAGATCATCATTGCGCTGGGAGCCTCAGTCGGTGGGCACCCACACCACCGGATTGGCAACCGCTATGAAGATCTGCAGGAAATGGGGCATGATGTGGATAATCCGGCGGGGGTGTGAGGTAGGGGTGGTTGTCATTTTTTGAGGGTGACAAGCACATTTAAACCGGCGGCAATCCCAGTTCTTGCAGGTATTTATTGTGCATTGCCGCTGCCTTTGCCATCCGTTTCTCTATCGTTTGCAGTTCGGTATTGACGGCTTGCAGATCAATGATTGCCTCGGCCTGAGCCGTACTGACATAGCGGGAGATATCCAGGTTGTAATCGTTCTTCTCAATAGACATTATTTGAAAAATACCATTTATCTTCAAATAAGTTAAACTGATTTG
>CAXYXY010000035.1:0-48793 GCA_964293125.1 uncultured Thiothrix sp. | reverse complement strand
CTGCTTGTGGGGAATTTATCACCTCAGCCGAGGAGAGAACTTACGACTGTCGAGTGATTTAGGCAGCCAGCACCTCTTTTACCCGACAGGGTGGTTTTTTGCTCTGATTGTGCTTGTTTTGTCCCGCATTAGACTGGTAGCCTGGGACGACGAACATGGGAACGTTACCGTGACAATGAAGTGAGTGGTTCTCATATTAGAGAGGATTCTGAGGTCAAAGAACTGAAGACATTCGCTGCTGATTTGCAGGGGCAAGTGCGTCATTTGGAGCAATCCCCGGTGAGTTTGCCTGTTTTCGGTTATTACGGAACAGGGCGTTTGTATGATGAAAAGCGTTTAACCAAGGGCAAAAAGCCTACCAGCCATAGTGATGCGGTCAGTGAAGGTATTCGCACTTTTGCTTATCTGGACTGCCTTGACCCGGCATCCAGTTATAAGCGATTTGAAGCATGGTTTGTTTCGGTATTTTTACAGTGGCGGGAAAGTCAGATTCGGTCACTGGAAAGAGATGAGCGGAATGCGGAGATTGATGATGGTATTTTAGGTGCTATCAAGGTCGTTCAAGGTGCTGTGGATATTATGTTACGCCCAATGGGGTGGCATACACTGGAATACAGTGAGATATACGATAAGTCCTTGATATTGTGTCATGAGCAGCAGGGTGTGCTAAAAGTTAGCCAGTTAAGTGACGGTGTGAAAAATATGTTGGCGATGGTGGCGGATATTGCCTACCGTTGCGCTTTATTGAATGGTCATTTGGGTCAGTGGGCAGCAGTCAGTACCCAAGGCATTGTGATGATCGACGAAGTGGATATGCACCTTCACCCTAGTTGGCAGCAAACCGTATTAGGTAGCCTGACGCAGGCATTCCCCAACATCCAGTTCATCGTCACCACGCATAGCCCGCAGGTGTTATCGACGGTACACCGTGAAAATATTCGTCTGTTGGGTACGAATGAAGCAGGGCAAATGACCGTCTCCGAGCCATTGGCAGATTCGTATGGCGAGCCAAGCAACGATGTGTTGCAAGCCATTATGCACGTTGACCCGCTGCCACCTGTACCCGAAAAAGCTGACTTGGAGCGTTTAACGGAGCTAGTGGATCAGGGCTTGTCCGACGACACTGAAGCCCAACGTTTGCTGGTGGAATTGAAGCAATCCTTAAACCCGCATCACCCACAATTGGAAAAGATTGAGCGCAGCATTCGCCGCCAAAAGGCATTGGGCAGATGAGATTTATCCGTAAACGTGCCTTTAGTAGTTATTATCTGGATCAAGCACAGACCAATCCACCCCAAACAGGGGAGCAGGCGCCTTATTTGGTTAATCAGCGCAAAAACTGGTTGGATGAACTCGATACTTTCATTGACCAGCATCTAACGGAAGATCAGTCATTGGTGGATCTCGCCGCCATTGACCTATTGCCAACTTCTGGCAAACTCAGCCGCTTTTTCAGTGCAAGCCGCCAGCGTTTTGGGCGGATAGCTGAAGCCTTGTTAAAAGAACACGCACCGGAATTGCTATGACTACCCCCATCTACTCCCCGAAAAAACTCATCGAAGTCGCCCTGCCGCTGGACGACATTAACGTCGCGGCAGCGCGTGAAAAATCCATCCGGCATGGGCATCCGTCCACCTTGCATTTGTGGTGGGCGCGTCGCCCGTTGGCGGCGGCGCGGGCGGTGTTGTTTGCGCAGATGGTGAATGACCCAGGGTTTCAGCAGGGTGAAGGTTTCAAGCATGGGGTCAACAAGAAGGAAGCCGAGTTCAAGCGCGAGAAGCTGTTCCAGATCATCCGTGAGTTGGTGCTGTGGGAAAACACCAATAACGAGGAGGTGTTGCAGCGGGCGCGGGCGGCGATTGCGGAGAGCTGGCGGGAAACCTGCCATTTGAACCGTAAGCATCCTGACGCGGCGACTTTGTTTAACCCGGAAAAATTGCCTGCGTTTCATGATCCGTTTGCGGGTGGGGGCGCGATTCCGCTGGAGGCGCAGCGGCTGGGGTTGGAGGCGTATGCGTCGGATTTGAATCCGGTGGCGGTGATGATCAATAAGGCGATGATTGAGATTCCGCCGAAGTTTGCGGGGCGTGCGCCGGTGGGGGCGATTCCGGCGGCTGAAAAGCAGACGAAGATGGCGGAGGATTGGAGCGGGGCGCGGGGTTTGGCGGAAGATGTGCGCCGTTATGGGCATTGGATGCGGGAGCAGGCGTTCCAGCGCATTGGGCATTTGTACCCGCAGGTTGCGGTGACGGCGGCGATGGCGCAAGAGCGGCCTGACCTCAAGCCTTACGTTGGGCAAGAACTCACGGTGATTGCGTGGTTGTGGGCACGTACTGTGAAAAGCCCGAATCCGGCGTTTTCGCACGTTGATGTACCTCTGGTGTCGAGCTTTATTTTGTCGAGCAAGGCGGGGAAAGAGACGTGGGTTGAGCCGATTATCGCGGGCGACAGCTACCACTTCAGCATCCGCACCGGCAAACCACCTGCTAAAGCCAAAGGTGGCACAACTGCTGGAAAACGCGCAGCGTTTATTTGCCTAATGTCTGGCGTGCCAGTGGATTACAACTACATCCGTGCTGAAGGTCAGGCTGGGCGTATGAGTGAAAGACTCATGGCGATTGTTGCAGAGGGAAAAGGTGGCCGTATTTACCTGTCACCAACGCAAGCGATGATAGATACTGCCAACATGGCTCAACCGGAATGGAAGCCGGAACATCCTTTGCCTGTTAATCCAAGAGATTTTAAAACACCAAATTATGGCTTAAACAATTTTGGCGACCTTTTTACCTCGCGCCAACTCGTTGCCCTCACCACCTTCTCCGATCTGGTGCAGGAAGCCAGAACCCTTGCCATTCGTGATGCCGTTGCTGCGGGCATGGCGGACGATGGCGTGGGGATTGACACAGGTGGCAAAGGTGCAACCGCCTACGGCGATGCTGTCGCAGTGTATCTTGCAATGGCAGTAAGTAAATTAACCGATAGTAGTAATACGATTGTGACATGGAAGCCCTCAATGGTTCAGGCTATACATATGTTTACCAAGCAGGCAATTCCTATGACTTGGGATTTTGTTGAACCCAATATTTTTGGTAAGTCAATGGGAGATTACATGGTAACTCTCTCTAATATGATGCGTGTATTAGATAAGGAGTATTCCAGTAGAATTAAAGGAAATGTTTTACAGCATGATGCGGCGACTCAGACGATTAGTTTGAATAAGGTGGTTTCAACTGACCCACCGTATTACGACAACATAGGGTACGCGGATTTATCGGATTTCTTTTATGTGTGGTTGCGGCGCTCATTAAAAGCAATTTATCCGACGCTGTTTGCGACCATGGCAGTACCCAAAGCCGAAGAATTGGTAGCAACCCCGTACCGCCACGGTAGCAAAGAAAAAGCCGAAACCTTCTTTCTGGATGGCATGACCAAAGCCATTGGCAACCTCGCCGAACAAGCACACCCCGCCTTTCCGGTTTCCATCTATTACGCCTTCAAACAAGCCGAAACCAAAGAAGGCAGCACCAGCAGCACCGGTTGGGAAACCTTCCTAGAAGCCGTGCTTAAAGCCGGATTTTCGATTGATGGCACATGGCCAATGCGTACCGAATTAGGCAATCGTATGATCAGTTCCGGCACCAATGCGCTGGCGTCCAGCATCGTGCTGGTGTGTCGCAAGCGCAAGGTGGCGGCAGAGACGATTTCCCGCCGTGAGTTCCAGCGCGAACTCCGCAACACTATGCCCGAAGCGCTGGAAACCATGATCGGCGGCGAAACCGGACAAACCCCCATTGCCCCCGTTGACCTCGCCCAAGCCGCCATCGGCCCCGGCATGGCGATCTTCTCCAAATACGCCGCCGTCCTCAACCAAGATGGCAGCACCATGAGCGTCCACGACGCGCTCATCATGATCAACCGCGAAATCACCGACTACCTCACCCCCGACAGCGGCAACTTCGACGCCGACACCCTGTTCTGCTCAAGCTGGTTCGACCAATACGGCTGGGCGGCGGGCGACTTCGGCCAAGCCGACACCCTCGCCCGCGCCAAAGGCACCAGCGTCGACGGCGTGCGCGATGCAGGTATCATCGAATCCGGCAGCGGCAAAGTCCGCCTGTTCAAATGGCCAGAATACCCCGCCAACTGGAACCCCGAAACCGACAACCGAATGCCCATCTGGGAAGCCGCTCACCACCTGATCCGCGCCCTCAACCAACAAGGCGAAAGCGCCGCCGGAAGCCTGTTAGCGCGGATGCCCGAACGCGGCGAATCCATCCGACAACTCGCCTACCACCTCTACACCCTGTGCGAACGCAAAAAATGGGCAGAAGACGCCCGCGCCTACAACGAACTCATCGGTGCATGGAGCGCGATAGTAGCGGCCTCGCGAGAAAGCGGGCATATTGATGAACAGATAGGAATTGGGTTTTAAGGAGAATTAGCCATGCAAATCGTTTCCCTCCACTTGCAAAACTTCAAGGCATTCAAGGATGTCGAAATCACCGATATTCCCGCCTATTGTGTGGTGGTCGGGGCAAATGGCACGGGCAAGAGCACCCTGTTTGATGTGTTCGGTTTTCTTAAGGACTGTCTGATTTTCAATGTTCGACAAGCATTACAGGGTAGGGGCGGTTTTCAGGAAGTGGTCAGCCGGGGATGTAAAGCAGATGAGCTGATCCAAATCCAAATTCAGTTTCGGCTCGACATCGCCGAGGTTAACCGGTTGGTGACTTATCAATTGGCCATTGGCCAGCAGAACAACCGCCCTTATGTTGCCAAGGAAATCCTGCGCTATAAACGGGGCCGTTATGGTTCGCCTTATCATTTTCTCGATTTTTCCAACGGGCGCGGTTACGCCATTAGTAATGAAGAGAACTTCAACAAAGCGGATGAGGAGCTGGAACGTGAAGAGCAGACCCTTTCGTCACCCGACACACTGGCAGTCAAGGGATTGGGGCAATTTGAGCGTTTCAAGGCTGCCAATGCTTTCCGCCAACTGCTGGAAAACTGGCATGTTTCCGACTTCCATATCAATCTGGCACGTGGCAGCAAGGATGCGGCTGGTTATGACGAACACCTTTCCATCACAGGCGACAACCTCCAGCGGGTTGCCCGCACTATCTACGAAAATGAACCGACTATTTTTCAACACATCATTGATGTCATGAAGCACCGGGTACCGGGCATTAGCAATATTGAAACAGTCGCCACTCAAGACGGTCGTTTGTTGCTGAGTTTCAGCGACGGCGCGTTTACTGACCCTTTCATCGACAAATACGTGTCTGACGGTACCATCAAGATGTTTGCTTATCTGGTATTGTTGTACGACCCGAATCCGCACCCATTGTTATGTGTGGAAGAACCGGAGAACCAGCTTTACCCAACCCTGCTATGGGAGCTAGCGGAAGAGTTCCGAGCTTATGCCCAACGTGGTGGACAGGTTTTTGTCTCCACGCACTCACCCGACTTTTTAAATGCGGTGCGTCTGGAGGAAGTATTCTGGCTGGTGAAAGAACAGGGCTACACACGTATTTGCCGGGCGGCTGATAGCCCGCAATTGGCGGCATTTATGGCCGAAGGCGACCAGATGGGTTATTTGTGGAAGGAGGGTTTGTTTGAGGGAGTTTCTCCCTGAATGACCACACTGATATTTTTTCTGGAAGAGCCATCCAGTCGCGAGATGCTAAAAGGCCTATTACCACGTATTTTGCCTGAGCACATAGGTACACAATATGTCGTATTTGAAGGCAAGCAGGATTTGGAAAAACGTTTGCCCAAGCGGCTAGCTGCCTGGCAAACTCCAGATTGCCACTTTGTAGTGCTGCGTGATCAAGACAGCGGTGATTGTGTAACTATTAAACAGGACTTACGGCAAAAATGTGTCGATGCAGGCAAGGCAGATGTCCTGGTGCGGATTGCCTGCCACGAACTGGAATCGTGGTATCTGGGGGATCTACAGGCAGTTGAGCACGCCTTGGGGCAGACGGGTTTAGTCCGTCAACAAGGCAAAGTCAAATTCCGCTATCCAGATCGGCTTGCCAATCCATCGGAAGAACTCGCCAAGCTTGCTCCGGCTTATCAAAAGGTGTCCGGTTCACGCGCTATCGGCTCGTGGCTAGATATTGACAACAATTGCTCTACCAGCTTCCGCTTCTTCATCAGCGGGGTGCGCAGGCTGGTTGAAGAGGGAGAAACGGAATGCTGAAGCAATTAAATATCGTAAACTTTACTGTTTTTCCCAAAGCCAGTTTCGAGTTCGCACCGGGGCTGAACGTCATCGTCGGTGAGAATGGTACAGGCAAGTCGCATGTGCTGAAACTGGCGTATGCGCTGATTGCAGCTAACCGTTTAAAGGGTAATAAGCCTATAGAAAAATCGGACACAGCAGAAAACAACTTACTGTGGCAAAGGGATCATGCAGAAAAACTAATCAATGTATTCCGTGCCGGTTCGATGGAAAACCTGATGCGTACAGTTAGGGGCAAACAAAAACAGGCATTATGGGTCGCGCTTACGTTTGATGACCCACAATTAAATGCTGCGCTGGAGTACAGGGAAAAACCGGGTGTCACATCAGGTATTGTACATATCCCCGAAAAACAGGGTAGTGCTACGGTATGCTTCATGCCCACCCGTGAGTTACTGACTATTTACCCCGGCTTTGTCTCGCTCTATGAAAACCGCTATCTGGAGTTTGAGGAAACCTACTACGAGACTTGCTTGTTATTAGGTGATCCCCCGCTAAGAAAACCCATGACGGATTTATTATCCGTGTTAGAAACGACAATGGGTGGCACAGTCATTTTGGAGGGGGGACGCTTTTACCTTGCATCGCCCGAGCATGGAAAAATGGAAATGCCGTTGGTGGCAGAAGGCTGGCGTAAGTTGGCAATGCTCGCGCAACTGATTGCAGTGGGTGCGTTGGAAAAAGGTGGCTATCTGTTCTGGGATGAGCCAGAAGCCAACTTAAACCCACGCTTAGTCAAAGTCATTGCACACGTTATTGTCGAACTGGCAAGAGCTGGCATTCAGATTTTCATCGCCACGCATTCCTTGTTTCTCCTGCGTGAACTGGAAATTTTACAGACCGCAGAAAACAAGCCTTTGCCACAACGCTACTTTGCCCTGAAGCAAACCGCCGAGGGCGTTGAGGTCGAGCAAGGCAATACGGTCGAGGATCTACAAACGTTGGTTTTGCTGGACGAAGAGTTGCAGCAATCTGACCGCTACATGGCATTGGAGCCGTAAATGCCACAAGTGATTACTGAAGGGCAGTTGCAATTCACTTTTCCCGACGACACAGTGGCGACCCAATACGACGAATGGGAATTTTACCGCAAGCGTTTCAACAGTGCGTTTGGTGGAACCAAAGCGGTTGATATTCTGCATGTCGATGCTGATAAAACTGCGTGGCTGATTGAAGTAAAAGACTATCGCGTCAACCGACGCACCAAGCCTTCTGATTTGGGCGATGAAATTGCCATCAAAGTACGTGATACGCTGGCAGGAATGGTGGCAGCCCGTTTTCAGGCAAACAATAGCGCGGAACAACAGGCAGCAAAAAGAGTGCTACAGGCACAACGCCTGAAAATTGTTCTGCATCTGGAGCAGCCACAAAAACCCAGCAAGCTTTTCCCGCAGGTGGTTAAGCCCGCTGATATAAAACAGCGTCTCAAAACTTTGCTGAAATCTGTGGATTCGCATCCAATTGTCGTGAATCAACACACCTTAAAAACCACCATGAACTGGACTGTAGGAAACGCCGCATGAGCCTGAAACCCTGGCGTGAAATCGCCCGCCCGCATAAAGATGTTCTGGAAGGCACCTTCAAACAATCCGAATTTGCTGCCGATATTTCCCAAGTTGCCGCAGGTAAGGCAACACCCGAATACCAGGATGCCGAGAAGTTTTTTGCCCGCACCTTCATCACCGAAGGGATGCGCCTGTTGCTGCTATCGGTGGCACAACGACTAGCGGGACAGGGCGGCGATCCGGTTATCCAGTTACAGACCGCCTTCGGTGGCGGCAAAACTCATACCCTGCTGGCGGTTTATCATCTGGCTGCCCGCCAAGTCAGCACTGATCGACTCGAAGGTATTCCGCCGATTCTGGATGCTGCCGGAATCCACGAATTGCCTTATGCCAAGGTTGCGGTCATCGACGGCATCACTCTTGCCCCCAGCGAAGCCCAAGTCAAGAAAGACGGGCAAAAAGTAACAACGCTATGGGGTGAACTGGCTTGGCAGCTATTGGGCAATGACGGGCTTGCCATGCTCAAGGATTCCCACGAAAGCGGCACATCGCCCGGCAAAGGTATCCTGATTGAGCTGCTGAGCAAGGCTGCGCCCTGTGTCATCCTGATCGACGAACTCACCGCTTTTCTGCGCCAGTTTGAACTGGGCAAAAGCTACCGGGCGGGTACGTTTGACTCCAACCTGACCTTCATTCAGGCCTTGACCGAGGCCATGAAGGTGGTGCCCAATGCTATCCTGCTGGCTTCACTGCCCGAATCCGATCTGGAAGCGGGTGGCACGATGGGGCAACGCGCCCTCAATGCACTGGAAAAATACTTCGGGCGGATCGAATCGGTCTGGAAACCCGTCGCCAGTACTGAAGCCTTTGAAATCGTGCGCCGCCGCCTGTTTGAGCACGGTGGGGAACGTGCCGAAGTGGAAGGCATCAGCCGCCAGTTTCACGACTTTTACCGCGCCAACAGCACCAAATTCCCGTTGGAAACCCAGTCCAACGTCTATTTCGAACGTCTGTGCCAGTCTTACCCGATTCACCCGGAAATCTTTGATCGTTTGTATGAAGACTGGTCAACTCTGGATAAATTCCAGCGTACCCGGGGTGTATTGCAGTACATGGCCATCGTCATTCATCGCCTCTGGGAAGACAATAATCAGGATGCGTTGATCATGCCCGGCTCACTGCCACTGGATGACAGCACAACCCGCAACAAAAGCATTCACTACCTTCCGCAAGGCTGGGAACCGGTGATGGAAAAAGAAGTGGATGGTGCCCGCTCCGAACCGGCAGCGCTGGATCGTCAGGACACTCGTTTTGGTAGTGTGCAGGCAGCCCGCCGTGCCATGCGTACCATTTTTCTCGGGAGTGCGCCGGCGGTCAGCACCCAGACGGTCAAAGGTGTTCAGGTCGAACATATTCTGCTGGGCTGTGTGCAGCCGGGGCAAACGATCGGTGTGTTCGAAGATGTGCTCAAACGCCTGCGTGATCGCCTGCATTACCTGTATGTTGATCAGGATCGTTTCTGGCTGGACACCCGCCCGAACTTGCGCCGTGAAATGGAAAGTCGCAAGCAGAATATCAATGAACGTGAAGAGTTGGAGCCGTTGTTAAAAGCGCGGGTCAGCCAAGTGTTTGGCAGCAAACACATTTTCGCAGGTATCCATGTTTTCACGCCTTCGGTCGATGTCCCGGATGAATACGGTACTGGCCCACGTCTGGTGGTATTGCCACCCCAATCGGCCTACAGCAAAGGCGACAGCAAGGCGGTATTCGCAGCAGCACTGGATATTCTCCAGCACCGTGGCGATCAGCCTCGCCAGAAACAGAATCGCCTGATTTTCCTGGCGGGTGATTATGATGTCATTGGCAACTTGAAGATTCAGGGACGTACTGCTTTAGCATGGAAAAGCATTGTTACCGATATCGACAGTGGCAAGCTGAATTTGGACTTGTTTCAGGCCAAACTGGCACGAAAAAATGCCGAAGCTGCCGAGCAAACCCTACTGCAATGGGTACGGGAAGCCTGGAAATGGTTGTTGTGCCCTACGCAGGAAATTATCAGGGGCAAACCGGAGATTACTTGGGAAGTCGCCTCTGTTTCACCCATTGCCAGCAATCTGCTGGTCGAGATCGAGCAGAAATTACGGGAGGAAGACTGGCTGATTACCGAATGGAGTCCGGTACATTTACGCAATCTTCTGCAGCAGTGGTATTTCAAGGACGATGTGCAAGCAATCAGCGCACAAAAGGTCTGGCAAGATTGCTGCCATTATCTTTACCTGCCACGTCTTGCGAACGATAGTGTGTTCAAAGATGCCATCAACAAGGGATTGGACAGCGAAGACTATTTTGGTTTTGCGGCGGGCAAAGATAATGAGCGCTATTTGGGCTTTGCTTTCGGCCAATCTGCGCGGGTGTCCATTGACGAAACGGCCTGTCTGATTGAACGTGAGGCCGCCATCGCTTACCGTGCAGCCAATCGCCCAAAACCTCCCAAGCAGCCTGCTGGCCTGCCTGCTGATAACTCGCCCGTTATGACACCCAAAGGCACCCTCGGCCACCCCGGTTCTCTTCCGCCGCATTCAGTACCTGCTGCGACTCAGCCCAAAACACATTTTTATGGCACCGTTACACTCGATCCATTGGCAGCAAAAGTACGCTTTGCCGATATTATGGATGAAGTCGTGCAGCAATTCACAGCCCGCACGGGAGTACAGGTCTCCATTTCAGTCGAAATTAGTGCCGATGCCAGCGCTGGTTTCGATGAAGCCTTGCAACGTGCCATCAAGGAAAACTGCAATACACTGAAATTTAATGGGGCAGCATTTGAAGAGTCTTGATAGTGAGCACCTGCTCACTGATCACTTGGTCGCCAAATAAATCGTATGGCGCCTGCCTTTACCTTGGTGCGCCCTGACCCTTTCAGTTCGCACGGTATAGCCTGCTTTTTTCAGCTGCGTGCA
Organism: uncultured Thiothrix sp.; assembly: GCA_964293125.1. GTDB lineage: Bacteria > Pseudomonadota > Gammaproteobacteria > Thiotrichales > Thiotrichaceae > Thiolinea. Next base: position 38,081 of record CAXYXY010000035.1, on the reverse strand, counting down.
AAACGTCGGATCATCCCATGCTGACCAAATCGCTAAAACGCCCCCCGGATACAGGGTATCGCGGATAGCCCGCAAACTACCCAGCGAGTACAGATTATTATTGTCGGGGTGGGTGAAACCTTCAGGGCCATTATCCACATCCAGCAACACCGCGTGATAAGCAGGCCTTCGGGCTTTAAACAGCAGCGCCACATCACCTACCTGTACTTTAGTGCGCGGATTATCCAAGGGTCGGTTGGCACACTCCCCCAAGGCACCCTTATTCCACGCTACCACTTCAGGAACCAGCTCAGCGACCAACACTTGTGAGCTTTCGGTCGTGGCCTTCAGCGCCGCTTCCAGCGTAAAGCCCATGCCTAAACCGCCCACTAATACCTTGGCATTTTCCAGCGTTTTAATTGGCGCGCAGCCTAAATCTGCCAGCGCCTGTTCGGAGCTGCGGGTACGGCTATTCATCAGCTCGCCGCGCGCACCGGTCAGGTGAATGGAAAACTCGTTCTCGCGTTGCGTGAGCCGAAGCTCACCGCCATTATTGGGAATTTCGGCGGTACCTAATAAAGTCCAGGGGATCATAGTGCGTGGATGGGGTAGGTGGATTAAGTGACCCAGCTTAAACTGTTTCACCGCACTTGGCAGCAAAATGCTTTCCCTTGCACCCCGCACTTGCCGTCTCGACTCCCCAGCCACCAAACTCATCCGCCTATCCAGCAGCCTGTCAATCACTGCTGATTAGCTGTGCAATGTACAGTATACTTCCCGCTTTCTTCACCAAAACACAGAACGAACCATGGCGAACTACGATTTATCCACCTTTCAGGGCATGATCCAGACCCTGCAGGCCTATTGGGCTGAGCAAGGCTGCGTGATCATGCAGCCGTATGACATGGAAATGGGCGCGGGTACTTTTCACCCAGCGACTTTTTTGCGCTCGATAGGCCCGGAGCCTTGGCGCGCGGCTTATGTGCAGCCTTCACGCCGCCCGACCGATGGCCGTTACGGCGAAAACCCGAACCGCTTGCAGCATTATTACCAGTTTCAGGTGCTCCTGAAGCCGTCACCACCCAATTTTCAGGACTTGTATCTGGGTTCACTCCATGCCTTGGGCTTCGACCCCTTGGTGCATGATATTCGTTTTGTGGAAGACAACTGGGAATCACCGACGCTGGGCGCCTGGGGCTTAGGTTGGGAAATCTGGCTGAACGGGATGGAAGTCACCCAGTTCACGTACTTCCAGCAAGTCGGTGGCCTCGACTGTCGCCCGGTCAGTGGTGAAATCACCTACGGGCTGGAGCGGCTGGCGATGTACATGCAAAACGTCACCAGTGTTTATGATCTGGTCTGGACAAAAGGCCCGCAAGGCATCGTCACCTATGGTGATGTCTATCACCAGAACGAAGTCGAGCAATCCACGTATAACTTCGAACACGCCGACACCGCCGCCCTGTTCCAGCAGTTCGAAGTCTGTGAACGCGAAAGCCAGCGCATGAGTGAAGCAGGTCTGCCCCTGCCCGCCTATGAACAAATGCTGAAAGCTTCCCATACGTTTAACCTGCTGGATGCACGCAAGGCTATTTCAGTGACTGAACGCCAGCGCTATATCCTGCGCGTGCGCACTCTGGCACGGGCAGTCGCAGAAGGTTATTACAAAACCCGTGAACAACTCGGTTTTCCGATGTTAGCAGCAGCGGACAAGGTGGCGTAGGCATGGACAAGATGGATAACATGAAAACAATCGATTTACTGGTTGAGATTGGCACCGAGGAATTGCCACCGAAAGCCTTAAAAAAACTGTCAGAGGCTTTCACGGCGGGTATTGTCGCCGGTTTGCAGGAAGCAGGTCTAGCAGCAGGTCTGTCAACAACAGACATCGTGTCGTATGCCGCCCCTCGGCGTTTGGCGGTCTGGATTAAAAACATACCCGCTCAACAGGCTGATCAGGCGGTAGAAAAACGGGGCCCGGCGGTACAGGCCGCATTTGACCAAGAAGGCAATCCCAGCAAGGCTGCCTTGGGGTTCGCAGCTTCCTGTGGCGTGGATTTTGCCGAGCTGCAACGCCTGGAAACCGATAAAGGCGCATGGCTGCTGTTCCGGCAGTTACAACCTGGCCAAGCAACTACCGCCCTGTTCCCGGCCATCGTCGAAAAGTCACTGGCGGGTCTGCCTATCCCGAAACGGATGCGCTGGGGGGATGGCGATGCCGAATTTGTACGCCCGGTACATTGGATTGTGCTGTTAGCGGACGATACGGTAATCGATGCCAGCATTCTGGGTATCCAAAGCGGACGGGAATCACGCGGCCACCGCTTCCATGCACCGGACAAGATCACGATTACTTCTCCGGCTGATTATGCTGTGCAACTCGGTGAAGCCTTTGTGATTGCCCGCTTTGATGCGCGGCGTGACATGATCCGCAGCCGTGTTCATGCGCTGGCCACTGAACTGGGCGGTAGCGCCATCATGCCGGATGCCTTGCTGGAAGAAGTCAGTGCCTTGGTCGAATGGCCCGTACCGATTGCCGGACGTTTTGAGGAACGCTTCCTCGACGTGCCGCAAGAAGCCTTGATTTACACCATGCAGGGTGACCAGAAGTATTTCGGTCTGACGGATGCAGCGGGCAAACTCATGCCCAATTTCATCACGATCAGCAACATCGACAGCAAAGACCCGAGCAAGGTGAGCGAAGGCAACGAGCGGGTGATTCGCCCGCGCTTCAGCGATGCCGCCTTCTTCTGGGAACAGGACAAGAAATTTACGCTAGCCTCACGCCGTGAAAAACTGAAAACAGTGGTCTTCCAGCAGCAGTTGGGTAGCTTGCACGCCAAATCAGAACGGGTGGCCAGCCTCGCCGGGTACATCGCCCAGCAACTCGGTGCGGATCAGGCTTTGGCGGTGCGGGCGGGTGAACTCGGTAAATGTGACCTGATTACCAATATGGTGTTCGAGTTCACTGATCTGCAAGGCACCATGGGGCGGTATTACGCCACGCATGATGGCGAAGCCAGCGAAGTCGCTCAGGCGATGGAAGAACAGTACCTGCCGCGTTATGCGGGTGATGCCCTGCCAGCGTCAGCCACCGGGCGTATTCTGGCGCTGGCTGAGCGTCTGGATACACTGGCCGGTATTTTCGCCATTGGGCAGAAACCCACCGGCACCAAAGACCCGTTTGGCCTGCGCCGTTCGGCACTGGGCGTACTGCGCATCCTGATCGAACAGGAGCTGCCACTGGATCTGGCTGACCTGCTGGATCAAGCTGCCAATCACTTGGCCGTGCAACTGGGCAAGAAACCCGATATGCAGGAGGCGCTGGATTACATTCTGGAACGGCTACGCGCCTATTACCAGGAACAGGGCATCGGTGCCGAACTGGTGGAAGCGGTCGCAGCACTCAAACCGACCCAACCACTCGATTTTGGGCAGCGCGTCCAGGCCGTCGCCGCTTTCCGCCAACTCCCGGCAGCAGAAAGCCTCGCAGCGGCCAACAAGCGCATCAGCAACCTTCTGAAAAAAGTGGAAGGTGCTATTCCCGCACAGGTGAATCCCGCCCTGCTGCAAGAACCGGCAGAACAAGCGCTAGCCAATGCCGTGCAGGCGCAACAGGACAAAGTACTGCCCTTATTTGCGGAAGGTAATTATGCGGCAGCGCTGGCCTCACTGGCTGATCTGCGCGAACCGGTTGATGCCTTTTTTGAGGGGGTGATGGTGATGGCGGACGATGCCGCACTGCGGAATAACCGGCTGGCACTATTAAACCAGCTGCAAGGTTTGTTCCTGCGGGTAGCGGACTTGTCGGTGCTGTAACTACACATGACCTGACGGCAGTGCTGGCCATTGCCGTCAGGTTTGGCATTTAGCGTGTAGTGGTCATAATTGCCGTGATTGCCGTGATTGCCGTGATTGTCGTAACGTTACTGAGCGGCCAGTTCTTCCGTCGCCAGCGGCAAAGGCAGTTTGCCTTTGCGCACGATCTTCAAACTGCCATCGGCCTGCGTTGCGCCCATAAAGGCCAGCGCATCACCCATCGATGGATCGGCTGATGAGGCTGGCTTGAGAAACACATCCAGCTGGAAATCACCACTCTTTTCAATATTCACCTTGCCATCCAGGATCAGCATAGTCTTGTCATCTGACTGCAGCGCGATGTTCAAAGCCTGATCCGCTTGATCCCCCGGCTTGAAACGGGCGAGGTATTGCCCGCCTAAATTCAGTTTAATCGGCTGATTCACCGCCCCTTGCTCCCAGCTCACCTGTCCGTCCGCCACTGGCACACCGACACGATCCCAGCTGATACTCTCCAGCTTGGCTTGCAAATTACCCGTCAGCCCTACCGGCAAATTTTGTGCCGCCGGAGTCAGTTTCTGAATATTGGCGGCATCCATGTCCAGCTGCAAAGGTGAGCATTCCAGCTTGGCGAACATTGAAACCCCGCATTCCCCGGTCGCGAGCACCGACGATTGCAGCTCAGCTTTCATATCTGCCGCCAGATAACCACTTAACAGTTTTTTCGGCGCAAACGTCCAGCTCAGGTTATCCGCCTGCACCGGTGGCAGGGTCAGGCGCTGTACCCGCCCTTTCCACAGCGTCCCACTCACCCCGGCCAGCTGCAGATCAGGCACCATACGGGTCAATTGCTGGGCAAGTACCGGTAATGGAGCCATCACCGCCAGTGAAATCACAAAGCTGCTGGTGCCAGCCAATACCCAAAATAATTGTTTTTTCATCGTTCCAACGTCAGTTGCGCGCCCGTCAGGCCCGGTTTATCGGCGGGTATCAACGCCATGCTGGTGGCATAGACCGCATAGTTTTGTTCCAACTCACCCAGAAAAAGTACCAAAGCATCAAACGGTGCCGCTTCCAGTTTCAGGCTGACGCCATCCTTGCCCTTGTCTTCAGAACGCACCAGAATATCGGGTGTATCGAGTTGATACTTTTTCAGCACAGGGGCAATCAACAGCTGGACACTGGTAGTCGTATCTTTAGGCGGTGCCATTGCGTCTTCCTGCTGGGCACCGAGTATTTTCTGGCGTGCCTGTTGCAGATACACCAAGTCTTCTGCCGTCGCGGCAATGTCCTTTTGTGCCCCTTCCTGATAGCTTAACAACGGCTGCCAGGCATAAAACCAGAGGATAATCGCCAGCAAAGCAGTGCCGCCCACTATCAGCAAATAGCGCTCACGTTCTGAAAGTGCCAAAAACCAGGCCTTCATGATGTCATCTCCAGCGTAAATTCAGCCCGCACGATATTATTCGCCTGCGTGCGTTTGATCTCGACCGGATAACCCAGCTGCTTGCCCAGATCCTGACTTAACAGCTCCACCACCTGCAGATCAGGTGACTCAAACACCACCGTCAGCTTGCCACTGCGGATACGCATCTCGGTCACTTTCAGGCCGCTCTGCTGCTGAAAACTTTTGCCGATGGTCGACAGAAAAGGTAACGGACTCAGCTTGGTGCCAGCATCACCCGTCGCTGCCCGATCCAGCAGGATCATTTCCGACTTGACCCGCGAGCGCAGTTCACGCGCACTGACGCCACTGATATTAGGGAACACTTCATTGAATACTGCCAGATTAGCCGCTTCTGCTGCCTGCAACTGCCGGGAAAGCTGATAGGCCTGCATCCCCTCAATACCCGCCGCGACGCCTAAGGTCAGCAGTGATAGAACCGCTGCGACCCGCCAGCGTTTCCAGCCACGGGTAAAGGTCGACATGCTCTCGTCCTGATAACCACTCAGCAAATTCAGATCCATACTCTCCTGCAAACTGTTTTTCCACAGCTTGTCCGGATGTGAACCTGCCGTCACTTGCAAGCCCGCCAGCCAGTCAAGCTCCGTATCAGCATACAGGCGCACCGAATGCACTTCATCCTCTTCGTCAAACAGGGTGTCCAGCAAAAAGGGCGCTGACGCAGCCGCACAGCTAAAACCGCTGTAAACCCCGGTACGCACCCAGATTTGACCCGCGCGTTGCCAGATGGTCGGGATATTATCCGCCCATGGCAAAGCGAACACATCGGGCAAAATGGCCTTGGCACGCATCTTGTGCAGTTTGAGCACATTAAACCATTCTTTCAGGCGCGTCCGATTGATCACCGCCACATCCAGCACATCGGAACCGGTGCGTGCCTGCCAGACAAAGTGCTGGTCTTCCAGTTCACCGACCAGGCTTTCTTCCAGTGCATACGGCAAGGCCTGTTTCAATTGCCGGCTGTTCTGGGTGGCGACCACGGCTTCAGTCAACAGCACATCATCCGTGGGAATCAATAGCACCACGGGCTGGCCACCTACCAGCTTTTCAGCGGCTGCCCAGCTTCCGTACTGCCAATCACTTGAAGGCGCTGTACCCAACAGGCTGGTATAAGCAAACTCGGTGTCATTCGGGGTTTGTAAGCGAAGAATCAGCATAATATTCAGTTAATAGTCGTATCGGATTGATCATCTTTCGCCGCTGGACGAGCGACACGTGCAAACTGGCGCAGGATAACGCGCACTTTACCTTCCGGTGGGCGAAACAATACGCTGTTCAAAAACAGGCGGCTTTTGCCGAGTCTGACCTGCCCGCTCAGACGAAAGTAATTGGATTTATAGCCCAGTGCTGGCATCGCTTCAGCAGCAATACCGGGCACGCTACTATTTAAAGCAGCCTGATCATTGATGGCGACACCCTTGCGGATATTCACCAGCGCATCAGCTTGGGCAGCTGTCAAACCCACGGCTTCCAGCTCATCCCTGCCGGCAGTATTCACATTCAGGGAAGTCGGGGTCGGCAAGGCTATCACTGACGGCAATAACGCTGCCAGCAGCGTCTGCTTTTCTTCCGCATCCTCAATATTGCCCATCTTGATCTGCCCCAGCTCACCCGCATCAGCCAAAAAGGCATTCGCCGCCCGGTAAGCAGGCGTCAACAGCAGATAATAATCGCTTTCTGCACTCTCCGGATCAGACACCAGCTCATCCTCATCCACCCAGTCCAGCACGCTGTTCGCATAAGTGGGAGGCAAACCCTTGATCTGGAGCAAGCGTTTGAAAGCGGCCATGATAAACTCGCGCGGCTTTTTCTCTTTGGCGTCATACACATTGTTGACGTTAAAATAGGCCTGCAAATCTTCTATCTCTACCTGCAGCTCACCGATAGGCTCACCGCTTTCATCGGTCAAGGGCAAGGGCTTGCGTTCCAGCGCCCACTCATCCAGCAATGAATCGGGTGAATCCGGGCCATTTTGCTGCAGATCCCGTTCCAGCCAGACACCCGCCAACTGCTCGGCAGAATAGGCGTACTGGTAAGCCTGTTCCATATCCTGAATGTTATGCGCCAGACGGATGCTATAACGCTGCTGCACATAGATCGTCGACACAATAGTAATCGCCAGCGCCGCCAGCATCACAGCGGTCAGCATGGCAATTCCCTGTTGTCGATACAAACGGTGCAGTGGCTGCTTCATCAAAGCTCTTTAATACTCGGTTTAAACATCGGCCTGATGGGCGAGCGTGGCACATTATTCAGGCTTGATGGGTTTCAGACGTACTGAAAGGCGCGTACTTCTGTCCTGGTTTAATTTATGATCATAAATAGTCGTATAAGCCATCACGGCACGCACATAACGGCGCGTCTCGTTATAGGGAATACTCTCCACCCATTGATCGGCTTCCAGTGTTTGGTCTGGCGCCCATTTCGGGATACGCCCGGGCCCGGCATTATAAGCAGCGGTTGCCTGCGCATAGTTCCCGGCAAAACGACCCAGCATGCTCCGCAAGTAGGCGCTGCCCAGTTGTACATTGGTCGCTGGCTGCAAAATGTCGTCCTTGTCAGTCACTTGCATACCCAGCTGGCGACCCACGTCCCGCGCCGTTGCCGGCATGAGCTGCATCAGCCCAAGTGCCTTGGCTCCCGACTCGGCAGCCGCATCAAATGCACTTTCACGACGCATAATACCCAGAATCCATTCGGGTCGTATACCCTGATCCCGTGATTGTTTCATTACCAAATCTTCATAAAGCAGGGGGAAACGCAAATCGACAATATTCCAGTCTTGGGTGCGCGAAACCGTCCAGATGGCCAGATTGGCATCATTCTGCTGCGTGGCCAGCTCTGCCGCCGCCAGAATACCGTCCTTGTCCATGTCCTGCAGGGCACGAAACCACTCCTTGCGCGCCTGACTGCGCTCACCCAATGCATTCCATTCTTGCCAGCGCTGAATAGCCGCCACCTTATTCAAACCCGCAATCCGCTGGCTGCGGTCTGGGGGTGGTTCATCAAGATGGGCATAACGCTGCCCAAGCCGGTCTGCCGCCATAAAACCATAAAAGGTCGTATCCTGCGCCAACACCCGGTACAGGGAATGCGCTTCTGCTTTTTTACCGGTCTGCTCCAGTGCGCGTGCTTTCCAGTACTGCCAGATATCACGCTCCCCCTCATCCTCATCACCTTGCAGACCAGTGACCGCGTCGAGCACACTGTCCCACTGCCCGGTGCGCATGGCGATACGCGCCAGCCAGATATTACCTTCCGTGCTGCGATAAGCCGCTGGAATCGCCTGCAAACGCTTAAAACCGGCCAGATCATGCCGCCATGCTTCCCACATGCCAAACTTGCTTTCCACCGCGCCTTTCTCAGCGGGTGTGAATGTAAATGTTGCCTGTGCCTGATCCCACAGCGGCAAAGCCGTCGTCAGCTTATTGTCCGCTGCCCGTTTGAGACCAAATACCATGATTTCGCGCAAGCGTTCCGACTCAATACCGTCAAAAGCGCGGGGCAGCGTTTTCTCCGGTGCCTTGCGCATCTCAATCCATAAATCAACCAGCTCAGCATCTGCGACCGGCAGGTTGGCTGCGACACTTTTTGCCGCACTCACATGATTGGTCTCGATCAGACCCCGAATCCGCTGCCAGTGATCAGCATTCTGCAGCAAGCCACGTTTTTGTAACTGGCGGATAATACCGTCACAGGCAGAGGGCAAATCCTTGTCTGCATGATCCCAGATAGCCTTACCCCTGGCGAGGCCTGCGGCAGTCGACCCTACCAGCACCGTGGCTTCGGCACGGAAACACTGCGTCGTCATTTGTTCAGGGTTATCCGGGATATAATCCAGTATGGCCGTCCAGTCTCGCGTATCCGCCAGACGCTTGGCCCAGCGCGCATACAAGGTGTCACTCATTAACGAATTAGGATAACGCCGGGTAAAAGCCAGCAAAGCATCGTCGGGGGTAGACTCGAAATTACGCAACAGGGACTCGTATTCCAGCCATGGAAACAAAGGATAGGTATAAAGCTCCGGTAGCCGGGGCTTGATGGTACTAATATCGCCTTGTGCCAGTTGGGCGCGGGCTTGTTGAAACAACTCGCGCTGCTGGTCGATCTGGGTGGCTGCCTGCCCCAGTAAGGGCAACATAAGAAGTAACACGGCTTGGCAACCGGCTTTGAGGAAATCGGCTTTGAGGAAATTGACTTGCATGCTTGATCGTCCTGCTGACTGTGCCTTGGTTTTAGTGGTTGTCTTGGCTTTTCAGTATACTCAGATAACGTTGATAACGACGGGGTGGTAAATCGGCGGCGGCCAGTGCCGCCTTGATGGCGCAACCCGGCTCATGGCGATGGGTACAGTTATTGAAACGACACTCGCCCATAAACGGCTCAAACTCAGGATACCCCGCCTGCAATTCTGCCACACCTAAACGGGTCAGGGTAAAATCCCGCACACCAGGGGAGTCAATCAGTGCACCGCGATCTGGCAAGTGGTAAAGCGTGGCGACCGTGGTGGTATGCCGCCCTTCCCCCGTATCGCCAATACTGCCAACACGGATATTTTCCAGATCAGGGAGTAACTGTGCAACCAGCGACGACTTGCCCACGCCTGATTGCCCGACCAGAATGGCCGTCCTGCCACTGACCGCCTGCAACATGGCTTCCATATCCTGGCTGCTACCTGCCTGTGTGTGCAGCACAGGGTAACCCACTTGCACATATTCTGCCAGTGCAGCCTCATGTTCTGCATCCGCATATTGGGCACGCAGATCTGATTTGTTCACAATGATAACCACATCGGCAGGCAACTGGCGGGCGGCGATCAGATAGCGATCCAGCATTTCCCAATTAGGCGCGGGTCGCCAGCTGGTGGCCACCAGTAAAACGTCGATATTCGCCGCGACTGAGCGCGGCTTGCCCCGGAAATCAGGGCGAACCAGCACATTCTGGCGCGGCAAAATAGCCGTTACACTGGCGTTGCCATGCGCCTCAGTCTGCCACTCCACATAGTCACCACAGGCCACATGCTCCAGCTTGCGGCGGGTGGTGCAACGGATATGCGCCCCCGTGGAGGTTTCCAGGATCAGTTCTGCGCCATAACGGGTAATCACCCGACCTACATTATCTTCTGTCATGGCCGCCATTGTGACGGAAAACGGGCAAGATGCGAATTATTCTTCTCTTTTTTCGTGACTATCGATCCCGCCTGTCGAAATTCGTGCACTAGTGACCGGGAATTTGTAATAGGTCTTGTTCAGATAGGCGACCACATCCAGGATTTGGTCATCAAACCAGTTAGTACTGAGGCTGGCATCACAACGCCGCACCTGACTTTCCAGTGCGGCCAGACTTTTCACCGTGCGGTCTGGCCGTGAGAATACCGAGGTACTATGACATTCCAGACAGCGGGATGTCTCAAACAGGCGCTTCCCATTCAGAGGGTCAGCGGAGTCAGCCTGCACGGTGCTAACGGACAACAGGCCAGCAGTGGCTATAACACTCATGACAAATACGGATGTGGTTTTCATGGCTATCCTCGTTTAATGCTGTTTTTGTAAGTGGGCGATACGAATCGCAGCCGGTGGATGAGAATCATAAAACGCCGAATGCAAGGGATCGGGCGTTAACGTATTCGCATTTTCCTTGTACAGACCTACGAGGGCGGCAATCAGTTCCGCAGCACTGGACTGCTCCGCCGCAAATTCATCGGCTTCAAACTCATGCTTGCGTGACAAGCGCGACATCAGGGGGCCAATAAAAAAAGTAAACACCGGGCTGACCACCATAAACAGGATCAAAGCCATATAGGTAGACGGTTCGGTCACGCCCAAGGCACTATAAAACCAGCCCTGTTGCATCAGCCAGGCCAATACCGCAAAACCGGCAAAGGTCATGGCCATCGACAACAGCATGCCTTTGACGATGTGCTTGCGCTTGAAATGACCGAGCTCATGTGCCAGCACGGCTTCAATCTGGGCAGGTGTCAGGTGCTTGAGCAAGGTATCGAAAAATACAATGCGTTTATTTTTGCCAAAGCCGGTAAAATAAGCATTTCCATGCGCCGAACGGCGTGAGCCGTCCATCACAAACACGCCCTTGCTATTAAAGCCGGTGCGCTCCAGCAGGGCATGAATACGTTCAGCGACCTCACCTTCCTGCAGTGGCTCAAATTTATTGAAAAACGGGGCAATGAATTTGGGGTAAGCCCAAGTCATCAATAAGGAAAACGCGGTTAAGCCCACCCAGGCATAAACCCACCAGCCACTCCCCGCCGACTCCATCAACCAGAGGATAAACAGAATCAGGGGCACGCCAATCACCAGCGCCATCACCGTGCCTCTGACCAGATCAGTGGCAAATACCTGCAAGGTCGTTTTATTGAAACCAAAGCGCTCTTCCAGCACAAAAGTACGGTAGAGCGAAGCGGGCAAATCAATGGCACCGGCGATCAGCATCATGCTGAGAATGACCGCCGTGCCGGTGAGCAACGGCCCCCAGCCCACGGTGCGCCAGGCTTGATCCAGCCAGTTCAGACCACCCCCCAGCGTCCAGACCAGCAAAATCACCACCCCCAGCATCAGTTCCAGACGCCCAAAGGCACCTTTCGCCAAGGTATAATCGGCGGCCTTCTGATGTTCAGCCAAGCTTATCCGGTCGGCAAAGGCGGGGGGCACGGTTGCCCGATGCTGGCTGACATGCTGCTTTTGGCGCAACGACAACCACAGCTGTACCAGCGTGGTAATGAACAGGAAGATGAGGAAGATGAACGTAAAGGTTTGCATAGGCTTCTTTTAGTCAAGTCAGGTTATTAAGTGAGACAAGTTTTTCCAGACAATATTCGGTACTATGGAATATGTTTCATTCTATACATCACACAGGGACAAACAAAACACTATGACCGTTAATCAGGAGAATCTGATCTGGATCGATCTGGAAATGACCGGGCTGGACTGCGACAACGATCTGATCATTGAAATCGCCACCGTCGTCACCGACAAAGACCTGAATGTACTCGGTGAAGGCCCGGTGCTGGCCATCCACCAACCCAATGCAGCGCTGGAGAAAATGGACAGCTGGTGCCAGCAGCAGCACGGCGGCTCTGGCCTTACCGAGCGTGTCCGGCAAAGCACGATTAGCGAAGCACAGGCCGAACAGGCCACACTCGCTTTCCTGCGGCAACATGTCCCGGAAGGCGCTTCGCCGATCTGCGGTAACAGCATCTGCCAGGATCGGCGTTTCCTGGCGCGCCACATGCCCACTCTGGAGGCCTTTTTCCATTACCGCAATCTGGATGTCAGCACCCTGAAAGAGCTGGCAAAACGCTGGCAACCGGAACTCATCGAACAGTTCAAGAAAGAATCACGCCATCTGGCACTGGATGATGTGTATGACTCAATCGCCGAACTCCAGTTCTATCGCGAAAAGTTCCTGCAGGCTTAATCGTATTCGGTATCTTTCCAGATACGCAGGACGGCGAATACCTCGTCCTGCGTTTTCAGCTCACGTCCGGCCACTTCCTCCGCCTTGGCGATGACCTCCGGGATGTGGGTGCGCAGGAAGGGATTACTCAGAAACTCGGTTTCCAAACGGAAGGGCACCGTGGCGCGTCCGGCATCCAGCAATTCCCAGCAAGCCTGTTGGCGCTCATCCAGATCGGTATTATCCGGCTCCACCCACTTGGCAAAACCGATATTATCCAGCGTATATTCGTGGGCACAGTAGATCAGCGTATCCAGCGGCAGCTCCGCCAGACGTGATAGGGATGCGTGCAAAGTATCCAGACTGCCATCAAAAACCCGCCCACAGCCCGTGCCAAATATCGTATCCCCACAGAACAAACTGCCCTCGCCGTAATAGGCAATGTGTCCGGCGGTATGCCCCGGTATGTCGAGCACCGCAAAGTTCAGGCCTAATGGCTCCAGATGCACTTGCTGCCCCTCACGCAAGGCTGTGCTGATATGCGGAACGTACTCACTGGCCGGGCCATAAACCACCAGATCGGGGTAAGCGGCGCACAGCTTTTCAATCCCGCCCACATGGTCAGCATGGTGATGGGTAATCAATAGGGCGATTGGTTGCATATCACGCCGGTTCAATTCGGCAATGACCGGCTCCGCATCGCCAGGGTCGACAATAGCCGCAAACTTGCGTTCTTCATTCGTGACCAACCAGATATAGTTATCGGTAAAGGCTGGTATGTTTATTACCTGTATCATCATGGCACCTCGTTCTGTAGTCGTGCATCCTGCTGTGTTTTACTATAATGCCTGTCCCTCCATAAACACATATTCGCACATTTGGCAGGGTGGATGCTATAGAATACCGCCACACTCGCCAGCAGCCTGAAGAAGGAAAACTAGGAATGAAACAGGGATGAAACAAGGACAACTCTATATCGTATCTGCACCGTCCGGTGCTGGCAAAACCAGCCTGTTGAACGCACTGCGTGGGCGTCTGCAATACGTGACTGTCTCGGTCTCACACACCACCCGCGCCCCGCGCCCTGGCGAAACCAACGGCTGGCATTACAATTTTGTCGGCAGCGCAGCATTCAAGCAGGAAATCGAGCAAGGCCACTTTCTGGAATATGCACAGGTATTCGATAACTACTACGGCACCTCGAAAATAGCCGTTGATGAACTACTGGATGCTGGCAAAGATGTTATCCTCGAAATTGACTGGCAAGGCGCGCGGCAGGTGCGTGCACATACCGATGATGTGATCAGTATTTTTATCCTGCCACCCAGCCTCGCAGCACTGGAAGAGCGCCTGCGCAAACGCCAGCAGGACAGTGAGGCCACCATTCAGCGTCGCATGCGGGATGCCCGAAGTGAAATGTCACACTACCCGGAATATGACTATCTGCTCATCAATGATGAATTTGAGGATGCGCTCGACAAGCTGCTGGTCATTTTCCGCAGTGGACGGTTACGCCTGAGTCGACAGATTCAACACCATCAAGCCTTGCTGGATGAACTGGTCAGTTAACGGTTCGCCCCTCCACAGCTCACAAAACCTGCACCCTGTATTCCAGCGTCACCTGCGCCTCCGCACCCACCGGTAGTTCGGCCAGCGTCGCCTTGACTACCTTTTGACCATCGGCCTGCTGCTCAAGCCAGGTCTCTACCATCACCACATCCGGTGTGACCGGTTGCAACAGGCGATACAGACGGGTATGCGCCGGGATCGGAGCCGATACCGTCACCGCGCGCGCCGTTTGCCCGCCATGATTGACCACGTCCAGCCGATAGGTAATGCAGGAACCGGGCGCAGCCATTTGCGGGGTAACCGTAGCAGCGGCCTGCCCGACAAACGCAGCCGCGCAGGCCGGATCAACCGACTGGGTCAACACAATCTGCACCTCGGGGCGGGTATCCGCCGGTACAGCGGACGACAGACCTGCCAGTAAACAAACAGTCACAGGTAATAATAATTGACGCATAACGAGCACTCCTGAAAGGGATCACTCGTTCAGCTTGCGGTGCAAGGCCTGACCTGAATAGCAAAACACAGATCAAGCGTATTGAATGGCGGGTAAATGAAATTTATAAACGTGAAACCTATGAACGGGGCTTGGGCTTACCACCCGCTCCTGCACCGGGTCGGGCGCGGCTGGCACCCGCACGACTGCGGGATGCTGGCTTGCCCTCCCGCCGGGTTTCCGCCCGACGTTCAGTACGTGACTGCGGGCGAGCGCGCGGACGTGGCTGGGTCTGTGTGGCGGGTGTGGCAGGCTGGCCAGCTGCTTGGGCGCTGGCACTGCTGGTGGCAGCACTCGTCCGCTTGCCTTTGTGCTCGTCACGGGTGCCGTCGTCAAAAGTCATGCCCACCGATTCATACAGACGCCGAATGGCCTTAACATCCAGTTCTTCATGATGCCCGCTGCGCAGGTTACGCGCCAGATTGATACTGCCATAGCGCACCCGAATCAGCCGACTCACCTTAAGACCCTGCGATTCCCACAAACGACGCACCTCACGATTGCGCCCTTCCGCCAGCACCACGTGATACCAGTGATTCGCCCCTTCGCCACCGCCATCACGAATTCGCAAAAAGCTGGCCGTGCCATCTTCCAGCTCCACCCCTGCCTGCAGCCGCTCCAACACCTCATTATCCACATCGCCCAGGATACGGCTGGCATATTCACGCTCGACACCGGCGGAGGGGTGCATTAAGCGATTCGCCAGCTCACCATCGGTCGTGAACAGCAACAGACCATCCGTGTTCACATCCAGACGCCCGATCATCACCCAGCGCCCCTGTCGGATCGGTGGCAAATGGTCAAACACGGTCGGACGACCTTCCGGGTCATTACGGGTACACACTTCACCGGCTTTCTTGTGATAAGCCAGCACTTTAGGCGTGGCGCGCAGGCGTGCTTCCAGATTCAGCGGCTTGCCACGCAGCATCACTTTGTCATGCGTATTGATCTGCTGCCCCAGGCTGGCCACCTGACCGTTGACAAGCACATCCCCCGCCGCAATCCAGCGTTCGATCTCGCGGCGCGAACCGTAACCTGCAGTCGCCAGCAGCTTTTGAATGCGTTCTTTCATGAGTACCCTCTTAAACCGGTGGTCATAGCTATTTAAGTCGGCATTATGCCACACTCATACGTTATGCCGTACTCTAACGCTGTGCGTCCGAAAAAAAACCGCTGGTGACAGCGGTAACATGGAAATAAGTAGTGGAATAAATGCCCCGGCAGTGGAAAAAAGCAGAGCGTTTTATTTTTATAGATAGCTCATACTACTCTGGTTTTGTCGATAATTCGAGTAAATTACAGTCAATTTATCTCAATTGTAACTAAAGTCTGACTGCGATGAACCTGCCAGCCAGCAGCGGATACTCCCCCATGCCATCATGTCATGCCTTGCGGTAAGATAGCCCCCACAAGAACAACCCAGCGGAATACCTGTCACGATGCCCTATTATTACACCCAACGCGCCCACACTAACCGGCGTGACCTGCACAATCTGAAATCCATGCTGCCTTTTCTGCTCGATTTTCGGGGGCGGGTACTGTTTGCCCTTGGCTGCCTGATACTGGCCAAGGTGGCCAATGTGGGGGTGCCACTCGTGCTGAAAACGATTGTGGACACCCTAGAGGGCAAGCCCCAGCAAGCGATGGTTTTACCGGTCATGTTACTCCTCGGCTACGGTGCACTGCGCCTGGCCAGTTCACTCTTCAACGAACTGCGTGACTCCGTGTTTGCCCGCGTCCGCTACCGTGCCATGCGGCGCTTGTCGACCCGGGTATTGCAACATTTGCACAAACTATCGATGCGCTTTCATCTGGAGCGTAAAACCGGGGGTATCAGTCGTGACATGGAGCGTGGCACCCGCTCCGTCAGTTCGGTCATGAATTTTATGACGTTCAGCATTATCCCGACGGCAGTCGAGTTTGTGCTGGTCGCCGCCATTCTGCTGAGTAACTACAGCCCGGTTTTCGCCCTTGTCACTTTCGGCACCGTCGCCTTCTATGTGTACTTCACACTCAAAATCACGGAATGGCGCATGGACTACCGGCATAACATGAACCAGCTGGACTCACAGGCCAACAACCATGCTATCGATGGCCTGATCAATTATGAAACTGTCAAATACTTCAATAATGAAACGCTGGAGTGGCAGCGCTATGACCACACACTGGAGGAATGGGAGGGTAACGCAGTCAAAAGCCAGACCTCCATGTCGATTCTCAATTTCGGCCAGTCAGCGATCATTGGCATTGGCGTCACCATCATCATGTTTTTCGCCGCCAACGAAGTCGTCGCAGGCGTGATGACGATCGGTGATCTGGTCATGGTGAATGCCTTCATGCTCCAGTTATTCATTCCACTCGGGGCGCTGGGCATTATTTACCGTCAGGTCAAATACACACTGGCGGATATGGACAGAATTTTTCTGCTACTGGAAACTGAGCCAGAAATCAAAGACAAGGAGGGTGCGCACGCACTGACAACCCATGGCGGCGAAATCCGTTTTGAACAGGTAGGGTTTGGCTACCAGCCCGAACGTACTATCCTGCAGGATGTGTCTTTCGTCGTCCCTGCCGGGTCAAAAATCGCCGTAGTCGGCCATAGCGGTGCGGGCAAATCGACCCTGTCCCGCCTGCTCTACCGCTTTTACGATGTGACGGCGGGGCGTGTTCTGATCGATGGTCAGGATATTCGCGATGTGACCCAGCACAGCCTGCGGCAGGCCATTGGCATTGTCCCGCAGGACACGGTGCTGTTTAACGAGAGTATCCGTTATAACCTGCAATACGGTAATCCGGCAGCTGATCAGGCCGAGCTGGAACGGGTGGCTGAGATGGCGCACATCCGCCGCTTCATCGAAAGCCTGCCGGATGGCTGGGATACCGTGGTCGGGGAGCGCGGCCTGAAGCTGTCCGGTGGCGAAAAACAGCGGGTAGCGATTGCCCGTGCCATTCTGAAACAACCCCCGATCCTGATTTTTGATGAGGCCACCTCATCACTGGACAGTGGCACCGAACAGTCGATCCAGCAAACCCTGAATGAAGTCGCGGGCCAACACACCACGCTGATGATTGCACACCGTCTCTCAACCGTGGTGGACGCCGATCAGATTCTGGTGATGGATCAAGGGCAGATTGTCGAACACGGCACGCACACTGAACTACTGGCGCGGGGTGGTCAATATCAGAAAATGTGGGAGTTGCAGCAGCGTGAAAAAACGCCAACAACGCCCATCACCCCGACAAATTACCCGACAAGCTGACCTTGTCGGATAATTTGCTTAAAATTTGTATTTTTTTCGGTGAAACTGACCAAAGCGTCTACACTCTTTAGCGGTGGCCTGCTGGTGTGGAAAGCACAGGCTGCCACTTTAAGGTGATCTTGAAAAAAAGCAGGGACAGCTGATTGAATTGCCAGGGATGGCTCTTCACCTTAAATCCTACCCGATACTCAACGGTAGGCACGCAAAGAAAACAGATTAGGCTGTTTGCGCTTCGAGCCATCCTTTTCCTGATCATCCTCTTCCTGATTATTGGCCACATCATTGGCTACATCATTTATTTCCGGTGCTACCGGGCTGGCTTCTGCCCCATTGACCAGCTGTGTGGTCTTGGCCTCCAGGGTTTTCAGCAGGTTCCGCGCATTTTCCAGACCTGCCTGCAGATCAGAGCACATTTCGTCGGTCATATCGACTGTGCGGGTCAGGCGCTCCACCGGCAGTTTTTCTACCTGATCAAACTGCTGGAGGATACGCTGGTTCATGGTACTGCCCTGCTCTTCATGTTTACGCAGTGCACTCAGATGGCTCCGGGTTTCTTCCAGACTGGCCTGCATTTCCTGGCGGGCACTGTCCGTGGCCTGAAAAATACTGGCAAAATAGGTATGTGCCTGCTGTTCCTGTCCCTGCATCCCGGTGGAAAAATGGGAAAACAGCTCATCTGCACGTTTTTGCTGTTCCTGCATACCCTGCAGCGAACGGGTGGACTCCTGTAACAGGGATTCAAGCTGCGCATTAATCTGGATGGCGATCCGGGCATTTTCCTGCTGGGCAGAGAACTGTTCTTTTTGATGCGCCACTAGTTTTTGGGTAAAGCCCTGCGCCATTTTTTCCTGCTCACGGAAACGCAGCAAGCCATCATCCACCTGGGTCAAACCGGTACTCAGTTTTTTGTGAACATTCCTGACCGTTTCGACGGTATCACTGAGCTGCTCGTCCCAATAATCCTGCACATGCTGGATACGCTCACCCAATTGAGTGGAAATCGAACGTAATTCATGCTCCGCTTCTTTGGCACGCCCGATCACCAGTTCGGCCTCTTCGGCACGCACCACCGCCTTTTTGCTGTCCTGCCTGATCTGTTCGACATGGGTCTTCAGCTCGGAGGTGAGGCCTTCAGCATCCTGTGCACCGTGCTGGATGGTATTGAGTATTTGAGCAATACGCTGTTGTTCCTGTTCGGCGGCTTCCCTTAACTCGCGCAGATGATGAACATCACGTTCACTCCGTTGACCCACCTGCGGGCGCAGCAGCAACAAAGCGCCCAATGCTGCCATCAATGCAATCGCGATGATAACAACGTCGATAATGTTTACCATGATAACCCCATACCGTTTTATTATGTCCCGGCTCATGGCCAGACGATGGGCGAACTGAAGCCAATTTACCCTGTATCGCCCAACATAAACTTAGTTAGGTTAACGGCGGCTTAGTTCACAGTTTTCCATAGCTTTCACCCAGAAAACCCGGTTTACGCACCAACAGGTAAGTTTTACGAAACCCCGTCATCCGGTAAGTCGCCCGTTCAGCAATTGACCCGGTACCCGTATAAAGATCAATCCTCCCCGGCCCCTTGATAGCATCACCACGATCCTGCGCAAACAGCAAGCGCCAGTCCGATCCCACCAAATTACCCTGACTGTCAATCCGGGGAACATCCGCCAGCAATACCGCACCCAGCGGAATATAGGCATCATCCACGGCAACCGTATGCCAGGGGATCACCCCTGCGCCTGTGGACGTTTTCGGGCGATGATTTGAGAACGTGAAAAATACATAGCGCGGATTTTGATGCAACACCTCATTAATTTTGTCGGGATGCTCATGCAGCCAGCGCCGGATATTTTGATTGGTCATGCTACCTTGCATATAGCGACGACGCTGTAGATAGCCGCCAATGCTCACATGATTTTTGCCATTGCTGGCAGCATAATCAAGATAGACTTCCCGTCCATCCCCAAAGCGGGCAATCGCTGATCCTTGGATATGTGCAAAGTACAAATTGACCTGATCATCTGTCCAGGCCAGCTCCAAGCCTTTGCCACGCAAAGCACCCGCTGTCACCTCAGCACGACTGAACTGGTTCGCTCCCCAGCGGGGTGGGGCATAAATCGGGAATCGAAACTGGCTGTCAGGCTGGCTGCGTACATTGAGCAGCGGTGTAAAATAACCGGTGTACTCGGAGTTGTCCGCGCGTTTTTCCGACGCCACTTCACGTAATGAAAAACGCTCACTGAATGAGTACGGCGTATACTGCCCCTCCCAAGACAACAGTTCCCGCACCGTTTGCAACAATGCCGCATTGGAAACATTCGCCCAGCCCGGCCCCGCACGCTGGCGCATCGGTTGCCGCTTCAGGTACTTGGCCTGTTGCTGCAAACCCTCCTGATACGCGCCTGTCCGTAAAATGCAGGCATCATAAACCGGCTGTTGATTCATGCACCCGGCGGGCGGGTTGCTCCCGTGGGAGCCGGGCTTCACGTAACTCGCTGACTGGACAACAGGGCGGGGTGAGCCCATCAAACTTTCAGTTTGATGGGGAGCCTGATAATGTGGCTGCCGATAAGTACTGTTTATAATATTCACAGCCGCGCTGGTCGGTATAACAGAAGGTTTGATTTCCCCCCAAGGGAGCACATCAGCTCGCAGATTGGCCAATGGACTTGCACAAGTTGCCACCATCAGCACTAATATAGCCGTTTTCTTCATTCGAACTGACACCTACGGTTTATTTTTATAATTTTGGGTTGTCTGAAAGTATGCAGAGAGAACTCACTCTGAACAAGGAACGAGCGGTAGATTCAGATAGGCGGGGCTAGATGGGCAGAAAAAGCTTAAAAATAAATCGAAAATATTTGCTTGTAGCCGCACAGCAAATAATTTATATTTATAAGAAAATTTTAAATCAGTAGTTTCTATCAGCTACTTCGGGCTTATAAATAATAATAACAGGTGCTTGCTATGTATCGTCTCACTCACCGGGGTGCAACGCTTCTTTTTGTCTGTCTTTCCCTGCTTTCCGGCCAAGCGGTCTACGCCGATCTGACCCTGAATGCTTCTCCTACCGTCGCGACCATGCGTACTGTGCTGGACGGCCCGGGACTCGCGCTGCTCAACCTGAAAGTCACCAAAGGCATCAAGGGACAATACGGGGTTTTTAGTGGTGGCGATACTCTGGCGGGTACTGACCCCATCATCACCATTCCGGATGGCCTGTTCATGAGCACCGGTAATGTGGATAGCATCCTCGGCCCGAACAGCAAAAAAGATTACACCTACAACACAGGGGCGCAGTATTCTGATCCCAACCTGATCAGCCTCTCGGCGAATGCTATCTACGACCCGGTCATTCTCGAATTTGACATTGTCCCGGAAGGTGACCTGCTCAACTTCCTGCTGGTGTTTGGCTCCGAAGAATACCCGGAGTACGTCTGCAGCAAGTTCAATGACGTATTCGGTCTGTTTGTTTCCGGCCCCGGTATCAGCGGCACCCAAAATGCGGCCTATATCCCCGATACTCAAAAAGCGATTACCGTCAACAATGTGAATGCGGGTCAGCCGGGCATCGTCCAGGATGGCACTCCCTGCACCCTGAGCAACACGGCTTACTTCATCGACAATGGCAATGGCTCAGGCAAAACCGGCACCCAGCTTGATGGTTTTACCACGCCCTTAACCGCTTCACTGAGTGGCTTGACGGCCAATCAAACCTACCACGTAAAAATGGCCTTGGCGGATGCGGGCGATCAGGCCTACGACTCGGCAGCCTTCTTCAAATGGTTGACCAGTACCTCCTCACAACTGGTGGACTTGTCGCTGACGGGTACTGCTTCAACCTTGAAGCCCGACAAAGGTGGCCTGCTGGATCTGACCTATACAGTCACCAACCATTCTGCGCGGGCAACCCGGCTGGTGGAGGTGAATATCGAATTGCCTAGCGGCATCACCCTGCAAAGTGATGACTCCGCGAGCATGTTTGATGCCAGCACCGGCGACTGGCAGGTGGGCACGGTTGCCGCCAACAGCTCGCGCACCCTGAAGCTGCGCACGAAAGTAGGTACTGATTACAGCTACCGGATTCCGGCGGAGATCACCTATGCTTTCAACAAAGACCCGGATTCGACTCCCTACAACCGCTTGGCGAAACCGGATGAAGATGACACTGCCATCCTCTCCTTCTACACCATTAGCAATTCCCCACCGGTCATCACCAATAATGGCGGCGCTGCCACCTACTCGATGACTATTCTGGAGAACAGCACCGGTAACCTGCTGGATTACAATGCCACCGACAAAGAAGGTGAAAAAGAAGGCACGGGTCTGGTCTGGAGTCTGGGTGGGGGCGCTGATGATGCCTTGTTCTCTATCGATGCATCCGGTCTGCTCGTCATGAAAAGCCCGCCTGACTTCGAGAAACCGCTGGATAAAGGCACGGACAATAACTATGAAGTATTGATCAAGGTCTGCGACAGCTATAACGCCTGCGCTGCTCAGGCCTTAACCGTAACAGTCAATGATGTGCAGGAAGACCGGGATGGTGACGGCTTGAATGATGCTGACGAGATCAAACTGGGCAGTAATCCTGATCTGGCTGACACCGACGGCGACGGCGTTGATGACAAGACCGAAGTCGGTTCAAACCTGATCAAGCCACTCGACACGGATGGCGATGGGCTGATCGATGTGCTGGACACTGATGATGACAATGATACGATCCCGACCCGAAATGAAAACTATAATGGCGGCACCCCCGCCAACGATGACACCGACGGGGATGGCATACCGGACTATCGTGACAATGACGATGATGGCGACGGCATTGTTACGCGCCTGGAAAATTATAACGGTGGCACGCCTGCCGATAACGATACGGACAAGGACGGCAAGCCGGATTATCTGGACAAGGATGATGATGGCGATGGCAAGCTGTCCAGTGCCGAAGGCAACGACCCGAATGGCGACCACAGCCCTGCTGATGCCCGAGATACTGACGGTGATAAAGTGCCCGATTATCTGGACAAGGATGACTTGCATGATCCCAAAAAAGATAACGATAACGATGGCCTGCTGAACGGTGAAGAAAGTACGCTGGGTTCCAACCCGGATGATGCGGACACCGACAGGGACGGCGTACCGGACGGTGAGGAAGTCGGCGCCTCTGTCACCAAACCCTTGGACACTGACCTGGATGGCATCCCCAATATCCTCGACCCGGATGATGATAACGACGGTGTATTCACGGTTTATGAGAACTATAACAGCACTACCCCCGCAGGCAATGACACCGATAAAGATGGCAAGCCGGATTACCTGGATACCGACGATGACGGGGATGGCAAGCCCTCCAGCACCGAAGCGAATGACCCGAACGGCGATCATAACCCGATGGATGCCCGGGATACGGACGGTGACAAAATACCGGATTACCTTGATCTGGCGGATACGCTGCGCCCGGAGGATGATACGGACGGTGATGGCCTGACCAATGGTGATGAGGTCTTGATCGGTTCCAATCCTGAAGACAGGGATACGGATAAAGATGGCATTTTTGATGGCCAGGAAGTGGGGGTGTCGGTGACTGTCCCGCTGGATACGGACAAGGATGGCATCCCCAATATTCTCGACCCGGATGATGACAACGATGGCTTGCTGACTAGCACCGAGAATTACAATGGGGGTTCCCCGGCAGACGATGACTTCGATAAAGATGGCACCCCGGACTACCTCGACAAGGATGATGATAATGACAGCGTGCTGACTGTAAACGAGAACTATAACGGTGGCACCCCAGCCAATGACGACACCGATAAAGATGGCAAGCCGGATTATCTGGATACTGATGACGATGGCGATGGTATCATCACCTGGTATGAAAACTATAACGGTGGCACCCCGGAAAACGACGATACGGACAAGGATGGCACACCGGATTATCTGGACATCGATGATGATGGCGACTCTATTGATACGCGCAACGAACAGCCTGATCCAAATGGCAATGGTAATCCGGATGATGGCTTGGATTCCGACAAGGACGGCATCAAGGACTACATTGATGCGGATGATGACAATGACGGCCTCAGCACCTTGACTGAAGAACCTGATCCGAATGGCGATGGCAACCCGAGTGATGCCAGTGACGCTGACTTCGACAACATTCCTGATTACCTGGATCCGGAGATCACACCGTTTGTACGGGTGCAGATCAAGACCCTTTTGCAGGGGCCTTATAATCGCTCGACCGGTCTGATGACAAGTAACCTGAATAGCCTGGGCTATTTGCCGGTCAATCAGCCCTACCAGTCTTTGAACGCATCGTTTGGTTATACCAGCTCGCCAGATTCGGTATCACCGTTCAGCTACTCAGGCAAGGAAACCCTGTCAGCGACCGTCAAAGCAGGAGCGGGCGACAAGTCATTGATCGACTGGATGCTGATTGAGATTCGGGATACGGCCAACCCGGCCAAACGGGTGGCCATGTTCGCCGGGATGCTGCTGAGTAATGGCGATATTGTTAACGCAGCGACCGGGGCATCTACGCTGATCATTCACGGCGTACAGCCCGGAAATTACTACCTTGCACTGGCTCACCGTAACCACATGGGTATCATGACAGCAACTCCGGTAGCCCTGTCAACCACGGTCAGTGCTTACGACTTCACCAAGGAAACAACGGCGACTTATGGCTATGCTGCACGCGTTATTAACAATTCAGTCGCCATGATGCGCGGCGGTGACATCAATAACAGCAATACCCTGATCACCGAAGGACAGGGCAGCGATAAAAACATCATGCTCGGTGCCTTGCTGATTGCCCGTGACAATGTAGGCGTTAATTCATCGTTTATCCTCAATGGGTATTATGCGACCGACATTAACCTGGACGGTGCCAGTGTCTACGCGGGGCCAAACAATGACGTTAATACCATGATCCTGAATGTGTTCATGCATCCGGGGAATGTTGATGAGGATGGGCGCAGTAACGCCAACTATGTCGTCAATGGCACTGTACCCAAGTTCGAATAACAGAGTGGTTGCGGTGCCGGTTTAGCTTGACTATAGTAAACCGCCTATAGCGCCTTATTCTTAAAGGCTTTGAACAGGCTCGCCCTCACCCGGCGGGCTTTGTTCGTTACCAAACGGTTATAAAACCGGAGAGACTATGTCCCAAGCTGATTCCCTGACCTCCCTCTCACTGAAAGGTCTCCATACCGGAATCCAGTCTGGGCAGTTTTCCGTGATGGAAGTCACGGCTGCCTATCTGGATCGTATCGCCCGTTTTGATGGCGAACTGAATAGCTACATCACGGTCACGCGTGAAACGGCGCAGCAACAAGCTGAACGCACAGACAATCAGATTCGTCACCGCGAGCTGACCGGCGCACTGGCGGGTATTCCGTATGCCCTCAAAGACCTGTTCTGCACCGATGGCATACTGACCACCTGTGGCTCACGCATGCTGCATAATTTTGTCTCGCCGTATGATGCCCATGTCGTCACTCAGTTGAAAAATGCAGGGGGTGTACTGCTCGGCAAAAATAACATGGATGAATTTGCGATGGGTTCCTCCAATGAGAACTCCTACTTTGGTGCCGTCCACAACCCGTGGCAAACAGACCATGTCCCCGGCGGCAGTTCAGGCGGTGGCGCAGCAGCCGTCGCGGCACGCCTGACACCGTTTGCACTGGGGACGGATACCGGTGGCTCCATTCGCCAGCCCGGCTCATTCTGTGGCATCACCGGCATCAAACCGACTTACGGGCGGGTCTCACGCTTTGGCATGGTTGCGTTCGCCTCCAGCCTTGACCAGTGTGGCCCGATGGCCGTTTCAGCCGAAGACTGTGCGCTGGTTTTGAATGCCATCGCCGGTTTCGATGAACGTGACTCGACCAGCGCACAGGAAGCCGTGCCGGACTATACCGCGAACCTGCAAGACAGCATTCAGGGTCTAAAAATTGGTTTGCCCAAAGAGTTCTTTGCGGAAGGACTCGACCCTGCTGTCGCTGCCGTGCTTGAACGGGCGATCAAGGAATTCGAGGCGCAAGGTGCCGTGATCAAGGAAGTCAGCCTGCCCAATGCCCGTCTGGCCGTTCCTGTTTATTACGTGGTAGCCCCTGCCGAGGCATCTTCGAACCTGTCACGCTTTGATGGTGTACGCTTCGGCCATCGCTGTGAGAACCCGCAAGACCTGACTGATCTTTACGAACGCAGCCGCTGGGAAGGCTTCGGCGATGAAGTAAAACGGCGAATCATGATCGGTGCCTATGCCCTTTCTGCCGGGTATTACGATGCCTATTACCTGAAAGCGCAGCAAGTGCGCCGCCTGATCAAGCAGGACTTTCTGGATGTATTCAAGGAAGTGGATGTGATCATGGGGCCGTCTGCACCCTCGACTGCCTTCCGCCTCGGTGAGAAGAAAGATGATCCGTTGGCGATGTATCTGGCCGATATTTACACCATCCCGACCAGCCTGGCCGGTTTGCCGGGCATGACTTTCCCGATTGGCTTTGCCAATGAGGGTTTGCCGGTCGGCATGCAGTTAATTGGCAATTACTTCAATGAGGCACGCATGCTCAACATCGCGCACCATTATCAGCAACACAGCGACTGGCATACACAAATGCCGGCACGCTTTGCCTAAGGAGAGCGAACATGGAATGGGAAACTGTCATCGGGCTGGAAATTCATGCCCAATTAGCCACCAAGAGCAAAATATTCTCCGCCGCCTCAACGGCCTACGGTGCAGAAGCCAATACCCAGGCCAGCCTGGTTGACTTGGGTATGCCCGGCGTATTGCCGGTTCTGAACCAGCAAGCGGTGGCACTCGCAGTACGTTTCGGGTTGGCACTCGACGCTGAACTGACGCCGCGCTCGGTCTTCGCACGCAAAAACTACTTCTACCCGGATTTGCCGAAAGGCTATCAGATCAGTCAGTTTGAGCTGCCTATCGTTGGCAAAGGCTATCTGGATATTGAACTGGAAGACGGCACGACCAAACGCATCGGCGTCACCCGCGCTCATCTGGAAGAAGATGCCGGCAAATCGCTGCACGAAGATTTTGATGGCCAGACCGGCATCGATCTGAACCGGGCGGGCACACCCCTGCTGGAGATCGTTTCTGAGCCAGACATGCGTTCGGCGAAAGAAGCAGTGGCGTACATGAAGAAAATGCATGCACTGGTACGTTATCTGGGGGTCAGCGACGGCAACATGCAGGAAGGCTCGTTCCGCTGTGATGCCAACGTGTCGGTACGTCGTCCGGGTGAAGCCTTCGGTACGCGCGCAGAAATCAAAAACCTGAACTCCTTCCGCTTTATCGAACGGGCGATTCACTACGAAGTCGACCGGCAGATCGACATTATCGAATCCGGTGGCAAGGTCGTGCAGGAAACCCGCCTGTATGATCCGGACAAGGATGAAACCCGCTCGATGCGTGGCAAGGAAGACGCGAACGATTACCGTTATTTCCCTGATCCTGACCTGTTACCAGTCGAGATTACCCCGGACTACATCGACAGTATCCGCGCAACCCTGCCCGAGCTGCCTGATGCTAAAAAGGCACGCTTTATTAGTGAATATGCCTTGAGCACGTATGACGCAGACGGCCTGACCAGTCAGCGTGAACTGGCGGATTATTTTGAGGTAGCCGCCCAAGGCTGCGGTGATGCCAAACTGGCCGCCAACTGGGTGATGGGTGGTTTGACGGCCTTATTAAACAAATACGATACCGAAATTAACGCCAGCCCCGTCAGTGCCGCAGATTTCACCCTGCTATTGCAACGTATCAAGGACAACACCATTTCCTCGACCGCTGCAAAAGACGTGCTGGAGGCAATGTGGGATGGTGGAGGCAGCGCTGATGCCATTATCGAACAAAAAGGTCTGAAACAGATCAGTGATACCGGCGCGATTGAGGCGATGATTGATGAGATCATTACCAACAACCCGGATCAGGTCGAACAATACCGCAGCGGCAAGGACAAGCTGTTCTCCTTCTTCGTGGGGCAAGCGATGCGTGCCTCCAAAGGCAAGGCCAACCCGGCGACCGTCAATGATATTCTGAAACAGAAACTGGCTGGCTAACTGGCCAAGAGGATTTAACACATGGCTATTACCGAGATGGAAGTCAAAAAGGTGGCCAAACTGGCACGCCTTGGCCTGCCCGATACCGCGCTTGCGCCCTATGTGGACAAGCTGTCGAGCATTCTGGATATGGTGGAACAGTTGAGTGAGATTGATACCACCGGGGTCGAACCGATGGCGCACCCACTCGGTCTGGAACAGGTACAACGCCTGCGGGCTGATATCGTCACTGAACAGAATCACCGTGAAAAATATCAGGCAATGGCACCGGAAACCGAAAAGGGGCTATATTTGGTGCCGAAAGTGATCGAGTAACAGGCAGGAACTAATCTGTTACCTGCCTGATCACTCTGATAGGAGAAGCGGTATGTCACACATCAAAGGCAGGGGACATTGTCAAAGCTGCCCGATTCGCCATTTGAGCATTTTTTCCCTGCTGCCCGTGGAACGCCTTACTGACATCCAGTCCTTTCAGCCTGCAGTGGTCACCTATGCTCCGGCAGAAACGGTCTATTATCAGGGAGACATCGCCCTGAACGCCTTCACCTTGCGCCAGGGCATTATCAAACTGGTTAAAACCCTGCCCAATGGACGCACACAAATTGTGCGCGTCCTCAATCACGGTGACCTGTTCGGTTGTGATGGCTTTGCCGGGGAAACGTATAATCACACCGCCATTCCGTTGGATCCTGTTGAAGTCTGCCGTTTACCGCTCGGCGAGCTGCTGGCTTTGAAAAAACAGAATCCGGAAATTGAACAGGCACTGATGCTCCGCTGGATTCAGCATTTGCGGGATGCAGAAGACATGATGCTGGAGCTGGGTGCAAAAAAAGCGGCGGAACGCATTGCCTCTTTCCTGATTCGCTGGTGTGAAGAGGCCGAGAATAACTGGATCAGCCTGCCGCTGTCACGCAGCGAAATCGGCGAACTACTCGGTCTGACGATAGAAACGGTCAGCCGCTTTTTGTCTGAATGGAAACGTCAGCACCTGCTGGAAGAACACCAGGGAAACATTCGGATCATGGACATGCAGGGCTTGCACAAGGTAGCCTGCTCTAGCGGTAGCTGCTGAGCCAAAATGAAATAATGAAATAACACCCGATTGACAATTCTCAATGTTCCCTCCTGCAATAAGGACTAGTTTAATTCGGTTACGGCTAGACCCCTGAAGCACAAGATCATCCGGTCAATACGCAGGAGAACACATGATTACCGAACAAGTCGTCGATTTATCACGTCTGCAATTTGCTACTGTTGCACTCTATCATTTTTTATTTGTCCCCCTGACGCTGGGTATGACCTTCATGCTGGCGATCATGGAATCCGTCTATGTCATGACCCGCAAGCAGGTCTACAAGGACATGGTGCAATTCTGGGGCAAGCTGTTTGGCATCAATTTTGCCCTCGGTGTCACCACCGGCCTGACCATGGAATTCCAGTTCGGTACCAACTGGGCGTATTACTCGCACTACGTTGGTGACGTATTTGGCGCACCGCTGGCGATTGAAGGCCTGATGGCTTTCTTCCTGGAATCAACCTTCGTTGGCCTGTTTTTCTTCGGCTGGGATCGGCTTAGCAAAGTACAGCATCTGACCGTCACCTGGCTGATGGCGATTGGCACTAACCTCTCTGCGCTCTGGATACTGATTGCCAATGGCTGGATGCAAAACCCGGTCGGTGCCGAATTCAGCTATGAAACCATGCGCATGGAAATGGTTGATTTTGCTGCGGTGCTGTTCAACCCGGTAGCACAGGTCAAATTTATCCATACTGTTGCTGCCGGTTATGTTACCGGGGCAATGTTCGTCCTCAGTATCAGCGCCTGGTACATCCTGAAAGGCCGTGATACCGGCTTTGCGCGGCGCTCGTTTGCCATTGCTGCCGGGTTTGGGTTTGCATCCATTCTTTCGGTGATTCTGCTCGGTGACGAAAGCGGCTATGAAGCCGGTGACGTACAGAAAATGAAGCTGGCGGCGATTGAAGCCGAATGGCATACCGAACCGGCTCCGGCAGGTTTTAATCTTGTCGCGTTCCCGGATCAGGAAAAGATGGAAAACAGTTATTCCATCAAAATCCCTTATGCCCTCGGCATTATCGCCAAGCGTTCCCTCAGCGAAGAAGTGCCGGGCATCAAGGATCTGGTAAAAGACAACACACAACGCATCCGTAACGGCATTATTGCCTATGGCCTGTTCATCAAACTGCGGAATGGCACGGTGTCAGACGTGGATAAAGAGAGTTTTGACCGCCTTAAAAGTGACCTGGGCTATGGTTTGTTGCTGAAGCGTTATACACCTAACGTGGTCGATGCCACCGAGGAACAGATTCAGATGGCCGCAAAGGATACGGTGCCTGCCGTTGCCCCGCTGTTCTGGACATTCCGTGTGATGGTGGCAGCGGGAGCCATCATGCTGTTGGTATTTGGCTTATCCTTCTATTACACCGCGAAAAAAATGGCCTGCAACAAGAAATGGTTACTGCGCCTGGCGGTCATCAGTTTGCCGTTACCGTGGATTGCGATTGAATGTGGCTGGTTTGTTGCCGA
The DNA here is from genome assembly GCA_964293125.1 of uncultured Thiothrix sp. Taxonomy (GTDB): domain Bacteria; phylum Pseudomonadota; class Gammaproteobacteria; order Thiotrichales; family Thiotrichaceae; genus Thiolinea. The sequence goes on along the minus strand of CAXYXY010000035.1, from coordinate 7,461 downwards.
ATTTGGTCGCCAGCCCTGGGCAGTGGGTGAGGTATTGCCAACCTTCATGGGCACCTCGACACTGACGGCAGGCGACCTGCTCGGCAGCCTGGCCGGTTTTGTCTTTTTCTACACCATCCTGTTGATTATCGAGATGTACCTGATGATCAGGTTCGCCAGACAGGGGCCAAGCAGCCTGCACACGGGGCGCTATCATTTTGAACAGCAGGCTAAATCACCCAGTAGCGGCCACGGCGCAGGCCATGTCGGTGCGGTATTGGCCAGCAAACTCAATGACCGGATCTGAGGAGACAACAGATGATATTCGATTATGAAACCTTCAAACTGATCTGGTGGGTGCTGATAGGCGTGCTGTTCATCGGCTTCGCCCTCACCGACGGCTTCGATATGGGCGTCGGTGCCTTGCTGCGTTATGTGGGTAGAACCGATGAGGAACGCCGGATAGCCATCAACACCATCGCCCCCCATTGGGATGGCAATCAGGTCTGGCTGATTCTGGCGGCGGGAGCCATTTTTGCTGCCTGGCCGATCACCTTTGGGGCTGCCTTCTCCAGCTTTTACTGGGCGATGGTGCTCACCCTGTTCTCGCTGTTCTTCCGCCCGGTCGGCTTTGACTACCGCTCAAAAGTGACCGACCCGCGCTGGCGTAACACCTGGGACTGGGGGCTGGTCGCAGCGGGTGTAGTACCCCCACTGGTGATTGGTGTCGCATTTGGCAATCTGTTGCTGGGCGTGCCATTTGCCTTTGATGAGTTCCTGCGGATTACTACCCATGGCAGTTTCTTTGGCCTGTTCCACCCGTTCGCAATTCTGACCGGTCTGGTCAGTGTACTGATGTTCACCATGCAGGGCGCAACTTACCTGATGCTGCGCACCGATGATGTCGTTTATAGCCGCGCCCGCCATGCCGCCCAGATAACGGCATTGGGGGTTATCCTGACGTTTGCCCTCGCGGGTATCTGGCTATGGGCAGGTATTGATGGCTATGTCATTACTCAAATGCCACCGACTGACTCACTGCCTAACCCGTTGGCAAAAACCGTGGTGCCGGGTAGCGGTGCATGGCTGGCCAACTACGGTACTTATCCGCTGGCGATGCTTGCTCCCCTGCTGGGTTTTCTGGGCGCATTGGGTGTCTACCTGCTGGCGGGTAAAGATCGTCCGGTTCTGAGCTTCATCAACAGCTCACTCAGCCTGATCGGTGTGATCCTGACCGCCGGGGTTTCTCTGTTCCCGTTTGTGATGCCCTCCAGCCTGAACCCGAGCCACAGCCTGACCATCTGGGATTCTTCCTCCAGCCATCTGACCCTGGCGATCATGTTTTGGGCTACCCTGGTGTTCGTACCGATCATCCTGATTTACACCCTGTGGTGTTACCGGGCGATGTGGGGCAAGATCACCCTCAAATTTATCCGTGACAACGATCACACGGCGTATTAAGGAGAAAACATCATGTGGTATTTTACCTGGTTACTGGGCGTACTGCTGGCCTGCTCATTCGGCATCATCAACGTGATGTGGTTGGAACTGGACGGCGGCCTGGATGGCGAGCTGGATGATGACGGCGCACAACAGCAGCCCGCAGAGAAAGCAGAATAAAAGCCAAGTCCCAAGCCTCCACCGCTATCTCCCCAGCCATTACCGGTGCGTTACAAGACTGGAAAACTCACTCCGGTCTTTGGCTCAAAGCCGCTGTGGCGATTGGCCTGTGTGCAGGACTGCTCCTGATCGGGCAGGCTTGGCTATTCGCCCGGATTGTCAATGCCGTGGTCTTTCAGCAGGCTACCCTGACAGCCGTCATGCCCTGGCTATGGAGCTTGCTGGGTCTGTTTCTGCTCCGTGCCGGGCTGGCCTGGGCCTCCGAACAAGCGGCCTTCCATGCAGCCGTGCAGGTCAAACTGGCCATCCGCGTCCAGCTCTATCAACATGTACAACAGCTCGGCCCTGCCTGGCTCAGCGGTGAACGTTCAGGCGAAGTCATCAATACTCTTGACGAAGGGGTCGAAGCGCTTCAGGATTACTACGCACGCTACCTGCCTGCCATGGCGCTGATGACTCTGGTTCCGTTGTCCATCCTGGTGTTTGTATTCGCCAGCGACTGGCTGTCTGCCCTGATCATGCTCGGCACTGCACCGCTAATTCCACTGTTCATGATCCTGATCGGCAAGGGCACCGAGAAACGCAACCAGCAACAATGGCAGGAAATGGCGCGCATGAGTGCCCACTTTCTGGATGTCATCCAGGGTCTGACCACCCTCAAACTGTTCAATGCCAGCCGCCGCGAAGTCCAGATGGTGGCACAACTCTCAGAAGCCTACCGCAAAGGCACCATGTCCGTGTTACGGATCGCCTTTTTGTCCTCGTTCGTACTGGAATTTTTCGCGACAGTGAGCATCGCCATCGTTGCGGTGCTGATTGGTTTTCGGCTGTTTTGGGGGGAAATGGACTTTTTTTATGGCTTTTTCGTCTTGTTACTCGCCCCGGAATTCTACCTGCCATTGCGCAACATGGGCACGCAATACCATGCCCGCATGCAGGCGATTGCGGCGGCGGAACGCATGGTCGATATTTTAAATACCCCCATCCCCACCACACCGCAGACCAGCACAGAACAGCTCGCGCTGCTGACCTGCCCCAGTATCCACTTGCAAAATGTCAGCTTCACCTACCCGGATGGCCGCACTGCCCTGAACGCGCTGGATCTCAGCGTGCATGCGGGCGAGACACTCGCACTGGTCGGTGCCAGCGGCGCGGGCAAAACAACGCTGATCAACCTGTTAATGGGTTTCTTACCGCTACAAAGCGGGAAAATCCTGATTAATGACACACCACTAACCGCCATCAACCCGGACAGCTGGCGGCAGCAACTCGCCTGGCTGCCACAAAAACCCCAATTATTCCCCGGCAGCGTGGCCGATAACATCCGTCTTGGCCAGCCAGAGGCCAGCATGGCCGCCGTACAACAGGCTGCCCGACAGGCACAGGCTGACGAATTCATCAGTGCCCTGCCCCAAGGCTATGCCACGCTGATCGGTGAAGCCGGACAAGGCCTGTCAGGCGGGCAGGTGCAACGCATTGCGCTGGCACGCGCCTTCCTGAAAGATGCACCCCTGGTTATTCTCGACGAAGCTACCGCTAATCTGGATCTGCACAGCGAAGCCCGGATTCAGACCGCGCTCAACCAGCTCACCACCGGACGCAGCGTCATCATGATCGCCCACCGCCTGCGAACCGTGCGTAACGCTGACCGTATCGCAGTACTTGATCAAGGGCGAATCACGCGCAGCGGCACGCATGAAGAGTTACTCGCCACCTGCCCACGCTATCAACAGATGCTGCAAGCCTACATGGATACAGGTACGGACACGAACATGGACACGGGGGGACAGCATGACTGACTTCATCCGCCTGTTACGCCTGTTTCAGCCTTATAAACACTGGCTGGCGCTGGGTATTTTTCTGTCTTTTCTCACATTGCTGGCCAATGTTGGCCTAATGGCGATTTCCGGCTGGTTTATTACGGCGATGGCACTGGCTGGTGTGGCCGGTGTCAGCATGAATTACTTCACTCCGGCGGCACTGATTCGGCTCGCGGCCATCGTGCGCACTGCCGGGCGCTATGGTGAACGGCTGGTGACGCATGAGGCAACCTTCCGCATTCTCTCCGAACTGCGTGTCTGGTTTTACCTGCGGATTGAGCCGCTGGCACCGGCGCGGCTGGAAACCTATCACAGCGGCGACTTGCTCAGCCGTATCCGCGCTGATATTGATACGCTGGACAATGTCTATCTGCGCCTGCTGGTGCCGAGTGTGGTGGCGGTGGTGGCCGTGCTGGTCTTCGTCGGTACGCTGCTGTTTTATCATCCTCTGCTCGCGCTGGTGGAACTGGCGCTACTCCTGATAGCCGGTGCCTGCTTGCCGTGGCTGATGAATCGGCTAGGGCAAGCGACCGGCCAACAAATGATTGAAACCTCGGCACAGATGCGCAGCGCGCTAGTCAGTGATTTGCAGGGTATGGGTGAACTACTGGTGTACGGGGCAGCCGATGCCCACGCTGCACACTTTCAGGGGCTGGCACAAACACTCGCGCAACAGCAGCAACGGATGAGCCGCCTGCGGGGGATGGCACAAGCTGCACTGGGTTTATGCGCCAATCTGGCGATGTGGGCCATGCTCTTCCTCGCGATTCCCATGGTCAGGGCAGAAACCATCAGCCCGCCAGAGTTGACCATGCTGGCCTTGTTTGCGCTGGCCAGTTTTGAGGCCGTATTGCCCTTGCCATTGGCTTTTCAAACCCTCGGCGAGACACTGGCGGCAGCCCGCCGGATTTTCAGTCTGGCTGACCAGTCACCCGCCATCAACGAACCGGCTGAGCCCTTGCCGGTTCCGGCACAGTTCTCGCTGGCATTTCGGGATGTGAGCTTTCGTTATCAGACCGGGAATGTGGAAGCGTTACAGCATGTTGATTTGCACTTAGCCGCTGGCCAGACCTTGGCAGTAGTCGGTGCCAGCGGCTCCGGCAAAAGTACCCTGGCCAAGCTGCTGTTGCGCTTCCACGAGCCGGATAGTGGTGACATTCTGTTAAACGGACATGCCTTGCAGTCCTACCAAAGCGAGGCCATACGCGCCCGGATCAGCACTGTCGCGCAGCAAACCCACCTGTTCAACACTACCTTGCGTGATAATCTGTTGCTGGCGAACCCGGATGCGGATCAAGCCACGCTGGAAGCTGCCTGCAAAACAGCACTGATTCATGACTTCATTACTGCCCAACCGGACGCCTACAACACCTTGGCGGGTGAACTCGGTGTGCGCCTGTCGGGTGGGCAGGCCAAGCGGGTGGCGATTGCCCGCGCCCTGTTGAAACCTGCCGCGCTCTTGATTCTGGATGAACCCACCGAGGGCTTGGACGCAGCCACTGCCCGCCAGATCATGCACAATCTGCTAACCCATGTGGCGGCCAACCAGCAAAGCCTGCTGCTGATCACACACCGTTTACAGGGGCTGGAACAGTTCGAGCAGATCCTCGTGATGGATAACGGACAAGTGCTGGAAGCGGGCACCCACACCGGGCTGCTGGCCAAACGGGGCGCTTACTGGCAACAGGTGGCCGCCGTCTGACCCACTGCGCCTCACTAGGAATCCGGGTCGTGACCATTGCACCGGGCTTGTTTCTGACCCCGCCGAATATGCGGTGCTGGTGCAACATATAACGGGTTATGCACTTATGATACGAATTCATCAACTCCAACGGTGCGATCGTTAGTATTCATAGGGCGGGTGTGATATTAGTTTTGACGCTGCTATAACCATTTCCATATTTCTTGCACATTTTCTCCATCAGTTTCATCCATTTAAAGCGCATTATCGGCGGGAAACAGGAATTCATGTAACTTCCCTAAGCCGGATGACGAATTATGACCCCACAATCAACAGTATTAGATAAACCTGCTAAACGACTCCCCTTCAGATTAGGAAAAAAGAGCAAACTAGTGCTCGGCTACCTGATCCTGATGTCGCTGCCCTTTCTGGCTACATTCAGCCTCGACATGGCCGATCAGGGCACTTATGCCGCCGTGCTGACAACCATTAATGTGCTGGCGATGATGGCTTTCTACATGCAATTTCCATTAGTGAGCCGCTTAAAGACCATCGGCCTGTTCGCTAATATTGACTGGAATATCTCGCACCATAAAAGAATTGGTCTGTGGCTGGGCATTATTTTTCTGTTACACCCCGTGTTGATAATCGCGCCACGCTTTATGGTATCTTTCAGCGACGGTATGCACAGTCTTATCTCGGTCATCACCGCACCGCAAATGCTCACAGGTATGATCGCCTGGGTAGGTATGATCGCCTGGATATTGGTCGCAATATTCAAAGACAAACTGAGTATCAGTTACGAAACATGGCGCTTAACTCACATGCTGGGTTTAGTGAGCATTATGATATTGGCGACTCTGCACGTTACGTCGGTAGGCAGCCACGGTCAGTTTCAGGCCAGCTTTAATAGTATCTGGTGGGCGCTGTGCTCGGCTTCGGTCGCCATGGTGCTGTACAACTATTTCATCAAGCCCTGGATACTCAGGTCAAGACCATTCAAATTGATTGATGTCGCACAGATCAGCAGCACCGACTGGCAGGTGACCATAGAAAGCAGCCACCCCTCCGGGTTTGATTTTGAAGCCGGTCAGTTTGCCTGGTTAAACACCACCAAACGCGGTGGCGGAGTCAAAGAGCACCCGTTCTCCATTGCCTCGTGTCAGGCTGATCTGCCCAGGGTTTCATTTATTATCCGCAACCTCGGGGATTACACGTCAAAACTAGACACGCTGAAGGTGGGGCAGAATGTTTATGTTGATGGCCCTTACGGCAGCATTAGTCTGGCGGAGTCGGCCAAATCCAAAGCCATCGTATTAATCGCCGGTGGTGCGGGTATCGCCCCGATGTTAAGTCTGTTGCGTGGTCTGGCGGAGAAAAATGATCCGCGTCCGGTTCGGCTGATTTATGGCAATAACCGCCTGGATCAGATGGTGCTGCAGGGTGAGATTAAAACGCTGGAGAAAACCATGACGGATTTCAGACAGCAGTTAGTTTGCGCTGAGGCTACCGACCGGGATGACATTTATCAGGGCGTGATTGATAAAGACTGCATTGCGCAGGTTCTCAATACACACCCTATCAATGACTGGACGGTGTATTTATGCGGGCCAAAAACCATGATTACCGGGGTTAACGACAGCCTGAAATCATTACATATCCCGAACGCGCATATTCATTACGAGCAACTGTCTTTTTGACCAGCGTGAAAAAAATATTCCCCCAACATGGAAACCTCCGGCTGCTGCAGTTACAGGTTTCAGAGGAACAAGAAAATGCCAATTAGTGAAATTGCGGGCTGCATAGGCTGCAAAACCTGTGTCCAGACCTGCCCAACCGACGTCATACAATTCGATGTTGAGCAACAGAAGGCTTACATCGCCTATCCGGAAGACTGTCAGATTTGTCATTTATGCCGCCTGTATTGCCCGGTGAATGCCATTAGCATTACGCCGGAAAAATCTATCCCTGTTGTCGTTTCCTGGAGATAATCTCATGTCAGACCCTTTAAACGTTTCAAGGCGTACTTTTCTCGGTATTGCAGGCAGTGCCATCAGTGCTACTGCGCTGGCCGCGAATATGCCGACCATGCCACAAATAGGCCAGCCGCCGGCCAGAAACAAACCTGAGATTGATGCGGACAGCTTTAAAGATGAACAGGTAGACACTGATGTATTAGTCATCGGCAGCGGTATTGCCGGACTCTTTGCGGCAGTTAAGGCTCACGATGCAGGAGCCAGAGTGCTAATGGTCTCCAAAGGACGCCTGGGCAGCTCCGGCCTGACGCCTTTCGGTAAAGGCATTTTCACAGCAATTCCCGCTGAACCCAAACTAACTGTATAATCATGTACTTGTAAAAGT
>CAXYXY010000034.1:0-49372 GCA_964293125.1 uncultured Thiothrix sp. | reverse complement strand
AAGGCACCAAGGTCAACGAAACCGGCTGTGAAGTCGATACCGACAAAGATGGCGTGGTCGACAGTGCTGACCAGTGTGCGGACACCCCCGCAGGCACCAAGGTCAACGAAACCGGCTGTGAAGTCGATACTGACAAAGACGGCGTCGTCGACAGTGCTGACCAGTGTGCGGATACTCCTGCAGGCACCAAAGTCAACGAAACCGGCTGTGAAGTCGATACCGACAAAGACGGCGTCGTGGATAGTGCTGACCAGTGTGCAGACACTCCTGAAGGCACCAAGGTCAACGAAACCGGCTGTGAAGTCGATACCGACAAAGATGGCGTCGTCGACAGTGCTGACCAGTGTGCGGATACGCCTGAAGGCACCAAGGTCAACGAAACCGGCTGTGAAGTCGATACCGACAAGGACGGCGTCGTGGATAGTGCTGACCAGTGCGCGGATACTCCTGAAGGCACCAAGGTCAACGAAACCGGCTGTGAAGTCGATACCGACAAAGATGGCATCGTCGATAGCGCTGACCAGTGTGCGGATACACCCGCAGGCACCAAAGTCAACGAAACCGGCTGTGAAGTGGACTCTGACAAGGATGGCGTCGTCGACAGCGCTGACCAATGTGCGGATACGCCTGAAGGCACCAAGGTCAACGAAACCGGCTGTGAAGTCGATACTGACAAAGATGGCGTCGTGGATAGTGCTGACCAGTGTGCAGATACGCCTGAAGGCACCAAGGTCAACGAAACCGGCTGTGAAGTCGATACCGACAAAGATGGCGTCGTCGACAGTGCTGACCAGTGTGCGGATACACCTGCTGGTGAGAAAGTCGATGAAAAAGGCTGCTTGCTGGATACGGACAAAGACGGCGTGATTGATAGCGTTGACCAATGCCCGAATACAGCGACTGACGTTGAAGTCGATGAAACCGGCTGTGATGCCATTGAAGATGCTGACAAGGACAAGGTGGCCGATGCCGATGACCTTTGCCCAGCGACAGCGGCGGGTGTGCCCGTCAATCAGGTCGGTTGTGCCAAGGCAGAAAACATCAACTTGCAAGGTGTTACCTTCGAAACCGGGTCTGATCGTTTGACGGCTGAATCCCTGCCGCTCCTTGATCAGGCAGCGGAAACGCTGAAGAAGCATCCAGAGCTGACGATCGAAGTCGCAGGACACACGGATAGCCGTGGCGACAAGGGTACTAACCAGGCACTGTCACAGGCACGCGCCGAAGCAGTGCTCCAGTACCTGACCGAAAAAGGCAGTGCGTCAACCTTGACTGCCAAGGGCTATGGCCCGGATGAGCCGGTTGCAGATAATGCAAGCGCTGATGGTCGTGCCAAAAACCGGCGCGTTGAATTGAAAATCCAGGAATAATACTTGGACGCTTACAGTCAACGCGCCAAAAAACGCTTCGGTCAGCATTTTTTGCATGACCGAGGCGTTATTGATCGGATGTTGCGATCATTGGCACTCAAGAACAGCGACCGGGTCGTGGAAATTGGCCCCGGCCCGGGCGCACTGACCTTTCCTTTACTTGACCTGTTACCGAGGCTCGACATCGTGGAAATTGACCGCGATGTTATTGCCTGGTGGCAACAACAAGCTCAGGCGCAGGGCAAACTGCATATTCATGCACAGGATGCCCTGCAACTGGATGTTGTGAACTTGCGGGGTGATGGCGAAGCACTGCGCGTAGTCGGTAACTTACCTTACAACATTTCTACGCCCCTGATTTTTCACCTGCTGGCCAATGCCGAGCACATCCGCGACATGCTGTTTATGCTGCAGAAAGAGGTCGTTGATCGCCTGACCGCCGCCCCAAATAGCCGCGACTACGGACGCTTGTCAGTGATGGTGCAATATGCCTGCCAGACAGAATACCTGATGCACGTGGCGCCCGGTGCTTTCCGACCGCCGCCGAAAGTAGATTCGGCAGTGGTTTACCTGAAACCGTGGGCAAAATTGCCGTATGTCGCCAACGATGAAGCACGGTTTGCAAAACTGGTGGCACAAGCGTTCTCCCAGCGGCGCAAGACCCTGCGTAATACCCTGAAAGGCACACTCACTACTGAACAGATCGAGAGTGTCGGGATTGACCCGGTACAACGGGCTGAAACCCTGTCGGTGGCCGATTTTGTGAATCTGGCGAATTTGCTGTAAACCTGCCTTCCGGATCAACTTCGATAATTTGAATGACGTATCAAGGAAGTATAGCGATGGCAACCTTCACCCCCGAACAGCTTGAAACCGTTCTTGCCCAAGGCGAAGACAGCCAACACCGCTACGGCAAAACCCTCAATGAGCTAGGCTTGCCAATGGAACAAGTCATCCGCAGCCTGAAACTGGGCAAAGAGGGCGAACTCAATCTGGCGGGATTGCTGCTATTTGCACATAACCCACAACTGTTCCGCCCCATATTCATGGTCAAGGCGGTTTACGTCGACGGCACAAATATCGCATCCCAGCATTATCGTGACAGCGAAGACATCGACGGCTCCCTCATCAATCAATACGAGCGCGCCCTCTCCTTCATCACCCGCAACTTGCACCGTTTACAGGCAGGGCAAGGTGTAAACAGCCTGGGCAAACTCGAAATCCCCGAAATCGCCTTGCAAGAAGTGCTGGTCAATGCACTGATTCACCGTGATTACTTCATTTCCGCCCCCATCCGCATCCTGATGTTTACGGATCGGGTGGAAATTATTAGCCCCGGCCATTTGCCTAATCATTTAACCGTTGAGCAAATCCGCTTTGGTTTATCGAATATACGCAATCCAGTCATTGCCTCCCATGCCACCCAGCAAATGCCCTATCGAGGGTTAGGCAGTGGCATTCCACGCGCATTGGAAAGCTACGCCTTGATCCAATTCATTGACGACCGCGCAGGTAACCAGTTCAAGGTGATCATGCAGCGCCCCCCACACAGGTTAAAAACATGCCACAACACCAACTAACCTTGTTTGAGGAGTTTTCCTATTTTGAAGGTGCTGATGTCGAATACAAAGGCGCAAAAGGTGGCTTACCCAGCACCTTATGGGAAACGTACAGCAGCTTTGCCAACACTGGTGGTGGCACTCTTTACCTCGGTATTACCCAAACCGATTCCGACCACTTGGACATTCATGGCTTGCCGTTAGCCGATGCAGAAAAGTTACGCTCTGATTTCTGGAATACCCTCAATAATCGCGGCAAAGTCAGTGTCAACCTGCTCAGTAACGGCGACGTTACCTTAATGCCGCTACCTGACAGCGAAAAGGTAGTCGTTCGTATCCATGTTCCACCTGCCAGCCGTACCAACAAACCCGTCTATATCGGGCAAAATCCACTACTCGGCACATTCCGTCGTTACCACGAAGGCGATTACCGTTGTAGCGAAGATGAAGTACGTCGTATGTTTGCCGACCAATCCAACGAACCCGCCGACAGCCGCATCCTGCAACACTTTGGCTGGAATGATCTGGATAAGGATTCTATCCGGCAATTTCGCAACCGCTTTGCCTCGCGTGACCCTTACCATGCCTGGCAAGAGGAAGATGACCTTGGATTACTGAAAAAGCTGGGCGGATGGCGGCACGACCGCGTAAACGGACAAGAAGGACTAACACTGGCAGGGCTACTGATGTTTGGCAAGCACGAAGCCATTACTGACTCGGCAGCTATTCCCGGCTTCCATGTCGATTACCGTGAACGGGTACTGGATGACCCCACCATGCGCTGGTCAGATCGTGTGTACCCCGATGGCAAGTGGGAAGCTAATTTATTCCAGTTTTACCAGCGTATCATCCTCAAACTCAGTACCAATCCCAACCTGAAAAACCCCTTCCGGCTCGACAAAGAAGGCTACCGACAAGCCGGTACAGAAGTCCATGAAGCCCTGCAAGAAGCCTTGGTCAATGCCATCATTCACGCCGACTACGCAGGCATGGGCGGTATCGTAGTGGAGTATTACCCTGATCGTTTTGAATTTGCTAATCCCGGTAGCTTGCTCGTATCACGAGAGCAATTACTCTTGGGCGGTACCAGTGAATGCCGGAACAAAGCGTTACAAAAAATGTTTCAAATGTTAGGGGCTGGTGACAAAGCAGGGTCTGGCATAGACAAAATCCGGCGTGGCTGGGCAACACAACACTGGCAAGCCCCAGCACTGCGCGAAACACTGCGCCCTGATCGGGTATACCTGATCTTACACACCGTCAGCATTTTTCCAACGCACATACTGGAAAGGCTTAAAACACAATTCGGTGAGGATTTCACTTTTCTAGGACAAGAAGAAGTTCAAACATTGGTAGTAACCGTCCAAGAAAATGAAGTTTCTAATCAGCGACTTCAAGAAACCGTACCGCTTCACCGGGTAGACATCACTCAAATGCTACGTGGCTTGGTGCAAAAAGGAATGCTAGTGGCATCAGGCACGGGGCGCGGAACGCGTTATCACATGGCATCCAATGAACAAACATCATCCAACAGTGATACAAGTTCTTCTCTCAATGAGACCACCCCGACACGTAGTGAGACCACCCCCGCGCTCAATGAGACCACATTACATCACACGTTGTTGGACATTGCTGAACCAGCCCGTCAAAACAAACGGCTCGCATCGTCTGAAATGCGGCAAATCATTTCGCAGCTTTGTACACATGGCTTTTTACCCATGTACAAATTAGCGGATTTACTCAAGCGGGATGCCCGCAATCTGCGAAACCGCTACGTTAGCCCAATGGTCAGCGAGGGAATGCTGGAATTACTCCACCCGGAAAGTCTCAACCATCATGACCAAGCCTACCGCCATAAACAGACTCATACACAATGACCCCGATCCCCCTTACCCTCTACATCCACATTCCTTGGTGCATACGCAAGTGCCCTTATTGTGATTTTAACTCGCATAACGCACCCAGCGACCTGCCGGAAAAAGCTTATATAAAGACCCTGCTGGATGATCTTGCCAGCGAACTGCCCCACATCTGGGGACGCAGGCTGGAGGCTATTTTCATCGGTGGCGGCACACCCAGCCTGTTTTCAGCGGAGAGTATTGACCAGCTGCTCAGTGGTATTCGTGCGCTCCTGCCGTTTCGCCCGAATAGCGAAGTCACGCTGGAGGCCAACCCCGGCACGTTTGAGCAGGACAGGTTCAGCGGTTTCCGCGAGGCGGGTATCAATCGCCTCTCGGTCGGTATCCAGAGTTTCAACCTGCAACACCTGAAGGCACTCGGGCGCGTGCATAACCGGGATGAAGCGTTGCGGGCGGCAGACATTGCCCGCACTGCCGGGTTTGATAATTTCAATCTGGATCTGATGTTTGGTTTACCACAACAAACGTTGGAACAGGCGCTGGCTGACTTGCAGCAGGCGATTGAGCTTACACCCACACATTTGTCCTGGTATCAACTGACGCTGGAACCGAATACGGTTTTCTACAAACACCCGCCGGTTTTGCCGAATGATGAATTACTGGAAGATATTCAGATTAGCGGGCAAGATTTAATCAAATCAGTAGGCTATAATCAGTATGAAGTTTCAGCTTATGCGCAAGCAGGGCGAGAGTGTCAGCACAACCGTAATTACTGGGAATTTGGGGATTACATCGGGATTGGTGCCGGTGCGCACGGCAAGATCACCCACCCTGACCGCAGTGTCACCCGCTATCAGAAACACCGCCAGCCTGCACAATACATGCAGCAAGTACAGGCCGGTGCCGCCCGTAGCAGCACCCAGACACTGACCGATGCTGATCTCAAGTTTGAGTTCATGCTGAACGCACTCCGTTTACGTAACGGATTTTCTGCCGAACTGTTTACCCAGCGCACCGGGCTACCGTTTTCAGTGCTGGCTCACGAGCTGGAACTTGCACGCAGCCGGGGCTTTCTGGATAGGAACGCCCAACAAATACGGGCTACCGAGCACGGCTGGCAATTCTTGAATGAAGTCATCCAGTTATTTCTGGAGGAGTAACACCATGCCACAAGTGCTCGTTTATTCTGCAGTCACCTGCCCCTCCTGTTTTTCGGTCAACCAGAAAGAAATAGATATTTCCGGCGGGTCACAGGACTACTATGAAGATTGCGAAGTCTGCTGTGCACCGATGGAATTATTTGTGCACATTGATGATCAGGGCGAGGTGACCAGTATTGATGTCACGCCCGGCAACGAATAAGCCCGGTCAGGTGATACCCTGACGGCGCTCACGCTGCGGCATGTTTAATAACGGGTAGTAAAGTACCCAGGCTGCAAAGATCATCATCACGCATGACCAAAGCACATCCGACAAAAAATGCCCTCCCGCCGCCATGCGTGCCAGCCCAATCAGACTGCCGAAAGCCAAACTGCCCCACAAAGCCCGTTTGGCGCGCTGCGGATGCCGACGCCGCCATAAAAACCAGAAGGCAATAAACCCAAAACCGACTGAGCTATGCCCACTGGGAAACGAACGCCCCTCACTGTTCGCCACGTATTGCAACGGGGGTGCGTAAGCTTGAGCGCCACCCAGCTCGACCACCTGTGAAGGACGTGGACGCCCCCAATGATCCTTGAAGACCGCATTCACCAGCAAACCGGAACCCAGCACAAACACCAGCAATACATAAACCGCCTGCAAGCGCAGGGCAAAATAACGCTTACGCAGGGTACTCACGGCAATGATGGTCAGACACCCCACAAACAGTAGTCCGGAAATATACGGCACCGATGCATACAACAAGGCATATAACAGTGCATGGCAATCAAGCCACCAGCCCTTACCCCCGCACTCCGGCTGTACAAACCAGCCCGCCAACCGCATATCCCAGTCAGTCACCCAGAACACCAGCGTCATGGCGGCCACCCCATTCAGCCACACCCAGGCGCTGGGGGCACTCCGCCAGATTTTCAGTTTATGCAGAGAAACACCCACTGAAATACTCACTTCGCCGCCAGTCCTTTAAAATCCTGCAAATGATAAACCTGATAAGTACGTGCATAGTCCGGGTAAATGGGCGCAGATAACTCCCCAACCTGCTCAACCGCGCTGAAATAGTCTTTCATACCCGCAGGCAAGCCATTATCGGTCACATACAGAAAGCTTTGCCCTTCCCTACCCGCCAGCGTTGTCACCAGATCATAATGATGCTTGACCGTCTGTTCCGGGTTCCAGCTGACGATGTGCAAGCCTGCTGGACGTGCATAATAAGCCAGCTCACTCAACAAACCACGCTCATCCGCCAGTGGCAAAGCCTCTGGATAGTTTGCCTGCAATGCCAGATATTGCTGGCCCAGCACATCCCAGCCTTTCAGGCGTTTATAGACATCATTGCTGGCGGTCAGCTCAATCCCCACACCACGCAACACACCCTGATAATGGTAAATACCGACAAACAGAACACCATTCAACACCAGCCCGGCCACCAGCAAGCGCTTATGTTCACCGCGCACCAGCCAGACAGCCAGCAAGACAGTGCCCGCCACATAGGCGGGGGCTGCCCAATTGGCATTGGCGCGTCCGAACAGTGCCTGTGCACAGATGATCAGCAAAAAAGGCAGGGTAAAACTCAGTAATAGCCCAACCTGTGGCAGACGTTGCAAGGCACGCACGTTCAGGCACAAACCGATCAGCAGCGGAAAGAACAGCAGGCCAAATACCGCCAACTGCCCAGCCAGAAATTCCGCCAGCGAGACCCAATGCAAGCCGGCATTCTCCAGATGCGAAATTTGCGCGGTGTGCTGGAAGGTCGGAAAATCATGTTGCCAGTTCCACCACAAATTCGGCGCAAAAATCACTGCCGCTAACGCCACCGCAGCCCAGGCACGCAGCTTTAATGCCACCCGCCAGCGTCCACTCGTTAGCAAATACAATAAAGCCGACAGGAAGAATACGCCCATCGTGTATTTGCTCATCAGACCTAAGCCGAGTGACAGCCCCAGCAACAGCCAGTCACGCCAGGTATCAGTATCCAGTGCCCGCACAAACGCATACAGCGCTAACGTCCAGAAAAAGAACAGGGCTACGTCGGTAGAAATCAGGGTAGACGACAAACCCACCGCTGGTAGTGTGATGAAAATCGCGGCACTGACCCAGGCAGTGCGTGCATCAAACAGACGGCGCACCCACAAAAACAGTACCAGCGTTGACAGCGGGTACAACAACAAACTCCCCGCCCGCACACAAGGCTCGCTGTCGCCACACACGCTGGTCGTCATGGCAATAATCACAGCGATCACCGGCGGCTTGGAGAAATAGCCCCAGTCCAGATTTTGCGCCCAATACCAGTATTGTGCCTCATCGATATACAAAGGCAGCCCGCTATGCAGCACCACCCAGACGCGATAGGCCGTGATCCCACCGATCAGCAAGCCCCAATAAACCCAATAGCGCAAGATTACCCCCAAAAAAACGGTGTCCAAGGCAAGATAACCTTGTGAAAAAACCGCTTGTTACCCAACAAATCGCCCCAATACTACACTATCAAGCTGACCCAGCCCTGACAGAAAATGAGGAATGTATTGTAATGGCTAATTATGCCGCCGAAGAAGTGTTGAGCGTAACGCACTGGAATGACAAATTGTTTAGTTTCCGCACTACTCGCGATGACAGTTTGCGCTTTCGCAACGGTGAATTCATCATGATTGGCCTTGAAGAGCAGGACAAACCGCGCCCCTTAATGCGCGCCTACAGCATTGCCAGCGCCAATCATGATGATTTTCTGGAATTTTACAGCATTAAAGCACCCAATGGTGCATTAACCTCACGCCTGCAGAACTTGCAAAAAGGGGATCATGTTCTGGTCGGCAGCAAACCGACGGGCACCTTGGTCACCACCGATTTGTCACCGGGCAAGAACCTGTTTCTGATCGCTACCGGCACCGGCCTCGCTCCGTTCCTGAGCATTATTCAGGATCCGAACGTGTACGAGGATTTTGAACGCGTTGTTCTGTTTCATGGCGTGCGCTACCGGGATGAACTGGGGTATTACGAATGGCTGTCAGAATGGCTGCCCCAACACGAATACCTGGGGGAAGTGATCAGCAAGCAACTCAGCTATTATCCTTGTGTCACCCGCGAACCTTTCAAAAATCAGGGGCGGATTACTGACCTGATTCGCAGCAACAAACTGCTGCAGGACTTAGGGTTGCCGCCCTTGAATCCTGAAACAGACCGGGTCATGCTCTGTGGCAGCCCGTCGATGCTGGCAGATACCCGCCAGTTGCTGGATGAGCTGGGCTTTCAGGCCAGCACCAAAAAAGGCACCGCAGGCGATTATGTGATTGAACGTGCGTTTGTGGAAAGCTAAGCGTAAAGGCATCCAGAAAAATGAACCGTCCGTATTAAACACTATCCAATGAACTAGCACTAATGATCACTTGAAGTATAAAACGGAGTACGCCATGACAGCCAAGCACACTGATCACGCTACAAACACAGTTTCCCGCCGCGCCTTCCTGAAAAAAGGTTTCGGTTTTGCTGCTTTGGCCAGTGCAGGTTACGGCCTGAGTACACTGACTATGCATCGCAACAGCCATGCAACCGAGCCTGCCGAGACGTTTGAAATCACCAAAACAGATGCCGAATGGAAAAAAATCCTGACACCTGAGCAGTATCATATCTTGCGTGAAGCGGGCACCGAGCGCCCGTTCACCAGCGAACTGTTGGAAGAAAAGCGTAAAGGTAACTTCCACTGTGCGGGCTGTGATTTACCGGTGTATAGCATGGACACCAAATACGACAGTGGTACGGGTTGGCCGAGTTTCTATGACGCCATTGAAAATGCCGTCAACACCAAAGATGACAGCTCCTTCTTCATGACACGCACTGAATTGCACTGCCGCCGCTGTGGTGGACACTTTGGGCATGTCTTTGATGATGGCCCGGCACCGACTGGCAAACGGCATTGCATTAACGGGCTGTCGCTGACCTTTTCACCGGCGGAAGCTTAGCCAATAGATTAGGCAATTAGTGAGCGACGCTGGCACTTCAGCAGGTTTGTAACTATAGTTGGGACAAGGCAACCAGCCTTCTATTAACGATTCGGACAGAGGAGGAATCTCTTTGAACGTTACCAACCTATTAACCGACCAGCAAAACAACGCCGCCCTCAGCCAGCTGGCAGCAAAACTGGGTATCAGCGAAGAACAGGCGCGGCAGGTCGTTAGCGAACTGTCACCGGCCCTGACCCGTGG
This sequence comes from uncultured Thiothrix sp., assembly GCA_964293125.1. Taxonomy (GTDB): domain Bacteria; phylum Pseudomonadota; class Gammaproteobacteria; order Thiotrichales; family Thiotrichaceae; genus Thiolinea. The sequence goes on along the minus strand of CAXYXY010000034.1, from coordinate 39,227 downwards.
CATGCAGCTTAATGCTGAAAAAGAAGGGGGTCTGGGCAGTATTCTGGATGCGCTGGCCTCCGGCAAGCACTCCCGCTACCTTGACCAGCCGGAAACACTCGGCCAACCCGAAACGACTGACGATGGTAACTCTATCCTCGGCCATATCTTTGGCAGCAAGGATGTCAGCCGCAATGTGGCCAAACATGCCTCTGAACAGACGGGGCTGGCGACTTCCCTGATCAAAAAAGCCTTGCCGATTGTCGCGACCATGGTGATGGCGTCCTTGGGTAAAAAGGTATTCGGTGGCAGTTCTGCCCCGGCACCCCAGGCGCAATCAGGCGGCCTGCTGACCTCATTGCTCGATTCTGACCGGGATGGCTCAGTGATTGATGATGTACTCGGTATGGCCTTCAAAATGGCGTTCAGATAATACCTGTACCGCTAGAATCTGTACCGCCATCAAAATTCTGCCCCGGTCTGCCGGGGCAGGGTTTGTCACCTGAAGGGCACCACTTGCGATGCAACAAATCGTTACCGTTACCGTTCCGGGGGGTTATGTCAGGCAATTGCTGGATCAAGTCAAAGACCAGGGTTATGACATTGACGAGTTACTGGCTTCGGTAGGTATCGACCCCCAGGAAATCAGCCAGCAAACCGCTTTCCCCGCTGACAAGTTTGGCGCACTTTATCAGCGGGTCATGTATGTCACCCAGGACGAATACTTCGGAATGCTCAGTGGGGGTCGCCTGCCCAATGGCACCTTCCGCATGATGTGCCACGCCATTATCAGCTGCAAAAATCTGGGGCATGCCGTGAGCCGAGCCAGTGATTTTCATGAAATCGTGCGCGGCACGCGGATCAAACCCAAGCTGGAGCGGCAGGGCGAGGTCGCCAAAATTTCGTTTGCGGGCGTTGACCGTCTGGAAGACCTTGATGTCGGGCGATGGGTGGCGGCTGAACCGCCTGCCCGCATTTATACGTCATTGTCCATGTGGCACCATTTTGTCAGCTGGCTGATCGGTGAGCGGGTTGAGTTGCAAGCCACCCGTTTTACCTTTCCCGCCTTGGGTGTTTCCGCCAACCTGCACACCCGCTTTCGCTCAGACATTAAATTTGACCAGCCAGAAAATGCCCTGATATTCCCCGCCTATTACCTTGATTACCCGTTAGTACAAACCGAAAAAACCCTGCATGGCTTTCTGAAAACTGCCCCCTACCAACTGCTGGTGATGGTGGACGATGATAACAGCCTGAAAACCCAGGTTATTGCTCTGATCGGTCGTGATTCGAGCCGCTTGCCACCCAGCGCAGAACAAGTAAGCCGCTTGTTGAACATGTCAGTGTCTACCCTGCGCCGCCGGTTATTGGATGAAAACACCAGCTATCAGAAAATCAAGGACGAATGCCGCCGCGAGTCTGCATTGAACTACATGAATTCTCCGCAACTCTCCCTGAATGATGTGGCTGAATTAATGGGATTTGATGAACCTTCCGCCTTCTTCCGTACCTTCAAACGCTGGACGGGCATGACACCCAGCCAGTACCGCGAGAGTGCTGATTATTTGCAACAACTGGGGCGCTAATCCCTAATGAAACCCTAAGTCTTCCTGTATAAGCTGCCAGTCTTGTTACCCGATACGATATTCAGGATCAGCCCATGCGCATACTACTGGTAGAAGACGACCGCCTGATAGGTGAAGCCATTCGCCTTGCCTGCAAGGATGAAACTTATGCTGTCGACTGGGTGCAAACGGGAGAAACGGCTCTGTCGGTTGCCACGACCCAGGAATACGGGCTGGCGCTGCTGGATTTGGGTCTGCCAGGCAAAGATGGTCTGGAGGTGCTGCGCCAATTGCGCCAGCAAAAATACACCCTGCCTGTCATTATCATTACTGCACGTGATTCGGTAGACGACCGGATTAAAGGGCTGGATTTAGGCGCGGATGATTATCTGATCAAACCGTTTGCTACCAACGAACTGCTGGCACGCATGCGGGCATTGATCCGCCGCCATCAGGGCGTGGCCGACCCTTTGCTGGGTAACGGCCTGTTGACCCTGAACCCTGCTACCCGGGAAGTGACGCGCGATGATCAGTTATCCCGTCTGTCAGCCCGCGAATACGCTCTGCTCCATGCTCTGATGCTGCGCCCCGGCACCGTCTTGTCACGCACCGAACTGGAAGAACGGATTTACGGCTGGAATGAGGAAGTAGAGAGCAACGCGGTTGAATTTTTAATCCATACCTTGCGCAAAAAACTGGGTGCGGATGCCATTAAAACATACGGGGATTAGGATGGATGGTCAGCAAGGAACAGTGATGCGTTCACTGCAACAGGATCTGAACCGCTGGATCATGGTGTTCTGCGTGATCTTTGCTTTGCTGGCAGGAACTGCTTCCGGAGTGACGGTCTTTCAGGAAGCACAGGAACTGCAAGATGTGCAGCTCGCACAGATTGGCCAGTTACTCAGCCACGGCCAAGCCATACTCCCGGATAAAATGCACCTTGAACAACTCCATGGGGATGATCGTGAAGAAAAAGTCATTGTTCAGCCCTTGAACAATGAACCACTGGCACGGGGACAGCTACCGATACCGGTCAATCTGGCTGACGGTCTGTATAGCTTGAATCTCAGGCACACGGACTGGCGACTGCTGGTACTCACTACCGCCGAGGGCAAACGCTATGCCATTGCCCAGGATGAACATCTGCGGGATGAACTGGCACTCGGTAGTACCATCAGCACCGTGTTGCCACTCCTGTTACTGGCACCGCTACTCATGCTGGTGGTGCACTTCATTATTGCTTACAGTTTTCGCCCGGTACGTGAACTCATCACCCGGGTTGATCAGCGCAAAGAAACCGATTTAACGCCTTTAACCAGTTCGAACATACCGCGTGAGATCAATCCGTTCATTCATTCCATTAACCAGTTATTACAACGTTCCGGGCAAATGCTGACCCAACAGCGGCGGTTTGTCGCTGATGCGGCGCATGAACTACGCACACCGCTAACCGCCTTGTCACTGCTCACGGAAAACCTCGGGCGAGCACACGACATGGCGGCAGTACAGGAACGGCTGATACCCTTACAGGAAAGTATGCAGCGCATGCAAACACTGGTGAACCAGCTGCTTGATCTGGCCAGAATACAGGGCACCCATCCCGCTGAACTGCACAGCGTTGCGTTTCGCCCGATCGTGCAACAGGCCATCGCCGACCTTTACCCGCTGGCAGAGGCCAAGCAAATTGATCTGGGGATTAATCGCAATGAAAACCCACGGCTCAACGATCAAGCTGACAGCCTCAAGCTCTTAGTCCACAACGCACTGGGCAACGCAATTAAATACACCCCACCCGGCGGGAAAATCGACATTGACCTGTTCATGGAAAATAACGAAGCCCTCTTTCGTGTCCGTGACAGTGGCACAGGTATCCCCGCCGACGAGCTGGAGCGGGTGTTCGAACCCTTCCACCGTGCCCAGGGTACGCTCGAACCCGGCAATGGTCTGGGGCTGACCATCAGCCTGGAAATTGCCCAACAACTGGATGGCCATATCAGCTTGCAGAATCGCCCGGACGGTGGGCTGGAATACTGTTACCACCAAGCACTTATAAACACTGCTACAAACACTGCGCCGACTGCACAGTCATTGCCCCAACCCGCTCAAGGAGAGCATTAACATCATGTCTACCCACCCCTTATCCGCCGTAACTCCACGCTGGCACCGTGCTACTCGCTGGCTGCATGGCCTAATTGCCCATGTGCTGATAGCTGTCTGGCATGAGTACAAGGGGGAACGCTTGATTGCCATGATGTTTCGTGGGTGAAAATTTTCTGAAAAACCCGACTAATCACTGACCGACTAAGTGCCGACTAAGTTTCATTGCCTATTCTCTGACCGCTCAACCTTGTATTGAATTTTATTAATAATTGTTGTTTTGGAAAAGGAAATATCGCATGAAAAGTTTGACAGTGGAAAACATGGTTAGTCGGGTTCCACATATTATTCTACTTTACTGGATTATCAAGATAGCATCGACCACGCTGGGTGAAACCGGTGCTGACATGTTTTCCATGACCTTTAATTTAGGTTATGGCACTACCATCAGCATCTTTATGGCCTTGTTCACGATTCTATTAGGCATCAAGCTGGCAATGAAACGTTATGATCCGACCATGTACTGGCTGGTTTTTACGGCAACCGCCATTGTCGGCACGGGTATCTCCGATTTCATCGACCGGACATTAGGCTTGGGCTACACGGCGGGTTCAGCGCTTTTGATCTCCTTGCTGCTGCTCTCGCTGGCAGGCTGGTACTGGAAAGAAAAGTCCATTAATGTTGAACACATCACCACAACCACCGCTGAAAGTTTCTACTGGGTAGCCTTCCTGATCGCAAATACATTAGGCACCGCCGCCGGTGACTTCATGGCCGATTCACTCGGTCTTGGCTTTATGACCAGTGCCCTGATCATTGCAGGCATACTGGCCATCACCGCCCTACTGCATTTTTATACCAATGTTTCCAGCATCTTGCTGTTCTGGGTAGCGTTTGTCCTGACTCGTCCGTTTGGTGCCACCTTCGGTGACCTGCTGACTAAAACACCGGAGCACGGCGGTCTGGGTCTGGGCACGATTGGTGCTTCAGCCTTCTTTGCCATCATGCTGTCGGTAGCGCTCTATCGGGAAATTCAGGTCGAGAAAGCCCGGACTATTAACGAACTGGCCATATAAAGACTAGCACCTAACACCGCACACTGCTTCCAGCAGAAAAATCAAATCCCGCTTGTTTAAAAACAGTCGGGATTTTTTATATATAAACTCTCAATTTAGTTTTAATTAATTACTCAACCTAAGCACTAGCTAACTCTTCCGGTCTAATATGCATCTTACGCAATCAGTTAAAGCGTATTCATTCAAAACTCAAGGAAATTAACACCATGAAAACCATTCACAAGCTCGTCGCAGTGACTCTGCTGTCCTCTGTCTTGGCAGGTACAGCCATCGCCAAGGAAAAGCATGACAACACCGATGAAGCACTGGCTGCAGCGACCGCTACCGTCACCTTGGATCAGGCAGTCACAACGGCTCTGCAAACGGTTCCCGGTACAGCGGTTAGTGCCGAGTTCCAAACCCGCAAAGACACCAACACTTGGGAGGTGGAAATCGTCTCTGCCGACAAGCTGGTACATGAACTGCAGATTGACGCCACAACCGGCGCGGTGACCAAACAGGCTATGGCCACCGATCACGAAAGTGATGAACAGAGTAACGACAAGGCCGATGCATCTTCCGACGATGATGCCAGTGATTAATCACTGCTTCTGACCTGTTTTCCCGTTTTCTTGCATGACCCTCGTATTCTGCCCGGTAACCACCGGGCAGCTTTTACCGTATAATCCGGGTATCCTTAGCAAGCGCAAGCCTTGGCGCATTGAATAAGCTACCTTACTAACCCGGACTGACATGAAACCCATTAAAATCAACTGGCACTGGATACTGGCAAGCATCAGCCTGGGGGTGTTCGCCCTGGCGCTGTGGAGCCTGTATCACACGCTGCATAACCTGCACTTCAAGGACATCGAAGCGGCTATTCACCAGATACCGCCCCTTGACTTGCTGCTGGCCTTGTTGATAGTTGCCTTCGGTTACTGGGTATTGAGCTTTTATGACTGGGTCGCCTTACGCTGTATACACGTGCAGGTACCGTTTCGCTACATCACCCTGACAGCGCTGACCGCTTATTCCATTGGGCACAATGTCGGCTTGACCGTATTATCGGGCGGCTCAGTCCGTTACCGCCTGTACTCCCGCATCGGCCTCACACCCGGACAGATCGGCAGCGTCATCCTGCTCACCTCCATGACGTTTACTTTCGGCATCAGTTGCATGACCGGCATAGCCTTATTGCTTGACCCGAAAATATTGGCAGATTTGAGTCACCTACCCATGGGCTTGCTGCGTGGTATCGGCGTGGTTATTCTGCTGGCCATCGCAGCGCTGGCGTTCTGGTCAGGCAAAACCGGCAAACGGGTCAAACTCAAACAATGGCAGTTTTTTACCCCGTCTGGCGAGATTATCCTCATGCAGACCGCCGCCTCCGCCATGGACATTCTAACCGTGGTACTGGCGCTATACCTGCTGATGCCTGCTTCCGCTGGCCTCTCTTACGCCGACGTACTCGCTGCTTTTGCATTCTCGACACTGATCGGCATCATCAGTCATGTGCCGGGCGGTTTGGGGGTGTTTGAAGCCTCCATGACGCTGGCATTGCCACAGGTGCCGACAGAAGTCTTGCTCGGCACGCTGCTGGTATTTCGCGTTTTTTACTACTTTCTGCCGTTCCTGATCACCGTCGTCGTCCTTGCCTTCGATGAGATTAACCAACAGGCCAAACATGTCAAACGCTGGCGGGAGGCTTTTCAGCAAGGTCTGCATGACTTCCTGCCCGGCATACTCGCAACCACCACCCTGATTCTGGGAGGGGTGATGCTGTTTTTTGATGCAACCCCGACCGATCCATACCGCAGCACGTTACTCGGTGAACTGATCCCCATTGCCCTGATTGAGACTTCGTACCTGTTATCCAGCGCGGCGGGGCTGGGGCTGATCATCCTCGCTCGTGGCCTTTACCAGCGATTGGACGGTGCGTGGCACCTTACTGTTGCCTTGTTGGTGCTGGGCATCGTCACAACTTTACTGAAGCGACTGGACTATGAAGTAGCCCTCCTGATGCTGCTGGTGTTGTGGCTGCTGTGGTCGGGGCGTGCTGCTTTCAATATCCACAGCTCATTGCTACGCCAGGCCTTCAGCCCCGAATGGGTGGTCTTGATCGGCATGGTGCTGGCGGGCTTCTTCTGGCTGGGGATGGTCTCACACCGCTATGCGGAACTGGGCGGTGATGAATGGTGGGATATTGCCACCCACACCGATGTGTCACGCTTCTTGCGTGCCAGTATTGTGATGGCCGTGCTGGTCTCACTGATCGCCTTGTACAGACTGTTGTGCCGCTATAATGCAGCCAACCACCCACCGCGCCGACCCTAGCTGCGGTACTGATCCGACAACTAAAGCCGAAGAAAATCCTAATTGAGAATTGCTAGGCTCATGTTAAAGATAAATGGCTGGCATCTTTATTGCTAGGTGAAGTTAGTTCTCATTGAGGAACAAACATCAAGAGGGACACATATGAAAATACGTGTCCCCTCATTCATTCTTTTATTTAAAAAAAGAATTTAACTTTCATATCCTTGCAAGCCAATCCTGCCGGATTGTTGTTTTTACACCACCCGCCATCAGGTATATTGCAGTGATAGCCTGTTGGTGAACCTTCTGTTATGATTCCCCCATTGACAAATTTACATTTGATAGTCAATAGATCACGAATGGTTTCATAGTCACCCACTCCACCAGGATCATCACGATCCAGCCAAGGAGTAGATCCCCCGTTGTAATATTTGAACTTCACCTCCATATCTTGACAAGCTAGCCCTGCCGGATTGTTGTTTTTACACCACCCGCCTTCAGCAATATTGCAGTGGTAGCCTGCTGGAGAGTTTTCTGAGATTGGTGCATTACCACCTTTAAAACGGCACTCTATACTTAGTAGGTGCCTAGTTGTTTCGTAGTCACCCACTCCACCAGGATTATCCCTATCAAACCAAGGAGTCGAATCTGCAAATAGTGGACTGGATAGTGCCAGACAAGAAAAAACCAATACTGATTTTATAGCAAAGTTCATGATTAAAATCCTCTTGTATAATTAATAAAAACAATCACCCGCATAAGATGTTATATATGCTGACTAAAAAACACCATCCCTTAAATAGGGAGTATGGTATTGAAAACTTAGTCCCTTAATTAAGGGATTGATTTTATTTTTAACTCAATATCAGTACTTTGACCAGATAACCGTTACGAGCACTAAGTGCTTAAGTTCTGCCGTAAAATCAATCACTTCCGATAGCCAAGGATAGACCTTATGAACCCACTCACCAGTATTTTTTTACCAGCGATTGGACGGTACGTGACTGCTATGCGGAACTGGGCGGTGATGAATGGTGGGATATTGCCACCCACACCGATGTGTCACGCTTCTTGCGTGCCAGTATTGTGATGGCCGTGCTGGTCTCACTGATCGCCTTGTACAGACTGTTGTGCCGCTATAATGCAGCCAACCACCCACCGCGCTCCTAGCTGCGGTACTGGCTATCGTTCGCAATAATTTTACCGTGCACTTGTACGGTTAACGCCTCAATGCGCTTACTCATGGCCTCAACCTGTTCGGTCAGGCGGGTGTTTTGCTGCAATACATCCATGAGCAGGGTATTCTGCTCCACCATCATATCCATTCTGTTCTGGCCAGCCTGCGCCAAATCTTCGCGATGGCGTGCATCTGCTTCGGTAAACACCTTGTCACGGTCAGCCTGCCGGGTCTGCGCCAGTAAAATCAGCGGTGCCGCATATGCAGCCTGCAAGCTGAAAGCAAGGTTCAACAAGATGAAGGGGTATACGTCGAAGTGGGTAATGCCGCTTTCATTCAGGCCGATCCACAGTATGACAAGAAACGTTTGCGATAATAAAAAAGTGGGTGTACCAAAAAACCGGGCAAAGGCCTCCGCTTTCAGTGCAAACCAGTCATTGCCAAAGACGGTCTCAAGATGGGCATGCTTCAGATGGAAGCGAGTGGGGTGATTTTTATCCAGTTTATCCATGCTAGCCTCGGAATGTGGGTGGGGTTTGAAACAGTAAGTGAAACAGGCATTAACTATACCCGTCGCACGACAGGATCAAGAAGACGTGGGGGAGGATGTTTTGGGTAAAGCCAGCCACACCAGCGGCAAACTCACTAGCGACACCAATAACGCGCCCTGAAACGCCCCAGCCGCCGAGTAAAACACCCATAAACCACCGAACAAAGCACCCGCCAGCAATTGCATGATACCCGTGGTCAGATGAAACAGGCCGAATGAAGTACCGCGCAAGGTGGGCGGTGCCAGCTGCGCGACCTGGGCTGTCAATAGTCCCTGCGTCAGCCCCATGTGCAACCCCCAGAAAATGATCCCAGCCCAGAATAGCCAGCCCGTATCAGTGGCTGCTGCCAGCAAACCTTGAGAAACCGCCAGACCCAGCATACCCAGCAACAGCACACCCCTGACACCCAGACGCGGCGCGACCAGTCCGGCAGGATAGGCACTGAGCGAATACACCAGGCTATACACGACCAGCACCAGCGGAATCCAGACTAGCCCCAGCCCGTTTTCCTGACCACGCAGAATCAGTAAAGCATCCGTCATGCGCGCCAGTGTCACCAGCGCGGTTACGCCCAACAGCAACCAGTAAGCTCGGGGTAAATGCCGCACAGCCTGCCACTCCAAACGCGGTTTAACCTTGCTGTCCGCAGGCAGCTTTGGCTCGTCCAGCCCCCAGACAATCAGCCCGACACAGACCAGCGCCGGAATCACCGCGACCCACATCACCAGCCGTAAATCACCCGCATACAGGTAGAGCATCAACATCGCCAGCAACGGCCCGGCAAATGCGCCGACCGTGTCCAGCGACTGGCGCAAACCATAGGCTGCACTCAGTAAAGCAGGCGGCGTTACATCAGCCACTAGCGCATCGCGCGGCGCACCGCGAATGCCTTTACCGATCCGGTCGACAAAGCGGGCCGCGATCACCTCCACCGCCGAACTCGCCAACGGAAAGACCGGCTTGGTCAACGCCCCCAATCCATACCCGACCAGCACCAGTGCCTTGCGCTGACGGAAGTGGTCAGACACCACCCCGGAGAATACCTTCATGATGGAAGCGGTCGCCTCGGCAATGCCTTCGACAATACCGACCGTCAATACCGACAAACCCAGCGTGGTTGTCAGGTAAACCGGTAGAATGGCGTGAATGAATTCGGACGACATGTCCATAAACAGGCTGACCAGCCCAAGTACCCAGACGGTGCGGGGCAAAGCTGCTTTCATGGGCGGGGGCTCTCAGCTTTTTCTCTGGTAATCAACCACGTCGATCACACGCTTCTGCGGTGACGTTCAAGGGAGATGAGGGAGATGGGTGCGCGGAGTTGAACGAAATCATGGGAACCATCCTGTGATGTCTATTGAAAGCTGCATGATAGCTGCGAATACTTAGGGATTGCTTAGGGTTATTCTTGAGGCTTGACCACCGGCTCCACGATCACCTCATCCCCATCCGTCAGCAACACCCAGGCAGACAGCTTCTGGTGCATTTTAACCTCAGGCAATTGCAGATACCCTTGCACCTGCCGGACGCCCTCGGCCAGTTTATCCTGCCAAATACGCGGATTTTTACTGCGCTCTGATTTTTTGCAGTATTTCAGCTCAAGCAGATGCTCATACTGAACCGCATAAGGGCTGCGCTCCAGCAACAGAATATCCGGGTATTTATGATTCATTTCCGGCTCGCTTTTAATCGCATAAACCGGTGACTGAAAGAGCAGGGTCAACAGCAATGTCTTGATATGCTTTTCATCCAGCTTGATGAAATCCCGGTTAGAGAATTGCTGCAAAATCGCCCGTATTTCATCCAGTAGCGGGGCGGGGTCATTATGCAGAGCCAGCGCAATGATTGAGTCTTCGATATGTGCATCAGAAATAGTGAGCACATTGAGGCGCTCCAGTTCCACCTTGAAATACTCAAAGTACAGCACCTTGATGACGTAATTGGGTATCTGGTAGCTTTCCCGCCCTAACAGACTACCTTTAAAGGTAATAAAACCCATGTAGTACAGCAGGCTGACAAAATCATTCCGGTCAAACCCCTTGTCAAAATCAAACTTGCGCCGTTGCTTGGCCACGATTTCATTTTTCTCGATCAGCTCTTCCAGCACCTGATAGTTTTCATTGCGATCACCAATCGAGAACAGCGCGAGGATTTTACCGTAGTCGGAGGCAATGTTTTCATCGAGCATGCGTCGGGGATACGCGCAGGTCTTTTGATCAAAGTGCTTGATAAAATACAAAACCATGTCGGCGTTATACATGCCAGCTGCAGTGCAGGACTCGCTAAAACAATACCCGTTGTACCAGGCAGTCACATTGGCCATGAGGCTATCAAGCTGCAACCCACAGCCATCCGCCAGCGGTTTAATCAGACCTTCGGTTTCTTTACGGGTAAAGCCAATCGCATCATTAAAACAGGCATGAGTGCTCAGATTATCGACCACATTAAAACCAGAGGTTAAGCTATCCAGCATCACCGGAGTCACACCGGTAATAAACAGGCGGTCGATGACACCCTGCTGGGTGCCTGTTTTAATCAGTTCGTAAAATGCGCGGACAAAGCCACCCTTGCCCATGATATTGCGGAAATGACTCAAATCCTCGGCCAATAGTGAGTTGGCAAAGTGATCATATTCGTCAATAAACACATAGATTTTCTGGCCTTGCGCATGCCGCAGCAAAGTCTCCAGCTTACCTGCCGGGGTCGGCTCCCGCACAATATCGTTATGAGCGGCTGGCGCATAGCCATAGCGCCCCAAAAAAGTGAGCAACGCATTATTAACCTTGCTGGTGAACGCGGCATAAATCCCGGCACGTGAATCCGTGCTGATGCCACTGAATTCCAGGAACAAGACCTGATGCTGATTATGACTGGCGGTCGGATTTTTGCCGATTGCCAGTTGCCCGAACAGGCTTGCAAATTCATCCGCAAAATTCATGTCGTAATAGTGTGACAACATCGACAGGAACAGGCTTTTCCCAAAGCGGCGGGGACGCAACAGGATGCTGAAACGACCTTCATCCTCCAGCGTCCGAATAAAGCGGGTTTTATCCACATAGACGTAATTTTCACTAATTACCGTCTTGAAATTGCTTTGTCCGTAGGGAATTTTCATCGTGTCTCTACCGTTTTTATGACGACTGCCATGACGACTGAATTGTAGCATGGTGAACCATTCAATAGACCCGGCCACTACAACAGCGGCGCACTCAGCCGGAACAGCTTCTCTGCAAAGGCATGCAGGACACGCTCATCACGTACCCAGTCTTGAGTCTCGGCCAGCGTCGCCTGAAACCACTCCTCCAAAACCCGTATATCGGCATGGGAATAGATAAACAGCATGGTTTCATGATTCAGAAACAGGCTACGAATGTCCATGTTCGCTGAACCGACCATGCCGTTATCGTCGACCAGAATGGCCTTGGCATGCAGCATCGACGGGTAAGTCTGCACCCGCGCACCCGCATCCGCCAGCTCATGCAAAAAAGAGCCGCGTGCAAAATCGGCTATCCGCTGATTGGAATGCTCCGGGACAATGATCCGCACATCCACTTTGCGGCGAATAGCCAATAATAACGCCTGGGTCAAGGAGGTGGAAGGCAGGAAATAAGGGGTCACCATCCAGATACGGCGAGTAGCCAAGTGACAGCTATATACAATCGTGTCATACAAAGGGTCATCGTGCACATCAGGCCCGGAAGGCACCAGTTGCAAAATAGCCGCGCCCGACCCAGCGGATACAGTCGGTAGTACTTCCCTGTCACCCCCGGCTCCCCGCCAGTCAGAGGCAAAGATGGCGTTAAACTCCTTCATGACAGAACCTTCGACCCGATAAGCCAGATCACGCCAACGTTGGATACCCGGCTCAGGCCCGAGGTATTCTTTGGCGATATTCATCCCACCGGCAAACGCCCGCTGACCATCGACAATGATCATCTTGCGGTGATTGCGCAAATTGACATGGCCTTTGCTAGGTAGCTGAATGATTGGTAGCGCAGACCTGACTTCGCCCCCGGCGGCCAGCAGACGTTTCAAAGCCGCTCGTGGACGCCGCAAGCCACCATAACTATCCAGCAAAACCCGGACGCGGATACCCCGGGTCGCCGCTTGGGTCAGCTGCTCAACAAACGCCCGCCCGACGGCATCATTCGCCAACAGGTACAAAGTGACATCAATCGAATGCCGGGCGCTATCCACCAGGTTATGCAACGCACGCCAAGCACTATCACCGTCAGTCAACAATACCAGTTCATTATCCGCCGAAGCCGCAGGCAGGTGGAAGCCACACAGCAGGCCTTCAAGGCTGGAATTTGTCACTGGCAACATGGCAGCATGCACATCGGGGGCAATGAATCCCAGTGGCCGCCGCTTGCGAAAACCCAGCAACAGAAAAGCCGGCAAGGCCAGATAAGGCACCAATGCAACCAGCAATAGCCAGGCAATCGCCGCCTGTGGCGTGCGGTGGCGTTGCCGTAACACCAGCAAGACGACAATAATCGAAAAGATGGTCGTGCCAACCACCAGCAGGTGGGTCAGTAACTCACTATAGGTAATCATTCGCTCATTTTAGTCAGCATCTTCACCAGTGCCTGCTCCATCTCGCCAATGTCTTCTGCATGTACATAAATACCATCATTCACCAGGCGGCATAAACCATGCAAGGCCGCCCAGCTTACCTGCGCCACCCGCAAGGCAGACGGTTCTGCCGCCAGCACCCCCTGCTCACGCAGAATGATCACCTCTGCCAGCCAGCGCTTGAAACTTTGCTTCGCCGCTTGCTCAAGACTATCCGTCACCTCCCCGGTTTTCCAGATTTCCCGCCCGTACATCAGGTCATACTGCGTCCGGTGGGTGGTAGCAAACGCAACATAAGCGCGCACAAAAGCACGAAAGCGCTCCACCCCCTGTTGCACCGCCAGCGTAGCCAGAAAATCATCCTGCTGCCTGAACCCGGCAGCGGCCAGGGCACATAACAAAGCACGCTTGTCTGTAAAATGGTGATAAGACGCCGACCGCGAGACACCCACCTGTTCGGCCAGCTTGCGCATCGACAGCCCCTCAATTCCGTCCGTTTCCAGCATGCGTCTGGCCGCCTCCAGCAAGCTTTCGCGCAGGTCGCCGTGGTGATAAGTTACTTTAGGGGGATTGCTGTCTGTCATGCCTTAACGCTAACACCCCTATCTTGACATCGTCAAGATTTAGCTTTATCTTGACACTGCTCAGATTGGTTTTAATACCCTTATTTATACCATCACATCAGGACAACCGCATGCAGTCACCCTATTCCAGCCTGCAACTAGAGATCAGCGAGCATATCGCCCAGCTGACCCTTAATCGCCCGGAAGCCTATAACAGCATGAACCGTGCATTCTGGCAGGAATTCCCGCAAGCTTTGCGCGATCTTGCCCGTGCCGAGGATGTGCGTGTGCTGGTGATTGCCTCCACCGGCAAGCATTTCAGCGCTGGCATGGATCTGGACGTATTCAGTCAGCCCGACCCGCGCATGTTCTCCGGTGAACCGGGGCGACGTGCTGAATTCATGCGCCGACTGGTGCTGGAATTACAGGACTGCTTCACTGCGCTGGAAAACCTGCGCATGCCGGTGTTGGCAGCGGTACAAGGCGGTTGTATCGGCGGTGCTTTTGACTTGGTCTGTGCCTGTGACAGCCGCTATTGCAGCACAGATGCCTACTTCTGCATCAAGGAAACCCAGCTAGGCATAACGGCTGATCTGGGCACCTTGCAACGCCTGCCCACCCTGATCAGCCCCGGACTGGCGCGTGAACTGGCCTATACTGCGCGTCATCTGTCCGCCGCTGAAGCCCAGACCAGTGGCCTAGTCAATCAGGTTTTTGCGGATACTGACAGCCTGCTCGCCGGTGTCCTGCACATCGCCCAACAAATAGCGGCACACTCACCGCTGGCAGTAGCAGGCAGCAAAACACTCATGAATTATGCGCGTGATCACAGTGTCGCAGATAGCCTGGCTTATACCGCCGCCTGGCAAGCCGGGATGTTCCAGCCTGCCGACATTATGGAAGGCTTTGCTGCCAAAATGCAAAAACGTGCGCCTGCTTATGCTGCACTTCAGCCACTGGAGCCGGTCATGACTGGCACAAACCCAGGCTCAAACAATAACCACCCGTAAGGAAAGCTCCATGCCCGCATCCTCTGTTTCTACTCAATATCCGCACCTGCTGGCTCCGCTAGACTTGGGTTTTACTACCTTGAAAAATCGGGTGCTGATGGGTTCCATGCATTTGGGGCTGGAAGAAATGCCCAATGGTTTTGAACGCATGGCGGCTTTTTACGCCGAACGCGCCCAAGCCGGGGTGGCGCTGATTGTCACCGGCGGCATCGGCCCAAACCGGGAGGGCGCGGTGCATGCGCATGCGGCGGTGCTGAATGATCCGGTACAGCTGCCTAATCATCGCATCGTCACCCGCGCAGTACACGCCGCTGGCGGTAAAATTTGCATGCAAATCCTGCACAGCGGGCGTTATGCCTTCAGCCATGACTTAATCGCCCCCTCCGCGCTTCAGGCACCGATCAACCCTTTCACCCCACGGGCTATCAGCGCTGAGGAAATCGAACAGCAAATCGATGATTTTGTGAATTGTGCGGCTCTCGCTCAGGAGGCGGGTTATGACGGTGTGGAAGTCATGGCTTCAGAAGGCTATTTCCTGAATGAGTTTATCGTCACCCGCACCAATCAGCGCGATGATGCCTGGGGTGGTGATTATGAACAGCGGATTCGCATGCCGGTGGAAGTGGTACGGCGTATTCGTGAAAAAGTCGGCAGTGATTTCATCCTCATTTTCCGTCTGTCGATGCTTGATCTGGTCGAACAGGGCAGCACTTATGAAGAAATTGTCCACCTTGGTCAGGCCGTCGAAGCCGCCGGGGCAACCCTGATCAATACCGGGATCGGCTGGCATGAAGCACGGATTCCGACGATCGCCACCAAAGTACCCCGCGCTGCCTTCACCTGGGTGACAGCCAAAGTACGCGCCGCCCTGAGCATTCCGGTGATCACCTCCAACCGCATCAATATGCCAGCGGTGGCAGAAACGGTGCTGGCGCGGGGTGACGCGGATATGGTGTCGATGGCACGCCCCTTTCTGGCTGACCCGGAGTTCGTCCTCAAGGCCGCAGAAAACCGTGCCGATGAAATCAACACCTGCATCGGCTGTAATCAGGCTTGCCTGGATCATGTTTTTGTCGGCAAACTCACGACCTGCCTGGTTAACCCGCGTGCCTGCCATGAAACCGAATTAACCATCACCCCGACAACCCAAGTTAAAAAACTCACCGTAGTCGGCGCAGGCCCTGCTGGCCTGGCCTTTGCCGTGACTGCCGCACAGCGTGGGCACGCAGTCACCTTGTATGAGGCTGCCAACGAGATTGGCGGCCAATTCAACATCGCCAAGCGCATACCGGGCAAAGAAGAGTTTTATGAGACTTTGCGCTATTTCGCCAGCCAGCTAAAACGCACGGGCGTCAACGTGCAGCTCGGGCAGACAATGAGCGCCGAACAACTGGCGGCGAGTGATGCAGACGAAGTGATTCTCGCCACGGGTATCGTACCCCGCACCCCCGCCATTGACGGCATTGATCACCCCAAGGTATTAAGCTATCTGGACGTAATGCGTGGCGCACCCGTGGGCCAGTCAGTGGCGGTGATTGGTGCAGGCGGTATCGGCTTTGATATGAGCGAATTTCTGACCCATGACGGTGACAACAGCAGCCTGAACATTCCGGCCTTCATGGAAAAATGGGGCGTGGATATGAGCCTGCAGGCACGCGGCGGCGTAAGCGGCATCACCGCAAAAACCACGCCTGCCGAGCGCACCGTTTATTTACTGCAACGCAAGAAATCCAAAGTGGGCAATGGCTTGGGCAAAACAACTGGCTGGATTCACCGCACCGACCTGAAAAACAAGGGCGTACAGATGTTCTCGCAGTGCGAATACCACAAAATTGATGAGGCCGGTTTGCATCTGAGCATTGCGGGTAAAGCGCAATTACTGCCCGTCGACAACGTGATTATTTGTGCCGGACAGGAACCACGCCGTGAGTTGCAAGCGGGTATCGGTAACAAGCCAGTGCACCTGATCGGTGGTGCGGATGTGGCAGCCGAGTTGGATGCCAAACGGGCGATTGACCAAGGGGTGCGGCTGGCGGCGGCGATTTAGATCAGGAAACCAGCACTTCACCCCAGGCTGCACACACTTTCCTCATTCTGCCTGCCCATTCCTGCACACTGTAACGGTAAGCTTGCAGGGTCAGTCAGCACAGGAATAGCGCGATGCACGTCAAAATGATTCTCCCTTCTCTACAGGAAGCTGGCTCGCCAGAGTGGCGACCGATCAAATATTCACTGTTTCCACCCTTGGGATTGGCGACGTTGGCGGCTTATCTTGATCCTGATGATCAGGTGGAATTGATCGATCAGCATGTTGAAACGGTTGACCTGAATGATGCACCGGATCTGGTGGTGATTCAGGTATATATCACCAGTGCGGCACGCGCTTACCAGCTAGCCGATCATTACCGGGCGCGCGGTTGCCATGTCTGTCTGGGTGGTCTGCATGTCACGTCGTTGCCCGGCGAGGCGGCGGCGCATGCTGATTCGATTTTTCTGGGCCCGGGGGAAGATACTTTCCCGCAATTTCTGGCAGACTTTCGGATGGGCGTTCCGCAGGCACGTTATGAATCGGGCGTGCGCACGCTGGAGCATTTGCCACCGATCCGTCGCGATCTGATCAAGCGTGATAAATACCTGGTGCCGAATTCTATCGTGGTAACACGCGGCTGCCCGTACCATTGCACGTTTTGTTATAAGGATGCTTTTTTTCAGGGCGGGAAATCATTTTATACACAGAAGGTTGACGCCGCACTGGCCGAGATAGAATGTCTGCCGGGTAAGCATTTGTATTTTCTGGATGACCACCTGTTGGGTGATCCGCGCTTTGCCCGCCAGTTGTTTGAGGGTATGCGTGGCATGGGGCGCTTGTTTCAGGGCGCGTCTACCGTGAATGCCCTTCTCAAAGGTGATCTGATCGAACGGGCAGCCGAGGCAGGAATGCGCAGTGTATTTGTCGGCTTCGAGTCATTGGGCAGTGAGAGCCTGGCGTTTTCCAATAAGCAACAAAATATGGGGCGCGATTACGCAGCAGCGGTGCGGCGACTGGATGACCTTGGCATCAAAATCAATGGCAGCTTTGTGTTTGGGCTGGATGGTGACACGCCGGAAGTCTTCAAACACACGGTAGACTGGGCGGTGACGCAGGGTTTGACCACCGCCACTTTTCATATCGCAACCCCCTACCCCGGCACCGAATATTACCGGCAAATGCAGCAGGCCGGGCGCTTGCGAACCAGTCACTGGGAGCACTATGACACGCGTCATGTGGTGTTCGAGCCGCAGGGCATGAGCCGGGAACAACTGCAGGCCGGTTATGACTGGGCTTATCGCGAATTTTATTCGTGGGCTAATATTTATCAGGCCAGCCAGCAACATGCCAGCGTGAATCAGCGCTTGCGGCACTTTGCCTATAGCGCAGGCTGGAAAAAGGCGGAGCCGGTTTGGAACTGGATGATACAGGCGGGTTTGCTGGGGCATATGCGTCAGTTGCTGGAACTAACGCTGAACGGCACTACCACAGGAGGCCATGATGCGCTGGAAAAACATCTTTGATCGGGTCGCGGCAGGTGCGGGGGTGTTGGTACTGAGCCCGGTGCTGCTGGGTACGGCACTGGCGATTTTACTGCTGGATGGCAAGCCGGTTTTATTTCATCAGGAGCGTCTGGGGCTAAACAAGCAAGCGTTTCATGTATACAAATTTCGCACTATGCGTGATAAGCGCGTCACCCGTACCGGCAACCTGCTACGCCAAACCGGGCTGGATGAGCTGGCGCAACTGTTCAATATCCTGCGCGGAGATATGAGCGTGGTCGGGCCACGTCCTTTGATGCAAACGGATGTGCTGCGTCTGGGCTGGGATGATGACTATCACGCGGTACGCTGGTCAGTTAAACCGGGCATTACCGGGCTGGCGCAGCTTTATGGCGGGCGTGGGGCAAAGGTGTCATGGCGGATGGATGCGGTGTATTTGCGGCGTTGTTCTTTGTTGCTGGATTTGCGCATTATTGTCTTGTCGTTTGCGGTAAATCTGCTGGGCAAGCGGCGGGTACGCCGGATGCTGACAGGCACTTAACCGGATTAGTATTCAACTGGTAACGAACAGGAAACTTGTACAGAGCTTCCTGTTCACTGAGATCCTTACAGGTTATTCATGAGCCTGCAGAGTGCTCACCTACTCACACCGCCTCATATTTCTCCATCACCCATTCTTCTGCCTTGGCACTCGCCAGCCACTCCTGCATGGCGGGTAAAGCCTGCATCGCTGCTGCCCAGCGCATAAAACCGGGGGATACGTCCAGCCCATAGCCGAGCACCCGCCACATCACCGGGGCGTACATCGCATCCACTATTGAAAAATGGCCACATAAAAACTCTCCAGCGGGTTTATCGGCAGCGGCGAAGTGCTCCCAAATCTGTGCAATCCGCGCCAGGTCAGCTTTAACCGCAGCACTCGGGGTAAATGCCTTTTGGCTACGGCAATTCATGGGGCAGGCTGAACGCAAGGCGGAAAAACTGCTGTGCATTTCACAGGCCGCACTGCGCGCCAAAGCCCGCAAAGCCTTGTCCGCAGGCCATAACGCGCGGTCGGGGTATTGCTCGGCAGCATATTCCATGATCGCCAGACTGTCCCAGATCGGCTGGCCATCGACTACCAGCACCGGCACCTGTGCCGGAATGCGATAGCGCGCTCCCAACTGGTCAAGGCTGTCGCTGTGTGCAAACGGTAGCAGAGTTTCTTCAAACTCAATCCCGGCCACTTTCAAAGCCAGCCACGGGCGTAATGACCAGGACGAGTAGTTTTTATAAGCGATGTACAGGTGCAGGGGTTGTATTGGCTGCGTTGGTTGCATGATGTTTCTCCTGATAGATTAAGTGATGCGAATACCTTGAAGCGAGTATCCCTACCATAAACGGAAAACATGCACACAAAAAGCGAATATTTTAGAGCAAACCATGCGGAATATCCGCATGGTTTGGATTTGTTGTGTTTTTTGGGTTTATTGCCTAACCGGGTGACAGGCCGCGTAAACGTTCCGAACGCCTGCGCAGTAATTCCAAAGTCACTAGCAGAATCACTGACACGCTAATCAGGATGGTGGCAACCGCCAGAATGGTCGGACTGATCTGCTCGCGCAGACCGGTAAACATTTGCCAGGGCAGCGTTTTGTGTTTGGCCGACCCGACGAACATCACCACCACAACCTCATCAAACGAGGTGATGAAGGCAAACAGGGCACCGGACACCACACCGGGGATAATCAGTGGCATCTGCACTTTGAAAAAGGTTTTTACCGGCCCTGCACCCATCGAAGCAGCGGCGCGGGTCAGACTCCGATCAAAACCTGACAGGGTCGCCGTGACAGTGATAATGACAAACGGCGTACCGAGTGCAGCGTGTGCCAGTACAATTTTCAGGTACTCGACAAAATCAGTGTTCATGCCCACGTCATGCACCAGAAAATTGCCCAAGCTGGAATAGAAAAAGTACATCCCGGTGGCGGAAATAATCAAGGGCACAATCATCGGCGAGATCAAAATGGCCATGATTGCCCGCCGAAACGGTACATGACTTTGGCTGAGACCAATCGCCGCAATGGTGCCGAGTGTTACCGAGAGCAGGGTAGCAACCGGGGCTATTTTCAGTGAGTTCCCCAAAGCCAGTTGCCAGTCGGCACTGTTGAAAAAATCATGATAATGTTTGAGCGAGTACCCAGCCGGGTCAAATGACAGCATCTCCGGCGTAAACGTAAAGAAATTGGTGGCATTAAAACTTAAAGGGATAATGATCAGAATGGGCGCGATCAGGAAAAACAGAATCAGCCCACAGATAATCCGGAGGGTGTAATACCAGATACGCTGGCCGGTTGATGCATAAATAGGTAGTTTCATCTGCGTTACCCCAGCTTCACGTTGTCGATGCCGACAATCTTGTCATAAACCCAGTACAAGGCCATTACCAATACCAGCAAAATGGCACCGAGTGCAGCCGCCAAACCCCAGTTAAGTGAACTGGAAATGTGGTAAGCAATCCGGTTGGAAATAAATACGCCCTGCGTACCGCCGACCAGTTCCGGCGTAATGTAGTAACCAATCGCCAGAATAAAGGTCAGAATGGCACCGGCACCAATCCCGGAAATGGTTTGCGGAAAATAGATGCGCCAGAAAGTCGTCCAGTCGGTTGCACCCATTGATTTGGCTGCCCGCACATAGGTAGGCGGGATCGTGCGCATCACCGAATACAGCGGCAGAATCATGAAGGGCAACAGAATATGCGTCATGGCGACAATCGTACCAAACTGGTTATTAATCATCACCAGGCGGCCAGCATTATCAATCAGACCGATCCAAACCAGCAGGTCATTGATCACCCCTTGTTGCTGCAATAACACTTTCCATGCGGAGGTGCGTACCAGGAGCGAAGTCCAGAACGGCAATAACACCAGAATCATCAGCAAGTTGGAGGTACGCATGGGCAAATTGGCCAGCAGCCAGGCAATCGGATAACCCAACAGCAGGCACGTAAAGGTAATGGCCAAACTCATGATGATCGTGCGCTGGAACAGCATCAGGTAGATGCTTTCCGATTCGCTACGCCATTCGGGGCCATCTGCCGTTTTGCGCATATCAATGGCAGCGAGAAAATAGCCATTAGTCAAGTCATGCGAATAACGCTTGAACAGCTCCCAGGTATCCGGATCGCCCCACTTCTTGTCGGCATCAATAAACTGCTCACGATAGGGTGGTTCTTTGAATTTTTCAACTTGCCGCCCCAGTTTGCGAAACAGCGAAGAAACACCACTGTCCTCATAATTAAGGCGCGAACCCAATTTGGTATGGTTCTTTTGTTCAATCGCCGCAGTCATGTCGCGGTAGAACGCCGCAAAGACCGCCTCATCAGGCACCTGTCCTGATTTGGCATCCCACGCCTGCAATGCCTCAACCGTCTCGGGCATGGTCTCGACCACAATACTGTTATCGACTGACCGAAACAGCATGTCAGCGATAGGAATAATAAAGGAGAAGAAAATAAAGATCAGCAAGGGCGCAATCAGGAGCAAAGCCCGAACTTTTTGTTTGAATAAAGCTTGTGCGATTTTCTTTTTCAGCGGAACACCATCCGCTGAGAGAATTAGTTCCTGCATCACGCAATTCCTGTGGGAAATTAGCTGAAAAATAGGGGAGTCGGCGACTCCCCTGTGGGTTGGACGCTTTGAAAACCAGCGCTTAACTCACCATACAACTCACTACTTGGACAGCCAGGCCTGGAATTTCTCTTCCACAGAATCCTGGTTATCAGCCCACCACTCGATGTTATTCACCAGGACGCGCTTGGCATTGGCCGGGTTACTCGGCATATGCGGTGCCATATCAATCCCCAGCTCAGCATGCTTGCCGACCAGTGACTGGGAAGAAGCACGCGCTGGGCCATAAGCAATGTATTTAGCCTGATCAGCCAGACGCTGGGTATCGGTCGCGAACTTCAGAAAGTCCATGACACGTGCCTTGCGATCTTCTGGCAGACCCGCTGGAACGACCCAACCGTCGAAGTCGAATACTTCGTAATCCCATAGCATGGCGACCGGCTGTTTTTGTTCTTCGATCACCGAGAACAGACGTCCGTTATAAGTCGAGCCGATGACTACTTCCTTGTCCGCCAGCAACTGGGGGGTTTCCGCACCCGCAGACCACCAGACCACTTGACTCTTGATCGTATCCAGCTTGGCCAACGCCTTGTCGATACCTTCCGAGGTAGACATGACATCATACAACTGGTCTTTTTCTACGCCATCACACAACAAAGCCCATTCGAGGTTTTTCTTGGGACGCTTTTCCAGAGCACGTTTGCCGGGGAAAGTTTCCAGGTCGAACACTGCACAAAGGTCTTCAGGCACCTTGCCCTTCCACTCGGCAACATCGGTACGATAACCGAAGGTCGTTGAAAACACGATCTGCGGGATAAAGCACTTGTTAACCAGCGCTTCACCAAAATCCTTGGTCGGGGTAGAACCATCATCGCCCGCTGCTAATACCTGATCGAAGTCGATTTCTTCTACCAGACCCTCATCACACAGGCGCTGGGAGTCGGGCGCTTCCGTATCGAGCAGATCCCAAGTAACGTTTTTGGCTTCTGCCATCGCCCGCAATTTGGCCACACCTTCGTTGGCACTTTCGTCATTAATCACCTTGAAGCCTTCATTCTTCGCCATATAAGGCTCAACATAGGCCTTCAGCTGGGACTTCGAATACGCGCCTCCCCAACTCACAACTGTCATTTCACTGGACATGTTCGCCAGTACAATACCTGATGCCAGTGTTGCAACTGCAGCACCGATTGCCATAGATTTAAATTTCATTCTGTTCTCCAATAATCACCCTTGATAATGCCCATATCCGGGGGTGTACGGATACGGTGATACCGTCACGCATCCAGTGCGCGGCAGTCACTTTTGTCCCATCCTATCTTGATGGATTCGCCGACCGACAGCATACTGCCATCCCCGGCATTTGGTACTTTTACGATAAATTCATCATTGCCATGCACTGACATACGGCAACGAATATGGTCGCCCAGATAAATGAGTTCGAGTACTTTGCCCATCGAAGCATTGTCCCCGGCATTCTCCCCCAGCCGCACCCGCTCCGGGCGGATAGAGCACAGCGTCGGCTTGCCAACACCCGCACAATTAACAGCCAATGCCTGCGCTTGTTGGCCATTGGCGAATTCAACGGTCGCAATACCGTCATCAATGCCTTTGACTATCGCATCCAGCTTGTTGTTTTCACCAATAAACTGGGCGACAAAGGCATTTTCGGGGCGTTCATACAAGTTAGACGGCGTTGCTAACTGCTGGACGATGCCATCATTAAACACCGCAATCCGGTCTGACATCGTGAGAGCTTCGGACTGGTCATGGGTTACATACACAGCAGTAACGCCCAGACGCTCATGCAAGTGCTTGATTTCAAATTGCATGTGTTCACGCAACTGCTTGTCCAGCGCCCCTAAAGGTTCATCCATCAGTATCAACTGGGGTTCAAACACTAGAGCACGCGCCAGTGCTATCCGCTGTTGCTGCCCACCCGATAACTGCGCCGGGCGGCGCCCACCAAATTCACCCATTTGCACCATATCGAGTGCATTGCGCACTTTTTCTTCGCGCACTGACTTGCCCATTTTGCGCACTTGCAGGGGAAAAGCGAGATTCTCCGCGACCGTCATGTGCGGGAACAATGCGTAATTCTGGAACACCATCCCGATACCGCGTTTGTGCGGGGGGATATTATTGATAGAGTGGCCATCAATATAGATGTCGCCGTGCGTAGCGGTTTCAAAGCCAGCCAGCATCATCAGACAAGTTGTTTTCCCGGAGCCGGACGGCCCGAGCAAAGTGATAAATTCACCCTTTTCAATACCGAGATTGAAACCTTTGACGACCAGTATTTCGCCGTCATAACTTTTCTGCACATTATCAAACTGCACGAACGGACGTGAGCCCGGACTACTCTGTGATGCGGACATAATGCTCCTCGTGTTAGCAATGCTCTACGGTAAGCAGGGCCGTGACTGTACCTGATAAACAACCATGCGGGTTGCCTACCATCCTCCATTCCTTAAATGTTATAACAGAATTATTTCGGAAATAGCAAGCAAAGAAAAATCAAAGAAAAACCAAAGAAAAACTCCGGCAAACGATTGCCAAACCACCCCACCGGATTTATGATTTGTCCGTGGCGATGGCGTCGCCGTCCTGATGTAGGTGTGTTACCAGCCCGGTTTCATCAACGCTCATCAGCTCTATTTCGTCCTGAACGCCGGGATCTTTAGGGGTCTCGTTCACGACCCCACACAGAGGTCGCGATGACATTATCTACCCGTACCCACTATTTACGTTTCCACAACGGCGAACAGGCCGTGCTCCCGTTTGCGCCCGCAGAATATGAGCAGCGGCTGGCCGGACTCCGCAGCATAATGCACGCGCAGGGCATTGATGCGGTGGTGCTGACTTCCCTGCATAACGTGGCCTACTATTCGGGCTTTTTGTATTGCTCGTTTGGCCGCCCCTATGCGTGTGTCGTGACCGCCACGGATAGCGTGACCATTAGCGCCGGGATCGATGCCGGACAACCCTGGCGGCGCTGTTTTGGTGATAACATCACCTATACCGACTGGACACGCGATAACTACTGGCGTGCCGTTCAATCGGTCACCGGCAGCGGGAAAACCATTGGCTATGAAAGCGATCACCTGACCCTGTTACAGCTGGGTAAACTGAACAGTTTTCTGCAACCCGCCAAGACGGTTGATGTTTATACCCTGACCATGCAGCAGCGCATGCACAAATCACCAGCTGAAATCGAACTGATCCGCCACGGCGCAGCGGTCGCGGATGTCGGTGGTTATGCAATTCGTGACGCGATCAAAATCGGCACCCGCGAAATTGATGTGGCCATCGCCGGGCGGGATGCGATGGAGCTGGAAATTGCCCAGCGCTTCCCGGATGCCGAATACCGGGATACCTGGGTCTGGTTCCAGTCCGGCCTGAATACCGACGGTGCCCATAACCCGGTGACGGCTCGCAAGCTGCAGCACGGTGATATTCTGTCGCTGAACACTTTCCCGATGATCAGCGGCTATTACACCGCGCTGGAACGCACTCTGTTTGTCGGTGAAGTTGACGCGGCCAGCATGGTGATTTGGCAAGCCAATATTGATGCGCATGAGTTAGGCATCAGCCTGATCAAACCGGGTGCTACCTGCTCCGGCATCACCGCTCAAATCAACGAGTTTTTTAGTGAACGCGATTTGCTGCAATACCGTTCGTTTGGTTATGGGCATAGCTTTGGCGTACTCTCGCATTATTATGGCCGCGAAGCCGGACTGGAATTGCGTGAAGACATTGATACCGAGCTGGTGCCAGGCATGGTCGTCTCGATGGAACCGATGCTGACCATTCCACACGGGCGGCCAGCTGCCGGGGGTTACCGTGAGCATGATATTCTGGTATTGAATGCAGACGGCGCAGAAGACATCACCCATTACCCTTATGGCCCGGAATTTAACGTAGTGCCGGTATAATAATGACCCCGCGCCAGGTTCGCAGCGTGCTTAAAGTCATTGAGACCGGCAGCATTAACCGCGCAGCGCTGGAGTTGCATCTTGCACCCTCCAGCGTTTCGGCACAGATTCGTGAGCTCGCCAATGAACTGGGCGTGCCCCTGTTCGAACAGGCAGGACGTGGCATTATCCCCAGCGCCGCCACTCGCCAGCTACTCAGCAGTTTTCAGGCATTTCAGGCACTCGCCGAAGAAATTACCCAGCTCGCACACAGCGCCGCACATGAGCCAACGGGTGTATTAAAGTTGTTCGCACCCAGCTCGATGTGCATTTACCGTCTGCCACCCTTGATCGAGGCCTTGCAAACGCACGCACCGCAAGTCGAGGTCATGCTCACCCACGAACCGTTTGATTACCGGCAAGCGCTCAACAGTGGGGAAATTGATGCCGCCATCATCGTCAGTCAGGTGCCCAGCGAAGAATGGGCACAGCAAGCCTTGCATGCTGAAGATGTCATTTATGTTTGCCACCCAGACCGCCTGCAGACGCGCGCACTCACGCTGGAGCAATTACAACAGCATCCATTGATCACGACCGAGCCGGACTGTACTTACCGGGTGGGTGCCGAGGATCATTTCAAGGCACAAGGGTTGCATTTGAAACCCCGGCAAGCCTTTGCCAATGTCGAAGTGATTCGCCGCTGCCTGCTGGCCAACATGGGTGTCGGTCTGCTGCCGTTGTGCGTGGTTGAAGATGACCTTATCGCGGGTCGTCTGTGCCAGCAGTCTGTCACTGGTACACCTTATCCGTTCCACTCATCCCTGATTTATCCGCACGGACGTACACTGACGCCTAAACTGTCTGCTTTGCTGGCAGTCATTCACCAGCAAACAAGTGCAGGCTAAATACGGTTCAGTGCAAGTTGACGCCTGCCATTGTGCATAAACCCGCTACAGTTTAAGGTTAAATTCAAGTTTAAACTGGCTAGCAGCCTGCATGGGCGCAAACAGAGTATCCATCATGATGAAAAAAATCGGCATTATCACCAGCGGCGGTGATTGCGGCGGGCTCAACGCAGTGATTAAAGGCGCGACCCTGGCAGCACGCCAGCAAGGCAGCACCTGTCACATCATTCCGAATGGCTATGCAGGCTTGTATAACCTGTCGCAGTTTAACCAGCTGGTAGAATTAACACCGGCACGGCTGGATGCGTTTGAATCGGCGCTGGCGGGTTCGGAAGCGGGGCATTCACGCGTCAATATCCGCAAAATCCAGACAGCCGACAAGTATCAGCGTATCCAGGCCGGGTTGGAGAAATTTGCGATTGACGGCCTGATCATCAGCGGTGGCGATGACACGGGCAGCGTGATGATTGATTTAGCCGCGCATGGCATTCCCTGCGTGCATGCACCCAAAACCATGGATCTTGACTTGCAAACCTATTCGGTGGGCGCTGATTCAACGATTAGCCGCATCGCCAGTTTTGCCCGTGACCTGCGTACCACCGGCAAAACGCATAACCGCGTGATGGTGATGGAAGTCTTCGGGCGTTACGCAGGGCATACTGCCTTTCGGGGTGGAGTGGGGGCTGAGGCAGATGCTATCCTTATCCCGGAAATCAGTGTCAATTTCGACCTGCTCTATCAGCACATGAAACAACGCTATTTTGAACGCATCCTCCAGAGTGATGTCCGCGCCGGAACCTACCTGATCATGGTGGCGGAAGGTCTGCGGGATGACCACGGTGCCGAATTGGTTGATAATAAAATCGGGATGGATGCGTTTGGCCACAAAAAACTGGCCGGTGCAGGCAATTATGTCTGCGACCAGCTAAGCCGACGGCTGCGCAATGATCCTGAAGTTCCGGTTTTGATGCAGCAAATGGGCTTGTTTGTAGAAGGCCTGTATGAAATCCCGGAAGTACGTTCTGTTAGCGCAGGGCATCTGGTACGCTGTGGGCAGTCCTCGGCATTTGATGTCAACTTCGGGCTGGAAGCGGGTGCAGCCGCATTGCATTTACTGACTGCAGGCATCAGTGGGGTCACTGTCGCCAGTGTGCAGGGTAATACCATTCATTATATGGATACTACCGAGGCGATTCGCCAGCGCAATGTGGATCTGGATAAAGTAGGCTGGCACGAATCGCTAGGGGTCTGTTTTGGGCGCACCCCGGCGACGCAACACATTGGTTTTGCCAAATTGGAAAGAGCACCAGAACGGCACCTGTGATGACTAAGAAGCAAACAATAGAGTATGATTAGGGCATGGCTACTATCGATAAAAAACTGGCAGTCTGGGAACAGCAAGGCCTGATCAGCAGCGACCAGCGGGATGACATCCTCAACTTTGAGCAGGGAGACACCCCTAGCAGTGCAAACTGGTGGCTTTATAGCCTGTTCATACTGGGCGCTGCCATTATCGGGCTGGGCGTTATTTCCCTGATTGCTGCCAACTGGGCGCAAATCCCTGATGCTATCAAGCTGGGGGCTGATTTTGGCCTGCTGGCGCTGATAGCCTCCGGCATTCTCTGGCAGTACCAGCGTTCACCGCCTTACTGGTTTGATGCCCTGATCACCGCCTTTATCATTATCTGTCTGGCGACCATTGGCCTGATTGCACAAATCTATCATATCGGTGGCCACTGGTATCACGCCCTGTTGCTCTGGTCAGTGATCACCTTTCCACTGGTCTTGTTTGCCCGCCAGTTATTCGTGCATTTTCTCTGGAGCAGTCTGTTCCTGCATGCCGCCATCTGGAGTAGTGTCGACCTGTCAGCCGGCAACTTGAGCCATGCCTTCCAGGAAATACCGGCCTTGTTATTATTAGCCCCTCTGCTGGCGGCCTGTCTGTATGGCGTCGCAAAACGTGTCACCGTCCTGCAATATTTTCGCAGCAGTTTCTTCTTCTGGTTTCAGGTATCCGGGCTGATTGCTCTGGTGACCATTGACCTGATCCGCTCCGGCGGTGAAGCGCAAACCTTCCAAATGGGCTGGTATCTTCCGGCGTGGATTGCGGCGGCTTTCCTCGCGGTACTGATTATCACCCGTGCTGATTACCGCACCCTCAACAAAGCCTTGCTGATCGCGGCCATTGCCTTGCTGTTGCTCTATTTTCACCCGGACATTCTCTTCAATGGTGGCACCCGCTACACCTTTGGGGCGCTGGAATCTGCCGAACGCGCCAGTTTCTGGCAAGCAGATGACATCCGTGCTCCGGCCATGACCATCCTGATCCTGTTCCTGTATGCCATTCATGCGGGTAACAGCGGCCACCAACGCAGCTTCAATCTGATCACTTTCCTGATCGGCCTGCGCTTTGTTGTTTTATATTTTCAGGCCATGGGTGGGCTAGCCGCGACGGGTGTTGGCCTGATTGTGTCCGGTTTGATGATCATCGGCATCGCCTGGTTCTGGTATAGCAGCCGCGATCACCTCAGACGCTGGAGCAAGGAATTAAACGCATGAAAACCCCGAGACTGAAACTGGCTGCTGCCCTGCTGTTCCCCATCGCTGTGCTGGCGGGCAACGCCTACATGAACCATCAACAGCGCCTGTCCGGCGAAGAAGTGGTCTTCCCGATCAGTGGCTTTGATCCGCGTGATTTACTGTCGGGTAATTATCTGGTCTATCAGGTTGATTATGGGTTGAATGACAGCAACGGCTGCCCCGCCAGTGATATCGCGGCTGCCTTGTGCGTGCGCCCGGAGCGCCGCATTTACCCGGCAGATGAGCTTCCCGACAGTTGCACGCTGTATTTAAAAGGTGACTGTGATGGCAGTGCCGTCTTTAGCGCCGGGCTCAACCGTTTTTACATCCCTCAGGAAAACGCCAAGCGACTGGAAAAACAGGTACTGGAAAAACGCGGGCAAATTGCCATTTCGCTGGATAGCAGAGGCAACGCCGCCATTCGTGATTTATTGATTGACGGCAAGCCCTGGAAACAAATGCTGGAAGAATAATTCAGAAAATCACCGCATCTCCGGGATGTCCAGCAGCAAGTCACTACGCGCATGGCCGGTACAAACCAACCCTTTACCAGCCGCCGCATCTTCCTCAAACAGCGCCAGCGGTGAACCCTGCGGATAAACCATTTCACCGCTGACCACCTGTCCCATGCAGATACCACACACACCACCCCCGCAGCCCCACGGCAGCGGAATATTCTGTCGTAATGCGGCATCCAGCACGCTTTCCTGCGCGCTGGCCGTAAACCGGTAATTGGTGTGCAGAATCCGCACGCTAAATGTCATGGCTCGAACTGGTAATAAGCTTTGTTCAGGTACTGAGCGACCTGATCCATTTCCTCATCAAACAGCCCTGTGCCCAAGTTGGCATCACACCGACGTACCTGGGCAGATAACTGATCAAAGTTCATCACTTTATGATCACTGCGGGTATAAACCGAGGCATCATGGCAACTGATGCAATTAGCATCATGCAGGAGCTTACCCGGATGCGCATCAATGGTTGTGGCTAACTGACTTTTGGCCGCCGCGTCGGGCGTAGCGGTTTCAGTCGTTTTCAACGTCACAATACCCGCGTCGGTCGTAGCCACCGGGGCTGATTTCTCTGCCTCTGCCGACTTGTCACCCCCACACGCCGCCAGCAAACCGGCACTGAGCAGACAAACCAACAGTAATGATGTATTTGATTTTTTCATAAAAACCTCTTTTTAGTATTTTGTCAGCAGGGGATGAATAAGCCCGAGCAGGCGCTTGACCACACCCTGATGGCTGTGCAAAAACGCCCCGGCGGCCTGCCCGGAGGCCTGCCGAGCCACCGTATCCCCTAACCAGTGCACCAGATTCTCTGCCAAATCGGTGGCCGATTCAAGCACTACCGCCCCACCCGCCGCCACGAGTGCAGCGTAAACATCGGCAAAATTATGCACATGCGCCCCGCTCAGCACCGGCAGATTAAATCCGGCAGCCTCCAGCGGATTGTGTCCACCCACCGGCACTAGGCTGCCACCGATAAACGCCACATCACTGGCAGCATACCAAAGCAGTAATTCGCCCATGCTATCACCCAATAGCACAGCGGTTTCTGCCACGACTGCCTGCCCTGAACTGCGGCGCACGACCGAAAAACCCTGCTGGACACACAAGGCCGCGACCGCATCAAACCGTTCGGGATGGCGCGGCACCAGAATCAGCAGCAAGTCCGGAAAATGTTGGCGTACCCGGGCATGCGCCTGCAGCACACTGTCATCTTCCCCGGCATGCGTACTGCCCGCGACCCAAACCGGACGCACACCCCACGCTGCCCTCAATACCCGCCCTTCCGCACCCGTATTCGCCGCAATGTGCAGATCGAACTTGATGTTCCCCAGCACTTGCAGCTGACTTGGGGCAGCACCCAAGGCCTGAAAACGTTCAGCATCCTGTGCATCACGGGCGGCAATGGTCTGCACAGGGGACAATGTTTCTGCGACCAGACCACTGAAACGCGCATACCCACGCGCCGAACGTGCAGACAAACGCGCATTCACCAGCACCAGCGGAATCCCGCGCTGCCCACAGGCAGCATACAGGTTGGGCCACAACTCGGTTTCCATCACCAGGAACAACACCGGCTGAAGCCTGTCGAGAAAACGCGCCACGGCACCGGGCAGGTCATAAGGCAAATAACTGTGTTGCACACGCCCGGCAAACAGGCGTTGCACCGTTTGTGAACCAGTCAGGGTAGTGGACGTGATCCAGAGGGTATGGTCAGGATAAGCCTTGAGCAAGGCCTCGATCAATGGCTGCGCAGCCATCGTTTCACCCACAGACACCGCATGCAGACAAATAAGCGGCGTGTTGACCGACGGTGATCGACTGTTACCGGTCGCCAAACGTTCACCCAAACGCTGCCGCAGCGCCGGATTATGCCGACTACGCCAGCATAAACGCAGCACCAGCAACGGCACCAGCCAATAAAGCAGTGCCGTATAAAGCAGGCGACGCCCACTCAACTAAACAGGTCACGATAACTGACATAAACCGCACAGGTCACGACCGGCAGCAACACCAGAAAGCCCAGCCCGAACGGAATGGAAGCGCCAATCGCCAGCAGCAGGTAGATCAGCATGAAAATCACAAAGGGCAGAAAGTTTTTCCAGCTGGCAGAGAAGCTGGCTTTAATCGCAGCCACCGGTTTCATCCCTTTCAGCATCACCAACGCAGGCGAATACAGGAACAGCATGGCCAGCAGAATACCCATCACCAGACCAAACAACAGTATGCCAAATCCGAAGCTCGGCATCGCTGGCATGCCAGTCTCTGGCGCATCGCCCATCGCTGACATCATCGCACCACCGATAAAAGGCACACTGATAATCGTTGCGATGATCACCGTACCCAGCATCAAGGCTCCCAGAATCAGCAATGAATTACGCTTGTTTTCATCCTTGAATGCCACAAACAGGTCAGTCACGTCGATTGAACCTCCCCCCGCAGATTTTTCTGCCGCCTGTAACATGCCGCCCTGAAACAGCGGTATCAACAAATAAATACAAACCACGCCCACAAACGGCAGCAGGCTCAGAGCAATTACACTCACAAAGAAAATCAGTGCCATTAGCACCCAATTCAGAATATTGCCGGAGAAGATACCCCAGCCTGTTTTGTACCAATCAACCGAACGGCTTGCACCTACTACCTTGATCTCGGACATGATGTCCTCCTGTTTAAGAAATATTCGTGTCTATTATAGGGCATAGACGGATGCCGTCGCTGGTTTTCAGATAGTCCGCAGTGTATGCTTTGCGCATATTTTACGGGCGCAACACACTGTTTTCAGGTTCAAAGTGGTCAATCAAATCGGAATGGCATTGCCAGTCAATATTATTTGCATGAAATGGGGCGCAAAATACGGGGCTGACTACGTCAACAAACTGTATGCGATGCTCGCACGCCACCTGACTTTACCCTTTCAGCTGATCTGCTTCACCGACCGGGCTGAGGGTATTGACGCACGCGTACAGATTCGTGATCTGCCACCGCTGGACTTGCCAGCAGGCGCACCCGAACGTGGCTGGAACAAGCTGACCACTTTGCAGACCGGCTTGGGTGGATTGAGTGGCGAAGCTTTGTTTCTTGATCTGGATGTAGTGATTGTCGCCAATATCGACGCGTTATTCACTTATCCGGCTGAATTCGCCATTATTCGTGATGCCAAGCTCAGTCGTCGCCTGATTGGTAATTCTTCGGTGTATCGTTTCAGAATTGGCCAGTACGACGAGATCTTGCAGAAATTCCGGCGTGATTTCGCCCAAATCCAGCAGGCGCATCGCAACGAACAGGCTTATCTTTCTGCCGAAGTACGCCAACGCGGCGAATTGTCTTTCTGGCCAGAGGCCTGGTGCCCGAGTTTCAAATACCATTGCATGCAGCCTTGGCCATTCAGCTATTTTCGTGATGCCGTTATCCCGGAAGGTGCCAAGATTATCATCTTCCACGGCCATCCGGTACCCGAAGAAGCCATTGCCGGGATCACGACTAAATGGTATCGCCCGGTACGTCCTACCGCATGGGTGGCCGAACACTGGCGCACATAAGGATAAAAAGGATAATTTGAGCATGGGTACACGCAAAAAATCCCGGCTGGAACGCCTGTTGTCATTTAATCAACACCGTAAACGCTTCGGGGCGGGAAAATTCACAGACAATTTGCTAAACACCGAATTTGCGGTGCTGAAGACTGCGCGGGTCACTGGGCAAGCACCGGCTTACACGCATGGCGCAGAAAAAGACATCGCGCTGCACCTGCATAATCTGCGGGCTGAGTTTGCGAGCCAATCCGAACTGCTGTATCACCATGCCCAGTTGATCGTCATGATCCGTCGTGAATACCGGGTTGCCGAACATTATCAGCGCTTTGAGCAGCTGTGGGCAGCAGAGGCAGACTTCCTGCTGGAACAACTGAATACTCGCTGGCTGGTGTCTGCGGCGGATACCTTTGCGGATTTCGCCAGCGAGCCGCTGGTCAGAGCGTTGGCACTGAATGCAGCGCTACTCGCCAACACCGTAAAAATGCAGGAAACCGAGCGTTATCTGCAACAGGCAGAACAACTGAACGACAACCCTGAGCGTCAGCAGGCGTTGCATAATGGCCGGGTTCCACTGTTTGATGGAATGTCCGCCTTTGCGATCGGTACGGATGATACTCTACGCAACATGCGCTGGCGTATGGATGAAATCGCCAGCACCCACCCCATGGGGGCTTTATTAATGGAAATATTTCGGCGTTTGCAGGAGGAGGACACGGTTTATCGCCGTTTTCGCCTGCGTCATACCCGACCGAAAACTGCCTGGTGGAATAACTAAATGCAAGCACTGGTGATTAACCTCCCCGCCTCAACCGATCGTCTCCAGTTTCAGCAAGAACAACTCGCCCGGCTGGGAGTGGAGTATGAAGTCAT
Organism: uncultured Thiothrix sp.; assembly: GCA_964293125.1. Classification (GTDB taxonomy): domain Bacteria; phylum Pseudomonadota; class Gammaproteobacteria; order Thiotrichales; family Thiotrichaceae; genus Thiolinea. The sequence continues at coordinate 4,880 of CAXYXY010000034.1, read as the reverse complement.
GCGCGCAGTTTCCAGCCATCATTTGCATGAAATTGCCCATCACCACATGGGCATGGGTTGGGAACGCCCGATGCGCAAAGCCGAAGTAGCTTGCTATCTAAGCCATCACAAGGCTTGGCAAATCGTTCTGAAACGTCAGCAGCCGATGCTGATACTGGAAGATGATGCACTCTTGGGGCATTCGGTGGCTGCTTTGCTGGAAGTTTTAGAGCGCTATCAGAACTGTGACCTGATCACGCTGGAAGTGCGTGGCCGCAAGAAACTGGTCGGTAAAAAATCCTTTCCCCTGATGCCGGGCTATCGTTTACTCCCGCTCTATCAGGACAGAACGGGGGCAGCAGCTTATGTACTCTGGCCATCGGGTGCAAAAATCCTGCTGGACAAAGCCCAAAACCTGCCACCGGCGCTAGCCGATGCTTTTATTACCAGCACCTATCAGCTGCGTGCTTTTCAGGTTGAACCGGCGGCAGCCATTCAGCTCGATCAATGCCCGATATATGACATTACCCCAGTCAAAAGAACGGTATCGTCCATCTTGTCTGAGCGTAGACCCAACCCGATATTCTCCAGTTCCCTAGAAAATCTGCGCTTCAAACAACGCCGGATCGCCGCACAATGGCGCATGGCCATGCGTCACCTGGCCGTGCTACCCAAGGCCGACCGCAGGTACATCAAGCTGCGTCCTGCTGATTTCTCCTGAAAAGCCGACCCATGACGTACCCCAAGAAAATCGCTGGAGCCAGCGCCATGCTGTTATCGTCTGATTTTGAGGGTTTGGGGCTGGTCATTCTGGAAGCGCTCGCGCTGGATATACCCGTGATCAGTACCGATTGCCCTTCGGGGCCTGCAGAAATCCTGCCCGCCGCGAATTTAGTGCTTAACCTCATCAGCTCCCACTCAGGATTAATACGCTGGATGCTTCCACGAAACAAAGCTGGAAAAATATGGCTTTTTCATCCATTTGCTAAAAAACAACTCAGAAAAATCAAGGCATCACCCCATTTCAATAACATCCTGTCAGCCCTCACGTTATAATTGCCTCCCTGCTAACGGTGCTGGTACGCTTTATGCAGCAAGAAAACGCTGGACATTTCTGTCGGCCATGGCCTTGTGGATGAGCAGGTACAAAACAGGCTCAAACTAGCGTCAGACCCGACAGCTTGACAATTTTTCAGGAGGTCATGTTTGTGAGTTTGAAGATCAAGAAACTGCTGATTGCCAACCGTGGCGAAATTGCGGTACGCATCCTGCGTGCTGCCTCTGAATTGGGTGTAAAGACTGTCTCGGTCTATACCTACGAAGACCGGTTTTCACCGCACCGCTACAAGGCGGATGAATCCTACCAGATTGGTGCGGATGATGATCCGCTCAAGCCCTATCTGGATGTTGAGGGCATTATCAAGATTGCCAAGCGCAACGGCGTCTCTGCGATTCACCCCGGTTACGGCTTTCTCTCGGAGAACGTGCGCTTTGCCCGCCGCTGTCGGGAAGAAGGTATTATTTTCGTTGGCCCCTCCCCCGAGTCCATGGAAAAACTTGGTGACAAGGTAGCCGCCAAGGAAATTGCGATTGCCGCCGGTTTGCCCGTGATTGAAGACAGCCAAGCCAAGCTGGATACGTTCGCCATTGCCCAACAGGAAGCTGACCGCATCGGCTACCCGCTGATGGTTAAAGCAGCATCGGGCGGTGGTGGACGCGGTATGCGTGTGTTACGCAAGCCAGAAGAACTGCCTGCTGCGTTTAATGATGCCCGCAATGAAGCACTTAAGGCCTTTGGTGATGACACTATTTTCCTTGAACGCTATATTGATTCGCCCAAGCATATTGAAGTGCAAATTCTGGGTGACCAGTATGGCAACCTGGTGCACCTCTACGAGCGGGACTGCTCGGTACAGCGTCGCTTCCAGAAAGTAGTCGAAGTAGCGCCCAGTATTGGCCTGAAGGATGAAACCCGGCACAAGCTGTATGAGTACGCACTAAAAATTACCCGCCATGTCGGCTACTACAACGCGGGCACTGTCGAGTTCTTGGTGGATAAAGAAGAAAATATCTTTTTTATTGAGGTCAACCCGCGTGTTCAGGTTGAGCACACCATCACCGAGCAAATAACGGGTATCGACATTGTGCGTAGCCAGATCCTGATCGCGGATGGCCGCAAACTGGGTGATAGAGGTATCAATATCCAGTCACAGGATGACATTCGGTGTAATGGCTATGCGGTGCAATGTCGCATCACCACGGAAGACCCGGCCAATGGCTTCAAGCCTGACTATGGCACCATCATCGCTTATCGCAGCACGGGCGGCTTTGGCATTCGTCTTGATGTCGGCGCAGCTTATCCCGGCGCGAAGGTATCGCCCTTTTTTGACTCAATGCTGGTCAAAGTGACCTCTTGGGGGCGCACGCTGGAAGGCGCAATCAGCCGTAATCTGCGTGGCCTGAAAGAATTCCGGATTCGTGGGGTGAAGACCAATATTGGTTTTCTCGAAAACGTACTGGAGCACCCGACTTTTGCTGAAGGCAATGCGACGGTCACCTTTATCGAACAGCATCCAGAGCTGTTTAAAATTTCCCAAGCATTTGACCGGGGCACCAAAACCCTGAAGTTCATTGGTGATGTGATCGTCAATGGCAACGCGGATGTTAAATTTGTCGATACGCGCAAGCATTTCCGCAAACCGATCGTACCTGCATTTGACCGCACCGGGGATTATCCTAAAGGCACTAAAAATTTGCTGGATGAATTAGGTGCCGAGAAATTCTGCCAGTGGGTAAAAGACCAGCCTAACATTTTCTATACAGACACCACACTGCGCGATGCCCACCAATCATTGCTGGCGACGCGGGTGCGTACCGATGATATGTTACGGGTCGCGGAAGGCTTTGCCAAAAATCACCCGCAAACTTTCTCGCTGGAGATGTGGGGTGGCGCGACCTTTGACGTAGCGATGCGCTTCTTGCATGAATGTCCATGGGAACGCCTGCAGCTGCTGCGGGAGGCCGTACCGAATATCCTGCTACAAATGCTGTTCCGTGGCTCAAACGCCGTCGGCTATACCGCTTACCCTGACAACCTGATTGAAGCTTTTATCGAAAAGTCATGGGAAAACGGGATTGATGTGTTCCGTATTTTCGATTCACTGAACTGGATCGAAGGTATGCGTAAATCCATCCAGATAGTGCGCGAACGGACTGGCGGCATTGCCGAAGGTACTATTTGTTATACCGGTGACGTGCTGCGCACTGATCCGGGGTACAAATACAACTTGCAGTATTACCTCGACCTGGCCAGACAACTGGAAGATGCTGGGGCGCACATGCTGGCAGTCAAGGATATGGCAGGCCTGCTTAAGCCGTATGCCGCTGAGAAACTGATTCCGGCGCTGAAGGAAGCCATCAGCATTCCGATTCATTTGCACACGCATGATACCGCATCGATTCAGGCAGCCACCTTGCTAAAGGCGATTGAATGCGGAGTAGATGTAGTCGATGGGGCACTCAGCTCCATGTCCGGTCTGACTTCACAGGTCAACCTCAATTCACTGATTGCCGCCATGCAAGGCCAACCACGTGAACAGGCCTTTAATCTCAGATCGCTGAATGAATATGCCAATTACTGGGAAGATGTACGCGAACTGTACTACCCGTTTGAATCTGGCCTGAAGGCAGGCACTGCTGAAGTCTATGAACACGAAATTCCCGGCGGACAGTATTCAAACCTGCGTCCACAGGCGATTGCCCTCGGCCTTGAACACAAGTTCGAAGAAGTGAAAGAGAACTATGCGACCGTCAACCGCATGTTTGGCGACATCGTCAAAGTAACCCCGTCATCCAAAGTCGTCGGTGATATGGCAATCTACATGACGGCCAATGGGTTGAGCGAACAGGATGTAATGGAACGCGGCAAGACACTGGCCTTCCCGGATTCGGTGATTGATTTGTTCAAGGGTGGTTTGGGGCAAATCGACGGTGGTTTCCCGGCAGCTCTGAGCAAGATCATCCTCAAAGGTGATAATCCTAATGTGGGTCGCCCGAATGATCACCTGCAGCCTGTTGACCTGGATGCCGCCTATGCAGCCTTCCAGCAGGAGTTCGGTGAGCGGCAAACCTTCCTGGACTTCCTGTCTTACCAGATGTACCCGGCAGTATTCCGCGAGTTTTACAAACATCAGCAAGTGTACGGTGACATTAGCCACCTGCCGACAGCACTGTTTTTCTATGGCCTTAAACAGAACGAGGAAGCGCTAGTGGAGCTCGGGCGCGGACAGGTACTGATTATTCGTCTGCTTTATCGCTCACCCACCGATGAAAGCGGGATGTGCAGTGTTACCTTTGAGTTCAATGGCCAAATCCGGGCATTACAGATTCGTGACCTTTCGGTAAAGCCAACCAAGGCAGTCAACCGCAAAGCGGTAGAAGCCAATGAAGTAGGTACCTCATTGCAAGGCAGGCTATCGAACATCATGGTGAAAGCAGGTGATGCAGTGGACGCCAATGCACCATTGTTTGTGATTGAAGCGATGAAAATGGAAACCACCATTACCGCACCACAGGATGGCGTGGTGAAGAAAGTGCATCTGCAGCAAGGTGAGCTGGTTGAACAGGGTGATTTGGTAGTCGAATTCGAGTAAGTATTTCGTAGTTCTGATGCGGTAACTGGTAGCTTTCTAAAGTTGCCCGTTACTGCCACAGCGTTTTAAATACTCAAGCACGATTAGCCGGTTCAAGACAAGAGGTGAAAAGGTCTAAAATAAGCAGATCTAAGGTATAAAACAGGGAGATGGCAGATAACGGCAGGCATAAAAAAAGCCCTGTTCTCATAGCGAGTAACAGGGCTTTGGAATAGAGCTTGGCATTGACCTACTCTCACATGGGGAAAC
>CAXYXY010000033.1:0-53081 GCA_964293125.1 uncultured Thiothrix sp. | reverse complement strand
CGCGTCCCGCTCTCCGCCCTATGAAAATTTGTTACACAGTTTATTTGACAGACTCCTCTATAGATCAATTCCCCCCAAAGAACAGCCCGCCCCTAAAAGTGCGGGCTATCCTCAAAAACATCCCCTACCCAAACTCCCCACTCGCATGCACCACCACTTTCCACGCATAATCCGCGAATGACCAGCGCACCATCCACAGCAGTGAATCTTCATCCACCCGATAGAAGATCGCCGGTGATTTCACCAGTACGGTCGAGACGACTTTGCCGACTGGCAGTTGACCGCGCAGGTCATACAGGCACAGTTTAGCCAGCATGTCATAGCGCTGCGTACCTGCAATTTTCAGCAATGAGTAAGCGCCCGAATTATCCACGACTGCCGCAAACACGCCGTCCAGCGCCGTTTTCGCGTCACGCACAAACGCATCTTTTTCAGCCAGTGGCAGTGTCACCAGGTATTCATCCGGGCTGATCCATTTCACCAGGTGGCTATCCAGCGAACCGGTCATCCCCAAAGCAGTGGGCAGCGTTATCCCCAGCGTTTGCAAGGCTGCCGTCACGCCAGCATGGGTCGGGCGAGCGCGCAAAACGACAAAGCCATAGTCGCGCAACTCGCTGATATTAACGGCCTTGCCAGATAATACCGTCGTATCCAGCTGCTCCAGCGCCGTCTCATGGATGGGCGCAGTCATCGTCTCAGCGTTCGCCATCGGTCTTCTCCTTGGCAGCATCATAAAACACGGTGTCACAGATCGTCACCGGGATAGCATTTACTTTAAGTGGCCGCGCATGGATTTGTTCACCCATGCGGTTCAAGCCACCTTTCACCACCGCCAGTGCGATCGAGCGCCCCAGAATCGGGCTGAAATAGCTGGAAGTGACATGACCGATCATTTTTTGGGAAGCTTCCGCATTCACCAGTTGTGCACCTTCCGGCAACACCACATTCGGGTCAGTCGTCAGCAGGCCGACCAGTTGTTTACGTCCTTCCCGCGCCGTATCACTCCGGCTCAAAGCGCGCAGACCCAGGAATGGGTAGGCCTTGTTGTTCGCGACCGCCCAGCCATGATTGGCATCGTAAGGCGTGACCGAGCCATCCGTGTCCTGACCAACAATGATATAACCTTTTTCTGCGCGCAGAACGTGCATACTCTCGGTGCCATACGGGGTGATATGCCACGGCTGGCCAAGTTCGGCCACCTTGTCCCAGATATAGCGCCCGTAATTGGCCTGCACGTTGATTTCATACGAGAGTTCGCCCGAGAAACTGATGCGCATCACCCGCGCCGGGACACCAAATACCGTACCTGCCCGCCAGTCCATAAACGGGAATTTGTCCGCACTGAAATCAATATCCGGGCACGCCTGCTCCAGCAAACGCCGTGCTTTCGGCCCGACAACGGCAGTCGTTGACCAATGATCGGTGACGCTGGTGACATACACTTCCAACTCCGGCCATTCGGTTTGCAGCCAGGTTTCCAGATGCCCGTAAATTTTCGCCGCGCCACCGGTAGTCGTTGTCATCAGGAAATGCGTATCGCTGATGCAGGCGGTCACACCGTCATCAATGATCATGCCATTTTCATCGCACATCAAACCATAGCGGCATTTGCCCGGTGCCAGTTTCGCCCAGGCATTGGTATAAACCCGCGCCAGCAGTTCCCGCGCATCCGGCCCCTGAATATCAATCTTGCCAAGGGTAGACGCATCCATCATCGCCAGGCTATTGCGCGCTGCCAGACACTCCCGCGCTACCGCCGCCTGCATATCCTCTGTATTTTTAGCAAAATACCAAGGGCGCATCCACTGCCCGACCGTTTCAAACGCAGCACCGCGCGCAACATGCGAGGCCTGCATCGGGGTAAAACGCTGCGGGTCAAGGAACAAACCGATTTCATCCCCCGCCAACGCACCCATGGTCACCGGCGTATACATGGGGCGGAAGGTCGTAGTACCCACCTTGTCAATCGGCAGGCCGAGCACATGCGCCGCAATCGCGATCCCATTCACGTTGCCGGTCTTGCCCTGATCCGTCCCGAAACCGAGTGCGGTATAACGTTTGATATGCTCAATCGAACGGTAATTCTCACGAATCGCCAGCTCAATATCGGAGGCTTTCACATCGTTTTGCATGTCAATAAAGGTCTTGTCCGCACCGACATCCAGACACAGGAACGGCGCAGTATTAAGCGACTGCCGGGCGGGCGGCTCACTGCCCTGCCCTTGCCCAGCGGCCAACCGCCCCGCGTATTCACCATCCGCCACACTGCCCTGCCAATCGCCATGCCCGTTCACACTGCCCGCCACAAAACGATTGGACTTTTCACAGGCAGGCATAAAGGCTTGCAGTTCGGTGGAAAACACTGGCTTGGAACCGGTATGGCAATCCAGATGCACCAAGGGGCTGAACCCGCCGGAAGTCACCAGCACATCACACGGCAAGCTTTCTTTACTCGGAGAAATCGCCCAGTCCACACCGTTATGGCTCACTTTGCAGATATAAGCCCGTTCTACCCGATTTTTACCCTCAGCCTTTTCGACGGTATACCCCTGGCGCACAGTCACACCCGCCACCAGTAAATCAGCCGCATCATACCCCACCCGCGCATCCAGCACGGTCGCCTTGACACCGGCTTGCAGCAAGTCACGCGCCAGCTCATAAATACTGTCGTTGTTCCCGGCGATCAGCGGGTTTTGGCCACACAACACTGAATACTCGTTCAGATACCGGCGCATCGCTCCAGCCAGCATCACGCCCGGCAGGTCATTATTCGCAAACATCAAGGGACGTTCATGGCTACCGGTCGCCAGAATCACCTGTTTGGCACGAATCCGGTGCGAACGCTGGCGGGAAAGTTCAGGGTTACGCGCCAGCAGCGCAACATGATCCTGCCGACGCTCCAGCGCCAGTAACAGGTTAAAATCATGCAGGGCATAGGCCGTCGTGCGCGTCTGGATTTTCACCCGCTCATGCGCTTCCAAGGCAGCACGGGTGGCCGTGAACCAGTCACGTGCTGCCGCATCGCGTGCACAATCGCTAATCAGCTCGCCGCCAATGTCCCGGCGTTCATCCAGCAACAACACACTCGCGCCCGCATTCGCCGCCGCCAGTGCCGCTGCCATGCCCGCCGCACCGCCACCGACCACCGCTACATCCACATGCTGGTGCAGGTAGTCATAGCTTTCCGCGTCGGGGGCTGCCGGTGCTTTGGAGAAACCGGACAGTTTACGCAGGTTATGCTCATAAAATGGCCAAAGTTTTTGTGGCCACATAAAAGTTTTATAATAAAACCCGGCGGCCATAAACCGGTGGAAAGGTTTCAACACCGCACGCGTATCCAGCGCCAGATTCGGCACACCGCTACCCGCGATGGCTTGCAGGCGGTCGTATAATTCCACTTCAGTCGCACGCGCATTCGGTACGTGATAGCCGCCGGATTCCAGCGTCACCAGTGCATTCGGCTCTTCCGTGCCCGCTGCCATGATGCCGCGCTGGCGACCGTATTTAAAACTGCGCCCGACTACATCAACGCCATTGGCCAGCAGCGCGGAGGCGAGTGTGTCGCCCGCATAGGCACGGTAGGTCTTACCCTGCCAGGAAAAACTGAGCGCCTGTTTGCGGTCAATGCGTTCACAGGGCTGATAGGCTAAACGCTTCATGGCTGGCCTCGAAGGGATTCAAAGGTTTTGATGGCGAGAATATCGTTAGTCACGTTGTTGCGTTCCATAATGAACAGCTTGCGGCAGCCCGCCGTGTGCGCCCATTGCTCAACGGTCGGGCCTTTCAGATTCTTGCGCTTGAACAGGTAATCACCCCATTCCTCATCGCTACAGTCCAGCGCTGGCCGCGCAATCAGCGCTTCACCGGCATAGCTGAATTCCTGCTCTTCGCGGGGTTCGCCACAATAAGGGCACTCAATTAAAAACATGGTCTACTCCTTAGTGGGCGACACCGGCAGCGCCGTGTTCATCGATCAGCGCCCCGGTGGTAAAGCGGTTGATATGGAAAGGCTCCGCCAGTGGATGCGGCTTGTCCTGCCCAATCGTGTGGGCGAACACATGCCCGGAACCGGGCGTCGCCTTGAACCCCCCCGTACCCCAGCCACAGTTAAAATACAAACCCTGCACTTCCGGAATGGGGCTGATAATCGGGCAAGCATCCGGGCACACATCGACAATGCCGCCCCACTGGCGGTTGATGCGGGTGCGCGAGAAAATCGGGAATAATTCCACCATCGCCGACGCGCAATGATCAATCAGGTGCGGGCTGCCCCGCTGTGAATAACCGGTATAAGCATCAATGCCCGCACCAATCACCAGATCACCTTTATCGGACTGGCTGACATAACCGTGCACAGCGTTCGACATCACCACCGTATTCAGCACCGGCTTCATCGGTTCAGACACAAAAGCTTGCAAGGGGTGGCTTTCGACCGGCAAGCGAATCCCGGCCATCGCCGCCAGCACCGAGGAGTTACCCGCCGTCACGCAACCGACCTGATCTGCACTCAGATAACCGCGTGAGGTATTTAAACCCTTGATGCGCCCGGCTTCAATCTCCATCGCCTGCACTTCACAATTCTGGATAATATCGACGCCGTGTTTGGCGGCTGCGCGCGCAAAGCCCCAGGCCACTGCGTCATGCCGTGCCACACCCGCGCGCGGCTGGAAGGCAGCCCCCATCACCGGATAACGAACGTGCTTGCCGGTTTCCAGAATCGGAATCCGCCGTTTCAGCTCCTCGACGCCGACCACTTCAGCATCAATCTCATTCAGGTAATTCGCATTGACCCGCCGCTCAATGTCGCGCATGTCCTGCAGGTTATGGCCCAGGTTATACACCCCACGCTGGCTGAACATCACATTGAAATTCAGGTCACCGCTCAAGCCTTCCCACAATTTGAGGGAGTGTTCATACAGATTGGCCGCCTCATCCCACAGGTAATTGGAGCGTACAATCGTGGTATTGCGCCCGGTATTCCCGCCACCGATATACCCCTTTTCCAGAACGGCTATTTTCTTGCCCGGAAAGTCCCGCGCCAGATAATAAGCCGTGGCCAAACCATGCCCACCGCCACCGACGATAATGACATCATAATGTGACTGTGGCGGGCGTTCCGGCCAGGCAGGCGTCCACGCCTGTTGCCCGTTGAGGCCAGCCTTCAAGACTTCCAGCCAGGAATAATTCATGGGTACACTCCGGTCAGGGTGAGCAAGTAAATTGAATCACTAAAAACGCCCATAGAGTAGTTGTGATTGACTGGTCAGTCAATCGTGTTTTCGAGGATTTTGTGCGAGAGCGGGCTATCTTGCCGGTAAGCACCCCTCCTGTGCAAAAGGAGGGGTTGGGGGGATTTTCTTTGTTTAAACGTGTACCGTGCCCAGAATCCCGTTCAGGGTAGCGCTAGGGCGCATCGCCGCACGGGTTTTTTCCGCATCCGGCAGGTAATAACCACCAATATCAACGGGCTTGCCTTGCACAGCGTTCAGCTCATCGACAATCTGCGCTTCGTTGGCTGCCAGCGCGGCAGCGACCGGGGCAAACTTCGCGGCCAGCTCCGCATCCCCGGTCTGTTCCGCCAGTGCCTGTGCCCAATACAGCGCCAGATAAAAATGACTGCCCCGGTTATCCAGCTCACCGGTACGGCGTGAAGGCGACTTGTCGTTATCCAGCAGTTTGCCGGTGGCGGCATCCAGGGTAGTCGCCAGCAGCTTGGCACGGTCATTACCGGTTTTGATCCCCAGATCTTCAAGCGAAACCGCAATCGCCAGAAACTCACCCAGAGAATCCCAGCGTAAATGGTTTTCTTCAATCAGTTGCTGGACATGCTTGGGCGCAGAGCCACCTGCCCCGGTTTCAAACAAACCACCCCCGGCCATCAGCGGTACAATCGACAGCATTTTCGCGCTAGTCCCCAATTCCATGATCGGGAACAGGTCAGTCAGGTAATCGCGCAGGATATTGCCCGTGACCGAAATGGTATCCTTGCCACGAATAATCCGTTCCAGCGAGAAACGCATGGCACGCAGCGGTGACATGATCTGGATGTCAGTGCCGCTCAAATCCTGTTCTTTCAGGTAGACCCGCACTTTTTTCAGCAACTCGGCATCATGCGGGCGGTATTCATCCAGCCAGAAAATGGCCGGAATTTTTGCCTGCCGTGCCCGGTTAATCGCCAGCTTCACCCAGTCACGAATCGGTGCATCCTTGGTCTGACACATGCGCCAGATGTCACCTTTCTCGACATTCTGCTCGATCAGCACCTTGCCCTGGTCATCAACAATCCGCGCCACGCCGTCCGCCGGCATTTCGAAGGTTTTATCGTGCGAACCATACTCTTCTGCTTTTTGCGCCATCAGGCCGACATTCGGCACAGTGCCCATCGTCGCCGGGTCAAAAGCGCCATTGGTTTTACAGAAATTAACCACTTCCTGATAAATGCGTGCATAAGTGCTTTCCGGGATCGCCGCCTTGGTATCTTTGGCTTTGCCATCGGGCCCCCACATCTGGCCACCGTTGCGAATCATGGCGGGCATCGACGCATCGACAATGACATCATTCGGCGCATGCAGGTTGGAAATACCCTTGACTGAATCCACCATCGCCAGTTCCGGGCGCTGGGCATAGCAGGCGTGAATGTCATGCTCGATTTCTTCACGGAATGAAGTCGGCAGACTTTCGATTTTCTCATACACACTGCTGATCCCGTTATTCGGATTCACCCCCAACTTTTCAAACAGGCTGCCGTATTTTGCGAACAGGTCTTTATAAAACACCTTAACTGCATGCCCGAACACAATCGGGTGCGACACCTTCATCATGGTCGCTTTCACGTGCAGGGAGAACATCACGCCGGTTTCTTTGGCATCCTGCAATTCGGCTTCAAAGAAATCACACAGCGCTTTTTTGCTCATGAACATGCTGTCGATGATTTCACCTTGCAGCAGCTCGGTTTTTTCCTTGAGGACGATGGTTTTACCCGCTTTGGTCACCAGATCCATGGTCACGCTGCAAGCCTTGTCCATCGTCATGCACTTTTCGCTGGAATAGAAGTCACCTTTACGCATGTGCGCCACGTGCGTGCGTGAAGCCGGACTCCATTTTGCCATCGAGTGCGGGTTTTTCTGTGCGTAACGCTTGACAGCGGGAGGTGCCCGCCGATCCGAGTTACCTTCGCGCAGCACCGGATTGACCGCGCTGCCCGATACCCGTGAATAACGGGCACGAATCGCCTTGTCTGCATCACTTTGCGGGTCAGCCGGAAAGTCAGGGATGTCATAGCCTTTGGCCTGCAACTCCTGGATAGCCGCTTCCAGCTGTGGAATGGAGGCGCTGATATTCGGCAGCTTGATGATATTGGTGTCCGGTTCCTGAGTCAGTCGCCCCAGTTCAGCCAGATTGTCCGGCACCCGCTGCGCTTCCGTCAGGTTTTCCGGAAACTCGGCCAGAATACGGGCGGCCACCGAAATATCGCTGGTTACCACATCAATGCCCGCCGCTGCGGTAAAAGCCTGAATCACGGGCAAGAGTGAATGGGTCGCCAGTAATGGCGCTTCATCGGTAAGGGTGTAGATGATTTTTGGGTTTTCAGTCGTCATTGCGTTAGTCTTAGTCATGGCGTTCCCTGGCAGTTGCTTGAAAGTAAGCTAAAAATTTTCCAAGCATTATATCCCGATTGAGATAGGCGGAAAGGAGAATTATGTGCACCGCCGACACTAAAGTGCGTACAAGTCCCAGTATTTACCGCTTACCCAGCATCTGCACAAACCCCTGTGTCTCACGCGTACTGCGAATCCGCCACAATAAAATCTCATTTATCAACCGATGCCTCTTATCCGCATAATCCGCATCCGCCCATAAATTGTTCAACTCATCCGGGTCACTCGCCAGATCAAACAACTGCCCTTCCTCCGAGTCAATAAAATGCACCAGCTTCCATGAGCTTTCCCGTACCATGGTCATGAACTGCGTATCGGTGAGAATCAGATCATCCGAATGCTCAGCAAACAGGCGCTCCCGTGGCATGTAATCCCCGCCTTCCAGCAACGCCTTCATCGAACGCGCTTCCATCCAGCGCGGCACATCCACCCCGGCAAATTCCAGCACGGTCGGGCCAAAGTCCATTAAGGACACCAGCTGATCAAAACGCTGACCGGCTTTAATCCGTCCCGGTGCCCAGACAATCGCCGGAATATGCACACTCTGTTCATACATATTCCACTTCTGTGAATGGCCGTGATCATTCAGGCAATCACCGTGGTCAGTGGTGAAAATAATAATTGTATTATCCAATACACCGCGTGCTTCCAGTGCGTCCAGCATCGCCCCGACCTGGGTATCAATCATGGTCACATTGGCATAATAATGGGCGCGTTGGCGGTGCAGCTGGGCTTGGGTCGGTGCTTCCAGGTGCTTCACCGCATCATGCCCGCCTTCCAGATGGTTTTTGCGCAAAGCATGCAATGCAGAGGGCTGCTTCTCTGGATATGTTTCAGTAATCGCCGCCGGCAGGTCTTTGCCCAGATACTTATCCAGATAGGCCTGTGTAGGGTCATACGGTGGATGGGGCCCCGGCAAGCCAACCTGCAGGAAGAACGGTTCATCACCGTTATAACGCTCTAGCCACCAGCAAGCGGTCTGCGCGACAAACACATCGGCGTGCAAATCTTCATCATGCTCCCAGACAAAGGCACCCAGGCTCTCGGCATAGTCAGCCCGTTTGGAATAACTTACTCGTGACGGTTTTGCCACCTTGCGGGCGTGAAGTGCCTTATCCCAATTATCCAGGTAAAACGGCAGGTTCGGATGGTCGCGGTCTTTGTTCTCAACCACATGCCGTTCGTGAAAACCAAATGCGCCTTCAATCGGCATAGTATGCATTTTACCCACATTCACACAACGGTAGCCTGCATTGTTTAGCTCTTGTACCCAGCAATACGACCACGGCTCATCATTGCGGAACACCCCATTGGTGTGCGGATACACCCCGCTAAACAGCGAAGCTCGCGAAGGCGAACAAGACGGCGAGGTGACATACATATTGTCCAGGCTGGCACCGCCTGTAACCAAACGATCCAGATGCGGCGTCTCCATGTGTTCATAGCCATTGGCGCGAATAGTGTCCAGCCGTTGCTGGTCGGTAATAATGAAAACAATATTTGGTTGCTGAGTATGGGTTTTTTTAGACATGAACTATCCTTTAACAGCACCGCCCATCGACTGGACGATATACTTATTGGCAAAAATGATGACCGGTACGGTGGGCAAGGTCAGTGCAATACTGGCCAGCGCAATACTACCCCAGTTGACACTGGCATAAGACACGAAATTCATGATCGCAACCGGCGCGGTCACCGTATCGGAACGGGTAATAATCAGCGCAAAGAAAAAATCATTCCAGGCAATCAGAAACGCCAGCACAGCAGTAGCAATGATCCCCGGACGCGCCGCAGGCAACACCACTTTCACCAACGTCTGAAATAAGGTTGCACCATCGATCAAGGCCGCTTCGATCAGCTCATCCGGAATCTGTGCCATCGAAGTCCACGACGACCACACCACCAGCGGTAACGTTAGCACCATATAAGCCGCAATCAAACCCACCCAGGTATCCAGCAAACCGATATTCAGGTAGATCAGAAACAAGGGGATCACAAAACCCACCGGTGGAGCCATACGCAGTAACAACAATGCCCACGAAGCAATAAATTTACGTTGTGAACGCCCCTTAGCCAGCGCAAAACCCGCAGGTATACCAATAATCAACGCCAGTAAAGTCGAAGATCCAGCGGTTACCAGACTGTTAAACAAGGCCAGCGGAAAATCCGAACCCACCAGCGTATTAAAATTATCCAATGTAAAAGCGGTTGGTGACTCCCAGACTGGCTCAAACAAATGCGTCGTGGGGCGAAAGGCCAGAATCAATGACCAGAGAATCGGTAACAGTGCAAAAGCAAAGAAAAACAGCATCATGCTGACGCCCATTATTTGCTTGACACTAAAATCACGTTTACGCATCGGAAATCCTCGCATTGGCACGTGCAATATAGAAACTGATAATGGCAGCAAACGCAAACAGGAACACGGCAATGGCCGCACCGTAAGACACATTGGAAGACTGGAAGGTTTGTACATAAGCATAATAATTGGTGGCCTGTGTACTGCGTCCGGGGCCGCCATTGGTCATGACGAAAATCAGTGGAAAATGCTTCAAAGTCTCAATAAACCGGAACAGCGCCACCATTAATAACGCTGGAGCCAGCAACGGCAGGGTGATTTTAAAAAATATCTGCACCTTGGTGGCACCATCAATCGAAGCGGCTTCATCCAGATCACCTGAAATCCCCTGCAAGGCCGCCAGTATCAGTAACATCACAAAGGGATAACTAGCCCAAGTATCCGCAATCACAATGGCGCTGATGGCACCGTATTGCGTAGTCAAAAACTCAGGCACCGTAATGCCAAAGATATTAAAGAAGGCATTGATGGGACTCAGGGTCGGCGTAAACAGGCTTAACCAGATCAAGGCCACCGCAATCGCCGGAACCACAAAAGGAATAACAAAAATCCCACGCATAAATCGCCATTTCGGGATGATTTTTTCCAGGCCAACCGCAATCAGGGTGCCGAGTGTAACTTGTAAAATAACACCCGCAATACTGAGCATTAACATAATGCTAATCGAGGCCGTAAACTTGATGTCGCTAGCCAGCCGGATAAAGTTCTGCAAACCGAACTCGCCGCGCCAGCCTTTCACCAGATTGTAGTCGGTCAATGACAGGGCAAACATCCCCATCAACGGCAAGATGGCAAATACACTCACCGCAATCACGGCGGGCATCAGCATCTTTTGGTAATTCTTTTGGATCAGCGGCTGAACGCCAGTGATGGTATTCATGATTAATCCTAGCTTATGTGTTAATAGGCAGCCGGAACGCCTTGCTTTAATCCATAAAGCAAGGCAAGTGGCAACCGGGATTACTTCTCGGCCATGATATCTTTGATTTCTTTATCGGAAGCTTCCAAAGCAGCCTTAGGTGTCATAATCCCATTCACCGCAGCATTAATGCTTTCGCCAACCGCCAGACCAATATCAGGCCATTGTGGCAACAGCGGACGGTAATCACCAATCGCTTCGTTCAAAGCTTCAACCCGTAAATCCAGGAACTTGGGATGAATAGACTTGTATTTCTCAATAACTTCCGGATTTTTGGCCACAGAGGCGCGGGTAAAATCAGGATAAGCCTGTGACAAGGCAATTTTGGTCAGCACTTTTTCACTGGTAGCCCATTCAATAAACTTGAAAGACGCTTCAGGGTTTTTGGCATCAGCAGGAATACTCAAGCCATGTACCGCAATCGCAGGCGAGCGGCCATTAGGGCCTTTCGGTACAGCAGCAATATCAATCTTGTCGGCAAACTTGCTTTTTTCTGGATCCAGTGTTTGCGCAATAATGGAGGTGCCATCCACAACCATCGCCACTTTGCCGGATTGCATGGCCGCAACCACTTCACCAAAATTGAAGTTACCAATGCCCTCAGGGCCGTAGTCATTCATCAGCCTGGAATAAACTTCCAGTGCCTTCAGATTCTCCGGTGTATCCATATTCGGCGTCAGGTCTTTCGGGTAATCCTTGAAGAAAGTGCCGCCATACGCCCGCATGACCATCGGGAATACAAACATATTGAAGCCCTGACCGGGTGCAACCCGCATCGCAATCGCTGCAGTATCTGCCGTTTTGATTTTGGCGGAGACTTCCAGCATGTCGTCCCAGGTTTCAGGTGCTTTGTCATATCCGGCAGCCGCCAGAATATCCTTGCGGTAAGCCATCAAACCGGTTTCCGCAAAAAACGGCAATGCCCAACGCTGGCCATCCACCAGATAAGCATCCAATGGGCCTTTCAGAATATCGTCTTTGGTGGTCATCTTGTCGATATCTTCGGTCATCGGGCGCAGCCAACCCGCCTTGACCCAACGTTGCACCTGAATCACCGGAGTGTGCACCACATCCACATCGCCGGTTTTACCGGTGAATGATAAGGTCACACGGTTTTCAAACACGTTTTGTCCGATGACTTCAATGTCCGCTTTAATGCCTGTTTCTTTCTCAAAATCAGCTTCCAGTTCTTTCAGGCCGTTGGTATACGGCATTGAGAACAGAACGACTTTGACCGTATCCTGAGCGGCGGCGACTGACGGCAGTGCCGTGGCAGTTAAGCCGAGTGCACCGGCGATCATGGCGCTCAAAAAAGTGCGCCGGGTCAGTGTTGTGAATGTTAACTTCATGGTTTCTCCTCCTGATGTTATGGGTACTACTCTAGATACTACTGCGTGATCAGCCGATGTGAGGCGGACTGATTTCATGCTTCTGGGGGCGATTCCCCGCTTCAATATCGCGTCTGATTTGCACTTGTAACTTTTGTTTGGCGGCGGCTAGTATGGACTGGCTATTGGCGATTTTTTCATCACGATCCAGCACCGGTACAGCCGCTTCGGCGAGACTCAACAAATGTAGAAAATTTCCCTGATCATCCTCGATCAGGGTAGCGAAGCGCCGCACACCGACGTGATTGCCATCCATGTCATACGCAAAATCCGAATCTGCAGCACTTTCGATAATGTGGCGGGCAGTTTTCGC
Source organism: uncultured Thiothrix sp. (assembly GCA_964293125.1). Taxonomy (GTDB): domain Bacteria; phylum Pseudomonadota; class Gammaproteobacteria; order Thiotrichales; family Thiotrichaceae; genus Thiolinea. Next base: position 40,444 of record CAXYXY010000033.1, on the reverse strand, counting down.
TGACACTTTGGCCATATCCACACCCGTTTTAAAAAAACCACCCGCGAAAAATTTGTAACTGATCTCTTCCCAGCCCACCCGGCTCAGGTATAAACGTGCCAGCGCATCCAGCTCGTATAAATTACGCCGGAAACCCGCCCCCGCTCTGATGGTGACAGTTGCGTCTGGCAATTGGGTGCGCGAATGCCAGAGCAAGTCGAAGCCGGAAACCACAACGGCCTCTACAGCCACTCGATGTTCACGGGTAATCTCATCCATCAGGTCATTGAGCACGGACAAGTAATTTTCCGACATAGGCACATTACGAATCAGACGGAAATTACGCACACAGTATTTTTCACTGGTGCGGAATAAATAACCCCGATCCGAGAGTGTATTGATGATCCGGCTCAGCGTTGACGGCGATATATCCAAGTCTCTGGCAATGTCGATTTGTTTGACCGGCTCGCTGCCCGCTGCCATCAGATACTCCATCACCTGTAACAACCGAACACTGGGATTCATAAAAAACACTTCCTTTTTTCCAATATTGAAAGTATAAATACCAATATTGGAATAGTCAATCAAAGATAGTTCAACACTTTGCCAAAGTTCATGCAGGAGGAAGGGGAAGAAAATGGCCCATTTAGTGCTAAAAAATATCAAGAAAGCGTTCGGGAAAATCGAAGTCATTCATGACGTATCGATGGACATAAAAGATGGCGAATTTGTTGCCTTGGTGGGGCCTTCCGGCTGTGGCAAGTCAACCCTGTTACGCATGATTGCAGGTCTGGAAGACCCGACATCCGGTGAGATTCTAATCGGTGGGGAGGTCGTGAACGACCGTTTACCCAAAGACAGAGACATTGCCATGGTGTTTCAGTCGTATGCGCTGTACCCACACATGACGGTGCGCCAGAATATTTGCTTTTCCCTTGAATTGGAGAAACGCCCAAAAGCTGAAATTGATGCTGCCGTCGAGGAGGTCAGTGAGATATTAGGCTTGAATGATTACCTGGATCGGCGCCCGAAAGCGCTGTCTGGTGGCCAGCGGCAACGGGTTGCGATGGGGCGCGCGATTGTACGCAACCCGAAGGTATTCCTGTTTGATGAGCCACTGTCTAATCTTGATGCGAAATTACGCACAGTGATGCGCAAAGAAGTGAAACTATTGCACCAGCGTCTTAAAACCACTTCTGTTTATGTGACCCATGACCAGACCGAAGCGATGACCATGGCTGATACGATTGTTGTGTTGCACGCCGGAAAAATTGAACAGATGGGCAGCCCCCTTACCTTGTATAACCACCCCGAGAACCTGTTTGTGGCGGGCTTTATTGGTGCGCCACAAATGAATTTCCTGACGGGCAAAGTAGAAGAAAATGCCGGTGGCAAGACGGTGCGAGTCGGTGATGCCAGCTTTCAGATGGCGAATAATTTGGCTTGTCAGGCAGGACAAGCCGTTGTATTGGGCATCAGGCCAGAGCATTTGCAAACCACCCGTGATAGTCGGTTTACCGCAACGGTGAAAGTTGTTGAGCCGATGGGGAATGAAACCCATTTAACCTGTATTTACCAAGGTGCGGAGCTACAGGTCATCGAAGGCGCTGAAAGCACCGCCAAGGCCGGCGATGCGGTGGGGTTAGTCTTTGACCCGGCCAAATCACACCTGTTTGCTGCAACCACCGGACTCCGCATTCCGGCGGTGTAGTGGCTCACGTTCGGAAAGCTCCTCTACCGATTTCCCCCATTCCTCGGCGGCAGTGAGCACCGAGGCATACGGTGAGGCGGTCGACACCGGCAGAGTATCGCCCTGTTCAAGCGCCGGGGCGCGGCGGGTCATGCGGTAGAGTACATAGCCTGCCAGACCGAGCATTAATACCCCGTTGCTCAGGAAAAAAGTATGCGGGTTAATCGCCAGTAACGACGAGACCAGCGGCGGCGTGAGCATCATCCCGGAACCGTAGACCAGAATCAGGGTGCTGCTGGCCGGTACGATCTGCTGTGGGGTCAGGTAGTCATTCGCATGCGAGATGCACAGGCTATACAAGCTCAGCACCATCGAACTGATGCCGCCTATCACACAATAAACCGCTAGCAAGGTCGTCTCACCGAACAGGCCAAACCCTAAAGCCAGCGAGCCACCGAGGAACGCGACCAAGGCCAGTACTTTGCGCCGGTCAAAGCGGTCAGACAGCAAGGCAATCGGCCATTGGGTGATAATCCCGCCCGCCAGCGCAATGGCGGTTAAGGTAGAAATCTGTTCAACCGTGTAATTTAATACCGTGCCGTAAATCGCGACAGTGAAGAAAAACGCACCGTGGCAGGCACCTGACAAAAAGGCACCGACTACCCCCAAGGGGGTGATTTTGAACAGGGCTTTCAGGCCAATGCGCTCGACATCCATAAAACTGGGGGTGCGGGACGCCGATAACAGCAACGGAATCACCGCTATCGAAATAAAGATCGAGGCCAATAAAAAGAAAAAGGCCGACTCCGTACTGTTATACCGCAAAATCCAGACCCCAAACACCGGCGCACCCCAGGAGAGAATGGTATAAAGCCCCAACACTTTGCCCCGATTCTGGTTATCCGCCATGTCATTCAGCCAGCTTTCGGTCACGATCATCAGGGTCGCAACACAAAGCCCCATCAAAAAGCGTTCGAAACCCCAGACCCACGGATCGATATACAACAACTGCAGCAAAATAATCGCTGAACCCGCCGCCGCCATCGCACTGAACACCCGAATATGCCCTACGTGCAGGATGATGCGGGACGCAAACAGCGCCGCCACAATCCAGCCACTCTGGTAAGCGGTTTGTAACATCCCCATTTCCAGCGTGCTGAAACCTTCCGCATGCGCCCGCAATACCAACAGGCTGACCAGCATGCCTGAACCCAACCACAGCAAGGTCAGCCCGGAATACAGCGCCCACATGCTTTTGAAAGCCTGCCACATAATCCACTCCGTCAAATCCAGATAAGGCAGCGAATATACGCTGATTCTTTTTCGATAACAGCGGCTACCTGCTATGATTGCGCGTAATTACGGATTAAAAACAGGGCTACACCCATCATGAGCGAAACCACTGCCAAACAGCCCATGAGCTGGGGCGACACTTTTCAGGCATTTTTGCATCCGCGCGTACTGACCATGCTCTTTCTGGGCTTCTCGGCGGGCATCCCGATTTTACTGATTTTTTCATCACTCTCTTTATGGTTAGGGGAAGCGGGCGTAGAACGCAAAGCCGTCACCTTTTTCAGCTGGGCGGCGCTGGGTTATTCCTTTAAATTCATCTGGGCACCCCTGATCGACAAATTGCCCCTGCCCTACCTGACCCGCTGGCTGGGGCGTCGCCGTGCCTGGCTCTTGACTGCACAAGCCCTGATTATGCTCGCGATTGTGCTGATGGCGAGTATCGACCCGGCTTTAAGCGCAGGCAACCTCAAACTGATGGCACTGGCCGCTGTTCTGCTCGGATTTTCTTCTGCGACGCAAGACATTGTGATCGACGCGTACCGGATTGAAGCGGCGGAAGCCCGGCTGCAGGCGATGATGTCCTCCACCTATATCGCGGGTTACCGGCTCGGCATGATCGTCGCGGGCGCGGGCGCTTTGTATCTGGCGTCATTATATGGCTCAGAGAAAGAACATTATGTCTACGCCGCCTGGCGCACCACTTATTTCATCATGGCAGCCACCATGCTGGTCGGGGTCATGACTACCCTGATCATTAGTGAGCCTGAGCGGCGGCAGGTGGACAAACACCATTATTCAACCCGCGACTACCTGCGTCTGGTCTTGACCTTTGCCTGTGCGGTCGCGGCCTTTGTCGCGTTTTTCTTCTACAGCAGCCCCTTATTTGCCAGCATGAATGCGGCCATTGGTGATGGCGTGTTCACCGGCTTTTTGCTGGAAACGCTGCATTTCGCGCTCGCCATTGTCAGTGCCTTTCTGGTCGGTTTTTTCTTGGTCAAACAGGGTGCGGTCAATCGTGAGATGGCGATGGATACCTGGGTGGCTCCGGTAGTTGATTTTTTCAAACGCTATGGGGTGCGTACCGCGCTGTTATTACTGACCCTGATCGGCTTGTACCGCATTACCGACATTGTGCCGGGGGTGATTTCCAATGTGTTTTATCAGGATTTGGGCTTTTCCAAGCCGGAAATTGCCACCGCCGTCAAAACCTTTGGCGTCGTTGTCAGTATTCTGGGTGGCTTTATGGGTGGCCTGTTTTCCAGCCGTTTCGGGGTGATGCGTACCCTGCTCTGGGGTGCCATTCTCACTGCATTCACTAATCTGGTATTCGTGCTGCTGGCTTATGCAGGCTATAACGTGCCGATCATGTATCTGGCGGTGACTGCGGATAACCTCGCTGCCGGTTTTGCCAGTGCCGCCTTTATCGCGTTCCTCTCGACCCTCACCAGCGTCTCGTTTACCGCCGTGCAATACGCGATTTTCAGCTCACTGATGACCCTGTTCCCGAAAGTACTGGGCGGTTATTCCGGCACCATGGTCGATTCGATCGGTTATCCGGCCTTCTTTACCTTCACCACCCTGATCGGTATTCCGATTATCTGGCTGGTGGTGCTGGCGGGGCGGCATTTGCATTCGGAGTAATACGGTTTTTTCACCGGATGCGCCGCAGCATCACCAAACCGATCGCAGAGAATAACAGCAGCGGCAATACGGCTGACAGCAGGGGCGACAAGCCATACACCAAGCCGGTGCGGCCAATAATCCGGTCGAGCAGCAAGTAGCTGATCCCGATCAGGATACCGATAAAAACCCGCTGCCCGGCTCCCGCATTACGCTGGAAACCGAACACCAACGGCGCGGCCAGTACCAGCATGACCAGGGTCGAGAGGGGTGTGGTAAAGTGCTTCCAGTATTCCAGTTCAAAGCGGTCGCTGTTGAGCGCATTGTCGCGCTGGTGCTGAATGAACTCGGCCAGCTCACGTGCCGCCAATTGTTCAGGGGTGACCGTCGCGATGCTCAGGATATTTTCAGGGAATAAATCGGGCGTGGTCAGGCTGGCATGGCGTTCAATCACCACGCCACTGTTACTGATCCGCTGATCCACGGCATTGTGTAACACCCAGCCCTTGCCTTCACTCACCGCCGATTCTGCCTTGAGGATGCGGCTAATTCCGCCCACTGTTGAGTCGACTTCATACACGGCGACCCCATCCAGCTTTTTCTGTGACCACATCTTGTCGATATGCAGCAGCTTGTTAGCGTTTTTCAGCCAGATACCCTCTTCTGAAACCGACAGCTCGCGTTGCAACATACCCAGTTTGAAATTCTGCGCATAGCCTTCGACGCGGGGCACCACCCACTCACCGAGTGCAAACACCAGCAAAGCCAACACCAGCCCGAGCTTCAAGGTACTCATGACGATACGCCCGATCGAATAGCCAGCCGCGCGCATCGCCGTAATCTCACTGTTGGCCGCCAGATTACCCAGCCCCATCAGGCTGCCGATCAGCACCGCGTAGGGAAAGTTGGTATACAGCGTGCGCGGCAAGGTAAATATAATGTAGAGCAAGGCCTGCAAGGTGCCGTAGTTTGTATCCGGCCTGACATCACCGAGTTCAGCCAGAAAATCAAACAGGCCAAATAACAGGCTCAAAGACAGCCAGGTGAGCAAGATGCTCAGCAGAATGTTTTTCCATAAATAACGTTCAAGCAGGTTCATGCCGGTCGACCGTAATACTTGCGTAACAACCAGAAGGACAAGGCAATCATCAGCCCATGCACCCACCACATCCCCGCCCACGGCGAGACATCCCCCCGCTCCAGCATCCCGCGCAAGCTCGCCAACACATTGGCGTACAAACCGTATAACAGAATGGCGACGGCAATCTTGCTATAACGCCCCTGCCGGGGCGCGGTGTAACTCAAGGGGAAAGCCAGCAGGGCAAGAATCGGGGCAGACAGAATAATCGACACCCGCCATTGCAACTCGGCATTGGCTGCTGGCGTACCCATCGCCCACAAGGTTGGGGTAGCAATCGACTCAATACTGTCCGAACGGGTAAAAGTACGCAACGGGATGCGGATACCGTGTTCACCAAAGCGGATGATCGACAGGCCGCCCTTGGCCGGGTCATTCTCATAGCGATAACCGTCCCGAATCTGCAAAAAACGCTCACCATTCGCCGAATCCACAAACAGGATGGCCGAATTCGCCCAGACCAGAATCTCGTTGTCCCCGCTTTGGGCACGAATGAAGAACCGCTCCATGATCGTTCGCGAAGGGTCAATGCCTTCCGCCAGCACCGTATAGTTGTTGCGTTTGTTACCAGTGGTGACAAACTGACCCGCAGGAATGCCCGCCGCCTCCGGGCGTTCATAGACTTCCTTTTTAAGCGCCTGATTCTGCAGCTCCAGGCTGGGTGAATAAACCAGCACCGCCAGCGCCATCACCCCGGTCAGGGGCAACACAAAACTGAAGATAGCCCGGTAAAAGTGCCAGGGCGACACGCCGGAAGCACGCAAGGCGACCATTTCCGAGTCGCGGTACAAACGGCTGAAGGCCAGCATCATGCCAATCAGCAAGGCGACCGGCACCAATCGAATCAGATTTTTCAGCGACCCGAACCACAGCATGTTGCCCAGTAGATCAACAGGCAAACTGCCGCTGCTGGCGCTGGCCAACAGGCGTACAAAGGTGTTGCCGACGATAATCAGGGACAACACCAGCAAAGTAGCCAGAAAGCTGAACGCGATTTCTTTGAAAAGATAGCGATTGAGGATCATCTGCACATTTTATAAGTATTGACACGCGATTGTATCAGCATATTCCTTAATCTTCCTAGACTGATCAAAGATGCGCATGGGCAGAAAAGAAGCTTTCCTTCTTTCTGTCGATTGAATATAGTCGAGGCCTGTTGGTATTATTTCCAGGCTGAAGTGCCTTTACTGTGACTTGTTGCGAGTTCACCACGTCTTTATGGATACCCCCTGTTAGAATGAATGTATGGAGACCGGGTATGAAATTTCTATTTGGGAGAAAGGATTCCTGTTTTCTCAAAAATATTTTGCTGTTATCGCTGGCTGTTAGCACCCTCTGTGTGCCCGTGGTCAATGCAGCTAACTACACACTGAGCGAAGCTGAAGCGCAAGTATCGACCTGGAAAAACCAGGCCGAACTCGCTACACAGGCTGGCAAAACGGCGGAAGCCGCCGAAGCGATGGCGGTTGTGCGTACTTGGGAGGGGATTGCACAACAACTCAGAGCTGCCGCCCCGAGTCAGGCACCTGCACCTGCTTCTGCTGCTGCCGTGGCACCTGCTGTAGAGCAGTCCAGACCGATGACGGATGCTGAACGGGCAGCCATCAAGGCCAAAGAAGCTCAGGACGCTGCCGAAAGAGCAAGGCTGGAGCAGGAACGCGCCAAAGGCGATCGCCTGAAAAGTGGACTGGCTACCGCTGTCACCGGGGGTGACTATAATCAGGCCAAGAGCTTCATCACCCAGGGTGCCGTGGCTACCCCTGAGCTGGTGCAGCTGGCAGTGGATGGCGGTTATACCGGTATTGCTTACCTGCTCATGAAAAGTGGCGCTGAAATTGGCCCGAGTGTGTTGGGCAAGGCACTGTTACGGGCAGTACAGATGCAGGATCGTGACCGGGTTAACAACCTGATCAAGCTGGGTGCCAATGTCAATTATTCAGAATCCACCGTCACCCCGTTGTCCATCGCTGCCCGCAATGGCGATCTTGGCCTGATCGGTATTTTACTGGCCGCCGGAGCCACCCGCGATGCTACTGATCTGGGGCGGGTCATGTTTCAGGCTGTCCAGCAAGGTGAACGCGATAAAGTCGCCAACTTGCTGAAAATGGGTGCAAATGCCAATTATGCGCAGGATGGCACGACCGCTTTGTCGAATGCGCTCGACCGGGGTGATTTTGGCATGGCCAGCGTGTTGATCAGTGGCGGTTCTGCTTCTGACCCTCGTGTGCTGGGCAGCGCACTTTATAAAGCCGTGGAGAAAGGCAACACAGCCGATGTTGACCAGCTATTGCGGCTCAAAGCGGATGTCAATTACTCGGTCAGTGGCACTACACCTTTGACCATCGCGATTGGCAGCGGTAACCTCGACATTGCCAACCAGCTGATACGCGCAGGCGGTACTGACCCATCAGGGCGGTATGGCAAGAAGACCTTTGAAGCGGCTCTCGCCGGGGATATGGCCTGGATCAATGTCTTGGCGAAAGTAGAAAGTTACGCCAACTACCGCAACGGTGTCGGGGAAACGCCCTTACATGCGGCTGCTTCGACCGGGCAAACCGGTGCGGTCGCTGCCTTGCTGCAGGCGGGTGTCCCTGCTGACATACTCACCGTCAAAAACTGGACACCGCTCCACCATGCTGCCCGCTTCGGCCATCAGCTCGCCCTGATGCACTTGTTGAAAGCAGGTGCCGATGTTTATGCCGTCAATTCAGACGGAAACGACGCCTACAAGCTGGCGGGACTGGCCATGCGCGATGCCAAGAACAGTATCGACAGTCAGGGTGTGTTGAATTACCTGAAGCTGTGGATGCAGTTTCATCCACGCACGCAGTAAACAACCAGCACAAAACCGCTCTCAAATAGCCCCAAAACAGCCCGACAGCCCTGATAAGCGGGCTGTTTTGCTGTCTGCCACCCAGAAATCTGGCGATAAATTTACTAAAAAATCTAATCCAGTTGCGTACTCCTCTGCGTAATGGTTTGTGAAAGGTTCGATTGAGCCTGTTAACGAACAACCCCTTACATCCTGGAGGATAACCATGACAACATGCACAAAGCTGACTCTCGCCGCACTGGCGTTGGCAGTCTCCGGTACCGCCCAAGCATCCAGCCACCGTGAAGCGCCCTTTATCACAGAGAACCCCAAAGTAGATGCGACCGATTTCTATGCCTTCCGCAGTTATGAATCAGGTCGGGCGGGTTTTGTCACCCTGGTCGCCAATTACAACCCCTTACAAGACCCCTACGGTGGCCCCAACTATTTCAGCCTGTCGCAAGATGCCTTGTATGAGATTCACATTGATAATGACGGGGATGCGCAGGAAGACCTGACTTTCCAGTTTCAGATCAAGAATAGCCTCGGCAATGACGGTGATGGTATCGCCCTGCCGATTGATGGCAAGCAGATTCCGGTGCCGCTGAAAAATATTGGTGCCGTGACTAGCGCGGATAGCAGTGCCCTCAATTTCCGTGAAAGTTTCACCCTGAACGTGGTCAAAGGTGACCGGCGCAGCGGTACGAAGTCCGCCGCCGTCAACAAACGTACCGGCGGTAAAGTCTTTACCAAACCGTATGACAATGTCGGCAACAAGACCTTCAGCGTACAAACTTATGAGGGCTACGCGAACAAGTACATTCACGACGTCGAGCTGGCCGGTTGCCCAGCTAATGCCAAACTCGGCAAAGTATTCGTCGGCCAACGCAAGGATTCGTTTGCCGTGAATCTGGGCGAGGTGTTCGACCTGGTGAATACCAACCCGTTAGGGCTCACCAATGGCGAGTCAGATGATCTGGCCGACAAGAATGTCACAACCTTTGCGCTGGAAGTCCCGATTGCCTGCCTGACCGGTGGCAACACGAGTGGCATCATTGGTGCCTGGACGACCGCCAGCCTGCCACAAGTGAGCGTGCTTGACCCTACGCCAGAAGGCCTGGAGGCTAAAGTGAGCGGCGGTGCCTGGACACAGGTATCACGACTTGGCATGCCGCTGGTCAACGAAGTGGTGATTGGTCTGCCCGACAAAAACCGTTTCAATGCCAGCGAACCGAAAGACGATGGCCAGTTCATCGACTATGTGTACAGCCCCACGCTGCCGGTATTGCTGAATGTACTGTTTGGTGTTACCCCACCGACTGTCAAAGACCGGCCTGATCTGGTCGCGGCTTTCCTGACGGGTCTGGCCGGGGTGAATGCCAATGGTTCGGTCGGTGAAATGGTGCGCCTGAATACCAAGATTGCACCTACCCCGAAAGCGGCACAAAACAACCTGGGTGTGGCTGCCGGTGATGTAGCAGGTTTCCCGAACGGTCGTCGCCCCGGTGATGATGTGGTTGACGTTGAAATTCGCGTTGCGATGGGTGCCTTGTGTCATTTGGGTTTAGGTTTGTGTACACCTGCGCAGGCACCTAGCGGTGACTTGCCCTATACCGACGGTGCGCTCCAGAACGCGGCTCAGTTCAACGCGAGCTTCCCTTATCTGACTACACCGATTGCCGGTTCACCTAACTAAGGGGGAATGATGATGACAACGCAAATAGCGACGCAAATAATCAAATGGACTGCAGGTTTTTGTCTAATCACCCTGCTCAGTGCCTGTAACAGCAGTGACAATAACGGTGGCGGCACGGTGGACAATGGTAATCAGCTGACGGGTCTGGCCGCTAATACGGCCAATGCAGAAGCGGACGAACTGTTGATGCCGAATGCTTTGCAACAGGACGTGAACAGCCTGTTCGGTGCAGCCAATGCTGAGCCGGTCGCAGTGAACGCGAACGATACGCTGTCCACCGTTATTAATCGGACACAGGGACAATAAAACCAATGAACCGGATAATTCCCCATTATCCCTTGGCAGGATGGAGTTGGCGCTCCATCCTGCTGCTTTTCAATTTATTTTTATTTATTGCCATGGCCATTGCCCTACCCGCCCAAGCGGCGCCGCGCACACCGGGCGATGACGCAGAGGTGCTGGAAGTATTACCCACCTACCTGCAAAAAGATTCTAAAGATTCCAAAGCGCTAGAGCGCCTGCAAGCGCAGTGGCGTACCCGCCCTGACAACATGCCCACTCGCCTCGCACTGGTAAGAGCCTATATTGAACACGGGCGTGAACAGTCCGACCCGCGTTATTACGGTTATGCAGAAGCCTTACTGCAAGACTGGTGGACGGCTACTGCGCCGCCGCCGGATATTTTGCTGCTGCGTGCCACTTTGCGCCAGCATAACCACGACTACCCAGCCGCGCTCACCGATCTGCAACAACTGGTAACCACAACCCCCCATCTGACTCAAGGTTGGCTGACTTTAGCCGTTGTCCAGCTGGTACGCGGTGATTACCCGGCAGCCAAACAAAGCTGTGCCCAGTTGGCTCGTCATGCGTCAACCTGGTATGCGACTTTGTGTTTTAGTCAGGTGATGAGTTTGACGGGTAACGCCGAGCGCGGCTATCAGCTGCAAGCCACTCTGTTAGCGCAATTGGGACACAGTGAGGAACAGATCGAATTGCGGCAGTGGGTACTGACATTACTGGGTGAGAACGCCTGGCGATTGGGTAAACTGGCCGAAGCCGGGCAGCATTTTCAGGCCGGATTGCAGGAAGCACGGCGGGATAATTACCTGCTGCGCGTCTATAGCGACTGGCTACTGGCGCAACAGCGGCCACTGGAAGTCCTTGAGTTACTCAAGGACAAAGCCGGGGATGATGCCTTGTTGCTGCGCCTTGCTCTCGCCAGCCGGGATGCCGGGAAAGCGGCTGAAACCGCCCATTATCGCCAGCTGCTGGAAGAACGATATGCCGCCGCCCGCCTGCGTGGCAGTAGTTCACATGCCCGCGATGAGGCCTTGTACCTGCTGGAATTTGACGGCGACCCGCTCACTGCACTCGCACTGGCTGAAGCCAACTGGGCAGTGCAAAAAGAATTTGAAGATACCTATTTACTGCTGCGCGCCGCGCAACTCAGCCAACAATCAGCCGTGCTGGAACGTGTACAAACCTGGCTAGACGCAAGCCACCAACAAGATGTACGCCTGCAGACTTTACTGGCAGCGGCCAGCGGGAAAGCATCATGAACAAGCACATTACTGCCCGCACTGCCGGGATTTGTACCCGACTTCGCGCCAGCCTGTGGCTGATTCTGCTCATGGTATTAATGGTGCTAATGGTCTTGCCCTCGGCAGCTTTCGCCCATAAACCCAGCGACAGTTATCTGTTCCTGCAGGATCAAACCGCCACCCAAACCGGTATCCGCTGGGATATTGCCCTGCGCGATCTGGAGCAGGCGATCGGGCTGGATACCAATCGCGATGGCAAGATTACCTGGGGTGAACTGCGCCAGCAACAAACCGCCATCGGCGCGTATGCACTCAGCCGTTTGAGCTTGCAGCAAGGCCAACAGGCGTGTCAGCCGGTATTCAGCGGCCTGCAAACCGAAACGCATACTGACGGTGCTTATGCGGTGTTGCTGATCGAACCCGGTTGCCCTGCGGCAACGGGCGACCAATTGCAACTCGATTACCGTTTGTTATTTGACATTGATTCCTCTCACCGGGGTATTCTGCTTGATCAGCGTACTGCTCATCAGGCAGCTTCTTATATCTTCTCGCGTGACACCCCACGGGTGACACTCAGTGCCGCAACGACCAGCCGTTTTCAGGTTTTGCTGAATTATATCCATGAGGGCATTTATCACATCCTGATCGGCTTTGATCACCTGCTGTTCATCGGCATGTTGATTCTGCCCTCGGTGCTGGTTTTGCAAAAACGCCACTGGCAGGGGGTAGACTCGTTTCGTCCTGCTCTCATGAACCTGCTAAAAGTAATTACTGCGTTTACCGTGGCACATTCGATCACCCTGTCACTCTCGGTGCTGGGGTGGGTCGACTTACCCTCACGACTGGTAGAAGCCGTTATCGCTTTCTCTATCATGGTGGTGGCGGTGAACATCCTTTACCCGGTCATTACTCACGATCAGTGGAAACTGGCGTTTGGTTTCGGCCTGTTGCACGGTTTTGGTTTTGCCAGCGTCTTGCTGGATTTGGACATGAATAAAAACACCCTGTTCGAGGCCTTGCTGGGCTTTAATCTCGGGGTGGAAGTCGGGCAGCTGTTGGTCGTCCTGTTACTGTTCCCGCTGGTTTACTGGCTGCGCCACACTCAAACCTACCGGGTGCCGATTTTGTATGGCAGTGCGGTGCTGACACTTATACTGGCCGGGATCTGGTTTGTTGAGCGGGCGTTTGATATGCAGTTGTGGTTTTCCTGAATATAAATACCTTGGCATCATCCTCGTTCTTTCCGAGGACATTTCACTCTCCGAGGTTCTGGTGATCTGCTAGCTGAGTTTGAGCGTATACCAAATAGCAGCTCTGCCAAAATCACAAAAGTTGAATTTACCTTTTATACAGAATATGGTGTAGGAATTGCTACTGTCACCCACCGTGGGGTCGCCAAGATGCAAAACGTGCTTACCGATCAAAACTTACTACCCGTATTGATGCAAACCCATACTGGATGCGCAGCCTCAGACAGGAGAAACATCATGATACCAGCAACCGTACAACAAGACTTTGACATGCTACCTCCAGATGCACAACAGCAAATAATTGATTTTATTCAATATATAAAGTGTATCCATCAAAAAAAACAATCCATTACCGAAGAACAAAAAGCTGAAAAGTCCTTTGGTATGATCAAGGTCAGAAAAAAAGTGACACTGGAGCAGATGGATTCGGCAATCGAACGCGCTGGAGCAAGTCTGTGATTGCAATAGATACCAATATACTGGTGCGGGCATTGACTGATGATGAAGAGTCACCACAACAAACACAGCTCGCAAGAAAGCTGATCAAAGCAGCAGGCAGGGTCTTTGTGCCACAAATTGTCCAGATCGAGTTGGTTTGGGTGTTACAAAGCGCTTATTACCTTGAAAAAGAGGAAATCATCAGCGCATTACAGAACCTGCTCGATAGTCCCACCTACCAGCTGCAACATGAAAAGCACTTCATGATAGCACTGTCACGTTTTCGCAATAGTAATGCCGGTTTTGCAGATTCAATCATTGCAACCGAAAGCCAGCAGATGGGCGCAGCACTCTGGACTTTCGACCGAAAGTTAAGCACTCAGGACGGAGTTATACGCCTGACACAAGATACATTTATTTTGGTTTAAAAATCCCATCTCACAAAGGCAGCGCCCCCTTCAAATAAATCAGTGCTCCGGTATCGGTGCGGTGTTTGCCGTGATTCATGCCTTTGGCGGCGAAGTGGTAGTCCCCTGCCCGCAGGTGTAAATCACCCATCCAGAGTTCACCTTCGAGCATAATGCATTCTTCATCGACCGCGTGGACGTGACCCGGCATTTCAAAGCCCGGCTCCAGTCGTGCCAGATAGGCGAGTGCGCCATTGGCATCGGCAGGTTGCAGAATTTTGATGAATCCGCCGGGCAGTGCTTCCATCCATTCACCTTCACCCGCGCGCACCGTGGTAAAACCCGGCCCTACTCCAGCAGCCTCCTCGGCCACTTGCTGCATGATATTGCCACGCATGCGTGCCTGCAGGTTGGCGGGCAGTTCCATCGCCTGCTGGTTTTCAGCAAGCTGCTGCAGGATGTCATCATCCAGCAATTCGTCATCCCCCAATAGTTCGAAAACAGGTTCTTGTGAAGAATGTGAGTTAGGCTTGTTCATAATATTTTAGTTCGACCAAGTCGGATTTTTTGAGAGCTGCGCGTAAAATAGACTGTGCACGGCGCAGTGTCGATTTAATGGTACCCAAGGGTTCCCCGGTGTATTGTGCAATTTCCTGATGGCTCATCCCACGGTAAAAAGCCAGTGCAATCAATTGCCGCTGTTCCCCGTTCAGGTGTTGCAAAGCCTCTGCCAACACATGATTCTGTTCAATATCCAAGGTATTTTCCAGTGGTTCCGGCGCCAAAGTGTCGACCAGCTCAAGGCTATCCGGCAAAGGCACCTGGTTATTCACGGATGAACCCTCGCGCCGCAGGGCATCAATCGCCCGGCTGCGTGCCATCATCAGTAACCACCCCAGCGGGGTCGCTCGCTGGGGTGAATAACGCGCTGCATTTCGCCACACTTGCAGATACACATCATTCACCACCTCTTCTGCCAGTTCACGACTGGAGGTCACCCGAAACGCAACAGCAAAAGCACGTCCCACCGTTTTGTCATAGAAAACACCCAGTGAGTCCTGCTCACCTTGCTGTATTTTCTCCACTAAAACGTACAACTCACTTTGATCCTGTGACATGTATGTACTCCGTTAAGGTATCTAACAAAGTTTATCACAAGAAATAAGTGACGCTGTATCTTAATGAAACAGGCGCTGAATACCGGCAGATTATCTGCCATTTTCACGTTACTTTCACGTTCAGTAGCTAATACGCGCCCTGAGTCGAACTGGATTAAAGTATTTTAAAAAAATCAGCTCCACGGAAACGGGCTTTTTGACACCGGATGCAACTTGCCTTCTGCAAAGCGCGAAAAGCGGAACGGATTCAGCAGCGACATTTTGCTGTTCGACGCAATTTCCTCCGCCACCAGCTTGCCCACACCCAGCATTTTATAACCGTGGTTGGAATCGGCGATGATGAAGCAGTTGCTGGCGAAGACATCAAACACCGGGAAGCTGTCGGGCGTGAAGCAGCCAATCCCGCCCGAAGGCTCTTTTTTGTACTGCGCCAGCGTACCGGAGAAACGTTTCTGACAATGCGCCAGCGCCGATACCCACCTATGCGCAAACTCAGGGCCGACAATAAAGTCCGGCGAGGCCGGGCCATACGGATCAACCTGCACCGCATCCGCCGGTTTGTCGACGATAAACGGCGCTGCCCCACCCTGCACACCATTAAAGTGATAATCCGGCTTGTAATAAATGCCCCACATCTGGTCGGTGATCAGCGAGCCATCTTCATCCGAATAAAGCGGTGCATCCGTGTCCACATGAATCACCGGCGGCATTTTGCCCTCATTGGTTTTTTGCAATGCAGGATCAACGCCCAGCGTGCCTTCCTGCAACGACCAGTAAACCCACATCGGTACATCTTTCGCAAGCTGCTGAGTTGTCGAATTTTTCACATCAATCACGTCCGGCAAATCCAGCATGCGCCAGAACGAACGCACCCACGGCCCGGCACCCACAACGACATACCCCGTTTCGATAGCGCCCTTGTCTGTCTCTACGGCACTCACCGCCCCCGCCGCATCGCGTTTAAAACCGGTCACGGTAACACCCGTAATAATCCGCACCCCCTCGTCTTCCACCTTCTTCGCCAGCCCATACATGGCGCGGGTATTGTTCGCATACCCGCCCGGCTTCTCGTGCAGTACTGAAGTAATGCCCTGCGCCCGCCAGTCGTGGAAAATACCTCGCATATATTGGGTGCAGTCCGCCGCGCCTTCGATAAACGTGGAGGCATAACCGATTTCCTGCTGCTGTTGATAGATACTGGCGACGTTTTCGTGCATCACTTCCGGGCTGATCTGCATGTAGCCGACCGGGTGATAGCTATAAGCTTCCGGGTCACTTTCCCAAACCTTGACACTGTGCGCCATCAGCTCACGCATGGCCGGTTGAAAATAGTTGTTGCGGATGACGCCACAGGCAATCCCGGTCGCACCGGCACAAATACCGGACTTATCGAGGATTACAATATCCCGGCCATCGCCCTTGTGCCGCGCCTTCAACGCCAGTGCAAGGTGATAGGCAGTACTCAAACCGTGGATACCCGCGCCGATAATGACATAAGGTACATGTGCTGGCAGTGCCATAATGGAAAACTCCTGAAGTGGTCTGTACTTGTGTGAACTGATGTGTGCTTGTGTTTGCTGGTTACTTAAACTCGTCCATGGCATCGCGCACAGCGGCTTCAAAATACTCGGCAGATGCGCTATCGCACAGGATCGAATACCCCTCCACGCTGTCCAGCAGATGATGAACAATAATAGTGTTCAACCGTGCCACCGAGGTCTGGGCGATACTGCCCAGTGGAAACACACGACTGCGCAGGTCAACCCCGCATAATTTCGCCATACACTCGGCACGGCGCTCACCACTGAGCACAAACCAGGCATGGCTGTCCCGACAAAACAGCGAATAACACGCAGCGGGTACGGTTTTTTCATTCAGCGCATCAATCCGCTCATCCTGCTCCGCAGACGGTGCCAGTATCCAGAACTCACGCTGACTGAGACGCAATACCAGTCGCCCATCCACCAGTGTCACCGCCTGATTCGGGGCGGCGGGCACATCCACGCCCTGCTCCGCCAGAAAACTGGCCGCATTCACCCCGCGAAAACCGGTGCGGTACGCTTCGGTCAAATCAATCAATTGCAATGCAGGCATGCTCACAGCTCCTGACGTTGGTTGGCGGGGTCATAAAACGGCAGTGCCACGACTTCTGCAGCAACCTCTACCGCCCCTGCGGTACGGATGATAAAGGTCTGACCCAAGGCTGAATCTTCCGGTGCGACATACGCCATGCCGATAATCGCATCCAGCGTGCCCGAGTATTCACAGGAGGTGACGGTGCCGCGAATGTCACCGTCCTTGAGCACCAGATGCCCTTCCAAAGGTTTCGGGCTGTCTTTCGGCAGGCGGAAACCGACCAGTTTACGCAGCAGCGGCTGTGCCGCCAGAATATCCACCGAGCGCCGCCCGACAAAAAATGGCTTGCTGCGATTGACCGCCCATTCCAGTCCGACTTCACCCGGATGCGTCATTCCGTCGGTGTCTTGGCTGATGATGATGTGGCCTTTTTCCAGCCGTAACAAACGCTGGGTTTCAACCCCAAACGGGCGAATCTCAAACTCATGCCCGGCCTCCATGATTATATCCCACAGCAACTCGCCATAACGCGCCGGGACATGAATCTCATACCCCAGCTCACCGACAAACCCGACCCGCAATAAACGTGCAGGGATACCACTGACATGGCCTGCGCGATAGGCCAGATAAGGGAAAGCTTGCGGCGAAAGATCCACATCGTCACACAGTTTCGCCAGCACCTTGCGCGCATCCGGCCCGGCCAGATTCACCGCCGCAAACGCTGCCGTCACCTGTGCCACATCCACCGTTAGCCGCCATTGGGCATTCCAGCGCATCATCTCGCGGTAAACCCGGTCAACCCCGCTGGTGGTGGCAGTGACATAAAAATGATCCTCGGCAATCCGGCAAGCAACACCGTCATCAATCAGCACACCCTGCTCGTTGGTCATCACCGCATAGCGGGTACGCCCGACCGGCTGCTGGAGGAAAGCAAAGGTATACATCCGGCTGATCAGCTCAGCGGCATCCGGGCCACGAATCTCCAAACCACCCAAAGTACTGACATCAATCAGCCCGACTTTGGTGCGCACATGGCGCGCCTCGGCCTGCATGCACTCGTCGCGCTGTTCAGGCCGACCATAAAAGGCCGGACGCTGCCAGACACCGGCAGGCATCATTTTTGCGCCGGCCTCCAGATGCTGGGCATGCATGCGCGTGCGCCGGTACGGGTCAAACATGCGCCCGGCCATGTGCGCCAGCTTTTCCGGGGCATACGGTGGGCGAGCCGTGGTCACCCCGGTTTCAGTCACCGTGCGTCCGGTAGCCGCTGCAACCAGCCGTGCGGTTGGCAAGGCAGAATGCCGCCCTTGCGATGGCCCCATGCCGACGGTAGAGAAACGCTTGACCAGCTGCACATCGCGGTAGCCCATTTGGGTGGCATTCACGATGTCACGGCTTTGCAAATCCTCGTCATAATCCACAAAATCCTTACCGTGTGGGTGCGGGAAAATAGGCCAGGGGAAATTCACCTGCGCTTTGCACACGACTTCCGGCAGTTCCACCTTGTCGACCAGCCCCAAGCCCTGCAAAGCCAGTTGCGCCGCACGCTCACCATCAGCCAGTACCGCCGCCAGCGTATGCTTGCCATTCACCGAACCGGCTACCTGCAAATGCTCCGGCAAGTTGCTCAGGCGAAACTGTGCCCGTTCATCGGCATAACTCAGTTGGCCACCCGCCTGACACAGCAGCTGGTAAGCAGGCATATACCCGGCAGACATACAGAGCAGATCGCAATCAATCACCTGACGGTCACTCTGCCCGTCCGCTACCGTGCCTTTCCCCGTCACCGGGCGCACCTCGACGCCGCGCACATGCCGGTTGCCCGCCGTCGCCAGCGCTTCATAAACCGTATGCTTCAACAGCACCTTGATCCCGCGTTCATTTAAAGCCTGGGTCAACGCCATCGAATCCGCCCGCACCCGCATATCCACCACGGCCTTGACAATCACACCCTGATCATGCAAATCCAGCGCGGTCAGGTAAGCGTCATCATTCCCCGCCAGCACCACCGCCGCATTACCCGGCTTGACTGCGTAATGGCGTAACAAACGGCTGGCGGCACTACACAGCATCACGCCCGGCAAGTCGTTATTGCGGAACACCACATGCTGCTCGAAGCAGCCAGCCGCCACGATGCATTCTTTGGCACGCACTTTATAGACACGCTTGCCCTGAATCACCGGCAGGTAATTATCCGTAAACCAGCCATTGCAGGTCGCCTCGGTCAACACGCGAATACGGGTATGCTGTTCGATACGCCGAATGAGTTCGGCACGCACGGTGGCTCCGCGCTGGTTTTCGACATCAAACCGGCTATAACTGAGTGCCCCACCCAGCAGCGGTTGTTCATCCACCAGTAGCACATCCGCGCCGCCCTCCGCCGCCGTCAGTGCTGCTGTCATCCCCGCCGCCCCCGCGCCAATCACGACCACAGCATAAAACAGGTAAGCCTTGTCGTAGTATTCCGGTTTGAAATCCAGATCAATGACACCCAGGCCTGCCTTTTTGCGGATCAGCTTTTCCCAGCGATGCCAGGCACCGAAGGGCTTGAAAAAACTGCGGTAATAAAAGCCGACCGGCATAAAGCGCCCGAAACGCCCCAAAATGGCATCACGGTCATGATCGAGTGAACCCCTGTAATTCTGGCCAGCCACTTCCATACCCGCCTGCACCGCCTGTTTATCCGCCAATACATTCGGCTCACCCCCGAGTTGTACCAGCGTATTGGCGTCCTGCCCAGCCATCGTCAACACGCCGCGTGGGCGGTGGTACTTGAAGGAGCGTGACAATAACCAACGCTGATTGGCAGCCAGCGCACTGGCGATGCTATCCCCCTGCAAGCCCTGATAAGTTGTGCCCTCAAAGCGGAAAGAAACCACTTGCTCACGGTCAATCAACAGCCCCATCGGTGCGGGCAAACGTGTCGGCGTGCTACTCATGCTCTTACCTCAGTTTGAACAAAATCAACCCGTTGTTTAAAGCGCTCAGCAGCATCATAAGTGCGTCGAATCTCATCGGTATACGTATGGCGCTCGGCAATAAACCAGTAACCGGACGGGGCATGCAGCCACCATTCAGTGACGAAACCGATGGGGTTATCGGCATAAAATACGTATTCAGCCCATTCACGATCGCTGCACTGTGCCGGGTCAGGCATGTCCTTCACTTCGCCACCGTAAACAAATTCGCTGATATTGCGTGGCCCATTGAGTGGGCAGTTCATGATTTTCATAAGGCGTGTTGCACTCTCAATTTAGTGACTAGCCGTTAATGGCTGGCAGCAGTAGCACCCATTTCATTCACCTGGCGGAAGGCATCAAAGCGATCCATCGCAAAAGGTTTGATCAGGTCAGGTACTTTGCCGCCACTCGCGACCAGTTCGGCCATGGTCTGCCCACAAATAGGCGTAGCTTTAAAGCCCCAAGTGCCCCAACCCGCATCCAGGTAATAATTTTCCACCGGGCTTAAGCCCATGATCGGGCTGTAATCGGCGGTCATGTCCGTCGTGCCACCCCATTGGCGCAGCAAGCGCAGGTTCGCCATGAACGGGAACATCTCGACTGCGTGTGCCAACAGGCTTTCTTTCAGCTCCATCGTCGAGCGCGTGTTATACAGTGGATAGGGGTCAGACCCGCCACCCAGCACAATTTCACCGCGACTGGTTTGTTGCACATAACAATGTAAGGCGGATGAGCTCACCAAAGGATCAAGGAAAGGCTTGACCGGTTGCGTCACCATCGCCTGCAAGGGATAAGAAATAATCGGCATGCGGAAACCGGCTTTGGCCGCGAGCATGGAGCTGTGCCCGGATACCGCCTGAATCACACACCCGCAATGAACCGTACCCCGGTTGGTTTCTACAGCGGTCACTTTACCCTGTGCAACTTGAATACCCGTGACCTCGGTCAGCTGATGCAACTCGACGCCGCGTTGGGTTGCACCGCGTGCATAACCCCAGGCGACCGCATCATGCCGTGCTGTCGCGCCGTCCCTATGCCATAAACCCGCCAACACCGGCAGATGCGCCGGGTTCATGTTCAGGGTCGGCACCAGTTCACGAATCTGCTGCGGGTCAATCAGTTCAGTGCGCCCGCCAAAGTGCTTGTTGACTTCAGCCCGCTGGCGGAAGGCACGCACGCTGGCATCCGTATGCGCCAGCGTCAGTTGCCCGCGCTGTGAATACATGATGTTGAAATCAAACTCATTCGAGAGCTTCTCAAACAGTTTGACCGAGGCACTGTAAAATCGCACCCCTTCTGGCGTCAGGTAGTTGGAACGGATCACAGCGGTATTGCGAGCCGTGTTGCCACCGCCCAGATAGCCTTTTTCCAATACCGCGACATGAGTAATGCCGTGGTATTTCGCCAGATAATAAGCGGTCGCCACCCCATGCCCACCTGCGCCGATAATGACGACATCGTAAGCTTTTTTTAAGTCACCCGGTTTTGGCAAATCCGGGTTGGACTCAAACGGAAACTCGTTCTTCAGGCCATATTTCAGCAGTGCAAACGGCATGGGATTCACTCACTCACTTATTTGAATCGCTTATTTGAAAACGACCGTCTTGTTACCATCCAGAAACACGCGCTGTTCAATGTGCAATTTAACAGCACGTGACAGCGCGACTGTTTCGGTATCACGCCCGACCGCCACCAAGGCATCCGGCAGGTAAGAATGATCCACCACTTGCACGGCCTGTTCGATAATTGGGCCTTCATCCAGATCGGCGGTTACATAATGTGCGGTCGCGCCAATCAGTTTGACACCCCGTTCATAAGCCTGATGATAAGGCTTGGCACCCTTGAAACCGGGCAGGAAGGAATGGTGGATATTAATCGCCCGCCCCCGCAAGGCCCTGCACAGGTCATCCGACAGGATTTGCATGTAACGTGCCAGCACGACGAGGTCAGTGCGCGTTTCTTCGACTACCTGCAACAGGGTTTTTTCCTGCTCCAGCTTGTTGTCTTTGTTCACCGGCAAATAAATAAAGCGCAAACCTTCACGTTCCGCCATCGGGCGCAGGTCAAGGTGATTGGAGACCACGGCGGTGATTTCCATCGGTAATTCACCTTTGCGGTGACGATAGAGCAGGTCATCAAAACAATGGTCAAACTTGCTAACCATGATCAGAACCCGCGCCGGTTTGGCCGTGTTGTGAATCGACCAGTCCATACCGAACTGTTCAGCCACGGACTTGAAATGGGTACGGATGTCATCCAGCGTGCGGTTGCCGCTGCGGACTTCACACAGGGCACGCATGAAAAAGCGCCCGGAATCACGATCATCAAACTGCGACATCTCATTGATGTAACAGCCATTTTCAAACAGCAGTGCAGTCGCTGCTGCCACAATCCCGCTGGTGGCATCACAACTGGCACGCAAGATGAAAGAGTGGTGGGATGTTGCTTCAGTTTTCATTGGTTCTCCGAACTTCAAACGCATTGGCATTTGGGTTAAATAAACAGGTTAAAGCCGCAACAATAACCTCGCTACCCACTTGCACGCTACTACTGATCGACGGCTCCCTTAAAAAATTTTACAGGCACTTCGTGGTCAGTTCGTCATATTATTAACTATATTACAAAATATTTCGCTTATGAATATTTTTCTACTAAAATCGTATCTATTTTTTGTATATTTTTCATATATAATCAAATATCTTCTCATTTAAAGGAAACAAGAAATGAGTACAGTCTCTGAGCACGACTATACCGTGCCTGCTCTGGCGCGCGGCCTGATGATTATGGAGCTGTTCGATCACACCCGACGGGTATTGAGTACCCAAGATTTCGCCGAACATCTGGGGGTGACGCCTGCCGCTATTTACCGCATTGTGCAAACCCTGACCGAGATGGGTTATCTGCATAAGCTGGCGCGTAATACCTATGAACTGGGGCCGGGGGTGTTGTCACGCGGTTTTGCCTATTTATCGAGCCGTGATCTGGTCGATGTCGCGAGCCTCTACCTGAAAAAACTCTGTGAGGATACCTCCATGTCCTGTCATCTGGCGATTCGCGACGGGCGGGAAACGGTTTATATCTATCGGGTACTGGCGGCGCAACGCATGTCGGTCAATGTCCCGATGGGCACCCGTTTACCCTGCCATGCGACTGCACTGGGGCGGGTATTACTGGCGGCGTTGGATGACGAGGAACTGGGGCAGCTGTATTACGGCGTACAGCTGGATGGCTATCCGCGCCCGACGCCACAAAGTCTGCCGGAATTGCGGCAGCGACTGGAAGAAGAACGCAGCCTGGGAGTCGCGGTCAACCAGTCGGATTATGCCACAGCGCTGGCGACCGCCATCCGCAACCACACGGGTCAGGTAGTCGGTGCCATTAATCTGTCGGGGCCCGACAGAATGATGCAACATGCCAACACACAGGCGGAGGTCACACAAACTTTGCTGGCGACTGCACAGGCTATTTCCCACGAACTAGGTTATCCAGCGTATCCAGCGCAGAAAAAACGACCGCTTATCGGCTAATATTTGAACAGTTTGATTATTTTTGTATCATTTACAGATTGTTTGCCGCAATGGTACTGCCCGGTAAAAATTTACCGGGCTTTTTTCAGCACATTTTCACCACAGATGCGCGCAGGCGCAGACCGCACAGCCCATCATTCAAACTTGCTGAAATCCATTGCTTCGACAAAGGCAGTCATTTCATCCTTGCTGACCTGCTCACCCGTTACTGTCACCAGATAACGATTAGCGACCATGATCTTGTAATCACCCCCTTTTTTGCCGGCATCATAGGTAGAAATGATCTTTTGTTTGCCAATTTTTTCCATTTTGCCACCCGATGACGCCGCAAAGGCCGGATTGGTGAACAGCATCATCATGCCCTGCAGCATCGGTGAGTCAGTGACAATCTGGATGGAAACCGAGCTGTCCCCTTTGGTGTAACGGCGCTCGGCAGTAATCCCGCCACCAAACATAGCCGTACCCACTGCGGTTGATTCAGCCTCTTCTGCCGTCCAGCCATCGGGAACCTCGGGTAGCAGACTTTTTACGCCCTCCGCTTTCATTTGTTGCAGGAGCTGAATGGCATAGTTCAGGCTTTCCAGCGTTGCCGCCATATCACCGTCCGCATAAGCTTTGCTGGCTTCGTCCATCGAGTCAGTGACATCATCCGCCTGGGCAACACTGACGGACAGTAGTGGCAGCACGATGGCAGTGGCCAGTACCAGTTTTTTGGGTAATTCAAGGTTCAGGTTCAGCATGTTCATTCCTCGCAATGGTCTGTTTCTGTTTTAGACAGGCTATTTGTAAAAGGTTTACACAGTGAGCTGTCTTTTATTTGCCCTCCCATCTTACCGAAATACGCACCGGATCAATAGCGGCAGACCCCGCCGTTTGTCCTGATCATGCAGCCGCTTGGAGGTCAAGCACAAAGGTTCGATGGTTTCATGACCGCCAACAGAAACGGGTGATATACTGCCAGTGGATGATGGACTAACAAAAAAGGAACACACTTATGCGCCATTTCATATCAGCCACCCTGATTTCCGGCCTGCTTTTTATAAGCGGCTCTGCTTCTGCAAGCTGGACGCTGAACCCCAAGGAGTCAGCCCTGTTTTTTGCTTCTGTCAAAAAAGGCACTGTCACCGAAATACATCATTTTGGTCGAATGGCGGGCACCGTTGGAGATACGGGGCGTGCCAGACTGGATATTGACCTTGCCAGTGTTGACAGCCATATTGCCATTCGTGACGAACGGATGCGTGAACAGCTGTTTCAGGTCAAGGAATTCCCACTCGCTACGGTCGATATTGACCTGAACAGTATCAAAAGTGGTATTCAAACCGTCTATGCACGTCTTGACCTGCACGGTGTTAAAACCGAAATTACTACGCAACTGAATGTGTCGATTGACGGTAACAAACTGCGGGTAACTTCCAGCAGCCCCTTGTTAATTGATGCTTCTGATTATGGCCTGGAGACAGGCATAGAGACGCTACGTGAACTGGCGGGATTGGACTCGATCAAAATGACCGTCCCTGTCACTTTTTCCCTGACCTTTGACAAGCAGTAAATTGTTTCGTGACCCAAACACCTAGCCTTCCAGCGCAATACGCTAAAAATAGTCTGTTTTCACTGTTGCTGCTGTTCTGGCTGTTCTGCCTGCCGCTGGCGCTGGTGATTTATACACCCGCCAGTTACCAGCTGAACTGCCACTGGAATGAGCGATGTGCAAAAATTGACGACCCTGAGCGAGCCATCAGCGACATTACCGGGTTTTTCCGCCACCAGCAGGCCTTGGCTACCCCCTGGTCAAGCAAAGAACAACGCCACCTGGCCGAAGTGCGTGGTATTTATGACGGGGTGTTTACCCTGTTTGCCTTGGTGACGCTGCTGTTTGCACTCGATCTGTGGTGCTGTCGGCGCACGCCCAGACAAGGCGCAAGACGTTATCGACGCTATGCCCTGTTGAGTTTGAATATCACGGCGGGCATCCTGTTTGCCATGCTGCTGATCACACCATTTTTCAATTTTTTCTGGATGGAGGTCTTCCATCCACTGGTATTCAGTAACGAACTCTGGCGCACGACGCCGCAAGATGTTTCGTGGTATTTGATGCCCAAGGCGTTTTTTCTGCGGATTATTCTGTTTCTGCTGGTGACAACGATCCTCCTCAACCTGTTACTGGTACGTTGGCTACCGAAACCACTGGAAAAAATAGCAGATACTCGCACAGACTGTTAGGCAATCAGGGCTGATTTGCGTATGATTGCCTCCTTTGAAGCATCCCCGGATAGAGCACACGTGGAAACCCCCATGGTATTCAATACAACCGAAGAAATCATTCAGGATTTGGCAGCGGGAAAAATGGTCATTGTGGTCGATGACGAAGACCGTGAAAACGAAGGTGACCTGTTGATGATTGCCTCGATGACCCGGCCTGAAGACATTAACTTCATGGTCAAGGAAGGTCGGGGTCTGGTCTGTCTGACGTTGACCCGTGAGCGCTGCAAACAGCTTAAACTGCCCTTGATGGTGTCGACGACCGATCAGGATCACACCACCAATTTCACGGTATCCATTGAAGCCGCTGAAGGGGTCACTACCGGTATTTCTGCTTATGACCGGGCGCATACCGTGCGTACTGCGGTCAGCCCTGCTGCCAGTGCGGCGGACATTATCCAGCCGGGGCATATTTTCCCGCTGATGGCGCAACCGGGTGGGGTATTGACGCGGGCGGGTCACACAGAAGCAGGCTGCGATCTGGCGCGTCTGGCTGGCTCGGAACCGGCGGCGGTGATTGTCGAAATCCTTAATGAAGACGGCACCATGGCACGGCGGGCTGATCTGGAAAAATTTGCCCAGCAACACCAGCTGAAAATAGGCACGATTGAAAACCTGATCCGTTACCGGCTGGAGAATGAAAAAACCATTGCCCGGGTTTTTCAGCGTAAGGTGGAAACCGAATTTGGCAGCTTTGAGCTGTACGCCTATCAAGAAAACGCCCGGCACGATATTCATCTTGCGCTGGTCAAGGGTGACATTAAACCAGAAAATGCGGTGATGGTGCGGGTGCACCTGGAAAACGAATTATGTGACTTGCTGGCGCTGAAAGAACCGGGTTGTGGCTGGCCTTTGCGCGATGCCATGCAGCGGATTACTGAGGAAGGTACGGGTGTGATCGTCGTGTTGCGCTCACCCACCAACAACGGTCAGGATGTATTGAAGCAGCTGAAAGCGTTTGAATCGCAGCCCGCCGCCGTACCGGACAATAAGCCCTCTTCACCTTCTGAGTTAAAAACATACGGTATCGGCGCACAAATTCTGGCCGATGTCGGGGTACAACGCATGCGGGTCATGAGCGCGCCAAAACGCTTCCTCGGTATTGCCGGGTTTGGGCTGGAAGTCGTGGATTACATACAGGATTAGGACGGACTAGGACAAAAGTTGATGATGAACGGTATCAAAGTTATTGAAGGTGATTTCACCGCCCAAAAAGCGCGTTACGGTATTGTAGTCGCACGTTTCAACGGCTTTATTGTAGAAAGCCTGCTGGCCGGTGCGCTTGACACCTTGCGACGCCACGGTGTTGAGGATGAAGACATAGAAATCGTGCGCGCCCCAGGCGCTTATGAATTACCCATCGTTGCCCAATCGATGGCGGTGAATGGTGACTATGATGCCATTATTGCCTTGGGCGCAGTCATTCGTGGCAGCACGGCTCATTTTGAATATGTCTCGGGCGAAGCGGCCAAAGGGCTGGCATCCGTCGGCTTGAATCATGATATTCCGGTGATTTTCGGTGTTTTGACGACCGATACCATTGAGCAGGCCATTGAACGTTCCGGCACCAAAGCCGGCAACAAAGGGGCCGAATCGGCACTGGTGGCGATTGAAATGGTTTCACTCCTGAACAAGTTGCGGAATTAATATGGCTACGCGCAAAGCTCCCAATGAATTTCAGCAAAATATTGCCCGTCGCCGTGTAGCCCGGCGGCTGGCGATGATTGGCACCTATCAGTGGCTGATTACCGGTAATACCTTTCAGGAAATCTATCTGAATTTCCAGCAGGATACCGAACTGGCCACTGATTTTCGCAAATGTGATGCTGCCTTTTTCCACCACTTGCTACGCGGTGCGATTGATGGCACTGAGCAAATGGAAACACTGATCAGCCCCCACCTCGACCGCAAACTGGCGCAGGTTGATTTTATTGAGCACGCCGTGATGCGCATTGCGACGATTGAATTGCTGAATAATCCGGAAACACCTTATAAAGTGGTGGTGAATGAGGCGGTTAATCTGACCAAAAAATTCGGTGCTGATCAGGCGCACAAATTTGTGAATGGCGTACTCGACAAGGTGGCTGCTACGACCCGACCACTGGAATTCAAGGCAGACCATTTATCCGGCTCCAATTAACCGCTAATTACTTTCTTCGTAATTCGTAAACCTTCCATCGACTTTGCAAAGTTTCTGCACAAAAGGGGCTTAAAATAGCTGTGTACCGATTAAAACAACAAGGAATCAGCTATGAACCCAGGCCATCCCCTGCCCCAGCAAACCTCTGTCCTGTTACAGAATCATCTGCTGGCTCACAGAAACAGAAGTCATCGTATTCTAAGCAGCAGCAAAACCGGCTTTCCACTCACGGCTCCACGCACTATCGCCCCCGCCAGTCGCGAAGAGCGCATGAGCAACTGGAAGCAACGTCTGGAACGTCTGTTTACTGCACAAATCTATTAACAACTCAAATGACGCAACCATGAAACCTTCTGAATATAATTTGCCACGACAGCAACTGCCTGCACTGGTCTATAAACATACCTTTTCTTTTTACAGTGAAGGCCATAGCATCCCGGCCACCAACCCGGAAGACATCCCGCTGGCTTATGTCCGCACCGTTTTCGTCAAGCCGTTAAAACCCCATGTCACGCTCAGTCACTCGACAAAAGACTAAAATCGTTTAAAGTCACCTGCTGACAAGACCAACAGGGGACTCTAACACATGCAGCAGTATCTTGATCTGATGCGTCATGTACGCACGCACGGCATCAAAAAAGAAGACCGCACCGGCACAGGTACTCTGTCCGTGTTCGGCCACCAGATGCGCTTTGATCTTGGAGCCGGTTTTCCGCTGGTCACCACCAAACGCCTGCACTTGCGCTCCATCATTCATGAACTGCTCTGGTTTCTGCAAGGTGATACCAATATCCGCTATCTGCAGGACAACGGGGTAAGCATCTGGGATGACTGGGCAGATGAAAATGGCGAACTCGGCCCGGTGTATGGCTCGCAATGGCGTGCCTGGCCAACCCCGGACGGCGGGCATATCGACCAGATCAGCCAGATCATTGAGCAAATCAAACATACACCGGATTCGCGGCGCATTATTGTCAGCGCCTGGAATGTGGCAGAAGTCAATAATATGGCACTGCCTCCTTGCCATGCTTTTTTCCAGTTTTATGTAGCGGATGGCAAACTGTCCTGCCAATTATATCAACGCAGTGCGGATATTTTCCTGGGCGTACCGTTTAATATTGCCTCATACGCCCTGCTCACCCTGATGCTGGCACAAGTGACCGGGCTGCAAGCCGGTGATTTTGTGCATACTTTAGGTGATGCCCACCTGTACCTGAATCATCTGGAGCAGGCCGATTTGCAACTGGCGCGCACACCGCACCCACTCCCTGTCATGAAACTCAACCCGGCAGTCCATTCACTGTTTGAGTTCAAGTTTACTGATTTTGAGCTGGAACATTACCAGTATCATCCGCATATCAAGGCGGTGGTGGCGGTTTGATAGGGAGGTGCTGCCAACCCTGAAACAGGATGTGCTAGGATACTGTTTTCTCAGGCACACCCGCCTTACGCCATCAATAAAAAGGATTTTTCATGCCTGCCATTCGCCGGTTTTCCCATTTTGTCCTGACAGGCCTGTTGTCTCTGGGGCTAGTTGCCTGTGAAGAACAAAAAGTACCTGATACCACCGAGCCTGCCCCACCTGTCCCCCCCGGTTTAGGTGCGGCGATTACTTTCCAGCAGTTGCCCGGCTGGGCGAATGATCAACTCCAAGAGGCTTGGCCTGCCTTGCTGAATAACTGCAAAACCAAGGCAACCACCGGGCAGCCGGGCTGGCAGGCTATTTGTGATGCGGCTAGCCAAATGCCAACACCTGATGCCGCCACGGCGCGTACCTTCTTCGAAAGCCAGTTCACGCCTTACCAGTTGTTTGGCGCTGAGCGCAAAGAGCAAGGTTTGTTGACAGGGTATTATGAGCCGCTGTTGATGGGCAGTTACACCCGTGACGAACGCTTCAAATACCCGCTGTACGGCACGCCCAAGGATATGTTAACCATTGATCTTGGTGAACAATACCCTGATCTGAAGGATAAACGGATTCGTGGGCGGTTGGTCGAAGGCAACAAGGTCATCCCTTACTACACCCGTGCTGAAATCGATGGCCCGCAACAACCTTTGGCCGGGCAGGAAATCTTGTGGGTCGATAACCGTGAGGATGCTTTTTTCCTGCAAATTCAGGGTTCCGGGCGAGTGCAATTGCCGGATGGCAGCACCATCGGCGTGGGGTATGCCAACCAGAATGGCCAGCCCTATGTCGCGATTGGCAAGCGTCTGTATGAATGGGGCGAGGTGCCACAGGGGGGCATTAATATGTTCACCATCAAACAGTGGCTGCGGGACTATCCGGCTCGCGCTGAAGTACTGCTCAATGAAAATCCCAGTTATGTCTTTTTTGCCTTGCGCGAGGATGTAGCTAGCGGCCCGACCGGTTCGCTGGGGGTGCCGCTGGTGGCCGGGCGCAGTCTTGCGATTGACCGGAAAGTGGTCACACTCGGTTCCCTGATGTGGATCGATTCCACTTACCCGGAAGAAAAGGAGCACCCCTTGCAGCGTTTACTGTTTGCCCAAGATACGGGTGGCGCGATCAAGGGTGATCTGCGGGGTGATTTCTTTTTTGGCACAGGGCAGCAGGCAGAAACCTGGGCGGGGCACATGAAACAGCCTACCCGATTTTATATCCTGCGCCCGAGCGCTGCCCCACCACCGGGTGCTGAACCCGCTGCACAAGCAGAAACAACGGAAAAAACCCGTGCCGAGTAACACAGAAACCGGGGTAGAGATACCGGCAATCATCGACTGCCGCCCGCAAGCTGCTTACCTGCTGGGGCATCTCCGTCGTGCCTGTTCGCTGCCTGCGACGGAATTATTTGCCCGCATGCACGAATTACCCAAACGCCAGCAGCCCCTGATCCTGTGCGGTACACCGGCAGACCTGCAAATGGCCGAACATTACCTGTTGGAGCGAGGACATACCGTGGCTGAAAAAATTGAATGGACACCGGCGCTACCAGCGCGTTTACAGGCCAGTGGCGAATGGGAAACCGGTGCACAATCGGCACAGCTCTGGCAGGCTGCCCCCTTGATCCAGCGGTTTGTGACCGAACTGATGCCAAAGCACGGCATTATCCCCGGCAAGGGTCTGGATATTGCCTGTGGAGCCGGGCGCGATCTGGTTTATCTTTCGGCAAACGGCTGGCAGATGACAGGGATGGATCAGTCGCTGGATTCCTTGCAGCGGGTGGCCACCCTCGCCCCTCTTCACCCGCTGACAGTCACCACTCTGCAAGCTGATCTGGAAACCGGCAGCGATCCGTTTGCCGGATTTACGGACGACTATTTTGACCTGATTACAGTCTTGCGTTACCTGCATCGCCCGCTGTTTCCATACATCAAACGTATCCTGAAACCGAACGGCATTATCCTCTACCAAACTTTCATGCAAGGCAGTGAGCAGACGGCGATGGGTCGCCCGCGCAATCCGAATTTCCTGCTGGCACCCGGCGAACTGGCGACTATCTTCAAGGACGCCGACATTCTGCTGGATGAACTTGAACAGCTGGATGACGGGCGGCCCGTCAGTGCGTTTGTCGCCCGCGTGCATTAGGCATATACTGGAACAACGACTGGGACAACCGTTTTGGAGCGGGCACCATGAACCTCAATACTGCACGCAATCGCTATCTCGTTCCGCCGACCGCCGGGGAAGCACAGTCTTTCGAGCGTGGCCTGTTCGGTGCCGAAGCCACTGAGCCGATTAAGCCGACCGAGTCCATCGAACCACCCCCTCCCACCACCCGACCAGTACCGGCTACGCCGCCACCGCGCCCGAGAAAACCGGCTGTTCGCCCTAAGTCTGTCTACCTGTCCCGCTGAGTGACCGTGATGCCTTGTTACTATCAGACCCACGCTTCCCCTTTGGGCTTATTGCATATCATCGTCGATGACGCTGCACTACAGGCCGTTCTGTTCGACAGGGAACATGCCGAGACCCGCACCCGCTATGGTGAACTGCTTGAACAGCCGCACCCACTGATCGAACGTACTGCCCGGCAGCTGGATGAATATTTCGCCGGTGAACGCCGCAGCTTTGATTTGCCTTTGCACTTGGCGGGCACCCCGTTTCAGGAGGAGACCTGGCGGGCGCTCTTGACCATTCCCTACGGTGAAACCCGCAGTTATTCCCAACAGGCGCAGGTCGTCGGCAAACCGAACGCAGTCCGCGCCATTGGCCGCACCAATGGCCTGAATCCGCTCAGTATTATCGTGCCCTGCCATCGGGTCGTCGGCAAATCTGGCCACCTGACCGGGTATGCCGGTGGGCTGGACAAAAAACAGTATTTGCTCGCGCTGGAAAGCAAGGTGAGCGTTAACGACCAACCGCTATTACGCTGAATAGACTACAGAACTGGAGCATGACCTGCCTGTTATGGTAGATTCCATGCCCGAACAAGCAAACACTCCTTATTTCAGAATTTCAGGTAAATGCATGAAAAAAATACTATTGCTAGTCGTAGTGCTGATAGCGATCTCGGCAGGGCTGACGTTCTACAGCGCCTCCCGGGCAGAAACACAATTCCGGCAGGCTATTGAGCAAACCAACCAGCGATTGGCCAGTTTACTGGAGCCGCTGGAGCTGGCAGCACCGCCACAGCTGGTATTAAACAGCTATGACCAGCACTTTCTGGATGCGGATGCCCGTATCAGTCTGAAGTCAGATGATCCACAAGCCCACTACCCCGACCTGCTGGTGCACCTGACGCATGGCCCGATTATCTGGCGACCGGGCATGCCTGCAGGCCAATCGGCTTTTGCGCTACTAACAGCTCGCCCTGCCTTGGACACCCGCCAGCTCTCACCCGAGCTGCAAGAAAAACTGACGACCAGCTTTAGTGGTGAACCGCCGCTTCAGGGCTTGCTGACACTGGGTTTTGATAATATCGCCCATTACCAGTTACGGATGAACCCGCTGAATTATCAGGATACCGTCAATCAGTTTGTCCTCGAACTCAATGGCATGGACATCAGCGGCACAGCGCAACAGCTGCTAAACACTGATCAGGCTTTCGTCACCGGCAACATGACCCTGCAAACCGGAGCGCTGGCACTGGATATTGCACAGGGCACACCGGATGCAGGTCGTCTGGACATACCCAAAATCGACATGACGGCCACCACGGCGGTGGATGCTTTTGGCCAACTGCAACAGCAGGACAGCACGCTCCAGCTACCGCAGATCAGTATCACCGCCCCGAATTTGCCAGAACCGGTCTCGCTGGGGATGCAGATCAAGAGTGGTACACAGATAAAAGACGGTAACCTGCAGGGTGATTATCAGCTCAGTGCGACTGACCTTGAAACACCCCTCATGCCTGTCTCGCAGTTGCAATGGAATAGCCACGTCAGCGGGTTGCCATTGGCCGCGCTGCAAAAAACCCAGATCATCCTGGAAGACATCCAGAAGCTGTCTGCAGAAACCCGCCAGATTCAAACCCGCCTGCTGGCGGCCTATAGCCAAAGTAGTGAACAGCAACCTGCACCGGCCAGCGCACCTTCTGCTGCTGAACAGGCTGACCTTGACCGGCTGGCTACTTTAAGCACACAAACCGGCGAGCAGGGTAAGGTATTGCTGAATCTGCTGTTCAGTGATCTGCTTCAGGCAGACAAAACTGCCGTAAAAAGCCATCTCGCGGCTGAGAATGAATTAGGCAAAACCGCACTGGATATCGACCTGACCTATAGTGGCAAGATTGAGGGCGTTACCTCCCTGGATGCCGCTACCTTGCAAAACCTGCCCCCAGAGCAACTGCTGCAGCTCTTGCGTGGCAAACTGGATTTCACGTTTGACAAAAACCTCTACCCGCTGGCCGCCCTGTTTCTGGAACACCCGGCGGTTGCCAAAGACGGTGACACCTACCGGGTACAGCTGGAACTGGCCGGTAAACAGCTGGTCTTGAACGGGCAGAGCATGAGTGTCGCTGAGTTTCTCAATCTGTTAGTCCCTACTGACGAAAGTGGGCTGTTCCCCGCTGACCCGCAGCCGGGGCAGTCCGCTGAAGGCGACAAAACGACCGGTGAAACCGCCGTGGAAGCAGCAGCCCCTGACAATGAAACAACACCCGCAGAGACGATCGACACCGTACCCGCCAATTAAGCAAGACCACTTGCCCCACTGACAAAATTACCAAAGGAAACACCGATAGATGATAGCACTCAAACCTCGCCAGAATGTACCGGCACTGACACTCAACACCTTGCAGGGCGAATGGTCTTTGCAAGAGCAAACGCCTGAGCATTTTACTCTGGTCGTTTTTTATCGCGGCCTGCACTGTCCTGTTTGCAAAACTTACATGACTGAATTGCAGAAACTGATCGGTGAATTTGATGCCCGTGGCGTCAATGTCTTTGTTGCCAGCAGTGATACCCGTGAACGCGCTCAGACGGCGCAAGAGGAATGGGGTCTACCTGATCTGACCATTGGCTATGACCTGCCGGTCGCTACTGCGCAGGCTTGGGGTTTGCACCGCTCTGCTAGCAGGGGTAAAACCTCGATCGGCATTGAAGAACCGGCTGAATTCAGCGAACCCGGCGTATTCCTGATCAAGCCCGACCACACCTTGTATTGGGCAAACATCAGCACCATGCCGTTTGCCCGCCCCCACTTCCGTGAGATTCTGGGCGCTATCGACTTTGCATTAAAGGTCGACTACCCGGCACGCGGCGAACTGGTATAAACCTGTTCAAGCCCTAGCATTGCCTACCAACATGACCGCCGTGCTACTCGCTGGCCACGGCGGTGTAGACAAGCTGCAAATCTTCCGGGCGGTCAATGTCTTGTAACACACCGGCATCCTCTACCGGCAGGTACTGTACCTGCCCGGCATAGCGGTTTAACAAAGCCCGTGCCCCCTGATCACCCGTGAGTGCCAGCAATTCGGCACGGTATTTTGCAGCAAACCCGACCGGATGCCCGCGTTGACTGGCAAACACTGGCTGGACAATCCCGCCTTCCAAACGCAAAGCCGCTACCAGTTGCTGGCAGGTGGCAGGCTTGATCAAAGGCATATCCGCCAGCGCAATCACCCAGGCATCAGCGGTATCAGCCGCCCGAATTCCTGCTTGCAGGCTGGCACTCATGCCCCGTGCGGCATCCGCACACGTCACGGTTCTGAAACCCTGTGCCTGAAATAATGCAGTGAGTGCCTGATCATCCGGGCGTACTACACACAGCAGATGATCAACCGCCCCGGCCAGATTCTGTGCGGCGCGTACCCCCAGCGCCGTGCCGTCCGCGAGTAAAGCCTGGCATTTATCCCCACCAAAGCGCGTCCCCTGCCCGGCTGCTAACAAAATTCCGACCATTCCGAGACTGCCGTCCGTTTGCGGGTCAGACACGGTCGCGCACCGCCACACCATTTTTCACCGCCACCAGCTGCGCGGCAATCGACACCGCAATTTCTGCCGGCGTCCGGCTACCAATCTCCAGACCGGCGGGGCCATGCATAGCAGCAATCTGGGTAGCGCTCAGCTCAAACTCACGCAGGCGTTCGCGCCGCCGGTCATTATTCAAGCGTGAACCCAGCGCCGCCACATAAAATGCCGGGGAAGCGAGTGCTTCCATCAGCGCCAGATCATCCAGCTTCGGGTCATGCGTCAAAGCGACCACTGCCGTGCGTGTATCCGGCTGCATCGCCAGCACAGTATCATCCGGCATGGTACGCACCAGCTGGGTATTCGCGACCGTCCATTCATCATGGTACTCGCTGCGCGGATCACACACCGTCACGGCAAAATCCAGGCTCAAAGCAATCTGCGCCAAGAGTGCAGACAGCTGCCCGGCACCGATGATCAGTAAACGGTAGCGCGGACCAAATACAGCAGTGAATTGCGTCGCGTCACAAGTAAGAACCTGTCCGACACTGGCCGTCTGCAAGCGGGCGGCACCGCTACTCAAATCCAGAGTACGCGCCACCAACTCACCACCGGCCAGCCGTTCCAACAAAGAATCGAGTGCATCTCGCTGGGAGAGTGGCTCTTGCACTAACCGGACTGTCCCGCCACAAGGCAAACCAAAGCGACGCGCTTCTTCCGCACCCACGCCGTAACTGATGACCTGTGGGCGGACGGGCATCCCGGCAGTTTGCAGGCGCTGAATCAAATCATCTTCAATGCAGCCACCCGATACCGAGCCGAGTACGTGACCGTCCGCCCGCAAAGCCATCAACGACCCCGGTGGCCGGGGTGAAGACCCCCAAGTATTCACCACCGTCGTTAGCAATACCGCGTGCCCATCAAGCAGCCAGTCACGGGCGCGGGTGAGAATGTCCATATCCTGGTTATGCATGGTATTAAAATTTGCCTCGTTTGCCTCGTCAGCACTCATCAGTAAAGTAGGTGCCCTGCCCTGACCGCTTCCCAGTCAGTTTCATCGGCCAAGGCCAGCACATCCAGATCCCCCGGTTCAGCCGCCGCATCATCCACCCACTCGCGCAATAATGGCGAACCATTAATCACGTCAATCGGTAGTTTACCCAGTTCGTATTCATACGGGAAATCACGCCATAAGGGGTAATCCGGTTGCAGCTGGTGTAATGCCTTGAACGCCAGCGCCTGTAAACGCCAAGGGCGAAACGCCGCATGCGCATAACTACCATCTTCGACATGAATTTGCACCCCGGCACATAATTGGCCGACATGCTTGTGGAACGTCGGCTCAAACCAGCAGGCACGCAAACGGCAACCTTGCAGCCATGCAGGTGCCAGCGTCTGCATGCGTTGAATCAGCGCCTGCGCATCGATATCCGGCGCACCCAACAGTTCCAGCGGACGCGTCGTACCGCGCCCTTCCGACAGGGTCGTCCCTTCCAGCATGACCGTCCCGGCATAACAGCGTGCCATCGACAGGTTAGGCGCATTCGGACTGGGATTGACCCAGCTACGCTCACCCAACGGCCAACCGTAACCGGGTGCAGCATCCGGCTGCCAGCCTTGCATGCGGATAACCTGATAATCCACGTCCAGTTTAAGTTCGGCTATAAACCAGCAGGCCATTTCCCCCATCGTCATACCGTGGCGTATTGGCATCGCCCCGGCACCGACAAAGCTTTCCCAGCCCGGACGCAGTGTTAAACCTTCCACCGGGCGACCGGCGGGATTAGGCCGATCCAGAATCCATACCGCTTTGCCGTGTTTAGCCGCCGCCTCCAGCACATAGCGCAAGGTGGTAATGAAGGTGTAAATACGACAGCCGAGATCCTGTAAATCTACCAACAGCACATCAAAAGTATCCAGCATGGCCGGAGTCGGGCAGCGCACTGCGCCATACAGGCTAAAGACCGGGATCCCCAGCTGCGGATCGACGAAATCCGGGGACTCCATCATGTTGTCC
Source organism: uncultured Thiothrix sp. (assembly GCA_964293125.1). GTDB lineage: Bacteria > Pseudomonadota > Gammaproteobacteria > Thiotrichales > Thiotrichaceae > Thiolinea. The sequence continues at coordinate 3,172 of CAXYXY010000033.1, read as the reverse complement.
TGTTTGTCGCCGCGCAAGCCATGCTGGGGGCCGAAAGCAGCTGTCAACTGGATGTCCGGCAAGGCTGCAAGTGCGTCAATCGCATGGGTCAGCTCCGGGGTAACCGAGGCCGGGTGTGCCAGCAAAGCGACCCGCTTACCCTGGAGTGGCGCCCGCAAAGCCGCGTCGGCCAGCAAGCGATCCAGCCCGAATTGTATAGTTTGCATACGATGCCCTTTATGCCTTGATAGAATTTCTGTGATCAGGTCGCCATTGTGCCGCTGGTTTTTTCAGCTGTATAGTGCCATTACTCAGAATACTGATGGGCACCTAATCACCCGGCCAATCCGCCCAACCCACCCAACCCGCCCGGTGATGAAAGTCGGGCTGTGCGGACGGATGGGCGAGTGCCCAGTAGGACAGTGTCGGACGATCATGATCACTCATACGCATTTCCAGCACGGCAGTCAATCCCAGTTGCCAGGGTTGCCCCGCTGCCTTCGGTGGTAAGCAGCTGCGTGCCAGCCGTGCCTCCAGTTGCAGGCAGTGCACATCACCTCCGCAGCGGCTCTTTGTAACAATCAGCGGTGCCTGATCCAGCGGGTTTCCATGCGGGCATCGCTGCCGGTAATCGCTAAAAGCATAGGCTGCCCATTGACGCGATGGTGAAAAATTAAACTCACGATAGGCCATCTCGTCAGCGCCCGTGATAAACAGCTCGAAGCAGGTATGCTGCCACAGGCCATCCACGGCTTCCGGCTGTTGTAACTCTGGAATGATGAGTGCCGAGAGGTCGCCGGTCAAACGGTAACAGAGCAACAGACTGTCTGTATCCAGTGTTGCACTGGCATGCAAATCCAGCGGGGTGGCTACTGGACGCTGAGGGTGTGGAAATAATGCCTGACTGAAGGTATAGGTAGAATTCATAGGTACACTCGGAACACATCTATAACACCCTGCAGCTCACCTGACAACTTGCCGTAATTGGCATAAACTGTCGTTTTAAACAACACGAACTGAACCCGGAAAATGACTGCAAAAACAGATAAAGAAGTGCCCAGTGGCGAACTCTTACTACGCACACTGGCAATGCCCGCCGATACCAACCCCAACGGTGATATTTTCGGTGGGTGGATTATGGCACAAATGGACATTGCGGGGGGTATTCTCGCCAAGGAACTCGCGGCGGGGCGGGTCGCGACCATCGCAGTCAACGCCATGACCTTCATCAAACCAGTCAAGGTCGGGGATGTGGTGTGTTGTTATGGCGAACTGGTACATACCGGCACCACTTCCATCACCCTGCACCTGGAAGTTTGGGTCAACCCCATCCTGCGGGAAAACAAACAGCTGCGTCGTTTTCAGGTGACCGCCGCTGACTTCACTTATGTCGCCATCGATAGCTTAGGCAACAAGCGCCCTTTGCGGACAGTTTCTTCTGAATTGTGAAAAATTGGTACTGGGTAAACGCAGCGTCTACTGTGTGAACTTGGCGCAACGCCTCAACTGGCTTATTCTATGCAGGCGTTCTATAGGGACGCATCCTTATCTCAGATAATGCATGGAGTTTTAAATAATGAGCATGATACAGATCGAATGGGGCAATCTTGGCAGAAGTGAGCCGATTGAGCAGGACATTACCGAAAAATCCAAAAAAATCTTTACCTTGGCTCCGGACGCCACCAAGCTGGTCGTGCATTTTCAGGTGACTAACCCGCATCAAAGTAACGGTGTCCCCCAGCAAAAAGTCAGCCTGGAACTCCGTCTGCCCCAACATCAGGACATACGTGCTGAAAATGAAGGGGCTGACCTGTATAAATGCATTCGTGATGCCAAACGTGCACTCCTGTCACAGCTGGACAACCGCAAGCGCATCCAGCATGACCGGGCAGTAGACCATCTGGTGACAGAAGAGGATGAACTGCCTGCCAGCTAAGCTAAGTAAGCTAAGCTAGGCTCAAGGCTGTGATCCGCTGTTACAGCCTTTAAGCACCCCATCAGGGTAATTGTTATTTGAATACACAATTACCCTGATGTCAGACAAACAGATCATCAATCGACAAATAACGTTCCCCGGTGTCATAACTGAAAATCAACACCCGGCTACCAGCGGGGATCTCCGCTTCCTTTTGTTTCAGCGCCGCCAGCGAGGCTCCGGAAGAAATACCCACAAAAATACCTTCTTCCCGGGCGCTGCGCCGGGTCATCTCAAAAGCGGCTTCCGCCGACACTTCAATCGAGCCATCCAGAATTTCCGTGTTCAGAATCTGCGGAATAAAACCGGCACCCAAACCTTGCAGACGGTGCAAGCCCTTAGGCTTACCGGCGATCACGGCTGATTGGTCTGATTCAACTGCAAACACTTTCAGCGCAGGAAAAGGCACTTTCAATACTTCTGCACAGCCCGTGATATGCCCACCCGTGCCGACGCCGGTGATCAGGTAATCCAGCCCTTCCGGAAAATCAGCCAGAATTTCCTGCGCAGTGGTTTCGCGGTGAATTTGCACATTAGCCGGATTATTAAACTGTTGTGGCATCCAGCTGTTCGGGGTGGACGCATGCAGTTCCGCCGCCTGCTCAATCGCGCCCCCCATGCCTTTCTCCTTCGGGGTCAACACCAGCTCCGCACCCAACGCAGCCATATACCGCCGTCGCTCGATGGACATCGACTCGGGCATGGTCAGAATCAGCCGATAACCTTTGACCGCCGCCGCCTGTGCCAGTGCAATGCCGGTATTCCCGGAAGTCGGTTCAATGATGAGCGTATCCGGTTTGAGCAATCCCGATTTTTCCGCGTCTTCAATCATCGCCAGACCGATCCGGTCTTTGATGCTGCCACCGGGATTGAAACGCTCGACTTTCATCCAGACTTCCAGATCAGGGCGAAACAGCTTGTTGATGCGTACATGCGGCGTGTTGCCGATGGTTTCGAGGATATTATTGAATTTCATAAATTTTTACTCCGGTGATAGACTCGGTGGCAGTTGTTACTGCCCATAGACTACTCCTCTTATACCGGCCTGCATCGGTGGGACAAAGTTCTATTTTTGGATATGCATATCTTTTTTCAAGATAAAAAAGCCAAAAAATGGAGTAAAATCCCCCGCATCATTCCGCAACCCCTGACCCAGATCATACGTTGACTTCCTCCCCTCCCTAAAGGAAGGGGATTCCTAATTCATCGAGAACAGGA
>CAXYXY010000032.1:0-54068 GCA_964293125.1 uncultured Thiothrix sp. | reverse complement strand
GACGCGCTATCCCTCCCCGACCGGAAGGACGGGGTCTCTCGCGCAAGATAGATGACGAATAACGATATTGTCCAGAAACTCTGGAATCTCTGTGATGTACTGCGGGATGATGGTATCAATTACAGCGATTACGTGACTGAGCTGGTTTTGTTGTTGTTTATCAAAATGGTGCATGAGAAAACCGCAGCAGGCACCTTAAAAAAACACCCGCTGCCGGAAGCTTACCGCTGGGAAGACCTGCGCGATAAAGATGGCATTGTCCTGCTCAACGACTATAAGCGCATCCTGTTGGCCTTATCGACGGGCAAAGACGGTTTGGGAAAAACCATCCATCAAGACCCGCTGATCACGGCGATTTATGCCGATGCGCATACCCGCTTGCGTGAGCCGCGCCACTTGCGCCAGTTGGTGAAATCGCTGGATGGCATCGACTGGTACAGCATTCAGGAAGACGGGCTGGGCGATTTGTATGAAGGCTTGCTGGAAAAGAATGCAAATGAAACCAAATCCGGGGCGGGACAGTATTTTACGCCGCGTGCGCTGATCAACAGCATCGTGCAGTGCCTCAAGCCCCAGCCGGGGGAGCGGATTCAAGACCCGGCGGCAGGTACGGCTGGTTTCCTCATCGCGGCGGATAAATACATCAAGGATCAGACCGACGATCTGTATGAGCTTCCGGCCAAAGCAGCTACCTTTCAGCGTACCCAGGCATTTGTTGGGGTCGAGCTGGTGCCGAATACCCGCCGTCTGGCCTTGATGAACTGCATGCTGCATGGCATGGAAGGCGATCACGAAGGCGTGGTGCATCTGGGGAACTCGCTGGGCGCGGTGGGGGCAAACCTGCCTGCGGCTGACCTGATTCTTGCCAATCCACCGTTCGGCACCTCCAAAGGCGGTGAAGCGAGTATCACCCGTGATGACCTCACCTATGACACCAGCAACAAGCAACTGGCGTTTTTGCAGCATATTTACCGGAATCTGAAACCGGGTGGGCGTGCGGGGGTGGTGCTGCCGGACAATGTACTGTTTGAAGCGGGGCAAGGGACAAGTATCCGCGCCGACCTGATGAACAAATGCAATCTGCATACGATTTTGCGCCTGCCGACCGGGATTTTCTATGCACATGGGGTGAAAACCAATGTGCTGTTTTTCAACAAAGGCAGCGCAACGGATCCCCGTCAGGAAGAAGACTGCACTCAAAACGTCTGGGTGTATGACCTGCGTACCAATATGCCGAGCTTCGGCAAGCGTACCCCGTTTACTGCGGATCACCTGCAACCCTTTGAAACGGTCTATGGTGAACAGGCCGACGGCAGCAGCCCACGCACCGAAGGCGAATGGTCGTTTAACGCCAAAGAGGTGCAAGCCACCGATGCCGAGGTGAACGCTGGGGTTCCACCCGACTTGGCAAAATCGCGCTGGCGTTGCTTCTCGCGCCAGTGGATTCGCGACCATAAAAGCGACTCACTGGATATTAGCTGGCTGAAAGACGACAGCAGTATTGATGCGGCGGATTTGCCCAAGCCGGAAGTGTTGGCGCAGACGGCGATGGATGAGTTGGAGGGGGCACTACAAGACTTGCAGAAGTTGATGCTATCCTTGGGAAATACGAACAAGCATGGATAACAGGTGTTGAAGATGATTACCGCAGAAGTCATTTATGAAAAAGCTAAACAACTGGATCACAGCCTATTGCAAGAGGCTGCTGATTTCATAGATTTTTTGTCTTACAAACGTCAAGCTGACTTTAAGAAGCTGCTGGAAGAAAAAAACAAGTATTTCCCTGAAACCAGTATTGAATCACCGACTGATAAACCAGCGTACACTAAAAAAGTGCTAACGCTGGAGGAAATGGATGCGGCGGTTGAATATGAAGCAGGTCAGCATCGATGATTGAGATTGATACCAATGTATTAGTGCGCTATCTCGTCAAAGATGACCAACAGCAAGCTGTCGAAGCCACTGATTTTATAGTCAACAATCAATGTCTGGTTCTACAAACAGTATTACTGGAAACCGTCTGGGTTCTGGGGTCAAAGACAGGCCATAACTGGGAACGTCAATCTATTGTTGAGCGTTTACGGGTACTTCTGGGCTTGCCTTCAATTGCGGTACAAAATCCACAAGCTGTTTTCCGGGCAATCGACTGGTATGCATCCGGGATGGATTTTGCAGATGCTTTACACTTAGCAAATAGTCATGGACATTTTGCTACGTTTGACTTGCGTCTGAGTAAAAAAGCTAAAAATTTGAATGCTCCTCAGACTGTCATTTTGTTAGGAGAGAAAAATAATTGAGTTCCACATTACTGGCAGGCTGGTCTGTAAGCAGAATATCAGATATTGCCTTCAAAGGACTGCAAAGAAAACCAACGGATACAGAAACATTTACTTATATCGATATTGGTAGCATCGATCGAGAAGCTAAAGATATTTCTTCTCCACAGATTCTTTTAGGGAAAGATGCCCCCAGTCGTGCCAGAAAAGTGATAAATACTGGAGATATTCTGGTATCACTGACTCGCCCAAATTTAAATGCTGTGGCCTATGTTGATGCAAAATATGACAACCAGATTGCATCAACCGGGTTTGAAGTGATTAAACCACTAGGGGTTAACGGAAGATTTATATACCACCTTGTTCGATCAAAAGAGTTTGTTGATCAAATATCTGGAGTTGTACAAGGGGCTTTATATCCTGCTGCAAAATCAACAGATGTTCAGGGTTTTCAGTTTTACCTTCCTCCCCTCCCCGAACAAAAAGCCATAGCCGAAAAACTCGATTCCCTCCTCGCTCAGGTCGAAAACACCAAAGCCCGCCTTGAGCGGATTCCCGACATACTGAAGCAGTTCCGGCAGTCGGTGCTGGCTGCGGCGGTTAGTGGGGAGTTGATAAGCGTATTTCAAGTTGAAACAGTCACTATTGGTGAAGTTTGTGAGGTCATTGGTGGACTGACAAAAAATGCAAAACGTGCTAATTTTGAGAAAAAAATACCCTACTTAAGGGTGGCTAATGTTTACGAAAATAAACTATTATTAGATGATGTGGCAGAAATAGGTATCCAAGAAAAGGAATTAAAACGAGTTCTATTAAAGAAGGAAGATTTACTTATAGTTGAAGGCAATGGCAGTTTAGATCAGATTGGACGTGCCGCCATATGGAATGATGAAATTGATCCTTGTGCACATCAAAATCATTTAATCAAGGCAAGACCGAACACAAGTAGATTAAAGCCAAATTACTTACTGTATTATCTGATGTCACCACAAGGAAGGTCAGAAATTATTGAGAAGGCAACCTCAGGAGCAGGACTTTACACTTTAAGTATTTCTAAAATTTCAGCGATAACAATAAATCTTCCTTTGGTTGAAGAACAAAAAGAAATCGTCCGCCGAGTAGAAGAACTATTCAGCTTCACCGACAAAATCGAAGCTCAAGTAAACACTGCCCTCGAAAACGTCAACCACCTTACCCAATCCATCCTCGCCCAAGCCTTCAGCGGCAAACTCACCGAAGATTGGCGCGCCCAAAACCCCGACCTCATCAGCGGTGAAAACAGCGCCGAAGCCCTCCTCCAGCGCATTAAAGCCGAGCGTGCTAAACTCAAATCAGCACAGAAAACCCCAGCACGCACCCGCAAAGGCAGCTAAACCATGAAAATAAAAACACTGAAACTGAGTCACTATCGCCGCTTCAGTGACTTTTCTATGGACTTCGACGAATACCTGACCGTATTGGTTGCTAAAAATGGCGCAGGAAAAACCAGTATTTTGGATGCTGTCGCCACTTCATTGGGCGCATTCCTGACCCGGCTCCCCAAAATCAGTGGGTACAACCCCAAAGACAGCGATTTTCAAGTTTACCCCGACCGCCGCAGACCCCCTTACATGCGCATCAGCTGCGAAAGCTTTAATGGCATCCAGTGGGATAGAACAGAAAAACGTGACCAATCCAGAAAAACGGCGGACGAAATCCCTGAAGCACTCGGCGTCAAACCACTCAACGACTACGTGGATCACTTTATTGATGCAGAAAACGCAGCACAACCTTACCAGCTCCCTGTCTTTATTTACTATGGAACCGGCAGGGGCGTATTCGACATTCCACAGCGCAAGCGTAATTTCACCAAGGCGTTTCGCCGGTTTGATGCTTTCTCCGGTGCCTTGGAAAGCCAGACAAACTTTCGGAGCTTTGTTGAGTATTTTTATCATCTGGAAGAGCAGGAAAATCGCCTGCGTAATGAAAAACGTTCGTTTGATGTTGAATTACCGGAACTAAAAGCCATCCGTACCGCCGTGCAGCGTATGTTGCCCGCGTTTTCCAACCCAAGAAGTGTCCACCCCGCCGGTATCGAAGTGGACTGGAAACCTGACGGTGAAACCAAACAGCTACGCATTGAACAACTCAGTGACGGCTACCGCACGACCTTGGCCATGGTGATGGATATTGCTGCCCGCATGGCCGAGGCCAACCCGGACATGCCCGACCCACTGGAAACCGAAGGCGTGGTATTAATTGATGAGATTGATCTGCACCTGCATCCGGGCTGGCAACAAACCATCCTGCTGGACTTGATGGAGACCTTTAAAAATATTCAATTCATTGTTTCAACCCATAGCCCCCAAGTCATCTCTTCCGTCAAACCGCAACGATTACGGGTGATTGATTGGAAAAATGACCAGCCTTTTATCCATCCGGTCGATTTTTCCGAAGGTGCAGAGGCACAACAAGTCTTGCTGGATGTATTGGGCGTGCCATCAGCCCGCGTGCCACAACTGGACATTGTGAAAAAATTAAAACGTTACCAGTTTTTGGTTGAAGCTAACCAGTGGGACAGTGCCGAAGCGCTGGAGCTGAAAACAGAACTGGATGAATGGGGTGCAGAACACGAACCTGAACTGGTGCGGCTGGATATTGATATTCGTCTGCGTGAACTGGATCGGTGAGTAGGCTTTACGATGAAAAATATTTTGAAAAGCCCGGAGCCGAACGGACTACTCAGCTACCGGCAGCAAAACCCAAATAATGATTGGGATCAGCTACGTAGAAGAAAGCCCTATTATCAGCAGGTCAAGCAACAATTGCGGGCAGACCAAGGCGGCCTGTGTGCCTATTGTGAAATTGACCTTAAACAGGCCAGTCATGCGTCAGAACAGGATGACTTCCGGGTCGAGCACTTTCATCCCAAGTCCGATAAGATGACCGGGCATAACTGGAGTCTGGACTGGAATAACCTGTTGGGATGTTGTCATGGTGGCAGCCGCAAAGATGTGCCAGAGGCCAGTGCACGTTTTACCAGCCCGGATCACTCCTGTGACGTACCCAAAGCGAATCATGACTGGGATAATGATATTCTTAACCCCTTGCGGTTACCCGCTTTTCCTGCCGTATTTTCATTTGCACGCAGTAATGGAGCCATGAGCGTGCATGCAACCCACTGCCAGTCTGCCGGGGTTGATGTAAACAAGGCTCAACAAACCATTGATCTGCTTCATCTGGATGCGGAATCGGGCAGATTGCGCAGATTAAGAAAGGCGACTCTGGATGCCATTAATAGCCAGCTACAGAGAGAGCTGGCTAACGGCGTATCTTTAGAAGATGCCACTACCAAACTGGCGCAGAGCCTGCTTCACCAAAATGTGGCGGGGCATTGGCCAGCATTCTTCTCAGCCATCAGGAGCTATCTGGGAAAAGTAGCTGAAGAACAGCTGAAAGCCATTAATTATCAAGGATGATGAGCACTACGCCCATGCAAGACCTCCACTGGCAAATTCCCCCCCACCCCGCCAAAGCCCTGATGCTGGCCAAGCGTCAACTCAGCGAATTCGTGTTTGATGCGGTTAATCTGGAAGGCATCAATATGACCTTGCCGGAAGTCCAAACCCTGTTGGAAGGGATCACCGTCGGCGGGCACACGCTGTCCGACCAGCAAATCACGGTCAATCAGGGCAATGCCTGGCGCTTGTTGTTTGAGTGGATCGAACGTGATGAATTTACGGTTTCAGCCGAAAAAGCCTGTGCGCTGCATGCCGCTGCGGGGAAAGAAGAAGCCTTGGAATGGGGACGTTTTCGTTCGGGGGGAGTTTTCATTGCGGGGACAGACTACCTGCCGCCGCCGGTCACGGAACTGCCCGCCCGTTTTGCCGCCATGCTGGCCGATCTTGCGCAGATGGATGACATCTACGACCAAGCGATTCATATCTTCCTGACGATGGCGCGTTGCCAGTTTTTCTATGATGTGAACAAGCGCATGGGACGCTTTATGATGAACGGGCATCTGCTTCAGCACGGCTACCCGGCGCTCAATCTGCCTGCCAAACGCCAGCTGGAATTTAACACCCTGATGCTGGCGTTTTATGCTTCGGGCGATGAAACCGCCATGAATGCTTTTCTGCGTTCGTGCATGGATGAACGGGTTGTGCGGATTATGTTGGAGGTCTAAAAAAAAAGGTGTATGTTACGCCTATTACTCAATACGCCACCGTATGGACACAGAACAGAGGAGGAATGCAGATGGCACAACCGTATGACGCAATTATTATCGGTGCCGGTATTATCGGTGCTGCCGTAGGCCTGGAGCTGGCGCGCAAGGGTTGGAAAACCCTGAACATCGACAAGCTGCCGGCTGCCGGTTATGGCTCGACCTCCAATTCCTGCGCCATTATTCGTACCTATTATTCCACGCTGGATGGCACCGCCATGGCCTATGAAGGCTATCATTACTGGCGTGACTGGGCGGATTATGTCGGCGTTGCAGACGAATCCGGGCTGTGCAAGTTCGTGGATTGCGGCACGCTGGTCATGAAAGTGGCTCACAATGGCTACGCGAAAAAGGCGATGGAAATGTCGCAGGCGCTGGGTATCCCTTACGAAGAACTGAGCCCCGAACAACTCCAGCAACGTATGCCCGGCTGCACCACCCAGTTATTTGCCCCGGCCAAGCGCCCGGAACAAGCCGGGTTTGGTGAACCGACCGAGGGTGAAATCCCCGGTGCGGTGTTCTGGCCACACGGCGGGTATGTGAATGACCCGCAACTTTCCACGCATAACTTGCAGCGTGCTACCGAAGCCGCCGGTGGCCAGTTCCGCTTTAATGCCGAAATCACCGCGATTCGCACACGGGACGGGCGCGTCAGTGGGGTCACCTTAAGCACGGGTGAGGAAATAAATGCACCCGTCGTGGTGAACGTCGCCGGCCCCCATTCCCGCAAGATCAATGACATGCTCGGTCTGGCGGATGCCATGAACATCAAAACCCGGGCGCTGCGCCATGAAGTGCCGCACGTCAAAGGCCCGGAAGCTTTTGATTATGCCCAATACGGTGTCGTGACTTCCGACAGCGACATTGCGACGTATACGCGCCCGGCCAGCGGCGGGATGATGCTGATCGGGAGTGAAGACCCGGCCTGTGACCCGCAGGAATGGGTAGACGACCCGGACAATTACAATAACCAGATCAGCGAACAGTCGCGGATTCAGGTGATGCGCGTCGCCCAGCGCCACCCCAGTCTCGGGATTCCGAATACCCTCGGCGGTGTGGTCGATTTGTACGATGTCGCGGATGACTGGATTCCGATTTATGACAAGAGTGACCTGCCCGGTTATTATCTCGCCATCGGCACCAGTGGGAATCAGTTCAAGAATGCCCCGGTTGCAGGTAAGATGATGGCTGCGCTGATCACGGCCTGCGAAGCGGGGCATGACCATGACGCCGACCCGGTCAAATACACCATGGAATACCTGGGGCGGGAAGTCAGTCTTGGTTTTTATTCACGCAATCGCGCGATCAACCGTGACAGCAGTTTTTCCGTTTTAGGCTAGAGAACCAAGGACTATGATCCAGGATACACTGAACAACACCAACCTCGTCTCTGAACACGTGTTGGTGACCCCCGATGCGTTCAAGGCGCAATTGCCCCTGTCTGCAGAGGGTGAACACAACGTGCGCAAGAGCCGCGAAACCATCCGCAACATCCTCAGCGGCAAAGACCACCGCCTGCTGGTTGTGACCGGGCCGTGCTCCATTCATGACATCGCCGCCGCCAAGGAATATGCCTTGCGCCTGAAGAAGCTGCGCGATGAACTGGGTGATACGCTCTATCTGGTCATGCGCATTTATTTTGAAAAACCACGCACCACGGTTGGCTGGAAAGGGCTGATCAACGACCCGGACATGGACGACTCTTTTCACATTGAAAAAGGTTTAGGCCTGGCGCGGGAACTGCTGTTATGGCTCGCGGAAGAAGGTATTCCGGCGGCGACCGAAGCACTCGACCCGATCAGCCCGCAATACCTGTCTGACCTGTTTGCCTGGGCGGCGATTGGTGCCCGCACCACTGAATCACAGACTCACCGGGAAATGGCCAGCGGCTTGTCCATGCCGGTCGGTTTCAAGAATGGTACGGATGGCAATCTGGATGTCGCGGTCAATGCCATGCTCTCGGTATCCAAGCCGCACAGTTTCCTCGGCATCAACCAGACCGGTCAGGTGACCGTGATCAACACCCGTGGTAATGAGGGTGGGCACATTATCCTGCGCGGTGGCAAGCGCCCCAATTACGACAGCGTGAATATTGCCCTGTGTGAGCAGGCGCTGGAAAAAGCCGGTTTGCCCAAGCACATCATCGTGGTCGATTGCAGCCACGGCAATTCCAGCAAACAGCATGCCTTGCAGGTGCTGGTCGCAGAAAATGTCGCGGGTCAAATCATTGAAGGCAACCAGTCGATTATTGGCCTGATGCTCGAAAGCAACCTGTTCCCTGGCAACCAACCCATTCCGGCTGACCTGTCCGACCTCAAATACGGTGTGTCGGTGACCGATGCCTGTATTGACTGGGATACCACGGCACAACTCCTGAAACACCTGCGGACACGCCTGCAGACCGTCTTGCCGGAGCGGCGCGTGGCTTAAAAAATGACATAACATACGGCATAACATCAACGGGAGTGTGCCCCATGAGTTCCAACCAGAAAATTGATCCCACCCGTCGCCAACATCTGCGCCCGGATGGTTCACCTGCCAATAATGACCGGGTAGAAATCGGCCCGACTGCCTTGGCGTTTCAGGAATGGGAAACCTTGGGGCTCACCCCTCCCCAGCTCGACCGGATGCGCGCATTCCGCCTGCAGCGAATAGTCCAACAGTTGCAGGAACGTGATCTGGCCGGTGTCTTGCTGTTTGACCCGCTCAATATCCGCTATGCGACCGACTCGACCAACATGCAGCTGTGGATTACGCATAACCACGCCCGCGCCTGTTTTGTTGCCGCCAGCGGGCACATGATCCTCTGGGACTTTCATAACTGTGATCACCTGTCCGCGCACCTGCCGCTGGTGAGTGAGTTGCGCCACGGTGCCTCCTTCTTCTATTTCGAAACCGGGGACAACACCCCGCAGCATGCCGCCCGGTTTGCCGCTGAAATTGAATCCATCTTGCACCAGCACGCGGGCAATAACCGGCGTTTGGCGGTGGATAAAATCGAGATTGCCGGGTTGCGCGCACTGGACAAGCTTGGAATCAGCATCAGTGACGGTCAGGCGGTGATGGAAAATGCCCGCCTGATCAAGGGTGAGGATGAGGTTAACGCCATGCGCTGTTCGCTGGCATCCACCGAAATCGGCATGCGCAAGATGCAGGCGGCGAGTGTGCCGGGCGTGACTGAGAATGACATCTGGGCGATTCTGCACGCTGAAAACATTCGCCGGGGGGGTGAATGGATCGAATGCCGCATTATGTCCAGCGGCCCGCGCACCAACCCGTGGTTTCAGGAATCCGGCCCGCGCATCGTCCAACGCGGTGATTTGCTGGCGCTGGATACCGATCTGGTCGGCCCTTATGGGATGTGTGCTGATTTATCGCGTACCTGGATGATCGGTGATGCCCTGCCGACTCCGGAACAAAAACACCTGTATCAAGTCGCCTACGAACACATCATGACCAATATGCAGCGCTTGAAGGCAGGCGTTACTTTCCGCGAGATCACCGAGCAAAGCCACCGCCTCCCCGCCGAATTTCGGGCGCAGCGCTATGGGGTAATCATGCACGGGGTGGGTTTGTGCGATGAATACCCGTCGATTCGTTATCCGGAAGATTATGCCGCGCACGGTTACGACGGTGTACTGCAGGCGGGTATGACCTTTTGTGTGGAGGCTTACGTCGGCGCAGTCGGCGGAAAGCACGGCGTCAAGCTGGAAGATCAGGTGCTCATCACTGCAGATGGCTACGAAAACCTCACGCACTACCCGTTTGAAAGTGATTTTTTAGCGTAGAGCACGCGCCTGTAACCAGTAGCGTATGGCCGTCCGGGTCTGCGCAAATTCCTCGTCCAACAACCGGTACAACACGGCTGTATCGGTCGTATCCTCCAAGGTAGCCGCATTTTTCAATAAGTTTTCCAGCTCGACACTGCCATACACCCGCACAGCGCTCAAGGTCTGATGAGCCTGTTTACGCGTCAATGCCCGATCCTGAGTGCTTAAAGCCGCCAGCAAAACTTTGCGCTGCGTTGCCATATAAGGCAACGCAAACTCCAACAACTGCACCGCAGTGTCCAACCCGACTGACTGCCACAAATGATCGAGGGGCGCAAGGCACCGGCGGGAGGGGACTTGCGAAGAAATGTTATAATGACCCATATAAAAACCTCTGTACTGAATACCTGCTACTCAGTATAGAACAAAAAGTAGTCTCTTATTCGCCAGTCTGTAAAGACTCATACCCCTCCCGATAAAACTGCATCAGCGCCAGAGTCTGTAGGTGGTTCGGCTCCAGTGTTAGCGGTGGCAAATCATTCGGGTGGTTTAACACAAACTGCCAGTTTGCTTCGGTGACATAGCGCGTTTCTGCCGGAATCAGGCGCTGTTTCTGCAAAGGGTGGTTACTCGCCAGCATATACCCCCAAGGGCCAAAGGATGGCACATCACTATACACCGCCTGCACGTCGGTAAACACGGCCTGCAAGGTACTCGCCACACACCAGAAGGCCTTGCGTGCCGCCCACGGGCTGGATGCCTGGGTGATCATCACCCCACCGACACTCAAACGCCGCGCGACCTTTTGATAGAATTCCACCGTGTACAAGCGTGCAATCTCTGCCGTGTCCGGGTCTGGCAGGTCAATAATGATCACATCAAACAAATCACCGTCCTGCTCCAGCCAGCGCCACGCATCCGCGTTTTGTACCTGTACACGCGGGTCATGCAGTGAACCCTGATTCAGGTTTTTCAATGGGGCGAGATCACGCCCCAACGCCGTGACTGCCGGATCGAGATCAACCAACACCACCTCCCGCACCGTGGGATAACGCAATAATTCACGCGCCGCCAGACCGTCCCCGCCGCCAATAATCAGGGCGCGTTCCAAGGTGCGGCTGTGGCTCGCGGGCAGGTGTACCAAGGGTTCGTGATAACGGTATTCATCCACACTTGAAAACTGCAGGCTGCCATTCAAAAACAGGCGCAAGTCGTTACCACGCTCAGTGACCACGATTTTTTGATACGCCGACTGCGTGTCATACAGCACCGGATCCTGATAGAGCGCCCGGCCAAGCATGCCGGTAAAAGCAGGCGCAAACTGGCTGGCCAGCAGCAACACCAGCGCCGCCAGTGTGCCGCCCAGCATCAAGTGTTTTGGCTGTTTGATCTGGCGGCGAAAATGCCAGACCACGCTCAAGGCCACCAGCACATTCACCAGCCCAATCGCAAAGGCAGTCAGCAAGTGCCCCAGATACGGCAACAGCACAAACGGAAACAGCAGGGACGCCAGCAAAGCGCCAACATAATCCGTCGCCAAGACATTACTCAGGCCTTTGCGCAAGCCCCGCCCGCGTTCCAGCACCCGCGTCAGCAAGGGCACTTCCATCCCGATCAAGATACTGATCAGGGCGATCACCACCAGCATCGCCGGATAATAATACTGCGTCCACGCATAGGCGGCATACAGTAACACCGCCGACAGGCCACCGACCAAACCCAGCGCGATTTCAATCCGGATAAAAGTATCAAGCAAGTTCACGCGCACATATTGCGCCAGCCACGACCCCACCCCCATAAAAAACAGGAACAGGCCAATGGTGACGGAATAATGGACAACACTCGAACCCAGCAGGTACGTCGAGAGGCTGCTGATCAGCAGTTCATACACCAGGCTACAGCCCGCAATGATAAAGATCGAAAACAGCAACAGGCGCTGATCAGCCAGCTGGGGCGCTTCATTGTCGGCGGTACTAGCCAATGACCGCACTCGCGATGATGATACACACCCCCAAAATCATGCTGCCCGCCAGAATCGCCAGGGCACGGTTACCCTTGTTAGCGACTTCTTCCGCCAGATTGCCGGGGGTCAGCCAGTCGACTACCTTAAAACCAATGGTCGCCATCAAAATACCAATCAGTGAATAGATAATGGTCGCAACAATGCCTGCGCCCAAACCGGCCATACTCACATCGACGGCCAGTGCCGGGCTGCTGGCCAGCAGCATGCCCAAGCTCAGACCCGTTGCCAGCCTGCGGGGTTGGGTGAATGTAACAGTCGTCATCAGTGTCAACATAGGTATCTCTCCAAAATTAAAGATGGGTTCATGATTAGGTCATTTATTAGGCTATTTGATCATTTACCGCCGGATGGGCCACCACCGACCCAGCCACGTGAGCCCACATAGCGAATACTGCCGGTCTGATCACGCTCCTTGCTGACGGTGGCCTCGCCCATGCCTTGCCAAGATGCCCACAAGGGCAATAACACCAAAGCAGCACACAGTATCAACAGTAACATCAAGGTGAGTTTGTTCATCCGGTCACCCCGGTCGCACGGCGCAGAAAGGTCATGAGCTTACGCCCCAGCAACAAGGCCAGCGCCAAAGCCAGCACCATACCGAAGACAATCGGTGTGAAAGACACCACATTGCGCGTCACGGTCGCACTCAGTACCACTGAACTCCATTGCTGAAACCCCTCCGCCTGCAAGACAAGCTCATATTGCTCACCTCGATCACCATTACCCCCCGGCAAAATAACACGCGGCGCATCACCGTATTGGCTTTCTGTCCACGAACCTTCATCGTCATAACCGCTTTCACGCCACAGCGAGAGGGGCAACTCGGCGACGGTGGTCTTGTCACTGTCTTGCACCTTGATTTCGGCCTCAAAACTACCATCTCCACCGCCGGTACTGCCGATAAAGGCAAACTCGACCAGGCCTTGTTTCTCCAGAGTGAAGTGGCCGACCGGGATGGCCTGCCCGGTCATTGGGCTATTGACGATAATATCAGAACGTTTGAACAGTTCCTGCTCAAATCCTTGCAACAGCATAAAGCCCAACAACAGCAGCACCATACTGGCAAAGGCGGCATACATGGCCTGTTTAATTCGCTGATAGCGCTCAATCACTTCGGTTTTACCAAAGCCCTGCAACAAGTCCAGCGGCTTGATCGGCAGGGCAGTAAAGGCTTCAATTTCCTGTTGATTACCGGCGGCATCCCGCAGGATTTCAATGCTATACCCTTTTTTCTCGTAAGTGGTGAGCCGTTCGTCCGGCGGCGGAGTATAGGAAAATTCCCCGACCGCAGACACCAGCGACCAGTCACCCACTTCATAAGTTTTGTCACCGACCGGAATACCGCTTTTTAAAGGCACCTTGCGCGACCAGCTGTAACCGGTCTGATCCTGCACAATCCAGGCGATTTCACGCGCCGCATTCAACACCCACCAGGTATGATAACTCCAGGGCGTGCGCTCCCAAGTCTTGTCCTCGCTGTCCCATTCGTCCACCACCCCGGAATAACTCTGACAGCCGATCACCTGCCAGGTATCGCCAGACAGCTCAAACTGTTCATGCAATTTGAAGAGCGGGTTAAACGGTACAGTCGGCACATACTCGGGCGGCTGTTCGCCCTCGCCGGTGCGCGTCCCGCAGGATTCGCAGACCATCAGCCGCGAATTCGGGTTGTACTGGCGCATCGGAAAACCGCAGTTCTTGCACGGATGCACCTGTACCGGTTCAAAGCCGGTCATGGCTGTTCCCAGTGCACTGCCCGCACCGCGAAGGCTTCTGCCTGTGACAGGCTGGCGTGCGCACCGTCAATTTCCAGTGAATATTCCACACCGTTGGCGACCCCATCCACATACGTCACCGTGTCCGCCACGTTTGATTCAACCGGCAACATGCCTTCGCGCCCGACCATCTTGGCCTGAAATTTCTCGGTGACAAACAGGGTCAAGCCACCGGGCAAAGACAGGTTTTGTCCGACAGCGGCCAATGAGCCACCCGCAGGCAGGGTAATGGTTTTGCCCGGTGCATGCCGGTAATACACCCCGTCATCCTCCTCGACCCAAAAACCCTCGCCCCGCTCATTTTCCATCCACCATTCATCCCAGCTACCCAAACCATACTGGAAACGTAGGCGGCCACGAATCGTGTAATGCAAACCATCGGGCGCGTTCCCGTGCATCCCTACCCGCAGGTAAGCCGGGGCGGCCAGTGGCATCTTTTGCCCGGCTTCTGCTTTCCAGAGTTGATTGCTCAAGCGCAACCATGCACCGCAATAGCGGCAATCAATGCTGCGAATAAGCGGGGAAATACCCTCGATAGCGCCAGCACAGCTGGGACAGTTTAGCGTCGCCATAGGAGTCTGATCCTGTGTTTTTTATGATCAGTACATGTTAGCGCAAATGCAGCAGAGCTGCCATGGATGCGTGCAACGCTGGCAAGAGATAGTAGTATGGATGTGCATTGCTCGGTGTGTATTATTTTTGCATCCATCATTCGATCTGCTATGATACGCATTGTCAGAACAAACTCTCTAAGGCATTAATTATGGCACCTGCGATCCAAACCGGCTCGGCACATCCGGCGCACTCTTTGCGGAAGAATTTCACCATGCGCCCAGAGACGATCCATGAGCTGGAGTTTCTGGCCAATCTGCTGGACAAGAAACAAAGCCAGATCATTCAGGAGTTAATCCACCGTGAGTCCGAAGCACATCGCAATGCGCTGCGGCTGGAGAAATTAAAACGGATCAAGGGCGTTTTCACCGGCTTGATCGGTGACGGACAATCTATCCAGACGATGAAACGCGAGCGTGAAGTATGACCCAGCGAGTGTTTGTCGATGCCAACGTCATTAATGATATTTACGATCAGAACCGACGATTTCATGAACCGAGTTATCAATGCCTTGAATACTGCCTTGCTAACAATATGCCTTTGGTGACCAGCTGTGACATCGTAACAACTGTTTATTACATCACCACCAAAAGCAAGAATGCACAAGATGCCTTGGCGGCGTTAGCTGAAGTGAATGGCATCTTTGAGATTGTTCCCTTCAACAACCCACTGCTTGGGGAGGCCATCCGGCTCATGCAACAGGACACAGATTACCGCGACCTGGAAGATACCCTGCAGTTTGTCATGGCCAAACAAGCCGGATGTGAATTCATACTGAGCAATGATGCCGGTTTCGTTGCTAAAGGCTTGCCGCTCTTCAGCAGTGAGAGTTTCATCAAGCAATTTACTTGACAACGGCAGTGGCGTTTTTCAGTTTGGTGTTGACTGGTCGGGATTCGAGGCAGCGCAGGTAAACCATAAAACCTGCGCTCCCCCTGGAATAAGCAAAACCCCTTAACTACGTGGCTTCACGTTCTCCGGATCATACAGTGCACCATAACCTACCGCCTCGACTCTGACCGGGTAAGTCTCGTTGAAGTATTCGATCTGCAATTCACGGCCCACCTGGCAATAATCATACGGCAGATAACCCAGTGCGATGTTTTTGCCGATGGTCGGGCCAAACGCAATACTGGTGGTATAAGAGCGCCGCCCCAGTGCATCGACCAGTGTCTCGCCGGTCGCTGGGTCAACAATCGGGCAGATGCCCAGCGGGTAACGCGCCACACCTTGCGCATCGATATTATCCATCATGCTCAGCGTACACAGATAAGCTGGCTGATGTTCGCGCTCGCGCTGTTCAACGTAGAACGCCTTGCCATAGAAATCAGCCGCTTTCACCTTAGGGCGTGCCAGACCGGCTTCATACAGGTTGTACTCGGTTAAAAGATCCGCATTTTGCAGGCGCAGGCTTTTTTCCATCCGACGGCTGTTGGCATAGGTTTCAACCCCAATCGGGGTCACGCCCTGAGCATACAGCGCATCCCACAAGGCCAGCCCGTCCGGCATATCAAAGTGCAACTCCCAACCCTGTTCACCGACATAGGAAATGCGGAAAGCCTGCACCGGCGTACCCTGCACCGAAAACTCGCGCACGGCGGTAAACGGGAAGTTAGCGCTGCTGATACTCGCCGGGTCATCCACCAACTTCTCCAGTGTAGTCCGCGCATTCGGCCCCCACAGGCCAATACAGCCCCGGTCGTGCGTGCGGTCAGTGATAGTCACATGGGCATACCCCAGATCTTGCGCCATGCGCTTGATCCAGACCATGTCACGGTGTCCGGCATCCGCGCCGTCAATCACCCGGAAATAATCAGTCTCCAGACGCAACACGGTCAAATCGGCACGCACGCCACCGGCACTATCGAGGAAATGGGTATAAATACCCCGCCCGGTCGGCGTGTCGCCGCCTACTTTGGCTACACAAATATATTCCAGCAGGGCTTCCGCATCCGCACCGCCGACATCAAACACGGTAAAATGGCAGAGGTTGATCATGCCCACATCGTCGGACAGTTTCAGGTGCTCGGCGTTGGATACGCGCCAGAAATGACGGTTATCCCATTCATTTTCCCGCACCGGTATTTTGTCGCCATACACGTCCAGCAGGTGGTTATTGCTGGCATAACCGTGGGCACGTTCCCAGCCGGAAATTTCCATAAAGTGGCCACCCAAGGCCTGTTCACGTTCCCAGAACGGGCTACGGAACAGGTTGCGTGACTTGGCATACGGTTCACGGGTATGCACGGGCGGGTTATAGATTTTCATCGCGCCTTCGGAGCAGCGGTCAGCAATAAACTGTTCTTCCTGCTGGAACGGGTAAAACCGCGCTACATCCACTTTGGCATGATCCAGCTGGGTGCGGCCATCGGTCATCCAGTCGGCGACCAGCTTGCCGGTGCCGGGCCCATCCTTGACCCAAATCGCTTCCACATACCAGAGGCCACGTACTTTCGAGGATTCACCAATCGACGGGCCGCCATCCGCAGTCACCTGCAACAGGCCGTTGAAGGAGTATTTTTCATCATAACCCAGTTCGGCCAGGATGGGCGTCAGTTCAATCGCACGTTCCAAGGGGGTAATGACCTGCTCCAGCTCCAGATCACGCTGGGAAGGCGACAGACGCGCAAATTCTTTTTCCAGCAAATCACGCGGGTGGCACATGCGCGGCTCGGTTTCTTCGTAATAGCCCCATTCTATCTGGCCACCTTCCGGAGTTTTCGGGTCACCCGTGTCACGCAGATAAGCCGAGTTTCCCTGATCACGCAGCAAGGGGTAGCCGATGTCTTTGCCTGTCCCCGCGAATTCGGTAAATGGTTTGAAGAAAGTCAGCGGGTGATCAACCGGCATGATCGGCAAGTCTTCACCCGCCATACCCGCAATCAGCCGCCCCCATAATCCGGCACACACCACCACATAATCAGCGGCGATATAACCCTTGGTCGTTTCCACGCCCTGAATACGGCCATGCTCAATCCGCAAGCCAGTACAGGCGGTATTCGCGAAGGCTTCCAGTTTACCGCTAGCGACGGCTTCATCCACCAGCTCACCACACACGGTCTGCGAACGCGGTACGACCAGACCCGCATCCGGATCCCACAGCGCGCCCTGAATCTGGTCTTCTTCCAGCAGCGGGAATTTTTCCTTGGCCTCGGCAGCGCTGATCATTTGCACCCGATTACCGAAGGCCTTGCCGGATGACACGCGCCGTTTGAGTTCTTCCATGCGCTCATCATCACCGACCCGTGCGACTTCAACCCCGCCGACGCGCTCGAAGTGACCGCGTTGCTCGAAGAAATCAATGCTGTATTTCGTGGTGAAAATAGTCATCTGATCATGCATGGTATTGAAGCAGAAGTCAGACGCATGTGCCGTAGAGCCAATATCTGTAGGGATGGCGGATTTGTCGATACCGACAATATTGTCCCAGCCCCGTTCAATCAGATGGTGTGCCACCGAAGCACCCACAATCCCACCGAGTCCGATAATTACAACGTTTGCGTGTTCTGGTAACTGTGCCATTTAAATAGAGTCTCCCGGCAGGTCAGAGTTTTTAAGCTATTGATTGACTGGTTAGTCAACAAGGATAATCGCATGAAATTTAGGGCGTGGCAATCGGGAGGTGTGGGAGTTGGGCAGAGTTGGGCTACGAATTTGCACCTCACTGCGACCCGCGTATAATGCGCCCTCCTTCGCTGAGTGCGGAATTTCGAGACATGACCATGGGTCACATTGAACTGGCAGCCACCCGTTTTTATTTCACCCTGTTCCTGGCTCCGGGTGTGGTGACTGTTTATCTCCCGGTGTGGCTGGATAAACATGGCTTCAGCCAGGCTGACATCGGGACGCTGTCATCGACCGCCCTGCTGTTTTTCATGCTGCTGTCCACCTTTACCGGACGCTGGGCAGATCGCCTGAAAGACTGGAAAACGGCAGTCGTCATCGGTTCCTGGTTATCTGCCCTGCTGTCGTTGCTGCTGTTTGTGTCCGATCATAATGGCTGGATCTTCTGGATCTGGATAGCAGCCACCCTGCCCGTCTCGTTGCTGACACCGATTGCGGATGCCGCCACCCTGCGCAAGGCCAGCAAAACCGGCTTCCGCTTCGGACGCGTGCGCGGCTGGGGCACGATTGGTTATGTACTCATGTGCTTTCTGGCTGGGGCGGTACTGGATCATTGGGGGGCGATAGCCTTTTTGCCCCTGTTCGTATTGGCCAGTCTGGTGCGTGCCATCAGCTCAATGACGCTGCCGCCCCTGCGTGAGCATCCGGCACAAAAAAGCTTGCGCAAACCCGGCCTGCTGGTTTCCAGCGATTTGCTGGCCAGCTTACCCTTGTGGGTTATTCTGCCATTGCTGGCGGCGGCGCTGGTGCTGGCGATGCATGCCACGCTGGGCGCCTTTGCCGCGCTGGTGTGGAAGGAACAGGGGTTCAGTAGCACCCTGATCGGCCTGCTGATTGCAGCGGGAGCGGCTGCAGAAGTCGTGCTGATGTTCTATTTCAACCACATTGAAGCGCGTTTTTCAGCCCGTGCCATCATCCTGCTGGCCGGGGGTGCCGCCATATTGCGCTGGATCGCCATGGCCTTCAACCCGCCCTTGTGGCTGCTGTTTCCGCTGCAAATGACGCATGCGCTTACGTTTGCCGCTTGTTACATGGGTGTCATGTATTTCATCAATAACCGCATCGATGAGGCTTTTACCGCCGAAGCGCAGTCCCTGTTTGTGCTGGTGCAGCAGATGATCACCATGCTGACCTTGCTGTTGTTCGGGCATTTGCTGGGCGCAGTGGGGTCACTGGCCTTTCTGATGTGTGCGGCCTTGTCGTTGCTCGCGGTCGGGATGGTATCCTGGTCTTTGTTGCGCCAGATGCCGCAAACCTAGTCTGCTCAGGCCAGCTCAAACTAGGCCAGACCAGATTAGCGACCGCGTGTTTCCAGAGCATCCAGCAAGCGCATCCAGTTGATCACGCTGCCTTTGCCCAGCATCTGCAGGCTGCGGAACGGCATGTTGTTAATAGCCGTGACCGGAAACGGCAAATCCTCGCGCGCCTTCCCCAATACCCGTTCCGCAAGCACCCGACCCATCACATGCGACATCGCCACCCCGCGCCCATTGTAACCCAGCCCGGCCAATAGCCCCGGTTGCGGTTCATGCAGATGGGGCAAGTGGTCACTGGTCAGGGCAACATTGCCGCCCCAGCGAAACCGCCAGTCCACACCGTTCAGGCTCGGAAAAATACGCTCGGCATCCTGCACCAGCCACTCAAAACCACCCGGTGTGCCGTTGGCCTGCGTTTTGCCGAAGCCGCCAAAGACAAAGCGGTTTTCCGGTTCCCGGCGGGCATACATGATTACCCGACGGGTATCAGAAATAGTGTGCCCGCCCGGCAATAGCGTGCTGATCTGCGCTTCACTTAAGCTGTCGGTCGCGATCTGTATCGGCATCAACGGCAGGATGCTGTTAGCCAGACCTTTCAGCAGCCCATCAGTATAACCATTGGTCGCGAGAATCACCCATTCTGCCACAACCTGCCCACCCGGCGTTTTCACGACCCAGCCAGCCGCTGTCCGGGTCAGGGTATTCACCGGGCTGTTACCATAGATTCGTGCACCATGCGCTTTGGCCTTAGCCGCCAGCCCCCGCGCCAGTAACAAGGGTTGCACCGCCCCACCTTTGGGCACCAGTATCCCGGATTGATAAGCGCGGGTTCCACTCAGACGCTGCACTTCATCCGCACCCAGCGGAATCATTTCAGCACCATGCTGGTTCCAGATGGCCGCATTCGCCACCGACTGACGCTGCGCCTTGGTCGTGTGATCAACCCGCAGCCAACCGTTTTGACGCGCCTGACACTCAATCCCGTGTTTACGGATCAGTGCGAATAATTCATCCGCAGAATTCAGGGATACGGTCGTGAGCCGCTCGAAATACTGCTCACCCACCCGCTGGCGAATCTGCGCCGGGGTGTTGAAAGGCAGCATCGGATTCACCTGCCCACCGGTACGCCCGGACGCTCCCCAGCCGATGTCTCCGGCGTCAAGCACCACCACTTGCGTGCCTGCTTCGGCCAGCTCCAGGGCGGCTCTAAGCCCGGTAAAGCCTGCGCCGATCACCACCACATCGGTGCTTAACGCTGTGCGCAGTTCCGGGCTGGCTTGAGTGGGTGGTGCGGTGTGCGCCCAAAAGGAATCAAGCAGGGGTAACGGCATAGAAAAAACCTCCTAACGGATTAAAAACAGACCAGATTAAAAATTTATCTAACTCATTTGCCGGGAGATGCGTTTGGCGGCGGCGAGTAAGGCCGGCAAATGTTGCTGCATTCCGGCCATATCGGTCTGGCCGGTCTGGTCGGTCAGGCTCCACAGCGAAATGCAGGCGGACAGGGTTTGTTGATGGTTCCAGACCGGGGCCGCGATCCCCAAAACCCGCAGGAATTCCTCCTGTTCCGCCACGCCATAGCCCTGCTTGCGTATCTGCTGCAATTCCTGGGTCAATACGGCAGGCTCACGAATAGTGTACTGGGTATAACCCTCCAGCTCAGGCTTTCCCAGTACAGCGGCGCGCTGCCGCTCTGGCATGTAAGCGAGGAACACCTTGCCTGCCGCCGTACAGTGCAGCGGCGCATGGTCACCCGCCCGTGCCGCAAAGCGTACCTGGATCGCATCAATTGTGCGCAAATAGAGGATGGCATCGTTGTCCAGCACGGACAGCGCAACATTCATCCCGGTGGAATCACATAGTTTTTCCAGTTCGATAGCGGCCAGTTGCTGAATATCGGTACGCAACCACGCCACCCTTGCCCAGTGGCCGATACGCGCCCCGAGCGTGTAAGTGCGGGTCTGGGCATCGTATTCAGCCAGATGTTCACTGAGCAAGACGGCCAGAATACGGTGCGCTGAACTTTTGACATAACCGCTTGCCTCAACAATGGCTGAGAAGCTCAGTGGCTGGCGTGCTTCAACCAGGATATCAATGATCTTTGTGCATTTTGTAACAATGGAACTACCGCTTGGACGCGTCAATGCGCTACTCCTCAAAAGGCCTGTTGCAAACAATTTGTTGTACATCACCGAAAATGGGCTAAATGGGTGCAAAACACAACTAACGCTCTGAAATATGGCGGTAAGCACCGTGTGAATAATATTTTTTTCGTAAGCTGAACAAAACTGTTGACTCCCGATGCTAATGCAAACTACTCTTATTATTCAATAGATTTGTTCTGCAATGCAAAACTTTAATGGACTGTGTGGGGGTTGTTTTCTGTTCGTCCAGCAATTTATACAGCATTTCTGATACGCATTTGTTCAACAAGATACACCCCGACCCACCATCAAAACTGGAGAGATATGATGAAAAAGACTTTATTAGCGACTTTAATGATGAGCATGACCGTAGCCCTTGCGGCACCGGTTGTTCAGGCTGAAGGTGAAATTACCGTTGGCTATTTCCTTGAGTGGCCCATGCCTTTCCTGGCGGGCAAGGCTGACGGGACTTATGAAAAGGAACTGGGCACTAAAATCAAATGGCGCTCGTTTGAAACCGGCACCGCGATGTCAGCCGCTATGGCGTCAGGTGACGTACAGATTTCACTGAGCCAGGGCTTGCCACCGTTTGTAGTCGCTACGTCTGCCGGGCAGGATATTCAGATTGTTGATATCGCCGTCAGCTATTCCGACAATGACAACTGTGTGGTCGCTTCCAAGCTGGAAATCACCAAGGACAATGCGAAAGAACTGACTGGCAAGAAAGTGGCCGTCCCGATGGGAACAGCCGCTCATTACAGCTTCCTGCGTCAAATGGATCATTTCGGCATTGATCTGGCCAGCCTTGAAATCGTGAATATGCCCCCTCCTGAAGGTGCGGTTGCTTTGTCACAGGGTGCGGTTGATTTTGCCTGCGGTTACGGTGGCGGTCTGACCCGGATGAAAGAGCACGGTAATGTATTGCTGACGGGTAAAGAAAAGGAAGACCTGGGCATTCTGGTATTTGATGTGACGTCAGCCCCGGCCAGCTTTATCGCTGAACACGAAGACATTCTGTCCAAGTTCCTGGCGGTCACGGCTAAAGAAAACGCAAAGTGGGCTGCTGAAAAATCGCCTGAGATGTTGCAGGCCATTGCCAAAGAATCAGGCATGGATGTGGCGGATGCTGAAAAATCAATTTCTACCATGAACTTCCCTACGGTGGAAGAGCAGTTAAGTGCAAAATGGCTGGGCGGCGGTGTACAAACCTTCATGAAAGGCGTGGCTGATGTCTTTGTTGAAGCGAAAAGCATTGACGCTGCGCTGGAAAGCTACGACAAGTCGGTCAACAAAGCACCGCTTGAAGCGGCTGCCAAAAGCATGTAATTCCGTGTATACGGTAATACAGCAATTACGTGTAGTAGTGTAACCACTTAAGTTAAGCTCCTAAAAAAACGCGGCACAGGTTCCTCTTGTGCTGCGTTTTCCTGATCACCTTGTCATAGGGACTCAGTATGTCCAAATTGTTAATCGACAATATTTCCATGCGGTTTGAGTTACCCAACAAAGCTCATATTCAGGCACTCGAAAATATCACGCTGGAATTAAAGTCCGGTGAATTGATGAGTGTATTAGGGCCATCTGGCTGCGGAAAGACAACATTACTGAATATTGTCGCCGGCTTTTTAGCGCCCACCGAAGGTCAGATTATATTGAATGACCACGTTGTTACCGGCCCCAGTGCAGAACGCGGCATGGTGTTTCAGCAAGGCGCCTTGTTTGAATGGATGAGTGTGCGTGATAACGTCAGTTTTGGCCCGCGCATGCGCGGACAAAGCGCCCGCGAATACAGCGACAATGTGAATCACCTGCTGGATGTAGTCGGCTTGAATGCGTTCAAGGACAAATCCGTTTATGAACTGTCCGGCGGGATGCAGCAGCGGGTGGCGCTGGCACGGTGCCTGGCGAATGACCCGGATGTTATTCTGATGGATGAGCCACTCGGTGCACTGGACGCGCTCACCCGTGAAAAGATGCAAAGCCTGGTGTTAAAACTTTGGAAAGAAACCGGCAAAACCATTATTCTGATTACGCACTCGGTTGAAGAAGCTTTATTGCTGGGCGAGCGTTTACTGGTGATGGCGCCCCGACCCGGACGTATTCATAAGGAATACCGCTTGCCATTTGCCGACCTCGGTGTCAATGCCGACTTGCGCAGTATTAAAAAACACCCCGAATATAACCAGAAGCGCGAAGAAATTCTGTCGATGATCTGGGATATGGAGGAAGAAATCATGGGACGTAATGAGGTGACAGGCGCATGATCGTATTAATCATTTATATTGCGATTTTCATTAGCGCGTTCTTTGTGACGCGTTTTATCATCCGTCGCTTTTTTACCTCCAGTAAAGATTTTACTTCGCTGAAAACAGTCACCTTTGGTGATGAGAGTGCGGTAAAACCAGACCGTTTGGCGAGTATATTATCCGTACTCACCATCTTTTTGCTGTGGGGTGCTTTTACCGGTTCGGACTGGGTGCCTGTTCATGCGCCGGGCCCGTTTGTGGGTAACAGCAGCTTCACTTATACGGCACAAGACAAAGACGGCAACAAAGATGATGCCACTGTCTTCGTGCATGTCGCTAAAATTGGCCAGCAAATTGACAAGCCAGAACCCACAGCAGCGGTCGCAGATGACGGTTTTGCAAAAAATGATTCCGCTAATGTGACGGCCTGGCGCTCCGATTTGATCAGCGTCGACAAGAATGACGAACTGAGCCGCAAAGACGGCGCTAACGTGGTCGCGGTGGATGGCAAGCCGATTGCACCCGGCGGGTCGGTAGACATTGATTCCGGTCAGGTCTCCATGACCAGCAAGGGCACTTTGAATTATACCCCGGGCAAAGGCATGCAGATGGAACCGATCTGGCTGCCTGCGCCTGAGGCCGTAGTCTCCAGAATGGGGGAAATCGCCCGGGACGGGTATCAGAACTTCACCTTGTGGCAACACCTGTACTGGTCAATTTACCGCGTTATTCTCGGTTTCGTGCTGGGTGCCTTAGTCGGCATTCCACTCGGGTATGCGATGGGCTTAAGTAACTGGTTCCGTGGCTGGTTTGACCCGATTGTCGAGTTCATGCGCCCGGTTCCTCCGCTGGCCTTGATTCCGCTGGTTATTATCTGGGCAGGCATCGGTGAAGTCGGCAAAGTCATTTTACTGTTTCTGGCCGCACTCTGGATTATGGCTATCGCTGCGCGCGCAGGCGTGTCCGGTGTGCGTATCACCAAAGTGCATGCTGCTTACTCACTCGGTGCTACTAAATGGCAACTGATGCGTCATGTCATCATTCCCAATTCATTACCGGAAATTTTTACCGGTGCACGGGTAGCCATGGGCGTCTGTTGGGGTACCGTCGTGGCGGCGGAACTGGTCGCGGCAGAAAAAGGTGCCGGGATGATGATCATGGTGGCCTCACGTTTCCAGCTGACCGATATTGTGCTGATGGGGATTATCCTGATCGGTGTGATTGGTTATGCGATTGATATTCTGATGCGTCAAGCTGAAAACTACCTGGTGCCCTGGAAAGGTAAGGCTTAAGTTTCAGCGTTTAAAACTAGTTTAAAACCAGCTTAAAACTAACAGTGCGCTTACTGTCCTGCTAAACAAAGGCAGAAGGACAGTGAGCAGCCTGTTTTAATCAATGTTACAATCCATTCCTACTGTGCGGGTGCAGCATTTAGCCTCCGCACGTTCAAACACTTATATTCATACACTTCATACACTCAATGTTAGGGATGGAATTTAGCAATGCTTAAAGTAGGTTTTGTTGGCTGGCGTGGCATGGTCGGCTCGGTGTTGATGGAACGCATGCAGGCAAAGGAAGATTTTCAGGGCTATGAGCCGGTCTTTTTCACCACGTCACAGGCAGGTGAACCCGGCCCGAATGTGGGCATGGGTGCCAAGCCGCTGGAAGATGCGATGAATATCGACAAGCTGGCCGAGATGGACATTATCCTCTCCTGTCAGGGTGGCGATTACACCACCGCCATTTACGAAACCCTGCGCGCCCGCTGGAACGGTTACTGGATTGACGCCGCCTCTACCTTGCGCATGACCGATGACAGCATTATTGTCCTCGACCCGGTTAACCGGGCAGTGATTGATGCAGGCTTGCAAAGCGGTGTTAAAAACTATATCGGTGGCAACTGTACGGTTTCGCTGATGATGCTGGCCTTGGGTGGCCTGTTTGAAAATGACCTAGTGGAATGGATCAGCTCCATGACTTATCAGGCCGCCAGTGGCGCAGGCGCAAAGAACATGCGCGAACTGCTCACCCAAATGGGCGAACTAAACGCGGGCGTTGTTAATTTGCTGGCTGATCCGGCCTCCGCCATTCTTGATATTGATACTCTGGTCACTCACAAACTCACCGATGGCACCCTGTCTACTGCCAACTTTGGTGCGCCACTCGCGGGTAGCCTGATCCCCTGGATCGACAAGGCAGTCGCGGCTGGTCAGACCAAGGAAGAATGGAAAGGTATCGCCGAAACCAACAAGATTCTGGGTAAAAATGCCGCGAGTACGATCCCGGTCGATGGCCAGTGCGTGCGGATTGGCGCGATGCGTTGCCATGCACAGGGTTTGACCATCAAGCTGAAAAAAGACCTGCCATTGGCAGAGATTGAAGCGATTATTGCCGGTCATAACGAGTGGGTAAAAGTCATCCCGAATGACAAGGAATCCACCCTGAAAGGCCTGACTCCGGCAGCCACGTCCGGCACGATGAACATCCCGGTCGGACGCTTGCGCAAGATGAATATCGGGCCTGAGTATTTGACCGCCTTCACGGTCGGCGACCAGTTACTCTGGGGTGCGGCGGAACCGGTACGGCGGATGTTGAAAATTACTTTGGCACATTTGCAGTAAGCCTGAAACAGCCGTCTTTGCTTTTTTTACCTCTTTGCCCTTATCCGCTGATAAGGGCAAAGCAGTTCCCATGTCCCCGTCAAGCCCGCATGCGTTCACCCTTGGCGTCATAAAACCCGGCAAAAGAAGCTTCCGCCACAAACCGCTTTCGGGCAATTTCAATCTCAAAACGGGCAGTGGTCAATACGTCCTTGGTCAAGGCCGGATGGTTGACATAGCCCATGCCCACGGCGGAACCCAGACTGTGCCCGTACATGCCGGAAGTCAGATAACCCACGATCTGGCCATCCATCACAATCGGTTCATGGTGGTACAGCAACGGCTCGGGGTCATGCAATCTGAACTGCACCAGCCTGCGTTCTGGCAAGCCGCCTGCTTTGGCCGCAAGGAAAGCTTCGCGCCCCATGAAATCCTTATTGTCCGGTTTGGCAGTAAACGCAAGCCCGGCCTGCTGCAAATTATCTGCCGGGCCAATGTCATGCCCCCAGTGCCGGAAACCCTTCTCCAGCCGTAAACTGTTGAGCGCATGCAAACCGACATTCACCATGCCATCAGCCTGCCCTGCTTGCCACAAAGCCTGATACACCGTGATGGCCTTGTCTGCCGGGATAAACAACTCCCAACCCAGCTCCCCCGTATACGACAGGCGTTGCAACCAGACTTCAACCCCGGCTACTTTGGCAAACCGCCCGCTGCCGAATTCAAACCCGGCGGCGGATACCTCCGTTTCCGCCAACCGTGCCAGCACCGCGCGCGCCTGCGGGCCTTGCAAGGCGATACAGGCATAATCCGCCGTCACATCCTGCAAGACCGCATCACCCTGCAACTGCTTGCGCAAATGCCAGCCATCCCGGTAAGTCGAAGCAACGCCGGTGGCAATAAAGAAACGGTCTTCCGCCATACGCGCCACGGTCAGATCCGCCTCGATCCCACCACGCGGGTTCAGCCAATGGGTATACACCAGTTTGCCGACCGGCACATCCACATCCGCCGTGCACACCCACTGCAGCGTTTTCAGCGCATCCGCACCCCTGATGATGAATTTACCGAAGGAGGAAATATCATACATCCCGACCGCTTCACGCACCGCCCGGTGCTCCGCTGCCGAAAACTCAAACCAGTTCTGGCGTTTATAACTGTATTGATATTCTGCTGCTGCACCGTTGCGTGCAAACCAGTTGGGGCGCTCATAACCACCGACTTCGCCAAAACAGGCACCTTGCGCCTTTAAGGTCGCGTGCAGCGGTGAAAGCACCTGATCACGCGCCGTATGGTACTGGTAAAACGGCCAATGCATCGAATAGGTATGACCCAGCGCTTCCGGGATACGCGCCTCGACATAAGCTTGCGTGCGCTGCACGGCCTGATGACGGCGCACGTCACATTCCAGAATATCCACCGACGGATAACCGTCAATCATCCAGTCGGCCATCACTTTGCCCAAGCCGCCCCCTGCCCCGATGCCCTTGGAATTCAGGCCACACGCGACCCAGAAATTATCCACTTCCGGAGTTGGGCCGAGCAGATGGAGGTTATCGCTGGTGAAACTTTCCGGGCCATTGAAAAAAGTGTTAATGCCGACCTCGCCCAACTCAGGCACGGTCTCGACGCCCGCAAACAGGTACGGCTCAATATGCTCCATGTCGACCGGGAATTCATCAAAACAGAAGTCCGCCCCGATCCGTTCCATCGGGCAACCCACCGCGTTTTTCTCAAACCAGCCCACCAGGTACTTGCCCGCGTCTTCCTTGAAATACACACCCTTGTCGAAATCACGCAACACCGGGCGCTTGCTCAAACCGGGTACACCTTCGGTGACCACATAAAAATGCTCACAGGCATACAGAGGCAAACCCACGCCAATGGTCGCCGCCAGATCACGCGACCACATCCCCCCGGTTAACACAACCTTGTCCGCCCGAATCTCACCGGCGGGCGTGCGCACCCCAACCGCCACCCCATTCTCGACCAGTATTTCTTCCACCAGAGTATTTTCCAGAATCTTCGCCCCCCGATTACGCGCCCCCTTGGCCAGTGCCATGGTGGTATCAATCGGGTTGGTCTGGCCATCGGCTTCAATGTGCAAGGCACCGAGCACACCTTCGGTATTAATCCCCGGATACAATTCAGCCAAGCGCTGCATGCTGATCATTTCACAGGCAACCCCAAAACCACTGATCACTGAGGCGGTGCGCAATAATTCTTCCAGACGTTCGTCGGTACGCGCCAACGACAAACTACCCGTGCGCCGATAGCCGGTCGCCTGGCCGGTTTCTTCCTCCAGTGAGGCATATAACTGGTGGCTGTATTTGGCCAAGTCGGTCAGTGCGGGCGAGGGCCAGAGCATACTCACCAGCCCGGCAGCATGCCAGGTCGTGCCGCAGGTCAACTGTTTGCGTTCCAGCAGCACCACATCCTGCACGCCACGCTTGGCCAGATGATAGGCAATGGAACAGCCGCTGATACCACCGCCGATAATCAGGACGGAGGCATGCGAGGGAATATTTTGTGAGGTCATTGTCTTTGTTTCCTTGAGTATCTTAAGCCCGCAGCCGTTCATTCTGCGCATCATAAACCGCATTCAGTTCCACATGCGCGGTGCGTTCACCGAGTGAAGTCAACACGGTCAGCACCTTGTCCTGCACCGCTTGCGCGGGCTGCACATAGGCAAAGGCCAGACTGCGCCCGACCCGGTGGCCATACCCACCGCTGGTGGTCAAACCGACCCGTGTCTCACCGGCATACACCGCTTCATTGCCAAAACACTCACAAGGCACGTCGTCGTCAAACGCCAGCAGCACCAACTGCATGCTCAGGCCATTTTGCTGGCGCGCACGCAGGTTCTCCGCACCGATAAAATCACGCGACAGGTCAATAAAGCGCTCCAGACCCGCTTCCAGCCCGCTGATTTCTTCGGTGAGTTCGCTACCAAAACCCCGGTAAGCTTTTTCCAGACGCAGGGAATTCAGGGCATACGCGCCAAAATCACGCAGGCCATACGCTTTACCAACCCGTGTCAGAGACTCATAAATCGACAACAACTGCCAAACGGGCATGTGCAATTCATAACCCAATTCACCCGCATAAGAAACGCGAATCACCCGCACTTCGGCACTTTCCAGCTTGATGGTTTGAGCGCTTAACCACGGGAAAGCTTTGTTCGATAAATCCGCTTCGGTGAGTGCCTGCAAGATTTCGCGTGATTTCGGCCCAGTCAGTAACAGGACACCCAGTGCTTCGGTCACATTCTCAATCTGCACCTCCAAACCGTCTACATGCTGTGTCAGCCACTGCAGGTCTTTTAGCTCGGAGCCGATCCCGCTCAACAGGTAATAATGTTCAGCACTAAGGCGCGTGACGGAAAACTCGCTGATGATGCCGCCACCCGGCGCATGGCAGAGGCTCAAGCCCAAACGGCCATCCCGCCCCGGTAATTTATTGGCTGACAGCCGGTCAAGAAAAGCCCCCGCATCGCGCCCGGTGATTTCAAATTTGGCCGAGGTCGACAAGTCCATCACCCCGGCAGCATTCATCACCGCCTGACATTCTGCAGCCACCGCCGGGTGGGTGGCGCTGCGCGTCCAGGTGGAAGGGTCGCTACGCACAGTCTCCGTCTGGAACCAGACCGGCTGCTCATGGCCGTGCACTGCGCGATGTACCGCCCCTTTTTGCACCAGTGCCGTATGCAGTGGGCTGCTTAGCAGCGGGCGACCGTGGGGACGGTTTTCATTGAAGCCTGCCGGGACATACATGGCCTCATACGACTCAATCGCTTTGATAATGCAGTATTTTTTATCCGCCCACTCCCCAAAGCGACGGCTGTCCAGCGGTGCCATGTTCAACTCGGTCTGGCCGTGCACCATCCACTGCGCCATGAACTTGCCGACCCCGCCCTGGGCAATACCAATACTCGAACCGCACAAGTTCCAGAAATTGCGCAAGCCTGCCTGTGGCCCGGCCAGCATGTTATCGTCCGGCGTGTGCGTAATCGCGCCATTAATTACCGTGCGTACCCCGACTTCCTGAAAAATCGGCACCAGTTCCATGCAGCGATCCAGAAACGGCATCAAGCGTTCCAGATCGGCCGCAAACAGACCCCGGTCAAATGACCAGTCGATGCCATTGAGTGCCCACGGTTTGGAGCCAAACGTTTCATACGGCCCCACCAGCAAGCCATTACGCTCCTGACGGATGTAGCTGCTGGCGGAAGAATCACGGCAAACCGGCAATTCAAAGTCCAGCTTGGCCAGCTCCGGGTGTTCTTCCGTGACCAGATACTGGTGCTCCAGATTCACAATCGGCAGCTTCACCCCGACCATGGCAGCCACCTGGGGCGCAAAACACCCGGCAGCATTCACCACATGTTCGGCAATCACAGTGCCCTTGTCGGTGACCACTTCCCATTCACCCGTCGGCAGCGCATTAATCGCCGTTACCTGGGTAAAACGGTTGATCTCGGCACCGTTCGCCTTGGCCAGTTGCGCCAGCGGCATCACCACCGAAGTCGGGTCAACATGGCCATCCTTCGGCGTGCTCGCAATCACACGCGCCCCGGAAAAATCCATGAACGGATTCAGTTTTTTCGCCTCATCCCGACTGATCAGGTGAAATTCACAACCGATATTGCGCGCGCGGCTTTCGAGGTTGCGGAACCACTCTTCCTCCAACGGAGTATAACCCACCCGCAAACTGCCGGTCTGGTGGAAAACCGAAGACTCACCGGTTTCTTGCGGGAGAATCTCGTTGTAGAGTTTGATCGAATAGTCATGGATTTTGGCGACTGTCATGTTGCCAATGAAATGGGAACACAGACCCGCCGCATGCCAGGTCGAACCACTGGTCAGCTCGCCTTTTTCCAGCAGGGCGATGTCTGTCCAGCCCTCTTTGGTCAGGTGATACAACAGGTTGATCCCCAGTGAACCCCCACCAATAATGACTACACGGGCGTGACTTCTCATGCTTGTTCCTTTGTTTTGGCGTTAACGGCATTGGCGGGTAAAAAAATCGGGAAAGCAGCACGAATACGTTCATCCAGCGCGGCGCTGATATGCGCCGGGAAATGCTCAGCCAGCAACTCCTTCTTGCGTTTGACGACCTTGTCGATCAAAACCGGCCTGCCGCGCTCTTCCCATTCCTTGGGGCTGGTGCGGTCGTTGAATTGCGGGTAGATATAATCTTTTTGCATCACATCCAGCGTCTGGCTGGAACCGAGGTAATGCCCAGGGCCCTCACAACACACTTCGCGAATCGTCTCAAAACTCAGGCTGGTATCGTTGATCTCAATACCCCGCACGACCCGCAGAATGGCACCGAGCACGTCATTATCCAACAACAGGCTTTCCGGGCAGGTACTGAGCAAACTGGCATACATCCCCGCCGCCTCATACACAATATTCGCCCCCGAAAGCGCGGCAGCCATCGCATTGGAAGCGTGTTCGGCACCCGCCTGAAAATCAGGGAATTTGGCATCAGACATCCCGCAGGCGGTTGAGGAGGGCAGGCCGTAATAATGCCCCATCTGCATGCAGGCCGCCGACAGCAAACCCTGCTCAGGCGAACCACCGCTCATGGAACCCGTCCGCAAATCGGAAATAAACGGCCAAGTACCCAGAATCGCGGGGGCACCGGGACGTATCGCGTTCACATAGACCAATCCCCCCAAACACTCCGCCCAAGCCTGCGCCACTGCACCGGCCAGTTGTGCGGGCGCGGTCGCACCCGCTTGAGCGGCGGACAGCAATAACACCGGCATCCCGCCTTCCACCGCCACGCGCAAGCATTCGAGCGCATCTTCCGCGAACTTCATCGGTGGCACCACAAAACAGTTCGACTGGCTGACAAAAGGCCGCGCTCGCCAGGCTTCCTCGCTACCGGCAATCAGGTGCAGCATTTCCAGGGTTTTTTCCAGATGCATCGCATTCGTCCAGCTCGCACCCACATGCTTGGCCGTGCCTTTCACCGCACAATACGTGGTGTTCAAATCCATCTCATAGTTATCAACAATGTCCCGCAGCACGCAGGTACGCTGGAAAAAGTGGATGTGGTCACAGGTATCGGCAATCCGCGCCATGTCATACAGGTCTTGCGCCTGCGACTCGCGGTAGGTGTTGTTTTCAATATCGACGATCATCACCGCAGCGCCCGCCGTGGCAAAATGCACGCGCTTACCCGAGATTTGCAGATCATACTCCGGCTTTTGGCCGTGCAAGACCAGATTACGCTCCGCCAGCGCCAGCGCTTTTTCCACCACCGCGCGCGGCATGCGCAACCGGCCATCCTCACCCATCACGGCACCCACGGCAGTACAGGTTTTGATGCAATGCGGGGTGGCTTGGGCAAAACCGATTTCCTCCAGGATACGGAAGACGGTGGCATTGATCTGTTCCATTTCCGCCTCGTTCAAGGGGCGATACTGCCCACCCTCTTCACCAGGATGTACCGGTTTGATGTCCTCAGACAACGGGGCGCTTCTGAGGTTAACTCTGGCTTGTCTTCCACCTGCTCTGCGTGACATGGTTCTGCATCCTCCAAAATGATCGGGCTATGCAGCAGTGTACGGCAGAACACCGAGATTTGTAGATATGAAAAAACGACTTCTGATTATTAAATACAGACATCTTGGTGGGCAGGCACAAACGGTACGGCATCCACTACGGCATCAATTCCGCCAGCCGGTCGCGCACCAGCTCACTGCCGGTCGAACCCTGACACATCTTGTCCATCAGCACCGAAAAGTTACTGCAGGAATCCAGTGCGCGTGTCATGACCGCATCCACACAATGCCGCCATTCTTCCAGTGCGGGTGAAGCGGATTGGGGCAGGAAAGAACCACGGTAGAGCGAGCAAGCATTCTCCACCTGCCCAGCACGCAGCTCACTCCAGATACTGACAAAATCTGCCCAGACCGGCATCAGCAGGCGATAAGGGCGGGAGCCAATCTGGCCATCCAGCATGCGCCGCAAATGGGAAAGTTCCGCTTTCAGGGTAGAGAGCGACACCGGCGTATCGCCATACAGGTCGGCATGAAAAGCTTCCAGCGTCAGGCCCTGTGGGTTGAGCGCCAACAGGCAGAGTATTTCCAGCTGGCGTTGGGAGACATGCTGTTTTTCACCCCGGAACGTGACACTCGGCACACCCAGCGCCTGTATTTCCAGTTCTGCACGTGGCAGGCAGTCCGGCAAACGCTGCGAGATCGAACGCGCCAGCTCACAAACGGCTGCCTGCCCCAGCGGAGTATGATGGTTCCAGGTACTGGAAATATCGAGCACGCCGACCAACTGCCCGGTTTGTGGATGCACAATCGGCGCAGCATAGCACACCCAGTCATGCACAAAGGGCAGGTAATGCTCAGAGGAGAATACCGTAGTCGCACTGCGTAATTTCAGTGACAAACCGACCGCATTGGTACCCACCTCCTCTTCCGCCCAATGCCCGCCTGCCACAAAGTTGACCGACTCGGCCATTGAGCGCATGTGCTGGCTGGCAAATGTCCATAACAAATGGCCACGGGTATCGGCCAGGGCTGCAACCAGCGAACCTTCACGCGCCAGTTGTTTGATCTGGTCGCGTTCCTGACAGGCGGCAAGGCGCAAGGGTGAGTCCTGCCAGCGATGGGAGGTGGTGTATTCATCGTCGGCCAAAGCATGGGCGGCGGTTTGCGGACTAACGTGGGGGGAACAGCGTTTCCAGGAAGAAGCAATATCCGGACGTAGAATTTCTTCCCGAAAATGGTTGCTGCCACTGACAAAACGCCCCCATTGCTGGTCGGTTGCACGACGGCGTTGCAAAAGATGATCGTCTGCTCTAACGGGAATCACCTGATTCTACTCCTCCTGTAACTGTTTAAAACATCCTACATCAGACCGATAGTACTCGCTCGGTTTTCTGTAAAGTCTGACCCGACAAGTGCAAAAATGCATCCAGCAAATTATCAGTGTTCGTGGCCGCGACCAGCGCCGCTGGTGCCGCTTTCTCCAGCAACACCCCCTGATGCAACACCAGTACCTGATCGGCCTGTTCCGCCTCGTCAATCAGATGGGTCGCCCAAAGCACACTCATGCCACGCTCGGCGCACAAACGATGCACATAGCTGAGCAAAGTGCTGCGTGAGGCCGGATCAAGCCCGACTGTCGCTTCATCCATCAACAACAGCTCAGGACGGGTCAACAGTGCCCGCGCCAGCTCAATCTTGCGCCGGTTACCGCCGCTCAGGGTGCGACAGCGCTGTTTTTCCACCCCGGACATGCCCAGTTGTTCCAGCTCTTCGCTGGCGCGCTGCCTGATCTGCCGGTCTGACAGCCCATGCAGGCGTCCGTAGAAATTCAGATTGGCTAACACGGTTAAATCCAGATCCAGCGAAGGCTGCTGAAAGACAACCCCCAGCCGCGCCAAGGCGGCCGTAAGATCCGTGCGCACGTCCAAACCGTGAATATGAATAGCCCCGCGATCAGGCACAAACAGGCCGGTCAATAATTGGAACAGGGTACTTTTCCCCGCCCCGTTGGGGCCAAGCAGGGCATAAAACCCGGCATTCAGCTCAAAACTGATAGTGCTGAGTGCCTTGACCGTCCCGTAGGACTTGTCGACCCCACTGACCCGTAGTATAACCGCATCCGTATCTGTCTCAACCATATCGTTATTTCCTGGGAGTATTGGGGGATAGCTGGCCAGACACACGACCAGTCTCACCCGAAAGAATAGCCGGATGTGCCGCCAGCAAAGCGGCATAGCTGGCCTGCAAAGCAGCACCTTCCCTTTGCCGGGGACGCGGTAAGTCAACCGGGTAATCAAGAATCAGCCGCGCCGGACGCGCCGATAGAAACAGCACCCGATCCGCCAGGGTCAAAGCCTCGCGCAAGCTATGGGTGACAAAGACAACCGTCGCCTGTGTTTCTGCCCACAACTCCAGCAACAGCGCCCGCAACTGGTCAGCCGTCGGTTCGTCCAGCGACTGGAACGGCTCATCCATCAGTAACACCTCGGGCTGCAGGACAAAGGCACGTACCAATGACACCCGCCGCTGCATGCCACCGGATAGCTGATGCGGGTAAGCGGTCTGAAAATCCTGCAAACCGACCCGTTCCAGCAAAGCCTGCAGCCGCTGCTGGTACATCGCCCGCTTGGCCTCTGCCTGCCCGTGCAATACAAGGCGTATATTTTCCGCTACCGAAAGCCAGGGCAGCAGGCGCGCTTCCTGAAACATGAAACCCAGACAGGCACGCTCCCCTTCTGCCGTGAGTGTCTTGCCCTGCCAGCGGATTTCTCCCTGATAAGCATCATCCAGCCCGGCCAGCATGTTCAGTACCGTGGTTTTACCACTGCCGGAAGGGCCGACAATGGCGACAAATTCACCCGCTTGTGCACTGAACTGCAAATCCCGCAAGGCACAAACCGCATTGTCATAGATTTTTTCACGGATATTCACGCTTAATACTGCTGCCGTCATCGTCGCCACCGGTTCAGCCTGTTCTCCAAAGGGCGCATCACCAGCGCTTCAATCGCAAAAATCACCAGCACAAACGCAAAGGTATAGGCCAGCAGGCTGGTGATGTCAAAAAACTGGAAAAAAGTACCCAACTGAAAACCCACCCCGTTACTGCGCCCTAGCAGTTCGACGACCAGTACGATCTTCCAGATCAGCGCCAGACCATTGCGCGCCGCACCCAACAGGTAAGGGTATAACTGCGGCAAATACACCTGAAAAAAGGTCACACGGGCAGGTAAACGGTAAACCCGCGCAACCTCCAGCAGGCTCGGGTCAATGGCACGCGCACCTTCGCGCACCGCCACTATCACTGTGGGAATCTTGTTGACTGCGACTGCCAGCACTGCTGCCGCTTCATTCAGGCCAAACCAGATGTAACACAAAATAATCGTCACCAAGGCCGGAATATTCAGACCCAAAATCAGCAAACCATCCAGCCAGTTATCCCAGCTACGCCGGCTACCCATCAGCATGCCAAACGCGACCCCGAGCAACATGGCCAGCACGAAACTGACCGCGACCCGTGCCAGCGTAATCCCGAGGTGATACAGCAGACTGCCATCCAGCAGGTGTTCACTAAAGGACGCGAGCACCGCCAACGGTGAGGGCAAGCTGGAACTCGCCAACCACCCTGCCAGACTCTGCCATAACAGCAGAAACAGCAGAAGGGAGACTATCCGGGCACGTACAGCAGCCACTTAAACGGCGCTCACTCAACCGGCTCTAGTCGGCAGCACAGGCCGGAAATTTAAAACCGTCCCAGAACGTACCTGCCGTGATTTCAGTCGAATCACCCGCCAGTTCCTTGCCACCCAGTTGGGCCAGTACACTGAAAGTCTG
Source organism: uncultured Thiothrix sp. (assembly GCA_964293125.1). Lineage (GTDB taxonomy): Bacteria > Pseudomonadota > Gammaproteobacteria > Thiotrichales > Thiotrichaceae > Thiolinea. Next base: position 17,193 of record CAXYXY010000032.1, on the reverse strand, counting down.
TTGGGAGGCGGCCATTTCTTCCGCACCAAAACAGGTTGGCACGCCTGCCCGGTACGCATCGCGCAAGGCTGTGAAAATAGCGTCATCATCCGCTTTCATCAGGGGCTTGAGACGCACCCACTCCTCGTCAGAAGTCATCAACTCCGCGCTAGCATCACGTACTGCCTGTAAAAACCCCTGGATAGTCTCAGGGTTATCCGCTGCCCATTTCTCACTGAATACCCAGCCGATCAGGGGCAATTGACGCTCAATACCGAGTGTTTTCAAAATCTCCGGCATATCCAGCAGGGGCTGCATACCCGCCGCCTGCAAGCGTGCCGCGTAGTGCCAGAAATTAACCACCCCGTCCAGTTCACCTTTCAGTGCCAGTTCGTTTAACAAAGGTGGCGCAGCAAACTGCGGCTCCAGCATGTCTTTCAAATCCTTGCCCAGTGTCTTTTGGCTATAAGCACGCAGCAATAACCAGGTCTTGTCGACGGGGCCACCGGCCACCCCCAGTTTTTTACCGGCCAGATCCGCCAGTGTCTTGAAACCTTTATCAGCAGGCACCATTACCGACCCGACTGCATTCGAATAGGGCACAAAGGTATAATCCTTGCCTTCCGCCCGCATGCGCGTTACCCAGATCCAGTCGTTGACGATCATGTCGACTGCGCCACCTTGCAGCGCCACCGGGCTGGCATCCTTGCCACTTAAGGGCACCAGTTGCAGATCCACCCCGTATTTCTCGGCCAGCTTCTGGTGTTGCACGCTGTCTAGCACCCAGTTGACCGTACCAAATTGCAGCACACCCACCCGCACCGGTTTCAGGTCAGCCGCCGCTGCGGTCGATACGCTAACTGCCATTAATAACCAGAATAATGCGGCAAAGCCCGTCTGCCCTGCCCGTAAAAACGGTTTGGTTTTTTGTTTGATGCGCTGCTTGAACCACTGTTTCATGCTTTTCCTCTCCCTTTGTTGACCATGCCATGTTGCGGGTCGTAACCACGCACCGCCAATAGAAAAAATACCGCCAATGCCACCACCACCACCGCACAGGATAACGCGTTAAACTGCCCGTACAAGGCAAAGCGGATCAGCTCAACCGCATGAGCAAACGGATTGACCCGTGCCAGTTGGTACACCATCTCCGCCCCGGATTCTTTGAGTTTCCACAAGGGATAGAGCGCCGTCGAAATAAAAAACATCGGGAAAATAACAAAATTCATGGTGCCCGCAAAATTCTCCAGCTGCTTCACGTACACCGATAGCAACAGACCCAGCGCACCCAGCATCATCCCGCTCAGAATCATCGCCGGCAAAGCCAGCAGCCAGCCACTCCAGGGAATATCCACCTGAAACACCGCACACAGCAACAAAAACGCATAAGCCTGCAGTACCGACAAGACCGTTCCGGCGATCAGCTTGCTGAACAGTAAAAACCAGCGCGGTTGCGGTGCGGTCAGCAACAGGCGCATCAAGCCCATTTCACGGTCGTAAACCATCGCCAGTGACGATTGCATGCCATTGAACAACAGCACCATACCGAGCAGACCGGGCACGACATAAACCTGATATTCAATATAGGTTTCATACGGGGGGATAATCGACACGCCGAAAATATTCTGGAAACCTGCCGCAAACACCACCAGCCACAGAGCCGGGCGCACCAAAGCGGATACCAGCCGCCCGCGCTGATGCCAGAACTTGACCATTTCCCGCTGGCTAATAGCCAGCAAAGCACGCAGACGGTGCAGCAAAACAGCATTGGATACAGTATTGGACACGGCGTTGGACATGAAGGCTTCCTGCAGGAAAGAACCCCATCACACTAATACAAGCGGCGCTGGCAAACAAGCAACCGTCACTGAATATCCTAACGATGTATCCCAACGACTCTCCCAACCTTGTGCCAACCTGATTATAATACTGTAGATTTACCGTAAAGGCGTGGACTCGCCCCTGAATGCCTGTGAGGAGAAACCTGTAATGTCCAAAGTCACACCCTGCCTGTTGCTAGCCGCTGCCCTGTGCATTGCCCTGCCCTTGCAAGCCAAAGAAACCGGGCGTATTTTTGTCAGCAGCGAAAAAGACCACTCGATTACCGTGCTGGATGGTGAGAGTTATGCCGTCCTTAAAATCATCCCCACTGCTGAGCGCCCACGCCATCTGGCGTTTAACCCCGAGCATACAATGATTTATGCGGCCTGTGGCGATGGCAGTGCGATTGACATCATTGACGTGGACACACTGGAAGTCGTCGATCAGATTGCAGATATTGATGACCCGGAAGCGTTTGATCTGAGCCCGGATGGCAAGATGCTTTACATGTCACTGGAAGATGAAGGTGCCCTCGGCTTTATTGATCTGGACAGTAAAAAGCTGGTGGCACAAACCGAAGTCGGTGAAGAGCCGGAGGGGGTGCTGGCCAGCCACGATGGCAAACAGGTGTATGTCACCTCGGAAGTCGCCAATACGGTGCATGTGATTGATACCGCCAGCCGCGAACTGACCGCCAATATTGTGGTGGGCAAACGCCCGCGCCGTTTTGCGATGATGCCGGATCAACAAAGCCTGTGGGTCAGCAGTGAGCTGGATGCATCCATCAGCCTGATCGACCTTGCCAGCAACACGGTCAAGGAAGTGCTTAAATTCGAACCAAAAGGTTTTCGCAGTGAAGAAGTTACCCCGGTCGGTTTAACCCTGACGGCGGATGGTAAAACCCTGTATGTTGCACTGGGGCGTGCCAATCATGTCGCGGTCGTCGATACTGCAAGCCGGGAAGTGCAAGATTATATTCTGGTCGGTGAGCGCGCCTGGAATACTACGCTAAACAAGGATGAATCGCGCCTGCTGGTCGTGAATGGCCTGAGTGATGACGTATCCGTGATTGATACGGGCAAGCGCAAGGTGATTAAATCGGTGCCCGTGGGACGGGTTCCTTACATGGCGTTGATTGATGATTGATGACTGATGGGTGACCGATTGATTGATGATTAAAGGCAGGTTTTTTTACCATGCAAAGACTATTCAAAGCAGGCTTACTGGCGGTATTGTTAAGTGTAACCCCCGTGCTGCAGGCAACCGAGGCCTTTACCTTGGGTTTTCTGGAGCTGAAAAACGATACTCGGTACAAAGATAAGCGGCTGTTTGCGCGCTTTCTTGACCAGACACTGGGGCGGCCTTATGCGGGTGCGGATATTGCGCTCAAGGATGTCAAGTTCCACGGCGTAGAATTGGGGTTGGAATTTGCCTTGGCGCGGGCAGAAGCTCGCGATGCGGCTGACTTGCCGGCACAAATTGATGCGCTGTATGCGCAAGGTGCACGTTTTATTTTGCTGGATTTGCCTGCCCCGGCGCTCGCGGAACTGGCGAAGAGCCAGCGTGCCCGCGATATTGTTTTAGTCAATGTATCCGCGCCGGAGGATAGCTTGCGCCAGGAACAGTGTCAGCCGAATCTTTACCACACCCTGCCCAACCATGCCATGCAGATGGACGCACTCGCCCAATATCTGGTTTATCGCAAATGGAACAAGGTGCTGGAACTTGCGGGGCCCTTGCCGGAAGACCAGTTACTGGCGACTGCGTTTGAGAATTCTGCGAAAAAATACGGCCTGAAAATTCTTGAAAAACGCCCGTTTGTACTCAGTAATGACCCGCGTGAGCGTGAACTGAATAACGTCGCCCTGCTGTCCGGTGGGGATCAGGACGTAGTCTATGTTGCGGACTCGCAAGGTGAATTCTCACGCGCCATGCCTTATCAGACGGTGCGCCCCAATCTGCTGGTCGGTTCGGAAGGTTTGGCGGCACTCGCCTGGCACTGGTCGTGGGACAGGCACGGTGCACCGCAACTGGAAAAACGTTTCGAGAAGAAAAACAATCGCCCGATGGGAAGCGCCGACTGGGCCGCCTGGATGGCGGTAAAAACTATCGCCGATGCCGTGCAAGGCAGTAAAAGCACTGATTTCGCCGTGCTGCGCCAGCGGCTGGATGCACAGGATTACCTGCAGGATAACTTCAAAGGTACTGCCAGCACCTTTCGTCCGTGGGACAAACAGCTGCGCCAGCCCATGCTGCTCAGTACGCATAACTGGGTCATAGAACGGGCACCACTGAAAGGTTTTTTACACCAGAAAAACAACCTGGACACACTCGGTTTTGACGAGCGTGACAGCCGCTGCAAGTTTTAACCGTTTATCGATAATATGACTAACCTTTGAACCAATTTTAACAGTACGGCTACTAACAAGCAGGAAATATAAGCAAATAGCCGGATGCTATAAGATATCATTGATGTCTTCTGCGCCTATCCTCTCCCCTGGGGATAGGTGCTATTTAGAAACAAGTTCGACTATATATTAGGTGCGCCATCAGGTACGCGGTAAAGTTACCCCGGTTTGTCCCTGATATTTGCCACCACGGTCTTTATACGAGGTCGCACAGATTTCATCTGATTCGAAGAAAAGCATTTGTGCAACCCCTTCATTGGCATAGATTTTTGCGGGCAAGGTGGTCGTATTGGAAAACTCCAGGGTGACATGCCCTTCCCACTCAGGTTCGAGCGGCGTGACATTGACAATAATGCCACAGCGGGCATAGGTCGATTTCCCTAGGCAAATGGTTAACACTGAGCGTGGAATCCGGAAGTATTCAACCGTCCGTGCCAGTGCAAATGAATTGGGCGGGATAATACAAACATCCCCTTTAAAATCAACAAAACTATTCGCATCAAAATGTTTGGGATCAACGATGGCTGAATTAATATTGGTGAATATTTTAAACTCATTCGCACAGCGCACATCATAGCCATAACTCGACGTGCCGTAAGAAATGATCTTCTCACCCTTGGCAGAACGCACCTGACCCGCTTCAAAAGGTTCAATCATGCCCTGCTGCTCGGCCATCCGACGGATCCAGTGATCTGATTTAATGCTCATAGTCTTGCTCCAATACCCTCTTGACAGAAAAAGGCCACCCTATGAAAGTGGTGGCCAAAAAAAGATTGCACAATTTAGATTGCATCATTAATGCCTAACAGCGAATAACGGATCAGACGCTCTGGATTTTGATGGTCGGGAATTTACTGCTGTAGTCCTTGGATTGATGCGCCAGCTTAGCCGCTGCCCGCCGGGCAATGTCTTTGTAGATAGCGGCAATTTTACCATCCGGGTCAGCCACCACGGTCGGATTACCCGTATCCGCATTCTCACGGATACCCCGATCCAGCGGCAAACCGCCCAGATAATTCACATTATACTGGGTCGCCATACTCTGGCCACCGCCTTCACCAAAAATATGCTCAACATGGCCGCATTCACTGCACACGTGCATGCTCATGTTCTCGACTATCCCCAAAATGGGCACTTCGACCTTCTCGAACATTTTCAGCCCCTTGCGCGCATCCAGCAAGGCAATGTCCTGCGGCGTAGTGACAATAATCGCCCCCGAAACCGGAATCTTCTGCGACAGGGTCAACTGGATATCACCGGTGCCCGGTGGCAGGTCAACCACCAGATAATCGAGATTGCCCCACTGGGTATCGTTCAGCAATTGCTCCAGCGCCTGTGTGACCATGGGGCCGCGCCAGATCATCGGTGTATCTTCATCAATCAGGAAACCGATCGACATCGCCTTCAGGCCATGATTCTGCATCGGCTGCAGGGTCTTGCCATCAATCGAAATCGGCTGGCCGGAAATACCCAGCATGCGTGGCTGGCTGGGGCCGTAAATATCCGCATCCAGAATCCCTACCGACGCGCCATCGGCCAGCAAAGCGAGTGCCAGGTTCACCGCCGTGGTTGATTTACCCACCCCGCCTTTACCGGAAGCCACTGCAACAATATTCTTGATACCCTCATGGCGTTTGACGCTTTTCTGCACTGCATGCGCACCGACTTCCATGCCAACCGTCACATCCGCCGTCAGGCCAGCCGCTTGCAAACGGGTAATGATGTCTTGCTTGAGTTCATTACGGTATTCACCGGACGGATAAGCTTGCACGATCCGCACAGACACCTTGTCACCGGCGATTTCAATACTTTTCACCGCCTTGGCAGAAACCAGATCCTGTTGCAGATAACGATCCTGTATCTCACCCAACAGCGATTCCACCTGATCGCGCGTCATTCCCGTCATACCGATTCCTCTCATTGCAATGATTAAATGATTGTAAGTGCCGCCGATTCTACACCATCGCTTGTTCAGGCTGAATATGCCTTTTTATACCGGCGGGAAATAATCAGGGGTAGCCGCGTCAGCCAGTCGTCAGCCACCCAGCAAGTCTGCTAAGATTCAAAGCCTTATTCGCCTTATTTTAATTGATTCATCCGTTAACTGATCCTGCAGGAGGATTCATGCCTGAACACAACACAGCACCCACCCCGGCACAGCCTGTCCGGCCACACATTGGCCTGATCGGCCCCGGTATCATGGGCAAACCGATGGGCATGAACCTGCTGAAAGCGGGCTATGCACTCAGCGTGTACGCACGTCGCCCGGCCAGTGCTACTGACTTGCTGGAGGCTGGAGCCACCTTGTGCGAGTCACCCGCTGCCCTCGGTGCAGCCGTCGACATCCTGATCTGTATCGTCTCGGACACACCGGATGTAGAAGCACTGCTGCTGGGCGAACAGGGCGTGATTCATAGCAACAAGCCCGGCTTGCTAGTGATCGACATGAGCACCATTTCGCCGGTCGCTACCGTCGAAATCGCTGCCCAATTGGCCACCCGGCAAATTCGGATGCTGGATGCCCCGGTCTCCGGCGGAGAAGCCGGCGCTATCGCAGGCACCATGACCATCATGGTCGGCGGGCAAGCAGCTGATTTTGACTACGCACTCCCCGTGTTGAGTGCCATGGGCAAAACCATCACCCATATTGGTGACCACGGTGCCGGGCAGGTCGTAAAAGCCTGCAATAACCTGATTATCGCGCAAACCGTGCTGGCCGTCAGCGAAGCCTTTGAAATCGCCCGGGCTTCCGGCGTGGATCTGGACAAGGCACGCACGGCGCTGCTGGGCGGGTTTGCCGGTTCCAAGGTGATGGAAGTCCATGCCAAACGCATGATTGATGACAATTACACCCCCGGTTTCAAGGCGAAACTTCACCACAAGGATTTGCAGATTGTCGCGAAAACCATCGAGTCCCTAGCGCTGAACCTGCCCGGCTCACAGCGGGCGATTGATTACATGCGGCGTCTGGTTGAACAAGGTTATGGCGAAGTGGATTCGGCAGCACTGGCGAAAATTGTCCAGCAGGATGCGATGACCGCGACTGTCCGAAGTATTGATTAATGACGCGGACAAACGATGATAAGATTAGTTATTAATCAAGCTATCAGGACTCAGTTATGGACAAAGCCGATAAACTCCGCACTAAAGTAACCGAAGTTCTCGACGGAAAAGGGTTATTTGACCACCAAAGAGAAGCAGCTCAGAAAACATTTGATGCACTAAGCGGTGATGTCCGGGCTGTGGTAATGGCTGCTGAAATGCAGGCGGGGAAATCAGGCATTGCGCTTGCTTTGTGTTGCTTGCAACGCCTTTCCATGTCTGATACCGACATCTGTGACCGTAGCAAGCTGAAAGATACCCTCTATCTGCTTACAATGCCCGACACTGCCCTGCTTGATCAAGCAACCAAAGATCTGGAAGTCGCCAAAAATGCAGTCGTCAGTAACTTCAACCGTTTTGAGCAAGACTTGGAACGCCACTTTAAAGGTAGAGCGCCCAAATTAATTATTATTGACGAATGCCACTACGGATCGAATGCAGCAGCAGTCCGCTATTGTCGAGTCTTTGATTATCTGGAAAAAGAAAACGATGACTGTAAAGTCGTGTTCATTTCCGCCACGCCTTTTGGTGCTTTGTATGCCGCTGAACAAGAATATGATGTAGCCAAACATTGGGAGGCCGTTGCCCTAAAGAGCAAGGATGATGCCGGTGCCAAAGAAGCGGCGGCATTGGCTGAAGTCGCCAGTAAAGAGTCCATCTTGAGACGAAATTTCAACACTCGCTTAGTCTTCCACCGCACCAGTAAGGAATACTACGGCGTTCGTGAAATGCTCAAACACAGCAAGGTTTCCAATCTTGATAAAGATGCCCGTAATTTTTTGACGCCCTCCTTCCAACGCAATCAGATTGTTTCCATGATTAACTTACACAAGGGTGCAGGTTGGGTACTTGTTCGTGTTCCCCCAGGAACCGCGATGGATGCCAAAGCCTATTTCATGAACGCAGGCATTGCCGACAATAATATTTTCATCTTGGGCAATAGCCTTAGCGGCGTCCCGGAAGAGGAACACACCACCATTGACCAATTTAAACGCGAATTTGATGAGTGCATTGATTTCGATGAGAAACTGATTGCCATTACGGTTGCGGGTTTTCGGGCGGGCATCAACTTCGGCTATGACATGAAAAGCAAGCTCATTGCCACCTGGGATAGCACTGTTACCAGTGTTGCCGCCGTTGTGCAGGCCAATATTGGCCGGGCTTGTGGCTATCACGAAAATCGTCAAGCACATCACTTCACCAACCTGGATGCTGCACAGGCTTATGGCGATATTCTGGATTATCTCGAAACCACCACATCCGAACATGCAGCTTCCGACTTCGACGGTTTACGCGATGTCTTTGAACAAGTCTGCCAAGACTATAACGTCAATGGACTTGATGTCGGCCTGACCGTGAAGAATAAGAAACGCCGCCCCGTCGCGGATGTTGAAACCTACATGACCGATAGTTATATCGCCGTTCCTGGTAAGTTGCTCTACCCTGAGTATGACTACACAGCGCACACCACCGACCGGCTGGTACTTGATGCTATTGCACTGTTGCGAGAAGAGTTTCTGAAGGATGCCGGCCCATCCGTCAAAGGCAATCGAGCCATGCGCGGTAAATACAAAAACTGGGTTAAAGCCCAATGGGTTAACGGTGATACTTACGATAACAAAGAGAAAGCGCTCAAAGGCGGCACCATGAAAGAGCGCACCCTGAAATTCACACGAACGCTTGATCAAGGTAAACCGTTAGAGTTTAACCATGTGGTCATGCCAGGTGCAGGTGAATATACCGAACAAAAACAAGTAACAGCGACGATATTCAGCGTTTACAACCTGTCACGCCGCAGCAATGTCAGCAAGCGCATTATGACCAAAACCGATATGCATGACATGTGTAATCATTTTGGCGTAGAGCACGATGATACACTGTTTGTCTTGTTCAAACGTGGCGAATATAATCTGGAGCGCACCGAGCAAAAGATTGTTGCCAACCAAGGGCCAGATAATATCAGCACTGTCAACGATGAGTCGCAGTTTTCTGAAACAGAACGCAATGCTTGAGACTCCGGTATGAATAATCAGGCTGAGCAACATCGTCAACGGATTCAGAGCATGCTGGATGAGCAGACTTACCCTCACCAGCGCGATGCGGCACAGCGTACTTTTACCTATTTCCAGCAAGGCGCTAAAGCAGTCATTATTGCCGCTGAAATGCAGTCAGGTAAATCGGGTATTGCCCTGGCTTTAGCGGGTTTACAGCGTAATAGCCTGTCGGACAAGGATATTTGTCAGCGTAATATGCTGAAAGACACGCTGTACTTGGTGACGATGGCGGATGTTGCTTTGTTGGAACAAGCCAAAACCGACCTGAGCGCCTGCCCCAATGTGGTGGCCAGCAACTTTATTCGTTTCCGGCAAGTGCTAGCCGCGCATTTCAAACAGCAGCCACCTAAGCTGATCGTGATTGATGAATGTCACTACGGTTCAGGGGCTGATGCAGTGCGCTATAGCCTGATCTTTGATTACCTGGAACAAGAAAATAGTGGATGTCGGATTGCGTTTGTCTCTGCCACACCGTTCAGTGCGCTGTATGCGGCGGGGGCTGACTCCATCTTGCGGGATAATTTCCATACTCGCTTGGTCTTTCATAAAACCAGTCACGATTATCATGGCATCCGCCAAATGCACCGCCAGCAACAAATCATCAAGCTGGATGAAACCCAACGCAATTTTTGCGATGAGTCGCTGCTGCAACGTCGCTTTATCCGCCAGTTTCAGGAAGCTAAAAGACCAGGTTGGGCATTAGTACGAGTACCGGGCAATTCCGCTAATCAAGCTAGACAAATCTTGTTAGCACAAGGCGTTCAGCCAGAACAAATCTACATCATTGGCCAAAAACTGTCTGATGTGGCGGATGAAGAACTTTCCAGCATCAACGATTTCAAACGCGCTTACGAAACGGCACAGTTATTTGATGACAAACTGATTGCGATTACCGTGGCCGGTTTCCGGGCGGGCATCAACTTCGGTCAGGCGATGAAAGAAGACTTGATTGCTACCTGGGATAGCACTATCGCCAATATCGCGGCGGTGGTGCAGGCGAATATCGGGCGTGCTTGCGGCTATCATCACAATACCCGTGCCAAGCATTACACCAACCTTGATGCTATCCGCGCTTATAGCGACTTGCTGGATCATCTTGAAAGTCATACTGACAGTGATGATTTTGCCGGGCTACATCAGGTTTTTGAGGCGATATGCAGACGCTATCAAGTCAATGGCTTTGACAGTGGCACGCATATCGCCCCCCAAGTAGAAGCGCAGGTAACGCTCAGCCGTAAACAAGATGACAGTGATCGCTATTGGACGGCGGGTTATCTGGCTGTACCAGGTCTACTGCATGACCCAGATGCTGACTTCCAAACCCACACGCAAGATGTCGAGTTGCGGGAAGCTATCCAGCATATTCGTCATGAACTGTTGAAAGACGGTGAGCCAGCCCGTAAGAAAGGCCGCGCATTACGGGGCGAACATCAAAACTGGATCAAGGCGCAGTGGGTGAATGGTGTGACTTATGATGACCATACCGACAGTTGTGCCAAACAGCGCACCCTGCGTTTCACTCAGGCTTTAGACGCTGGCGACGCAGTTATTTTCAATACCATTGTGAATCCCGGCGGTGGTGAAACCACCAAGGACAAACGAGTGATGGCGAGTATTTTCAGCATTTACAACTTATCCGGGCAAATGGATGCGTTCAAACGCGCTATGGATGAAGACGATATGGCAGAAATATGTAGTTTGATGAGTGTGCCTTACACCGATACGCTGATTGTATTGTTCAAACGTGGTGAATTCTCGGCGAAACTCACTACCCAGCACTCAGAACAAGAACTAGAAATCAAACACACCCGCATCCGCGACCGCTCGGTTTTTTAGTGGCCAGTGCCATCTATACGTGAATATTAATCACCGGCACCAAACACTCCTGCAAGCTCACCCCACCGTGATTGTAGTAATCACCCGCGATAAAACCGCTGATGCCGGGAGCCATCGCGATAGTGACATTCTTGTTCCAATGCCAATGCACTTTAAGATGCTCAGTATCCACGTTGTCTTTCAGAATAGCGCAGCGCGACAGGCGGTTACGGGTGGCATTTTTGGGAATATCCGCCTTGGGGAGCTGGTCGGGAACCCACAGCCAACCGTGATCCGTGACGATGCGGATGTGTTGCCAGCCCGCTAGTAATAAACCCGCCACCCGTTCAGCCACTTCATTGAGCACGGCATCAATGCCCAGCGGCATTTTGCGTTGTTGTTCGTGCCCCATGTGATCTAAATCGCCGATTTGAATCCAAGCTTTGCCCTTGGGATCTCCGGGTTCCAAACCTTCCAAGAACTGCCAACCGCGTTTATCCAAGGCTTGGCGTAAATGATAGCTGCTCAGCTCTTTATCGTTTACATCCAAGACTGGCAGAAAGCTGTCATTGTCCTGTGCACCAGTCAGCAGGTCGGCAATGGGGGTAATGGCCGCTTTTGCCGTTGCTGTCAGCGAGGGCAGCGCTGACCAATGGGTGCTGAGCTGGGTAGTGGCTTGTAAACCGACCAGCTTAGCCAGTAAACGCTGGGCAGTATCGAAGCGCAGGCCATCGACAAAAAATACCACCTGACTGTTCACCTGATAGCGATTCGCAGGGTCGTTCACGTGTGCTTCGCCAGGGTAGCCTTTGCGTTGTACCAGGCTTTGGAAATTCAGGGTGGTTTGTTCCAGCCAGGGGGTATAAATCAGCGCCAGAATATCCGCCACGACCTGTTGTTGCTGAGCTTCTTTGGCCAAGCCCATCGCGTGCAGGGCGGCGGCATCTGCTTGCCAGAAGCGTTCCTGATAAGCGTCGGCCATCGCTTGGGGGTTGGAGCCGGTAAACGCTGTTTGGGTGTGTTCGGCCACTTGCGCCAAGGCTTGCACGATCAATGCCCAGGGTGAGAAACCCAAACGCTGCCACAGCCACGCGCGGCGTTTGGCGTGCGCTTGATCCAGGGCGCTGAGGCGCTGTCTGAGGGTTGCCACATCAGCACGGTTGAGCGCAGCTAATTCGGCTTCCAATTCACGTTCTTGTGTCAGGTTGAGGCTAAGGAAATGACTGGGTTCATCCACCAAACTCGCTTGACGCACGCTTTTTAATTGGCTCACCAAACCGGGTAGATTGTGTGCGGTATCGGCAAAGCGTTGCCACACCGGCTGCCACTGTTGTTCGGCGGCACACAGTTGGCTGAGGGTATTGTCGGGCACGTCATGGGCGGGATCAAAGCCGTATTGCTGTTGGCAATGGTCACGGAAAATCACCCCTTTATTGGCAGGCCATTGCTGTTGCTTGGCACTCGGGTCATTCAACCAACTGAGTAAATCTTTGATCGGATCGCCAACGACTAGGGCGTGAAAGTCTTCGGTTTCCAGACGGCGGCCTTGAAGTGCTACCACTTGCGACTCCAGCAATTCACCCAACACAGTGCTGATGGCCTCTTGCGTGCGTTTGTCTTTGGCGATGTCGAGGTTTAAGCCGACTTGTTCGCTGGTGAGAAAGGCGGTTACGCTCCAGTCGCGCCCAGTACTGTTATACGCCCACCAGCAGCCCCGGTATTGCAGCTCGGCTAGCGGTTGCAGGTGTTTGGGGCATTGTTCAATCGCGCGTAAATCTTTGCGGCTGACACCGGGCAGGTAAAGGATGGGGACTGCGCCCTCTGCCAGTGGCACTTCCTCCGCCAGACCCACCATCGCACATTTGAGCCAGATGGCGGGGCCGGTGCGGGTGGCGGGGTCATAGGCTCCCAGCTCGATCAACTCGGGAATATATTGCTTGATCACTGGCATGGCACTTTGCCATTGGCGCTCCTCATCTGTCCACAGTACGGCAGCCGGAGCGACCTGCACCGCCGAGTTATAACGGGCTGCGGCACGAAGTTGGGCAGCCAGCACATCCATCAGCGGTTGGTTCAGGGCAACCGTCATACTAACTCCCCCATACACTGACGGGTAAATCGCCATCCTGGAAACCCGCTTGGTGCCAGACTTTTTCATCCCAGCTCACCGCAGAGTCTCGGTTAAAGATGATCAGGTAAGCCTCCTCACTGCCACAACGGCGGGCGTAATCTGCCACCTGTTGCACCCCATCGCTAATGGTTTTGTCCAGACTGCCGTACAGGATTTTCAGCTCCAGTACCACCCGCTGAACCTCGCCGTAATAGCCTTTCTGCTTATCCAGCGGCCACTCCAGTAACAGGTCGGTGTATTTACGCCCCAGTGCATATTCGCGGTTGATGCGCCCGCCACCATTCACAATGCGCTGCAAAAAGGCTTGTAGGATCAATTGCGGCCCCGCTTCTTTAAACGGCAAACCTTGTAGCCAGATGTCGGAGTTTTCGCGGAAAAACTGCTGGAAAGCGCGTAACAGTGCGGGGATGTCCAGACGACCATCCGGCAAAACATACCATGCAGTTTCCTGATTGGTAATGGTGGATTGCCAAGCCCAGGTGACTTCACGTGGGATGATTTCCTGATAGATGCGGTTGCTGATGGCAATGGAGGGGCGGGTGGTAATCAGCCCCAGATCTTCCACATATTGCAGGTCTTCATCACGGATGTTTTCGATACGCGCCTCGCCCGCCAAAATCGCGGCGACGACTTGGTGCACACGTGGCTCACGCAGCTTGTCGGTGAGTTGATCCAGATGCGTTTGCCGCGAGCGGATCAGGCGTTCCCGCGCGGCCTGATAACGCTCTTGGGTGATCGGCAGGCTGCGGTTACGCATTTCCCGGTCTTCCCAGGTCATTTCGTAACCCAAAGCATTGACCAGCCAAGGCTGACCACGGGTATCTTCCCACAACACAGGGAAAATGCTATCCGCGAAAGTCTGCCCGGTGGCGTTAGTGTGTTGCTGGTACAGCGTGCGAATTTCATCCGGGGTGAAGCTGCCCATGATCAGGGAGGTTGCCTTGATATTGAAAGCGCTACCACCCGTGATAATTTCCTTGTCAGAGGTGTGAATGCGGTAATCGCGCACATCGCGTACTCCACACAAGATGATGCTTTGCGGGAAAGCGTGCGGGCGCTGCGCATAACCGGCGCGGATTTGCCGCAACAGGGAAATCAGGGTGTCACCCACCAGCGCATCCACTTCATCCAGCATCAGCACAATGGGTTTGTCGCTCATTTCAGCCCAACGGGTTAACTGAAGCGTTAGCGCCCCTTCAGGGAATTGCCCTTCGCTGAAAAGCTGCCGGGTCAGGGCTTCCAGTTGCGGTTCTACGTTATAAACGCGGGCGCTTGAAGCCAGCGCCTGACAGATGAGCGTCATGGCGCGGTTCACATCGTGGCGCAGCGCTTGTGCGGCTTCGATATTGACGTACAGAGCCTTGTATTTCCCAGCGTCATTTAGCGCTTGCATCATGGCCAGCAAGGTGCTGGTTTTGCCGGTCTGACGCGGGGCGTGCAACACAAAATACTTCTTGCTGGCGATCAGGTGCTGCACCTCTTCCCAATCCAGGCGGTGTAAGCGATCAATGTGATAATGATCTTCAGGGATAATCGGCCCTGCGGTGTTGAAGAATTTTTCCATGATCGTCCTAACTCCCCCATACACTGACGGGTAAATCGCCATCCTGGAAACCCGCTTGATGCCAGACTTTTTCATCCCAGCTTACCGCCGGGTCACGGTTAAAGATGATCAGGTAAGCCTCCTCACTGCCACAACGACGGGCGTAATCCGCCACCTGTTGCACCCCATCGCTAATGGTTTTGTCCAGACTGCCGTACAGGATTTTCAGCTCCAGTACCACCCGCTGAACCTCGCCGTAATAGCCTTTCTGCTTATCCAGCGGCCACTCCAGTAACAGGTCGGTGTATTTACGCCCCAGTGCATATTCGCGGTTGATGCGCCCGCCACCATTCACAATACGCTGCAAAAACGCTTGCAGGATCAATTGTGGCCCGGCTTCCTTGAAGGGCAAACCTTGTAGCCAGATGTCAGAATGCTCGCGGAAAAACTGCTGGAAAGCACGTAACAGTGCCGGAATATCCAAGCGTCCGTCCGGCAAGACATACCATGCCGTTTCCTGATTGGTGATGCCATCCTGTACGGGTGAGGTAATTTCGCGCGGGATAATCTCGCGGTAAATGGCGTTGGCAATATGCACCTGCGGTTTACGGATAATCAGGCCAAGATCTTCGATATATTGCAAATCCTCATCCTTGACACCATCCAGCGCATCATAACCCGCCAGAATTGCGGCAACCACCAGATGCACACGCGGTTCACGCAGTTTGTCAGCCAGTTGATCCAGATGCGTTTGCCTTGAGCGGATCAGGCGTTCGCGTGCAGCTTGATAACGTTCATGCGTAATCGGCAGGCTGCGGTCACGCGCTTCCCGGTCTTCCCAGGTCATTTCATAACCCAACGCATTCACCAGCCAGGGCTGACCACGGGTGTCTTCCCACAACACAGGGAAAATGCTGTCCGCAAAGGTCTGGCCTGTCGCTGCGGTGTGTTGCTGGTACAGCGTGCGGACTTCATCCGGGGTGAAGCTGCTCATGATCAGCGAGGTCGCTTTGATATTGAAAGCACTGCCACCCGTGATAATTTCCTTGTCGGAGGTGTGAATACGGTAGTCGCGCACATCACGCACCCCGCATAGGATAATGCTCTGCGGGAATGCGTGCGGGCGCTGCGCATAACCAGCGCGGATTTGCCGTAGCAACGAAATCAGGGTGTCGCCCACCAGCGCATCCACTTCATCCAGCATCAGTACGATGGGTTTGGCACTGAGCTGTACCCAGCGTGACAACAAAGTAGTCAATACACTGCGTGCTTGCCGCTCCGCCAACAGTTTGATGGTCATCGCTTCCAGTTCGGGCTGAATACCGCTAATGGAGGCAGTGGAAGCAATGGTTTCGCAGATAATCGCCAACCCGGCTTCGGCATCCTGCCGAGCAGCTTGTGCAGCTTCGATATTGACGTACAACGCCTGATAGCGGCCTGCTGCATTCAGCGCTTTCACCATCGCCAGCAAGGTGCTGGTTTTGCCGGTCTGACGCGGCGCGTGCAACACAAAATACTTCTTGCTGGCGATCAGGTGCTGCACTTCCTCCCAGTCCAGACGGTGCAACAGGTCAATGTGGTAATGGTCTTCAGGGATAATCGGCCCTGCGGTGTTGAAGAATTTTTCCATGATCGTCCTAACTCCCCCACACACTGACGGGTAAATCACCATCCTTGAAATCTGCATTCTCCCAGATTTTCGCATCCCAGCTCACGGCCGGGTCGCGGTTGAAGATCAGCAGATAAGCCTCTTCACTGCCGCAACGCCGCGCGTAATCGGCGACCTGTTGCACCCCATCAGTCATGGTTTTATCCAGATTGCTGTACAGGATTTTCAACTCCAGCACCACCCGTTGTACCTGACCGTAATAGCCTTTCTGCTTATCCAGCGGCCACTCCAGTAACAGGTCGGTGTATTTACGCCCCAGTGCATATTCGCGGTTGATGCGCCCGCCACCATTCACAATGCGCTGCAAAAAGGCTTGTAGGATCAATTGCGGCCCCGCTTCTTTAAACGGCAAACCTTGTAGCCAGATGTCGGAGTTTTCACGGAAAAACTGCTGGAAAGCGCGTAACAAGGCGGGGATGTCCAAACGCCCATCAGGCAAGACATACCATGCCGTTTCCTGATTGGTGATGGTAGATTGCCACGCCCAGGTGATTTCGCGCGGAATGATTTCCTGATAGATACGGTTGCTGATAGCAATGGAAGGTCGGGTGGTAATCAGTCCCAAATCCTCGACATATTGCAGGTCATCGTCACGGATATTGTCGATACGCTCTTCACCCGCCAGAATTGCGGCAACCACCAGATGCACACGCGGTTCACGCAGTTTGTCA
>CAXYXY010000031.1:0-54903 GCA_964293125.1 uncultured Thiothrix sp. | reverse complement strand
TTCCAACAGGAGACTTTCACTCCATTAGTTCATGCCCATGCTGGGCGTACACAAGAACTTCTTGTGGATGTGCTATTGCAACGCGCCTGCTGAGCCTAATAAATTCTGTTAGAGTTCTTGTTACTCAATGGTTTGTGGTTTCAAACTGCACACCACAAAAGTAGGCGTTAGCGAAAAAAGGATCCTTACCGCATGATGATATTGAGCAAAAAGAAGAGCCTGAGGAGCGCCTTGGAGAAAGTACGAGGCAAAGAGATTCACATCGTTACGGCATTTGCGAGTGGCACAGAGGATCACATAGACAATCTCATTAAGAACAACAAGAAGGTGAGTATGGTAGTAGGAACCATTAACTCCTTCTCTTCTCCAAAGTTCATTAAGCACTGCGCCAAGAAAAAGCTTAAAAAATTTGATTTTTCGGTCGATTTTCGCGCTGAAGAGAGTATTCATTGGAAACTCTATTTAGTTTCCCCTGACACAGTGATCATTGGAAGCGCAAATTACACCAAGCTAGGGCTGGCTCTTACTAGAGACACATGCCTAAAGATCAGAGATAGCGAGCTATACAATAAGTACCTTTTAGAATATTCGCGTCTGCGAAAACAGTGTTTAGTTGTTGCCGCTAGGGATCGGCAATTTAGCGAACTTCTAGAAATATACTCGAATACCCATCGCGAACAACAGCGTAATTCGGGGCGCTCCTCCGCCAATAGAGCAATAAAAGCATGGTTAATGAGCGAGGAAAATCAGTCTATTCCAGTTTTTATTTGGAGCGAAAATCACACCAAAGAATCCCGAGATGCAGCCAAGAGCTTATTCGAGCAAAAAACCGGTGATATTGGCCGGGAAGCGATAAGAGAGTTTTTCACTTATGAGGGTAGTCCGAGCGAACTCCCATACACTGAGGGCAATGTTGTTTTAACAGCAAAAAACGATGGCAAGTATCTAGCTTGGCGTACATTTGATGTAATTTTATGGGACGAAGGGATGTTCTACATCTATTCATTAAAAAAGCCTAACTCAATCTACTACAAACCTTTTAGGCTAGGCCGGTCAAAAAACTCGATAGCAAAGAAAATCCCAAATTGGTATGAAGAAGGGGTAACCGAAGTTGATCGAGAAGAGATTGAGAGATTGGCAGAAATTCGCTAACGAGAGCATCCACAGCGACCCAAAAACCGTTGCGCGGTTTTCGGTCGCGTGATGCTTGGCGTTATATGTTTGGTGGACAAATGGAGTATGAAGTCAACAGTAGCGAAATACCACTAAATTTAATTCCTAGCATTTTGTCTTATTCGCCTGATTTATCGTGCTTTTTTGCGTCACATAAAGGGCAAATACTGGGTGCTTGCTATCCGCAAACCCTCCGCTGACGGCGGCGAGTCACCCCTTATTTCACATTGGATGCACGCCCAGTTTTTCCAGCAGATCAGCCTCGTCAAAAAAGCGCTGGCCAATAAAGCTGATGGCGTGATCACCAAAGCGGCGTAATGCGCCCGGGTTTTTCACGCCCATCGGCCAGAATAACCAGCGTTCGGGGCGTTCTGAGCCGGGTACATAACCACGCTGGTCGAAGATCGGGCGAATGCCGTTGCCTGCCGGTAAACTCAGTAAGTCTTGAAAAGGGCGTAATACGTAAGTCTTGCGTTCCGTTTTGTGGTCTGCACCGCGCGCGCTGGGTAAAGTGTCGGCCTTGGCGGGCTGCATGAAGATAATCTGATGTGTATCCGCACTCAGATAAACCCGCATACGCTCACCATTGGCCGCGACCCGCTGCATCAATACCGGTTCCTGCCAGTGGTTGTCTGGCTTGGGTGTGTAGGGAATACCCTCCGGTAAAAACAGGCGATACCAACAGCCACACAAATGCATGCTGTCGTAAGCCATCACCTTGCCGCTGGCATCCAGATTAACCCGAAAAACCACTGCGTCATGTTGCCCCGCCACCCAATCGAGCGTCTGCAGGGCAGGGCGGGCGCTGAACCAGATGACATAGTTCAGCTGCAACAAATCCTGTTGTTGCCAACGGGCATGGGAGACAAAGGCAAAACTGGCTGGTTTGCGCGTATCGGTTTGCAGGTTTGTGCCTTGCCAGAAGGGTGTGCCTGGCAAATTGGCGGGGGTATTGCTGGCCACCCACCAGACGGGTGCATGTTGTTTGAGTAAGTCCTGCGCCGAAGTGCTTTCTATAAAATCCGGCGAATAAATAACGTTAGTTTGCTCAGAGTGAGCCGCTATCTTGCCCCAGTCTGCTGCCAGTGTGTGCTGTTCACGTACCACGCCCATTCGAAACGGAATATTCGCCAGTGGATAAAGCCCCAATACCCGTGCCAGTGTTGAATAATCATTATCTGCCGGTAATTGTGTGAGCCATTGATAAGTGGCGCTCGGCTGGCGTTGCTGTTGTGCACGCAATTGCTGGGCACAGTTATCAAAAAATGGGGCGAGGGGTTGGTGAGTACCATAGCGTTGTCGCCAGTTCTGTAAGGTCGCGGGGGTGAGGGTCGCCGCTTCAGATAATAAACCGGTGCGTGCCAGCTGCGACATGGCGAGCAGCAATTCAGGCACTTGCGCGGCCTTACCCGCACTGATGCGGCTGGCCAGCCAGCGATTGCTACGCAGCCAGGGTGCGTGGGCGATGCGTTCGCCGTACAAGCTGCCAGCCTGTTGTGCAGCCAGTTGATCCAGTGCGTGTAGGGCGGGGTAACAGGCCACTGGCTGCGCTGACCAGTGTGGCGGCGGGGAGGAGGCGAGCGTTGTACAACCACCGAGCATAAACAACAGTGGCATCAGGCGGGCAAACTGGCTTAGCATAAGGCTTTGCATCAGCATCTTCCTTTAAAAAGGTCAATCAAGGTCTATCCATGCGTGTTCTGATTCTCTATACCGGCGGTACCTTTGGCATGCTGCCATCTGCACAGGGTTATGTGCCCAGCCCCGGTTTGCAGCAGCGTCTTTTGCAACAATTGCCTGCGTCGCAGCGGCTGGAGTTACCCGAGTTTGATCTGCTGGAAATGGACAGGCTGATCGACAGTTCCAACCTCGTACCGGCGGACTGGGTGGCTATTGGCCAACCATTGCTGGAGCATTGGGATGATTATAGCGGTTTTGTCGTGATCCATGGGACAGACACCATGGCTTATACTGCCTCGGCGCTCTCGTTTATGCTGCGCGGGCTGGATAAACCGGTGATCGTGACCGGTTCACAAATTCCACTGGCTGCGCTGCGCAATGACGCTTGGGATAACCTGCTCGATGCCTTGTTACTGGTTGCGAATCATCCGGAAATCAGGGAGGTGTGCCTCCTGTTTAATGGGCGTTTGTTACGGGGCAATCGCAGCGTCAAGGTGTCCAGCGACCGTTTGGCGGCGTTCGCTTCACCGAATTTTCCGTATCTGGGGGAGATCGGGATCGGCATTAAACTGAATACCGCGTTGTTGTTGCCCCCGCAAGCGCGTGATTTTTGCCTGCCGGTATTTGATCCGGCGTCTGTGTTGATGCTGGGTGTTTATCCGGGGATGCCAGCGGAGTTATTGGCCAGCGCGCTGGCTAATCCGGCAGTGCGTGGCTTGGTGTTGCGCACTTATGGTGCGGGTAATCCACCGGATGCGAATCAGGCCTGGATGGCTGCGCTAAGTGCTGCGGCCAGCCGTGGTGTGGTGATTGTGAATGTGACCCAGTGTCAGAGTGGGCAGGTCAGCCAGGGCACCTATGCGACCGGCGCGGCGCTCAACCGGATGGGCGTTATTCCGGGCAGCGATATGACTGCGGAGGCGGCGTTTAGCAAGTTACATGTCCTGCTGGGCAAGGGGCTGGAGGTTGATGCTGTGGCGACTGCCATGCGTACCGCGTTGTGTGGCGAACATGATCAGTCTTGAGTTCCTCATCACCTCGCTTATAGTCGTACTTATCCCCGGCACAGGTGTCATTTACACCGTGTCGACGGGCATTGTTCAAGGCCGCACCGCCAGCATTTATGCAGCGCTTGGCTGCACTGCCGGCATTGTTCCACATCTGATGGCCACCGTGCTTGGTCTGGCGGCGGTCATGCACGCCAGCGCGTTGGCCTTTCAAGTGCTCAAGTATGCGGGTGTCGCGTACCTGTTCTACGTGGCCTACGCAACCTGGCGCGACAAGTCCGCCTTTGCGATGGATGGAACCCTATCCAGAACCTCCGCAACGGGTCTGGTTGTCAAAGCTTTCCTGCTTAACATCCTCAACCCGAAGCTGACCATTTTCTTTTTGGCTTTCTTGCCCCAGTTTGTTGAACCCGGTGCCCAGCAACCCCTCCTGCAGTTGTTGCTGCTGAGTGCCGTCTTCATGGTCATGACCTTTGCGGTCTTTGTGGTCTACGGTTTTGTCGCGCATGCTTTCCGTCGACTGGTGGTAGATTCTGCTCGCGTGCAAAGCGGGTTGCGTCATGGCTTTGCTGCCGCCTTTGCCGGGCTGGGGGTGAAACTCGCGCTCACCGAGAGGTGATGGCAAGTCGATCCACAAGCCGTTTAAACTCAAGAGTTCATTGGTCGGTACAGGTTGATTAGACCACTAAACCCTTACCATTCAATAGGCTGGTTTTCCCAGTCCAAATAGCTCAGCTTGCCATCCACTTCAAGATGATTCAATAACTCACAGAGATGCTCTGCAACATACTCAGGGGTTAACAGTTGCCCTACGGGGAGTCCGGTCTGAAAGGGTTTGGACAATGGGGTATCTGTGGTTCCGGGGTGAAAGGCCAATAATTTGATGTTTTTGTGGCTGCGTGCCAGCTCAATGGCTGCGGTCTTCAGTAGCATGTTCAAGGCTGCTTTTGAAGCACGATAGCTGTACCAGCCACCCAGATGATTATCACCGATGCTGCCAATCCGGGCGCTAAAGGCGGTAACTTTACACATCTGTTGGCCTTTTAGCAGCGGCAGCAAACGACTCAGCCATAATATCGGAGTGAGCGTATTGGCATTGAATACCTGTTGAAACGCAGCGGGATCAAATTTCGTCAAGGATTTTTCTGGCGTAAAACCATCGCCATGCAGCACACCGTTGCAGATAAAAACCCACCCAATCTGGCCGGTGTATGGCCGCAAACCGGCAACTGCCTGCTCAATCGACGCCGTTGAATAGTCATTGTCATGATACACAACCCCATCTTGTTGCCATAAACCTTGGCTGCGCCGGGTGAAAGCAATGACCTGATGTGATTCGTGCTCAACCAGATGCTTGATTAATGCCTGTGCTATGGTGCTACCCGCGCCGATTACGATGGCAATAGTGCCGGATTCAGGTGTTGTCATGAGGATATACCCATACCGTATAAAATGATTGGTTCAATCTTCATGCAACCGTTGCCCCCCGACAAGATTCCACAAACCCATCAGGTGAGTTAAGTGAAAAATGCAGTTTACTGGTTTACTCATGATCTACGGTTGGAGGACAACCTTTTTCTAAATTGCATAAACTGCTCGAAACAGACAAGCTGACAATAACGCCACCTACCCCCTTATCCCTTGATTGTTCAGGAGAGAAACACGCAAATGGATACCCTACACACATTACCGACCGAGTTATCGATGAGCGGCTGGCAACTGGCCACCGATGGCAAGTCGATCCACAAGCCGTTTAAATTCAAGAGTTTTCGCGCTGCAATGGCCTTCATGTTGCAAGTGTCGTATGAAGCCGAGGCGATTGACCACCATCCTGACTGGATGAACGTGTATAACCGCATTGATGTCAAATTGACGACCCACGATATCGGTGGGCTGTCTGCACTGGATTTCAAACTGGCTGCATTTATGGACAAGGTGGCTTCTTGAGTGCAGGGCAGTGTGTTCCATCGAGGTTAGCCACTGCCATCGCCGCCGCTCCCGCCGATGTTACGGTCGGCAGCGTCACTGCTGATGGTTCCGCTGCTGAGCAATGCGATAAGAATAGTCAAACCGGTAAACACGATGACGCCGGTGTGCAGCCCACCCGCCAGGCCAAGCAGCAGGCCGATCAGCCCCGTCACCGGCAAACTGGATAGACCGGCCAATATGCCTTTTTTCCAGGGTGAAAATACCTGTTGGGTGTGCGGATGAAGCATATCAGTCCGCTGGAAGCGTACTTTTGCGGCGAAGCGCTCTTCTGCTGGCGGCCAGATATCTCTCGGTGCTGCCTCACCAAACAGAGCCTCATACAGTGCCAGTGTACGAGTGTATTGGCTGAAGAACCGTTCCTGGTTCTGCCCATTGCCATCGACAGGCTCATGATGCAGCGGCTTTTTCAGTACTTTGGCACATAAAACATCCCAGTACGAACGTGAATACAGCATGTGCAAGCGCCAAGCCTGATCGACGGGATCGGAAGGGCTGATGGGAAAATCTGCTGCCTGGGTCAGCAGTAAAAAGCGCAGATATTCTTCAAGCACCCGATCCGCATAGGCCAGCGGCCAGCCATTTTCGGTGGCCAGCCGTTTGGCAAAGGTGAGTTCTGCGCGAGTATCCAAAGGGAGTGTTTTTAGTTCCCCATAAAGGGCATATAATTCGGGTGTCAAGGATGCTTTCAACATGATATCAACCTCCACCACAACCACCACAGCCGCCCCCACACCCGCCTCCATCGCCGCCGCCACCTCCACAACCGCCACCACTGCCGCTATTGTTGTTGTTATTGATGCTACCGTCGCTGGCGTATAGATTGTTGCCGAGTATTGAGGTGAAAATAATCAGACCAATAAACGCCAGTATGCCGCCGAAAATCCCGCCCAGCATGACGGCTGGCAGGCTGAATATCCCCGCCAGCAGCCATTTCTCTGAAGGTTTAAATACCCGCCCACCTTCCCAGTGGAGTGTATTAATCCGTTGGAAGCGTACTTTTGCGGCGAAGCGCTGTTCTGCGGTTGGCCATATATCTTTTGGGGGTGTTTCGCCCAACACGCTTGCATACAATTCAAGTGTGCGGGTGTATTGACTGATAAACAGGTCGCGATCCTGTCCGCCCCCATCGACCGGGTCATGATGCAGCGGCTTTTTCAGTACCTGTGCGCATAAAATATCCCAGTACGAGCGTGAATACAGCATGTGCAGGTGCCAGGCCTGATCAACGGCATCAGATGGGCTGATGGTGAAGTCTGCGGCCTGGGTCAGCAGTAAAAAGCGCAGATACTCTTCAATCACCCGGTCGGCATAGGTCTGTGACCAGGCATTCTCGGCGGCCAGCCGTTTGGCAAAGGTGAATTCCACGTCGCGGGTATCGAAAGGCATTGCTTTTAATGCCTGATAAAGGGTATACAGTTCGGGCGTCAAGGATGTGTTCAGCATGATTCATCTCCTGATAGGTGGGTTCGGTTTTTGTCACACCGCCATCCTGCCCTGTACTTTGTCAGGCGACTATCCGCAAAAATACCTGATTAGCTTAAAATAATTGCTTGTAAAAACTACGCAGGTAGTTATACCTAGAGCATACGTACCTAAATAAGTCCTTGTTTTTGCGCATACTCTACTAACTTGAGTGGCATGCTGACACCCAGTTTGGCATAAATCCGTTGGCGGTAACCTTCCACGGTGCGCGGGGATAAATTCAGGGTTTGGGCACTTTCCTTGCTGGAGTGTCCTTTCACCAACAGGCGTAGCACCTCATTTTCACGCGCTGTCAGTTCTTTGTTACCCGATCCGTTCAGGGCTGCCTCGCGCGCAGACAATTCGGCCTCATAGGTATACAGCTCGGTTTCATGCACGCTTAAATCATGGGTCTGTTCAGCCAGCAGGTTTTCGCGTTCCTGCAATGCGGCTTGCTGTGCATTAAGTCGGGCGCGACTTAAACGCCGTGTACGCCATCCCAGCCATAGAGCGGCGACCAATAACAGACACAATCCGGCCATTAAAGCCAACAGGGTAAGCAGATGCTGATCCCGCGCCAGCGCGATCAAGCTGTCACGGCCAAAGGCTGAAGTTTCCAGTTTAAGACTGGCGGCTGCGGCTTGGCCTTGCGGAGAGTCGAGCCAGGTATTGACCACATCCAGTAACGGTGCTGCGTTATATACCACCAGCACATATTCCTCCCGCGAGAACCCGTATAAAGGTGGTTCCAGCACATACTCCGCGCGTTTTTCAGGAGGAATGTCCCGGTTCAGAAGGCTGTCGAGTACCAGCTCATCGGAGGCATAAGCATCAATCGCCAGCGGGCTGCCTTCCTCTTCAAGCAGGCGTTGCACCGCTGCGGTTCTGCTCGGTAAACCGGCAAACTGGCTGGTGGGGAATACCTCCTCGACCAACGCGGTAGTGACTGGCACCATTCCTTCACCTGCTTTGAGAACGCCAATCAGGAGATTCTCAGGATGGTCGAGCAGCACGGGCAGCCGACTTTTTCTGATCAGTAATTTGCTGCTGGTGACGCTGAACACTTTGGAGAATGCGCCGGTAAACTGTTCCGGGGTGGCGGTTAGTGCCTGTTCGCGGCTGCGGGTTTTGGAGCTGGGGCCACACTGGATACCGGGTTTGCCTTGCAAGCTGCGGGCGAATACATCAAAACGCTGGTCAAATGCCAGTTCGCGCACGCTTAAGGCATATCCTTCGGTAGCCAGATAATCCAGCAGCTCACCACAAAAGCCCAGAACATTGCCGGTTTTATTACCCTGAATCACTTCAGGATAACTGACCGGACTGCCGTCCAGGCTATAGCCAAAAACCAGTTCGCCCGCCGACAAGGGTAGGGATGCCCACAGCACACCGGACATTACCAGCTTGCTGGTGGTTTTCAAGATAGAGCGAAGCAATTGTCACCTCCCGTGCTGGCGCAAGTTACCGATCAGCAACCATCATGGCACAAGCACCGCTAGAAATGCAGGCATTCAGGCCAATAATTTCCGCTAAACGGCGAGTTGCTCCCCAGTAGCACTATTCATGCCAGCAAGGCTTTGCTGGCGAAAAACACCACGACCCCCGCCGTTATGGTCAACAACGCTTGTTGCCGCCACAAACCTACCCCGAAAGCGGCCAATGAACCCCACAGCCACGGATTATCCAGCGCCAGCGTGAAGCTTTGCTGGGGCATCAGGATCATGGGGGTGATAATGGCCGTGAGCACGGCGACCGGCACAAAACCCAGCGCCTGTTCCATCCAGTCGGGCAGGGTAATGCGGTGGGCGCGGGCAAACAGTACCGAACGCACACTGTAAGTGACGACGAACATGCCGAAAATAACCGCAGCGAATAACATCAGGAGTTCCTTGTGGTAGCAGCCAGACTGCCGTTGATATTTTGGGTGAGCATGCCGGCAGCAACGCCGAGCAAGGCGGCCAGCAGCATACCCAGATTATTGGGCAGGTCGTGCAACACCAGTGACATGACCGCCGCACACAGGAACGCACTCCAGTAAGGCAGGCTGCGTAAATAGGGGGTGATAATGCCGATAAAGGTCGCGACCATCGCAAATTCCAGCCCCCATGCACTCATGCCGGGGATCAGTTCACCCGCGATTACGCCGATCAGGGTGGTTGTGTTCCACATCAGGTAATAGGCAAGGAAGGAGCCAAGGTAAGCCCAATGGCCATTGGCGGTGGAGAGTTTGCCACTGACCAGATTGGGCTTGATCGCTGCATAGGTTTCATCGATCAGGCCGAACGCCAGCAACAGTCGCCACTTCAGGTTGAGATGACGCACGTATTTGATAAAATCGGCGGCGTACAACAAATGGCGCAGGTTAACGATAAACGTGGTGGAGACAATCACCCACAGCGGTGCCCCGGCAGCCATCAGCCCGAGCGCGACAAATTGTGATGACCCGGCAAACACAAACAGCGACATGGCGATGGGTATCCACGGATCCAGCCCTTGACTGACGGCCAGTGAGCCGAAAATCAGCCCGAACGGAACTCCACCGATCATCATCGGAATTGACGCCAGTGCACCGAAGCGCATTGCTGCCCATTTGTCCATAAGGTTAATGCCTGCT
The DNA here is from genome assembly GCA_964293125.1 of uncultured Thiothrix sp. GTDB lineage: Bacteria > Pseudomonadota > Gammaproteobacteria > Thiotrichales > Thiotrichaceae > Thiolinea. The sequence goes on along the minus strand of CAXYXY010000031.1, from coordinate 44,979 downwards.
TGTGGAGAAGGCCGCTATCTAATAGGCTGAAGATGGGTTTTGTCAAGGAAGTTATCCGCTATCAGCGGCTGGTAGATTGTACCTGCCGACTGAATTCGCTAGAGTGCAGGTTTTTCAAGCGATGGAATTTCAGCTTGTCCTTGTTTAAGTGGTTTAAGCTCTCTTGGTTGCACTGGCTATGGCGGTTACCGCTATTGATTTTGGCGGGTGTTGTGCTGTTGATTGTTATCTTCCGCTGGGTGCCGTTACCGGGCTCGTCCTTTATGTTGCAGCAGACTGTGTCTGCCTGGCTGGATAAAGAAGTGCCTGCCGTGCGTTATCAATGGGTGGATATGGAACAGATCCCGCCAGAAATGGGGCTGGCCGTGATAGCTTCTGAGGATCAACTGTTTCCTGAACATTGGGGCATTGACCGGGGGGCGACCGAGGCGGCGATTCGGGCTGCGCTCGATGGCGAGTCCAGCGGCGGCGGTAGCACGATTACGCAACAGGTGGCGAAGAATCTGTTCCTCTGGAGTGGCCGCAGTTATGTGCGCAAAGGCCTGGAATGGGGTCTGGCGGTATTGATTGAAACCTTGTGGAGTAAACGCCGCATTCTGGAGGTGTATCTGAACATCGCCCAGTTTAGCGCGGCAGATTATGGGGTGGGTGCAGCGGCGGCGAACCTGTTGAAGAAGCCGGTAGATAAAATCAGTACCGAGAATGCCTCAGCACTGGCAGCCGTCCTCCCGGCACCGGGAAGCTACAGCGTCACCCAACCGTCACGGTATATCCGCAAACGACAGAAGACGATCCAGCGGCAGATGCGGCAGCTGGGTGGGGTGGGCTATCTGGCAGATTTGTAGGGTCAGCCGTATAGTGGTAATTGAACAATGAGCACAGATTAGATAGGAGTGTAAACTTGGCATCAAGGCAGCTTAATTTTGATTTATTTGGCGAGTGGGTTTGCACTCATTCGCCTATGGTCGCTGCTGCGATTGAAAAATTGTCTACATCAACGGGAACAGAATCTCGCGGTGCAATTTTTACACGTGTCGAGGTAGTGGATTTCATCCTCGATTTGGCTGGCTACACGAAGGATCAACCGCTCCATAACAGGCGATTTTTAGAACCTTCATTCGGTGGCGGTGACTTTTTGTTACCTGCAATCGGACGCCTGCTGACTGCATGGAGATCATCGCAACATGCAGGAGCTATCGTTGAAGAGTTAGGCGACGCAATTTGCGCTATTGAACTGCATCGCAAGACCTTTTCCGTTACCCGGGCAGCCGTGATCGAGCTGCTCAAACAAGAAGCGATAGAGGATCAATCCGCAATAGCACTGGCTGATCGTTGGCTAGTACGAGGAGATTTTCTGCTCACTCCACTTGACGGGCAATTCGACTTTGTTGTCGGGAACCCTCCTTATGTTCGCCAGGAGTTGATTCCAGCACCGTTGCTGGCTGAGTACCGTAGCCGCTACCAAACTATGTATGGCCGAGCCGACATCTATATCCCGTTCATCGAAAAATCGCTTTCAGTGTTGGCGAAGGGTGGCAATCTGGGCTTTATCTGTGCGGATCGTTGGATGAAAAACCACTATGGCGGGCCGCTTCGTCGGCTCGTGGCTGATCAGTTCCATCTGAGAATCTATGTCGACATGGTGAACACTCCTGCGTTTCACTCCGATGTGATCGCCTATCCTGCCATCACCATCATCAGCCGGGAACTCCCCGGCGTAACACGCATTGCCTATTGCCCAGCCATCGACCGGGTCACGCTGGCGGCCTTGGCCGATGCGCTGCGTGCTCGGAACCTGCCGAAAGAAGCAGGGTCGGTGCGTGAACTGGCACGAGTCACTAATGGGTCGGAACCGTGGCTGCTCGAGTCTTCGGATCAGATGGCGTTGATTCGTCGCATTGAAAAGCAATTCCAGCGCTTGGAAGAGGTGGGCTGCAAGGTGGGCATCGGCGTAGCAACCGGCGCAGACAAGGCCTATATCGGTGACTTTGACACACTCGACGTTGAGCCTGATCGCAAACTTCCGCTGGTTACAACCAAAGACATCTTGTCGGGTGAGGTGCAGTGGCGCGGCCAAGGCGTCATCAATCCGTTCGCCGAGGGAGGTGGCCTTGTCGATTTGCGGAACTATCCACGCTTGCGCCACTACCTAGAAGTTCGACGGGAGGTCATCGCGAGCCGTCACTGCGCCCAGAAGACCCCGGCCAATTGGTATCGAACGATCGACCGCATCACGCCAACGCTGGCATCGAGATCGAAGCTCCTGATTCCCGACATCAAGGGCGAGGCTCATATCGTTTTTGAGGGAGGGGAGTTGTACCCGCACCATAATCTTTACTATGTCACATCCGACGAGTGGGATTTGAGGTCATTGCAAGCTGTGATGCTTTCAGCCGTCACACGCCTATTCATGGCAACCTATTCAACCAAAATGCAAGGCGGATGTCTCCGGTTTCAGGCGCAATACCTGCGCCGCATCCGCATTCCCCAGTGGGCGGATGTTTCAACAGCGTTGCGGGTAGAACTGGCGGAAGCTGCAATAAAACGGGATTTTCAAGCCTGCAACCGTGCTGTGTTCAAGCTGTATGGCTTGAATCACGAAGAACAATCCTCCCTTGGTACATGGAGAATAGGAAAGTAAATGGCTCTTGATCTTGTCGATTACGAACAAAAGGCTCATGAGGCCGTAAAAGTCTTTTGGAAAAACCGCGAGACAGCGAGGCAAAAACAGATTGAGTCCGGGAAGTCTGACCAAGGCGAGCGTGCTGGCGTTACCGCTGGCAAGAACATGGACGGATTCCTGGCTTTGGTACTTGACATCGTGCGAGCCAATGGACTCGGCCATGCCGAAATTCACCAGAACCGGTCAATGCTGACACTGCCCGGCTATTTCAGGCCGACCAAGCTCTGGGATCTTCTTGTCATCTACAAGGGCGAGTTGATCGCGGCCATTGAGCTGAAAAGCCAAGTGGGCTCCTTCGGGAACAACTTCAACAATCGAACCGAGGAAGCTATTGGCACCGCACACGATCTCTGGACTGCCTACCGTGAAGGAGTATTCGGCAATCAATCACGTCCGTTTGTTGGCTGGTTGATGATGGTCGAGGATACCCAGAATTCCAGATGTGTGGTTAAGGACTCATCGCCGCATTTTCCTGTTTTCAAAGAGTTTAAGGGGGCTTCGTACCTTATCCGGTATGACTTGCTCTGTCAGAAATTGGTCAAGGAGCAGCTTTACACCACTGCTGCACTCATTACGTCGCCCCGCAATGCTGCCGAGACCGGCGAGTTTTCAGAGATGTCAGCAATGACAGGACTTAGAACATTTGTTACGGCTTTGGCTGGTCACATTGCAGCAGAGGCCGCCAGACTTGACCGTTAATCCAGCGCAGGGTGGTCTTGGTATTTACCCCGCCGATTTTTAGATACCAGCGGACTTGTTTGCCTCGGACACAAACCCCTGTCTGACTTTAAAATTCCCCACCCTGAGCAAGCGGGGAATCCATAGAACGTATCAGAATGCTCATCCAGCATTCAGATAACAAACTTGCGGTTTACTGTCCCAGCACCAGTTCACCCATCAGGGACGGGTCACGCCAGACTTCATCAATCTGACTGTGCCAGGCGAGTTTGCCTTCACGCCCGCCGCCGTTGTCATCATCATTGACCTGCACATCCAGCCCCATGCGATGCCCCGGACGTGGGCGCACGCCCAATGATGACCAGGGGATAACCAGATCGAGGATATATTTGCCATCCACATGCTGGGTGCGGTGTTCAATCGCGACCCGTTGTGAGTTTTTGCCAAATACCAATTGACGGTCGCGCCAGCGGTACAGGATATGCAGATCATTCCGGCGGTCATATTGGCGGTCTCCGCTGGCATCCGGGTCAAGAAAAATCTCGATGCTGTCATCTTCCCAGTTGAATTGCGAATCACGCATCATGCGGTCATCCGACACCGCCACCCGCAGGTAGAACTGATAAGGATCCCAGCTGGATTGCCAAATGGCGGCCAGATCACGAGCATTGTCAATCCGCCCTGAAATAACTTTGCGCAGCTGATAAGTCGATGCATCACTCAGAGGGGCATTCGAGTTACGCACGGGTAACGAAACAGCTTTGTCACCAAACACATATTTTTCACGGGGTGGATTGTTGATCGCCACCAGAATCGGGCGGTAGCGCGGATCGGGTGCATTGGTGACCGGCTCCAGCTGCGGAATGCGCGAAATCATGCCCGGTTCATCCTGTTGGATATTGGTCGGAGCATCTCGCAAGGGTGGGGGCGGGTTGGTATTCGGCTGTAGCTGTGGAATGTCTGGCATCGACGCGATGACCCGTTCTTCATCGCTGTTGGGTAAGGCCTGTGGCATGTCACCACTTAAACGTGCCAGTTCCTGCGTACTGAGTGCGCGTGGCTTGCTTTGCCTTGCGACCGTACTGCTGGAACAGCTGTCCCACCAGCAGGGATTGCTGGCAATAAAGTTACTGATAGCCAACTGCTTGGGGGCTTCATTGTCTGGCTGGGTGATGTATTCCTTGGTGCCCACACTGCCAAAGCGCCCGTAAGTGCGCGGTGAGGAGAAATGCACAAACATTTTACCCCCGGCCTGCTTCCAGCCATCCAGCATGCGCTTGTAGATTTGTGCCATTTGAGGGTGGCGATTAGCCTTGTAAAACAGCGGGTTGGGATGCTGTTCATCACTTTTGGTCTGATCATCGATCAGGTGTTGTCCGCCTTCATACGCGATCAGGTCTACCCCGAACTTGCGCCCGATATCCGCCTGTTTGCGCATGTATTCCAGCACACGCGGTAATGAGTGGCCGTTCTTTTTGTCTTGCATGGCCTGGAAGATCTGGTTGACATCACGCGCCTTGCGGAAGTCTTTAATGTCTCCGGTCACATACGGTGCGACCGCGAAAGCATCGGTTGAGCGGTAGGCATCCCGGAAAGACAGCATGGTAGTCGTCATTTCCGTGTTGCCGGTCAAACCAGCCATCAGCCGTACCAGCCGCTGTGCACCGCCGAAGGCCTGTTCAAACATCCGGAAGATTTCTACGGAACGCAGGGAATAGTATTTGTAACCGGCCACATGCTCAACCGGGTCAAGCCCTAGCTGCTTGCCACCCTGTTTCATGTAGGCATGCTGGCTGAAAATGCCGTTCCAGGTTTCATTGCTGTATTCGATATAGACTTTCAGATTACTGTTGAGATTGGCGCGTACATACTGGGCGAAGCGGTTCACATAGTCATTGTCAGCCGCATGCGGAATATTAAACCAGGCATCGGCGTGCAGACGGTTGGCCAGTTCGACCATGACTTCCAGTGGCGCACCCCGTACCCCTTCGGCTCCGCCCCAGGTAGCCTGTTCGACCAGTGGCCGGTCGGCCCAACGTTGAATCGGGTTGCGGGTGATGCCACTCATGTTCATGAAGCGCACGACCTTGTAATCGCGCATGAATTTCAGATAGTCCGGGTTGAAAATGATTTTGGCGTGATTGCGTTCAAAGTCGAGGAAGTCACCGCGTGCACACTGTGAAGCACTGTTGACGCGCTGGAAAGGATTGCTGGCGCAAATACCGCCCTGCGGGACGACATGGATATTTCGCAAATAATTATCTGGGGTAGTGGCCTTGATTTCCAGTTTGACGCTGTATTCCTGATCCTTGCCCGGATCGATCAAAATAACATCGCGTCCCGGTTGCGATTCGACCAGCGTTGCGTCCAGACCATACTCAATTTTGCCACGGCCTTCATACAGTACGGTGTAATAGCCGCGTGGAATGGTATTGGCCGGTAGCTTGTTGATCAGCCGGGTGCCCGCTTGCCCGCCCGGTGGAATAAAAGTGGGCCAGCCCAGCCGGTCATACTGGACATCACCTTTGGTCAGGTAGGGTGCGGCTTCACGAAAAGGCAATGAGGCTTTGAACAGGTCAAGAAACGGTACACTGGAATCGTATTCCAGCACTTCATTGGTATTGGTTCCCATCGGTGAATTGGAGTTGTAAAACGCCTGTGCAGACGGGCTGGCTGTTAAGCAAAAAAGAAGGAATGCTGACGCAGCAACGCGACTTCCCCCGAAGAATCGCCTTATCATAATAATTGGCCCCGATTTATTATTAGTGTTGTTTATTCAGTCTATCGTCGACCGCTTATCCCTGTTAAAAAAGCCGACGAACTGTGTAAAACGTGGTTTTCAGTATAAAAGCCGCCAGCTTAGCCTCACCTGAAAGCGTGAAGTCGGCGGATAGCTTGAGGGATTAGAGCGGGAGCTTGCGCATCAGTTCCCACTTTCATCATTTTTACTGATGAAAGGTATTATCTGTAATTATAGTTATAATTGTATTGCAAGCTACTGCCATCCTGCAGCAGCTGATCGAGTGCACCACTGGTTTCGAGGTAATAGCCGAGTCCTGCTACGGCCACCAGCGCGGCCATAATGGCAAAGGCGATTTTCACCTTGCTGTAAGGGCGTTCGCCCTGGGTGCGCCCGTTACGGCCATTGATGATGAAGCGGTAAGTTTCACCCTGATAGCGAAACGCTGCCGACCAGACCGGCAACAAAATATGCTTGAACGTGGTGGCCGAGTAGTGGGTATCCAGTGCGAGGATTTGCTGCTGGTCACCGCCAATATCACGTCGTACCGACTGCTGGATAGCTTGTTCCATCAACAGGCGTGCCTGCACAAAACCTTCATCCAGATCGACCTGATACATCTCGCTCTGGAAACCGCTGAGATAAGCTTCGTTATAAGACACCAGATTCTGGATGTCCCAAGGCTGGATGCTATCGAGAATCCGGCGCGGCAGGGCGCGAGTTGCACCGACTAATACATCATCAAAAAACTGCCGCACCCGCCCGGATACGGGTGTCCAGCGAATGCGCGGCACGTTGACGACCCGGCTTTGTGAGCGGCCATTGACAATTTGTGTGACCACCTGCTGTTCGTAGTAAATAGTACCGCGTTGCCCGCTATAAGTACTGTCAGTGTGGCTGTCATAAGTCCAGTAGGGGACGTAGATGCCCAGCAACTTCTCATCGCGTTTTGCTTTGTTTTTCAGGGCAGAAGGCGCAAACCACAGGCCTTGAATCCAGCGGTCAAAGGCAGTGCGTGCCTGTTGTTCGGTGATGGCAAAAGGCAACAGGGATTTGGGTTGAAACAGGCGGCGGTGTTCGGTGCCCGTGACGACCGGTGTGCCACAAAACGGGCAGTCGCCGGAGTGCTGATTGACCTTCAGCTCAAAGCTGGCCGCACAATTCGGGCATTTAATCACCTGCGTGCTATCCAGCGGGTGACGTTCAGCCTCCGCCAGTGCCTGTAATGCACTGGAAAAATCATACTCCTGAATCCGGGTCTGTATGTCTATTACCGGGTTTTGATGCCCGCAATAATCACAGCCCAGTGTTTGTACACCAGGCTTGTAGACCAGATCGGCTCCGCACTGTTCACAAGGAAAGTGACGCTGCGGAGCCTCATCCAGGGTGCTGGTACGGGTAGTACTAGTTGTTGCTTCTGTCATCAAGGCAATGGCGGTGGTTGCAAGGGAGCCGCGAACAGGGTGTGCAGATCGGCCACTTCACCGGCAGCCTGCCAGTTATCCATGCCCGCTTGCCAGACCAGAGTGCTGGCCTGCAATTGCCCGTTCTTGAGCATGGCTTTCAGCTCGGCCTGTGTATGCGGGCCGCTGCTTTCCTGCCCCTGCGCAACATGCCAGCTGGCGGTGGGCAAAGGGGGCGGCACCGCAGGCGCGCTGGCTGGCGCGGCGGGTGTTGTTGGCGGAGTCGCAGCGGGTGCGGTTTGAGCGGTGTGACCGGATTGCTGCATGGCCTCGGCCATTTTCCCGGCGACGGCAAAGCCCATGCCCATGTCCATCGCGCTGTTGCCATCGCCTTTGCCCAAGCTATCCGCTGCCTGATATTTCAGGTAGTGATCCAGATTACCGATCACGCCCATACTGGTGCGTTTGTCGAGTGCCTCCTCAACTTCCGGTGGCAAGGAGATATTTTCAACCAGTATCTTGGTCAGCTCCAGGCCATAGGCATGAAATTCTGGCGCAATTTTCAGGGTGACATAATCACTGAGCTGATCATAATTGGCGGCCATGTCCAGCACCGGTATATTCGCCTGAGCCACTACGGTGGAGAAGCGGGTCACAATCAGGTTGCGCAGTTGGTCACTGATTTCATCAATCGTGAAGTTGCCATCCGTGCCCATGATCTCCTGAATGAAGGTGCGGGCATCCGTAATACGCACTGCATAAGTACCAAAGGCACGCAGGCGCACCCCGCCAAATTCCTTGTCGCGCACCATGATCGGATTGCGTGTCCCCCATTTCAGGTTGACAAACTGGCGCGTATTGAAGAAGTAGACTTCGGCCTTGAACGGGCTGTTGAACCCATGATCCCAGTGCTGCAGAGTCGACAGCAGCGGCAAGTTCTGTGTTTCCAGAATATACAGGCCCGGTGTGAGCACATCAGCAATCTGGCCTTCATTGACGAAGACTGCCACTTGTGATTCACGTACCGTCAGTTTGGCACCGTATTTGATTTCATTACCGTGGCGCTCGAAGCGGTAGACCATGGTATCGTTGGTGCTATCTGTCCAGTCGATAATGTCGACAAACTCACCCATTAATTTGTCCCATAAGCCCATGATGTTATGCTCCTGTTTGGGCGGCTGCCTGTACGCCACCTTTCGACTTGGCGGCAATCAGAGCCTGGCGCAATTCGCTTTCCATCACTTTGATTTCGCCTTCGGCCTTGGCACGCATCACTTTGCCTTCATCTGCAATGCGCAGCGAGTCGTTGATGGTTTCGATCAGGGTGCGGTTGGCTTTTTTCACCGATTCAATGTCAAATACACCCCGCTCCATCTGGCGACGGGTTTCGGCATTGCCCATGCGCAGTGTTTCGGCGTTCTTTTCCAGCAGATCATTGGTCAGGTCAGAGGCCTTTTTCACGACTTCTGCCGCATCACTCATGCGGAAAATGGTGACCGCCTGCGCCAGCTGGTTTTTCCACAAGGGCACCGTGTTGATCAGGGTGGAATTGATCTTGTTGATCAGGGTTTTATCGTTTTCCTGCACCAGCCGAATACTCGGCAGGCTTTGCATCGCGACCTGACGGGTCAGACGCAGGTCATATACCCGGCGCTCCAGATCATCGCGGGCGCTGCGCAGGTCACGCAAATTCTGTGCCATCACCATATCCGTGGTGTTGGCTTCGGCTTGCGCCGCTAAAGCCGGAATGTCCGTATTATCCAGACGGCGCAATTTTTCTTCACCGGCGGCGATGTAAATTTCCAGCTTGTGGAAGAAGTCCAGATTCGCCTCATACAGCTTGTCGAGTGTGATCACATCGGTGAGTAACTGGGTCTTGTGGCCTTCCATTTCATCGGTAATGGTGTCGATCTGCTTGCGTACCGTCTCATACTGGCTGAGGAATTCGACTATCGGCTTGCTTTTACCGAGCAGGCGTTGCCACCAGCTGAGTTTCTGGTTCGGGTTGAGTTCGTCAATATCAAAGCCTTTGATGGCAGTGATCATATTGGTCAGCGAGGAACCGGCGGAACCAATATCCTTGTTTTTGACCCCATCCAGCATTTTCTCAGAGATGGAGGTCATCTGTTCCTGGGTTTTGGTGCCGAAAAACATGATGCTGCTGCGGTCTTTCAGGTCAATTTCACCAATAACGGCTTCAATTTCCTGCTGCTCGGCAACATCTGCCTGTTCAAACGCTACGATCTCCTGCTTGATCACCGGTGCAGGCGTGATTTCAGTGCCGGGGATGATGGCAAGGTCAGTGGTGGTTACGGTCTGTGCAGCGGTTTGGTTCATGGGTTTATGTCCTCTGGAATTGAATACTGTCGTTGGTTTTGGTTAATTTGGATTATTTCACTTACTTTTACGTGCTTCCACTTACAGACTTTGCCGTTAGAAAGCACCTTCCCGTTTCAATTGCTGTTCCAGCACGGAAATTTGCACGTCCAAGTCGAAGTTGTCATTTTCCAGTAGTTTGGTGTGCTGTTCTTCAAACGTCTGCTCAATCGAATCGAGTACCCGGCCAAAATCGGTATCCAGCACCGTGGTGGTACCGCTATGATTTTTCAGGCTGCGTGCATAGCCTTCCGTGACTTTTTGGGTGCCATCCAGATACACTTTCAGAAATTTGCGGGCGCGGGACAGGCGGGTCGGGTCATCTTCGATGCTGGTGAGGATTTTGCGTGCCTGATCCGTGATGCGCGTCAGGCGCTGGCTGTAGTCCGGGTTGGGAATCGACAGCCGTGCCTTGTCAATCGCTTTGATGCGAATTTCTGCACCTTCCAGCGCGTTGATAATTTCTTCGACGGTGACGCCTATCGAAATATTTCCGGATTTGTCCTGGCGGGGATCCAGCCCATAAGACAGGGCGAAGCCCAGAAAGGTCGCTGCACCGAGCAAGACTGATTGCAGAATACTGTAATCGGCACCCAGCCACGCCAGCAAGCCCGTCGTCACGCCTGTGAAAATACCGGCGACCGTTTTAAACGGTGTCTTTGGCGCACGGGCAATCTTGCGGCGCTGGTATTCACCTTCCAGCTTGAAACCGTGGCGGGCAATGGTCGCCGCGATCATATAGGCCGCAAACGCCCCACCGGTGACCAGGGTATCGTAAATATTGCCGCGCAACAGTGAGATAATGGCAGCAATCAGGGTAGGGAAGGGCAAGAAATACAGCAGCAAACCTTTGATGCCATAGCGAATATTGTGTACTGCTTCACGGGCAGCCGGGGTATAACGCTGGGCTTTCGACATGGGTTTTCTCAGATAATCAGATAAAGAGGTGGAAAACAGATTGCAGGCTGACCAATCCAATGGTTGTCACCAACAACAGAAAACCGACAGTTTTTTTAACGGCATAATTCATGGCAAGCTCACCTTTTTATTTGTATATAGGCATAGAGTAAGGCAATACTAGGCAAACATGGCAAAAACTACAAGTAAGAGCAGTTTCTATTAATGTCTTTATCCCCGCAGGTACACCTGTTCATTCCACAGCTATTCAGTCCGTTGGCACGCTGGCAGCAAGACTTCGCCTTTCAGCCAAAGGCCGACAGTGTGCTGGTTTTATTGGCACATGCAAAACGTTGCCGACTACCGGTCACCGGGCTGGAACGTACCCTGTTGCATGTGCTGGGCTATCAGGTCGATAAACAGTTGCCGTGGGCGCAGTTGCGCTATGCGCAGGCTATCTCCCAAGCTGCTCAGGTTCCATCTGCTCAGGCTGCTCAGGCGACTGAACAGGCCGCCGCCAAGGTATTACTGTGTGCAGACCCGGTATGCCTGCACAGTCATTCTGACCGAGTGAATTTGCATCCAGAGCCGCTGCTACTCTCCGCTGCCGACTCCAGCGCGCTATTGCATACCCTGAACACCCACCTGGCCGAAGACGGCTGGCAGTTAATCGCCCCGTCGTCATCGCCATCGCACTGGTATTTGCGGGCGCTGGAGGGGAGCCATCCGCAAGCTGCACTGCCGCAGACCCGTCCGCCCTCAGAGATCGGTATGGATAATATTTTTTCCTACCTGCCGCAAGCGAACGCTGTGGATCAGCGCAATGGTTCAGCCGGGCGTTATTGGCCGCGCTTGATGAGTGAATTGCAAATGCTGTTGCACAACCATCCGGTGAACCAGCAACGTGAACGGGCGGGGCAACTGCCCGTGAATGCGGTCTGGTTGTGGGGTGAGGGTGAGCTGAGCCGTGCCGACCCGGCGGGTGTGTCTGCGCCGCCGGTGCTGGTCTGTGGCGGCGGGCAGTTAGGCCAGCTGATCGCCTGGCAATCCGGCTGTCGCTGGTCGGAAGATTTTCAGGAATTGGCAGATGGGGATGTGTTACTTATACTGGATCAGCTGTTAATACCTGCGCTGCAGGATGATATGACCGCATGGCAGGCGGCCTTACAAGCATTAGAGGCTGGTTACTTGCAGCCGCTGTTAAAGCCTTGGCGCACAGGGCAGTACAGGATTAGCCTGTATAGCGGGGATGGTGATTATTGGCACTGTCAGCCAACACCTCGCTGGCAATTCTGGCGTAGTTCCCGCACGAATTGGGGGGCATGAGACAGATGATCAAATTAAAGTCGGTGGATTTGAAGGTACTGTTGAACGCATCAATAGCCGAGCGACTATCATTAAGACTTATGATAATCGAAATAAATCGATAAAGGTCACACGTAAATTTGATCAGAATCAGGGTATTAAGCAGTGAAAATGAAAACACTTTCCTACTCGCTCGTCATATTCCTTTCACTCGGGGTCACGGGATACGCTGTATTTGTCTACGGCTTCTTACCACTGGGGTCAGTTGTGCATCCCGACATGCGCGTCACTTTTGAAGCGCACCGTTTCGCTATCTACATGCACATATTTGCGTCGTCACTGGCGCTACTGCTGGGGCCGTTTCAGTTCTCCACAAAACTTCGAGTCACACGACCCTTACTGCATCGATGGATGGGGCGATTCTATCTTGGGCTGGGCGTACTGCTTGGCGGAACAGCCGGTTTGTTCATGGCCTCGCAGGCATTTGGTGGACTCTGGGCAAAGCTGGGATTTACTGGGATGGCGCTTGCATGGCTCTACACAGGATTGCGCGCCTACTTGGCCATCCGAAAGCGGGATGTCGCTGCGCATCGTCGCTGGATGCTCCGCAACTTTGCTTTAACATTCGCGGCTGTTACCTTCAGGATTTGGCTACCTGCCTCCTTCGCTTTGGACATTGACTTCGAAGTCTCGTATCCGGTCGTGGCGTGGATTTCCTGGGTTCCCAACCTATTGCTCACCGAGTTTGCACTTGGCGGGTTTCATCGCGGGGTCTCAGAGGAAAAACGAAGCCGATATTTTGAAAAATAATGCTTTAACGTTAGGCGTCTCTCGACGAAGGATCATGCACACAATGCAAAGGTTGACCCTCATAATAGTCATGGCATTTTGGCCTGGCATGGCATGGCATGGCATGGCAAGTGCGAGTCTGCATACCTCTCCAGAAGGGGTGGCAGGTCTTCTCGTGGTGGTTTTGGTGGCCGGATTAACGGCTCGTAGCGGCGAACGTGAGGGCGACAATTCTTATCAAAGTAATTTCGTAACTATTCAGTCCCCTAAAAAATAAGCTATGCTACCCGTATGAACCCATTGCAACGTCCGACACGAGCAGCTAAGCCACAGTGACTGGGTGGAGCTGGTGTTGATGCTGTTTGACCGCATTGATCAGTTGACTGCCCGCGTGAATGAGCTGGAAGCACAGGCCAACAAAACCAGTAAGAACTCGCATAAACCGCCGTCATCGGATGGACTAAAGCGCCAACCCGCGCAGCCGCGTCAGCCCGGGCAACGCCCCAAAGGCGGGCAACCGGGTCACAAGGGTCATAGCCTCATGATGCACCCCTCACCGGATCATGTGGAACATTACGGTGTTGAAGGGCATTGTGAATGCGGTTTGCCGTTATCCGAAGCCCTGCTCGACACCGGTGAACGCCGTCAACAATGGGACATCCCCGCCCCGCACATCGTGGTGACAGAATACCAGCAACTCCTCGCCACTTGTGGCTGCGGCAAGGTTCATAAAGGCGAGTTCCCGGCTTCACTGCCGCCTGCTGAAGTAATACAAAATAGTGACACAACACATGCTTGCTTATTGTCTAACAAGGTAATACTATATAGGTCTTACTTAAAGACAAAAGGTATACGTCATGCGAGTAACAACCAAAGGACAAGTCACTATTCCTAAAAATATCAGAGAGATGTTAGGTATCTCTCCTGAAACTGAAGTTGACTTCAAAGAAGAAAATGGAAGGTTTTACATAGTCAAAATCGGAGAACCTACCACCGTCACAGGAAAATTCCATAAATTCAGGGGCATAGCAACGGCTAAAATGTCAACCGACCAAATCATGGGACTCACAAGGGAGCCATAATGAACGGTGTTTTTGTCGACTCATGCGTGTTGCTTGATTTGTTCACAAACGATCCTAATTGGGCTGACTGGTCAGAAAATATTCTTGATAAATATAGCCAAACTAATACGTTATACATAAACTCAATTGTCTATACTGAGTTGTCTATTGGTTTCGAGAAGATCGAAGAGTTAGAGGCAGCTTTGGCTGAACTTGAAATAAAAGCTCTAGAAATCCCAAGAGAGGCATTATTCCTGACCGGAAAAGTATTCTTACAATACAGAAGAAATAAAGGCACAAAAAACTCCCCCTTACCTGATTTCTTCATCGGTGCACATGCAACTGTCTCTCAATTTGATTTAATAACCAGAGATTCAGCCAAATATACGACTTATTATCCACAACTTAAACTCATTGATCCCAAAAGCGAAGATCATTAAAAAGGAGCCAACGAGTGGTTCGACGACGGACGTGGTGACCCTATAATCCTGATTCCCCGACGCGAGTCACATAATTGCTGGATTTTCAAATCCGGCCTAAGTTAAGCTGCCTGTTCTTTCCCCTATCCATCAGCAGGGCTGACAGTACGCATGCGTTTACTCCATACTTCTGACTGGCATCTTGGCCAGACTTTGCACCATTATGATCGGGTTTATGAACACGACTGTTTTCTCGGCTGGCTGCTGGAGACACTGGTCACTGAGCAGATCGATGTGCTGTTGATTGCCGGTGATCTGTTTGACAATGCCAACCCCTCCGCTGCTGCCCAGCAGCAACTCTACCGTTTTCTGACCGCCGCGCGCGCCCGTGTGCCACACCTCAATATTGTGTTGATTGCCGGTAATCATGACTCACCGGGGCGGCTGGAAGCGCCGGCTTCTTTGCTGGGTTTGTTTGATGCGGCGGTGGTGGGGCAGGCCAGTCGTTTGCCGGATGGGCAGCTTGATCTGGAGCGTTTGCTGTTGCCGTTGCGTGATCGCAGGGGTGAGGTGGCGGCCTGGTGTCTGGCGGTGCCGTTCCTGCGGCCTGGCGATGTGCCACGGGTGGAAACTGACGCGAATCCCTATCTGGAAGGGGTTGCCCTGTTATACCGGCAGGTACTGGAACTGGCGCTGGCGCGGCGCACACCGGGGCAGCCGATTATTGCCCTCGGCCACTGCCACATGACCGGCGGCACTGCGTCAGAAGACTCGGAACGGCGGCTGGTGATTGGCGGTGCGGAAGCCTTGCCGGTGAGCCTGTTCGGGGCGGAAATTGCTTATGTGGCGCTGGGACACCTGCATCTGGCACAGCGGGTGGGCGGGCATGAAACGCGCCGTTATTCCGGCAGCCCCTTGCCCTTGTCGTTCACCGAAACCGGCTATCGGCATCAGGTGTTGCGGGTGGATCTGGACGGTGAAAACCCAGTGGTGGTTGAGTCGGTATATGTGCCCCGCTTTGTCGATTTATTGCAGATCCCCGCCCGGCCTGCGCCGCTGGCAGACGTGTTACAGACCCTCGCCGCGCTGGATTGGCCGGGTGTGCCAGACGCTGCCCGGCCTTATTTGGAAGTCCGCGTGCAGCTGGAGGAACCCGAACCCGGCTTGCGTACCCAGATTGAAATGGCGCTGGAAAACAAGGCGGTGCGGCTGGCAAAAATCACCCCGTCTTTCCGGCGAGAGGCGCCATTAGCCAACAATCCGGCACCGTTGTCACTGGATGATTTGCACGCCTTGCAACCGGATGCCATTTTTCAGGAACTGTATCAGCAGAAATACGCGACCGCGGCCCCCGCCGCGCTGTTGCAGGCGTTGAGTGAGTTGTTGAATAGCGAAGGGAATAGTGAAGGGGAGAATGTATGAGAATTCTGGCGATACGCGGCAAGAATCTGGCTTCACTGGCGCGTGAATTTGAAGTGGACTTTACCCGGGAACCGCTGGCGACTACCGGTATTTTCGCCATTACTGGCCCGACCGGTGCGGGCAAAAGCACCCTGCTCGATGCTTTGTGTCTGGCTTTATACGATGACACGCCGCGTTTGTTGCGGGCGAATACGGCGCGTGGGATCAGCTTGCCGGATGTGCAAGGTGAGACACTCGCCGCGCGCGACTCACGCAGCATCCTGCGCCGAGGCGCGACTGAAGGTTTTACCGAAGTGGATTTTGTCGGCAGCGACGGGATCGCCTACCGCGCCCGCTGGAGCACGCGCCGCGCTCGCAACAAGGCAGGCGGCAAGCTGCAGGCGGTGGATATGTCGCTGCTACGGATTATTGACCAGCAGCCTATCGGCGGTGCCCTGAAAAGTGAAGTGCTGCCCGCGATTCGGGAGCGTGTTGGTCTGAATTTCGACCAGTTCACGCGGGCGGTGTTATTGGCACAAAATGAATTTGCCAGCTTCCTGAAAGCTTCGGATGACGAACGTGCCGGTCTGCTGGAAACCCTGACCGGCACCGACCAGTTTGCGACACTGTCCCGCCGTGCGTTTGAGCGTGCCAAGCAGGAGCGCCTCCAGCTGCAGACCTTGCTGGATCAGGCCGGGCACCTGCGCCCGCTGGCACCGGATGCACGCAGCCAGCTGGAAACTGAGGTGACGGCGGCGCGGCAGACCCTGGACGCAGAGGAAGCCCGAAAAGCCACGCTGGAGCAACAGTTGCGCTGGCACCAGCAGTGGCAGGGTTTACAGCGGGCTGAACAGGCCGCTGCCACGGGCTTGGAACAGGCGCAGGCGGAGCAGACGGCTGCGGGTGAGCGTCGTGCTTTGCTGGAGCAGCTGGCAGCGGTTCAAACGGCGCGTCCCTTGTTGCTGGCGCGTGATCGCAGCCATCTGGAAGTCAGTGTTGCCCAGACCCGGCTGGAACAGGCAACCGGACAGCTACAAACCAGCACGACTGATCTGCAAGCGGCGACGGCTGAGCAGACAAAGCTGGCTGAGGCACTGGCGGCGGCTGAGCAAGCCAGACAACAGGCTGCCCCGGAGCTGACACAAGCGCGGGCGCTGGATATTGAACTGGTGACTTTGCAACCGGGTTATGAGGCTGCGGAACAAGCGCTGCAGGCTGCCCAGGCTGATTTGTTGAAAGCTGGCCAGCAGCACACACAGAAAACAGAAGAGTTACAACAGGTTACGACCGCACTCGCGGCTGCCGAACACTGGCTGGGAGAACGCACAGGCTGGCAGGTGTTGGCGGAGCGTTGGGGTGAGTGGCGCACCCTGTTGGGGCAGGCTGGGCAATATCAGCAGGAAACAGAGGATCTGGCGCACAGTGTGCAGGCTTTGCACCAACAACAAGCCCAGTGCCAGCAAGCGCATGACCAAGCCAACCAGACGCTGGAGCAGCAGGATGCCGCCTGCCAGCAAGCAGAACAGGCGCTCAGCACGGCCAAACAGGCCTTGGCGCAGTTTGATCACACGGCTCTGAGCCAGCGCCGCCAGCAACTGGAGAGCCAGCGTGAACAGCTGAATAACGGCCAGACTGCGTGGCAGGCGTTCAGTGTGAGTCAGGCACGCCAACAGGTGTTGACTGACAAGATCAGGCGCTTGCAGGTAGATAGCGAGGCGGGTGCAAAGCAGTTGCAACAGGCGCTGGCTGAACAGCCGCTGGCGCAGCGTGCCTTGCAACAGGCCGAGCGCAGTTTGCAGCTGGCGGAGGCGGCTTGCCATGCTGAGGTGGAAAGCCTGCGGGCGGCGCTGGAAGCGGATGTGCCTTGCCCGGTGTGTGGCGCGCTGCAGCATCCGTATGCAGAGCATGACCCGCGCATGCGTGCCGTGCTGGACGGTTTGCAAGTGGAAGTCCGGCAGCAGCGCAAGGCGGTGAAAACGCTGGATACAGCGGTGGCCAGCCAGCAGGCACAGTTGAACAGCTTGCAGGCACAGGTCGCTGAACGGGAGCAGGAACTGCAGGCACTCCAGCACGAATTGCAGGCACACACCGAACGCTGGCAGGCTCATGTCGAGGTTTATACCCAGAGTTCGACCGCCCCGGCTGATCACGACTGGAGTACATGGTTTGTGCAGCAACTGGCGATGCAGCGCACCGAGCTTCAAACCCTGCAAGCCGAGGAACAGGCCGCGCAGCGTGCCCAGACACAGCGCGAGCAGGCACAGCAACAGCGGCAACAGGCGGCGCAATTACAAACGCAGGCAAAAGATACCCTGAGTCAGGCTTTGCTGGCTTTGCGCCAGACGGGGCAGGAGCTGAGGGTAGCTAGCCAGCAGCAAGCCAGTACAGAGGCGCGTTTGCAGGCCGTATTAACGCAATTGCAGGTGGCGCTGGCGGCGGGTGGGTCATCCGACTGGATGGCAGTGTGGCGGGCTGACCCGGTCGGGTTTGTGGCACTGCGTCAGGCAGAAGCCCAGCAATGGCAAGCCCAGCAGCTACAAAAAGGGCGTCTGGAGCAGCAGATAGCCACGCTGGAAGTTACAGTCAAAAACCTGCGTGCCAGTCAGCAAGCGGCCTCCCAAACCTTGCAAACCGCGACCCATCATTTTGCCCGCCTCGATCAGGATTTGCAGGTACGGCGGGCGCGTCGTCAGGCATTTTTTGCCGGGCGCGCCGTCAGTGTGGTAGAGCAGGCATTGGACGGTGCTATTGCCCGCAGCAAAGCGGCGCTGGCGACCCAGCAAGCGCTGTTACAGGCCGCACAAGCCGCACAGGTGCGTGCCAGCGAAAGTCTGCGCAGTGCTCAAAGCCAGCTGGAGGCGAGTCGCCAGCAACTGGCACAGGCCGGGCAGGATTTGGCCGGCTGCTTGCAGGGCTTGTCAGTGTCCGTCCAGGGTGAGGCATTAACCGAAGCGACCCTGCGCACCCTGTTGGAACACGATGCTGACTGGATCAAGGCCGAAACACGGGCTTTACAGGCGCTGGAGATGGCGGTGAACAAGGCGCAGACACTCTGGCAGGAACGCCAGCTGCAATCTGAGCAGCATGCCCGTCTGGCCAGTACGACTGAAACGCTGGAGCAGGTCGCGGCGCAGCAGCAGGCGGTGAATGACTTGCTCAGTCAGGCGCAGGCACACTGGCAGGAGTTGCAGCTGGCTTTGCGTCAGGATGAGGAACGCCGGGCACAGTCTGCCCGCTTGCAGGTGGCGATTGATGCCCAAGAATCTGCGCGGCGCGTGTGGGAGCAGTTGAATGAGCTGATTGGTTCGGCGGATGGCAAGAAATTCCGGAATGTTGCCCAGCAATACAGTCTGGATGTCTTGCTCAGTTATACCAATCGCCACCTGACTGATCTGTCGCGCCGTTATGTGTTGCAGCGTGTGCCGGAAAGTCTGGCCTTGCTGGTGCTGGATCAGGACATGGGGGACGAGGCGCGTTCGGTGCATTCATTGTCCGGGGGTGAGTCGTTTCTGGTGTCACTGGCGCTGGCCTTGGGGCTGGCGTCTTTGTCTTCGCAGCGGGTGCGGGTGGAGTCGCTGTTTATTGATGAAGGTTTTGGCAGTCTGGATGCCGATTCCTTGCGGATTGCGCTGGATGCACTCGACAAGCTGCAGGCACAGGGGCGCAAGGTCGGGGTGATTTCGCATGTGCAGGAAATGACGGAGCGGATTGGGGTGCAGATTCAGATTCAGCGGCAGGCCGGGGGGCAAAGCCGAGTCGTTGTTTTATGAGCAAATGCTGCCAGCAACGGCAAATCAGACTAAACTAGGGGCTTGCTTTGTGTTGATGTGTAAATTACCGACGATTTGAGGAACCCCCCATGAAGATGACTTTAGTGTTAGCTGGCTCTACGCTGGCGATGATGACGATGATATTGGCCGGACAGGCGACTGCAGCGGATGTGACGGTGAGCACGGGTGCGAGCGCAGCGGCAGCCCCGCGCGCAAATACGAGCACAAATACAAGTGTGACCCCGCGCGCAGCCCCGAGTACAACCCCGCGTGTGAGTACGGGCGCCAGCGCCAGCAGGCATGTCTACGCGGTGACGAAAGTAGCACCGGATGATGGCCTGAACATGCGTTCCCAGCCGGGTGTAGGCGGGACGGTGGTGATCGTGCTGCCATCGAATGCCAAGGGGGTGCTGGCCTTGGGTGAGGAACGCAAAAGTGGCAATTCGACCTGGATCAAGATTTCCTGGGCGGGCAAGCAGGGCTGGGTCAACAAGTATTACCTGAGCGAAGATGTGCAAACCAGTGCCCAGCCGGTCAACTCGTCAGTGGTGATGGAGTGTGGTGGCACCGAGCCGTTCTGGAGTATGCATATCAGTGAGAAACAGATGGATGTCACGATGCTGGACGGCCCCAAGTATGTGATCCCGGTCGAGTTTCGCCAGCAGTCGGCGAATAATACCACCGTTGCGGTGGTCGCCGGGAGCCGTGGCAATGCGCATACCACCGCTTTCCTGCAGAAGGTTGAAACCTGTAGCGATGGCATGTCGGACAAGAATTACCCGTACTCGGTGACTGCCGTGTTGAACAGCCAGAAGGTGGTGTCGGGCTGCTGCTCCATTACGGGCGGGAATAATTGAGCGTGAGCATAAGCGTGAGAGCGAAAGCGTGAACAAACCACTGCTGTGTATTGGCCATCGGGGGGCGATGGGGCATGCGCCGGAAAATACCCTGTTGTCGGTTCGGACTGCGTTGCAAATGGGTACGCCCTGCATCGAGATTGATGTTTATAGCGTGCATGGCAAATTATTAGTGATCCATGATGACACGCTGGAACGCACAACCAACGGCAATGGGTCGTTGTGGGAACACGATTTTGCCGCCTTGCGGGCGCTGGACGCCGGGCAGGGTGAGCAAATCCCGACACTGGCGGAAGTGTGCACCACGATAGCCGGGCAAGCCTGCCTGAATATCGAGTTAAAAGGGCAGCAGGTCGCAGCTGACGTGGTGCGCTTTATCCAGCAGTTGCTGGCAGAGCCGGAGACACCCTGGCGGCGTGCGCAGTTGTTGGTTTCATCGTTTGATCACCGCGCTTTGCAACAGGTGCGGGCGCTGGATGCGAGTATCCTGATCGGGGCACTCGGCTACGCTTTGCCGGTGGATGATGCGCGGTTTGCCACTGAGCTGGGCGCGGTATCGGCTAACCCGGCGCGGGAGCTGGTTGACCAGCGGTTTGTGGATGATGCACATGCGCGGGGTTTGAAAGTGTTTGTGTACACGGTCAATCAACTGACTGATCTGGCGCGCATGAGCGAGATGGGGGTCGATGGGGTGTTTTGTAATTATCCGGAGCGGGTATTGGCGTATTACCCGCAGCCGGATATGCATGCGGGTTGGGTTTAAGCCCGTGTTACAGTGCCTGCCCGCTGACGTTGTGCGAATTCGGGGTCAATCCCGACCTCGACGGTCGCCGGTGGCAACACACCCTTGCCCCTAATCAAATCCGCCGCCCGTTCTGCCAGCATAATGGTCGGTGAATTCAGGTTGCCATTCGGGATGGTCGGGAAGACCGACGAGTCCACCACGCGCAAACCTTTCAGCCCGTGTACCCGCGTCTCCGGGTCAACGACTGCCAGTGCGTCGGTGCCCATCCGGCAGGAGCAGGAGGCGTGATAAGCGCTTTCGGTGGTGCTGCGGACAAAAGCGTCAATCGCCTCATCGGTCTGAATCGCCTCGCCGGGCTGGATTTCCGCGCCCCGGTAGGGGTCAAAGGCGGGTTGCGCAATGATGTTGCGGGTCAGGCGCACGCAGGCACGAAAGCCTTCAATATCATCCGGATGCTGCAGGTAATTAAACAGGATGGCCGGTGGTTCACGGTGGTCGGCTGACCGGATGCGGATATGCCCGCGACTTTTCGGTTTGTTGTGGCCGACGTGTACCTGAAAACCATGCCCGTCGAAGGCGCTGCGCCCGTCATAACGCATCGCGGCAGGCAGGAAATGATACTGGATGTCGGGCCATTTTACGCCCGCCTTGGAACGGATAAAGGCGCAGGATTCAAAGTGGTTGGTCGCGCCCAGCCCGTCCTTGCGCAGTATCCAGCGGGTGCCGATCAGGAATTTGTTCCACCAATCGAGTTTGCCATTCAGCGTAATCGGTTGCAGGCAGCGGAACTGGAAATAGAATTCGAGATGATCCTGCAAATTCTCACCCACACCCGGCAAATCGTGTTTGACCTCAATCCCCGCTTGTTGCAGGACAGCTGCCGGGCCGATGCCGGACAATTGCAACAGGTGCGGCGAACCGACTGAACCCGCCGACAGAATCACTTCACGGCTGGCATGAGCCACTTTGGTTTGCCCCTGATGCTCAAACTCGACACCCACGGCGCGTTTGCCTTCCAGCAATACCCGCTTGCTCAACGCATGGGTGAGCACAGTCAGGTTGTTACGTTGGCGGGCAGGTTTCAGGTAAGCGTTCGCCGTCGACCAGCGCACCCCGTTTTTCACCGTCATGTGCATCGCGCCAAAACCTTCCTGCTGGCGGCCATTGTAGTCGGCGGTAGGCAGATAGCCCGCTTCGACCCCCGCGTCGATAAAGGTTTTATACAGCGGATTCTGCATGTTATTGCCATTGTTCACCGCCAACGGCCCGCCAGTGCTGCGATAGTCATCGCTGCCAAACGCCCAGTCATCGGCTTTGCGGAAATACGGCAGGCAATGCTGATAAGACCAGCCGGTCGCGCCGTGTGCTTCCCATTCATCAAAATCATACGCATGGCCACGCACATACACCATGCCGTTAATCGACGAAGAGCCACCCAACACCTTGCCACGCGGGCAATGCATACGGCGCTGGTCGAGAAAGGGTTCCGGTTCGCTGTGATACTGCCAGGCGTACTTGTCGGTATTCATCGGGATCGAAAGCGCAGTCGGCATCTGGATGAAGAGACTGCGATCACTGCCACCGTATTCGAGCAACAGTACGCTGACCGCCGGATCTTCCGTCAAGCGATTGGCCAGCACACAACCGGCTGAGCCTGCACCCACAATAATGTAATCCACCTTCATCCTTGCTCTCCTGATCGGTTTTATCGCTGCGAGTCTACCTGATATTCACCGATATTCAGCAAAAAATGGCAGCTGGGTAATTTTTTTCAGCGTGAACGTGAAAAACACTGGAAATGTTCCGTACTTTTTATTATTCTCTCCAGCCTTCGGAGAGCTGGCTGAGTGGTCGAAAGCGGCGGTCTTGAAAACCGTTGACGGGAAACTGTCCGGGGGTTCGAATCCCTCGCTCTCCGCCAAAATCATGTACCATGCTGTACCAGGTACGCTCAAAAGCCCTTACAGGTAGCCACTTGTAAGGGCTTTTTTGTTTCTGGTAGATTCGATAAGCAACGGCTGAAACCAATACCCCCAATGCCCTTAACAGTCGTTCAAATCAACAACGCCAAGCCAAACAAAGACCCTGCAAGGTGGCCTGGCATCCCTGTTATTCAAGCGTAACCTGATAGCTAACACTGCCGCGTGCCCCTGCCGGTAATTTGTCAGCACTGCTCCAGACCCAGCTTAACGCACCGTTTAAACTGTCGTTGCTGGTGCAGGCAGGCAGCCCTGCGGGTCGGTCGGTGCAATGCATGCTGCCCGGAACCAGCACGGTGAACTCTGGCACATCGTCATTGATCACCAGTTCGTTCAGGGAGCCGGTGCCGATATTTTCATAGGCAATGTCATAGCGCAGAATTTCACCGGGCAGGGCAACACTGCCGTTAATATCGCGGGTGACATTCCAGACTGATTTCAGCAGTTTGAGTTTGCCACCACCCTGTCCGGGATCGGTCACATCGCTCGCGGCGACTTGGGTAATATCGGTATGTGTCAGCACGCTGTCCGCCAGCCCGCTGCTGCCGGAGCCGAAATTGAAAGTACTGGTAATGGTCAAATGATGCTGCGCATCGGCATTTACGTTAGCAGGCGCATCTACCTTGACGAGCAGGCAATGCTTGTCGCCCGCCGTGACGGGCAGGCTGGCGGTCAGCAGCGTATCAGCGCTATCCAGTTGGGCATCGCAGTTGTTGTCCAGATACAGCTGGCTGCCCCAAGTTAGCCCGCTGGGGTTGGCAACCTCTGTCAGGCTGAAGCTTGCGGTGCCAGACGTATAACTGCGGAAAATATGCGGGTAAGCCACGCTGGTGTTGGGCAGAATCACCTGCTGGTTGTCCAGCTCAAAGGTGGGTTGGCGGATATCACCGAAATCCTGCCCGCTCACGTCTTCGCTGCTAACGGTCAAGGTCAGCGTATTCGGGCTACTTGATAAATAACCATTCGGGTCAGCGGCTGCCGGTGGGCAGGTGGCGGGGGTAGGAAGCTGCTCATTGGCGGCTTCATAGACCGTATAATCTGCGGGCAAAACCCCGCTGAAGGTATAACGGCCATCCGCTTGGCTACGGGTGCTGCGGCAACTGCCATCGGCCATGTTTTGCAGCACAACCGTCACCTTTTTCAACCCGGTTTCATTGTCATCCAGACTATTGACGTTGGCATCTTCATAGACTCTGCCACTGACCTGATAGCCACTGATGATCGTGAGCGGATAATCTTCGACCTCACCATCGAGTGCGGTGCCGGTGGGCTGACTGCTACTGGCGGTGCCGCTGGCGACACTGGCATCGGTGGTCAGGCGCAGGCGCAGGTAAGTATCACCCGCCAGGGTATCGACGGGCAGGTTTTTCCAGGTCAACGCTACGGTTTTTAGGGTACTCCCGGCAGGTACGGCGACGCTGGCTGCCTCCGTGCTGTCAAACAGGCCGTTATGGTTAAAGTCAATCCAGCCGACCAGATACGCGGTACTGCTACTCGGGTTGGTACTGACAATATTCAGGCTGTAATCGGGCGCAGCATGGTTCAGGACAGGGAAATGAGCCACGCCGTCTTCATCATCACTGCCCTGGTTGTCATCCCCCGTCCCATCCGTGCCGCCGTTGGCCGTGTTGGCGGTGATCGCCTCGCTATCGGGTGGCGTATTGCCCAGATAAACCAGCGCTGTCAATGGCACATGATGCGCGGCGACGCCGTAGCTGGCGGGAGCATCACCGTAGTCAGGGGGTACCAGCGCAATATCCAGCGTCAGGTTGGAGAAATCATCACCGGTCGAGTCGCTGATGCCTGCGGTATTATCACCCAGCGGTTCATTGCCTTTCGGGACATCGCCCGGCAGTGGCGCAGTCGCGGACAGGGTGAAATTCTGGGTTCTTACCCCATCGACCATTACTCCACCTGCGGTGTAACCATCCTGATCAGTCGCTTCATTAAGGTCATCATCACTGCCCGCTGTGGTAATGAAGGTATTCCAGCCAGACAGTTTGCCACCGGCCTGAAACTCGCTGGCGGGAATGCGGAGGTAATATTCACCCGAGCCGAGATTTTTGAACAGATAACGCCCCGACTTGCCGATTGTACCCAGCGTGGTGCTGGCCACCAGTGCATCATCAGCAGCTGTGTAGAGTTCTATCAGCGTACCGTCCGGAGCCAGTGCGTCTACGCTTGCATCGTAGTGTTGATTGCCGTCAATATCCGCAAACACCAGATCGCCCACCGAGTAATCTGCCACCTGAACACTGACCGAGTTGGATTTCAGGTACTGCTCAGCCGGGAGGGAGCTGGTGTCTAGCGTGAACAGGTTGGTGTAAATATCACCGGGGCGATTCGCGGTGGCATTGTCCGGGTTGGCAGGATCACCCGCCTGCAGGGTATAAGTCGCTTTCATCCCCTGATGCGGATCGCCGTCTTTTTCCAGCGCGTAACTGGAGACGAATTTGATGGCCGTTACCTGACTGAAATCACCGCCCAGTGCGGATTCTGTTATCCAGTTGCTGGTGTTGTTGTCGGGGTCGAAACTGATGCCTGCCGGGGCGTCCGTGGTGTAATACCAGGTGCCCAAGGGGGCACCATCGGTGGCACCGCTCAGCCAGCTGATAGTCGGCGCAGCGGTCAGCGCCATTTGCCCCTGAAAGCTGGAAGCCGGGGTGCGGGGGCTGCTGCCGCTGTCGTCACCCACAAACGGGAGTACGTCGATAATGGTGGGCGCATCAATGGCGAACGATGCCGCGAAGTTCGCCCAGGACAGGGTGTAAACCTGCGTGTCATTGGCGTTATCCAGAGTCAGGTCCACTTTCTTGTCAATCTGGATGGAGCCGACCTGTTCGAGGGTAATGGTATGGGTATCACTGCGTTGTGAGAGGGCACTGATGAGTGAATCCCCCCGGATTTCTGCATAATTGACGACCGATGTGCCATTCGCCGCCAGTGCATTACTGTCGGTGCAGATGACCCGTGGCGGAATCGCTACCCCAGCTGTCACGCTGCCAAGGTTCCAGACCAGACGGGTGTAGCCCGCTTTGGTATTGCCATCACGGTCGGTATTGTAGGACACCAGATCGGCAGGTGTGCCGATCACGGTGCCGCTGCTGTCGGTATAGCTCGCAGTGCAGTTACGGTTATAAGTAACCTCGGGTGGCAGCTCGTCAATGATTTGTACATTGTGTTCCTGAGGCGCTACATCCAGCAGGCTTTGAATGGCGGTAGTCACTTTCCAGACGATCTGTTTGCCCGCCAGCGTGCTGGTGCTCTGGCCGGGGCTAGCAACCGGGAGTAGTGATTCCGAGTCCAGCTGGGAAGTGGTGCGTGCCAGAGTCACCCGGTCACCGTCATAGTTTCCATTCTCGGGGGAAGGCTGATAAGGGCGGGTGTTGACTGTAGGCGTCCATGTAGGGGCATATTCGTCACTTCTGACGCTGCCAAAGGTAGCTAATACCGTACCCATCGGGATCATCTGACCCGCGTTAGGCCCCTGATAGAAGTTCTGGCGTGCCTCCAGTGGGGTGACAAAACGGATGTATTGGGCACTACTGAGCTTGACGGTCGCTTGTAAAGCATCTTTCAGCCGGACTCTGACGACGTTAACATCATCAATGCCACTGCCAACCTGAGTGGGGTCAGTTTGCCAGCTGGTGACGCTGTCATCACAACGCAGATTGCCTTGTTGTGTCCAGACCCCTTCATACCTGCCGGTCTGGTTATTGTAGTCGGAGGTGCCATCGTTGTTTTTATCCAGCGGATTATCACCGCTGAAATCAACATGCCCGTATTCCACCAGGTAGTTGGTCGAATCAAAACCGGAGCCATTATAAGTGCCGACATAAGCATACGTGCCCGCCGTACCGCCGCTCTTGCTGCGGTCGGTCAGCTTTTGGGCGGTGTTGTCAAAGGCGATACAGGCGCGTGGATTGGACAAATCATTGGAGCCGCTGTTACCAAAATGCAGGGTGTTGGCATGTGCCTGACCCGGTGCAAGCAGGCCGATACCGGAATGTGAATTGGCGGGGTCAAAAAAGGTATAGCCTGCCCCGTTGTCCGAGTCGGTTTTGAACGCATAATTTGCCCAGCCGCCCGCTGTTGTCAGGTAGTAATTATAAGGCTGGGCGATGTTATTGCTGATGCTGCCGTCAGACATCGGATTGCCGTTAAAACCCGGTTCCTTGTTGCCTGCAAAATTAAGCGCCCCGGAAACGCCTGTCGGGTCAAAGTTGGTCAGCACATTTTTGATGTAAATATTACCCGTGCCATCAGAGGTACCGTCCGCCAGGTCGATCACGCGCATCGGGATGAAGAAACGCGCCAGCATGTCCATCGAATAGTAAGGCCCGGCACTCAAGTCAGTACCGCCAATGGTCTGCGTCGGGTAACGGTCGCCGGAAAGGTTGGTGCCGCTGATGGTCATGGTATAGGGTGATGCATTATTGGCCGGAGTGTCCCGGTTGTAGCTGCAAGTACCTGAGTCAATGACTTTGCGGTTCAGCGGGTAGCTGGTCAGATTAGTCGCGCCATAAGCTTCGTTACCGTACACATTATCGGCCCAGCCAATCGTGTTATAGCTGCAGTAATCCATGTAATACTCGAACCCGGAGCTGGTATAGTCCGCGCCGTCAACCGCCAGTTTTGTCGCAGACAGGTCAAAGCCAAAGGTGAATGGCGTGACAATCGCTTCCGTACCCGCTTTTTGCGGTGAAGCCAAGCGCATGTTGACCCAGGTATAAAAGCCGTTTTCCGGGCCCTGGCCTATATCCTTGTTGCCATACAGGTAATAGCCGCGAAAAGTGCTGCTGCTTAAATCCAGCATCGGGCGTGATGAAATCTGGATGGGGCCGATCGTGGGATACACCGAGGGCGTGGCATTCTCCGTGCCGCTGTCGGCTTTCGAATAAACCCGTTGGGTACTGGTGAAAGTCTCACCGTTCCAGGATTTGCCCGAAATCTTGGCGACGGTTGAAAATGATAACTGGGCGCCTTCGGCAAATTCGCCAAGATTACAGGTCAGGGTGACTTCACCGTTAGCCGCTGTGACCAGTGAGGAAACCGGGCTGCCGGTGCCGCCGCCGCCTGCCGGGGTGCAGCGTGCCGGGATGCGTTCAAAGCTGACGACCGCTTGGGTGGAGGGGTGTAAAATCTGTTCAAGCACGACATTTTGGGGGTTGGCCTGCCCCGGTGTATAGGAGGTCGCAATGACCGACCAGTTGAAACTGACCGTATCCTGGGTTCTGACCTGATTATTTTTTTCACCACAATCATCACCCGCAGGCGCGGTGGCGGTAGTGCTGGCGCAGTTACCATCATTATTGAACGGTGCTGAACCGTCCTGTACGCCGGGGCCAAATGGCCCCAGATTCAGGATGGGCTGGGCGAAAGCACTGGGTGGTAATAGAAAAATCAGCGCTGTAAAAAAAAACCGAAACGATACCTTCATTAAAATCCCTTTTTATGGATCAGTATTTTTAATTAGTAAGATGATTTTATCAACCGGCTTCTTGCGCTGAGCTGAAGGATTGTTGGCCGGAAAGAGGCCGCCTGATGGTGTCCATCCAGGCGGCTAGCGGTTAGTGACTTGTGTGAACCATTGGTTTTTCGAGTGTTATTCGATCTTGATGCCAAAGACCAGACTGGCGGTATCACCGGGGGCAAGGCTGCCCATGGCACCGGTAATATCGCCCTGGCTACCATTCGTAACGCTAGTCGCCAGACTGCCCTGACTTAACAGTGGGGAAACACCACTCACTACCCGGAAGACCGTATAAGCGGGAGTAGCGTCCTGGATTCTGACATTCTGCATCATCTCCACGCCGGTATTGGTGGCGACTAGCTGATACAGGATGCATTTCCCCGGTTCCACCGCAAAGAAATCACGACTGAACGCATAGCCTGCATCGACCTGACCATTACAATCCCGGTCAGGTGCCTGTTCCTTGGTGATTTGCACGTCGGAGCGGTTGGTAGTCGTCAGGTCTTCAGCCTGAGTGCTGTCTGCCCCTGCATTCCAGCTGGCGGTGATGGTGGTCAGGTTATCACTGCCCAGCGGGATACTGGCGGGTGCATAAACTTTGACAAACAGCAGTTTGCTGT
Source organism: uncultured Thiothrix sp. (assembly GCA_964293125.1). GTDB lineage: Bacteria > Pseudomonadota > Gammaproteobacteria > Thiotrichales > Thiotrichaceae > Thiolinea. Next base: position 15,783 of record CAXYXY010000031.1, on the reverse strand, counting down.
CTCCAGAGGGCAGGCTGGCAACCGTGTTAATGGCTTGATCCCCGGCATTGAAGACGCCATCGTTATTGGTATCTTCAAACAGCTGTGATGTCCAGCCGTTAGCACCCGCCGTATTGGTCTGTGTCAGGCTGATGTTGCTTTGGGTGATATTGCCCTGGTTAGTCAGCCAGTGTGAATAGACGACCACCCCACCGGGTAGCACCTGGCTTTGGTTGTTGGGTTCCAGAATCAGATCGGTGACTGCGCCCACAGTGACGGCATCGTATTTGATGTCGCGTGCCTGGGTCACCGGTGAGTAAACCTGGAAGTACAAGGCGGTGGTCGCGGCGGTCTCATCGGCGGGTAGAGTGACATCCGCGTAGACTTTTTTGCTGGCACCGGCTGCGAGGTTACCGCTATTGGTGAAGATGTTCTGGTTATCATCGGTAAACTGCACGCTCCAGCCAGTGGGTAAAACCTTGGTGGCAAAACTGCTGTCCGTGCTGGCGGCCAGGTCGAAATTGTCACTTTTATTGCTGGTATTGTTAATGAACAAGGTAAAGCGGGTAGTCGTGCCGGGAGCCGCAATATTGGTGGTCACGGCGGCGCTTTCAGGGCCGATCCCGGCACCGGGTGTATTGGCGTCGACGTAGGCGCTGTTGTTGGTCAGGTCGACGCTACTCGCCACAATGCTTTGCAGCCGGTTGATGGCCGGATTTGAGAGCGTGTTATTCACAAAGGAGGTGGCCTTCAGGCTCACCTGATAATTGAGGCCAGTGCCAGTGAGGCTGGGGGGTAATTGTGCCCGGATGACAATGCTGGTGACGGCTGCCGGATTCATGTCGCCGGTGTCGGGGATGCCATTGCCGTTGGTATCCAGCAGTGGCGTAACGCCATCCGCCTTGAACAGCTGAAGGCTGGTGCCCGCCGGGAAAGTACTGCCGGTCAAGCTCAGATCAAAACTGTCCACACCATTGCCGGTATTCCAGACATAATCGGTGAATACCGCCGTGCCGCCCTGAGAAATACTGGCGACGGTGATCGGTTCCAGCGTGCCATCGGTTGACAGGGTGGAGCTACCATTGGTGACGACGCCACTCTTCTGGGTGATCTTAAAGTAGACCGGGTTGGTATTCGCCAGCGGGATGCTCGAACTGCCATCATTGTATTCGAATTCTCCCACGTTTTTCAGGATAGAAGCGCTTAAACCACTGGCAATATTCACACTAAAGGTCAGCGTACCGCGTGCACCGGCGGGAACTTCGGAGATAATCGCCGTGACCTGATTGCTACTGTCTGAATCTGCATCCTGGGTGGCTTCCACTAGCCCGATACAACTGGCGTCATAAGCACAATAACGCAGGTTAATCCCGGTCGCGCTGTGCAAGTCGGCAGGGTTGCTATCCGTCAAGACGGTTGCTCCTGACTCACTCCAGCGTCCGGAGTTGGCAACATACGTCATGCCGGAGGGCAGGGCATCCAGCAGGGTGACATCATTTGCTGCCACGCTACTTTTATTGTCATAGCGCAACGTCACCGTATACGCGCCACTCGGTGATGCACCCGCCGTGGCACTGATCGATTTGGTGACATCGACAATCGCCTGGCTGGTAATGGTCACCGTGTCGCTATTGCTGGCGGTCGGTGCGGGGCTACCCATCACTGAAACATGTTCGCTACTGGCCGTCAGGTCAAACGTCCCGCTATTGCCAGCACTGACCGTGTTCGGCACTTTCGCGATGGCAATGAAGGCAAAGTGTTCCCCCGCCGCCAACAAGGGCGTGCGGGTGATCGGGCTGCTCAGGTTATCAGGCTGGCCATCCTGGTTCAGGTCAGCGTAGAAGGTGACACTACTGAAATCATAATGATCACCGCTGGTTTCTGCCGCTATCAGGTCATAAGTATCATCCCCGTTACCCGTATTGGTGAGCACATGCGGAAATTCTACCGTACCATCAATGCTGCCACGCTTGGTTTGGGTCTGATCCAGAGTCAGCCCCGCGACCTGTTGCACCAGTGTCTCCACCATGTTGGAGGTGACATGATAGCTTTGCCCGCTCTCATCCTTGAAACTGGCGCTGGCCTGATTCTTGATGAGCGTATTCGCGGCAGTTAATGCCCAGCTTTGGACGGGAGTCCATTGCAGGGCAACCGCCGCTACACCGAGCAGCAGATAGCGGTTCAGGTTATTCAACTTCTTCAGCCTACTCAACTTCTTCAGCTTATCCAGCTTATTCAACGGGTTGTTCATGGTCTGCGGCCTTTTCATTATTTTTAGTATCGTTGCAGTTGTCATGTTTCATGGACGCTGTCTGCTCGTTAGCCTGGCGCTCGCGTTCTGCCATGTAGCGTGACTGACAGCCATTACCGGCTTCATCTTCACCGGTCAGCCAGCCAAACAACGCTTCATCCGCCTTCATCTGCAAGCCGACATAAGCACCGCGTGTATTGCTACCCTCCGGATCAAGGTCTTTGTCGTCGAAGCCAGCAAAGTTATAGCCCGCACCCAGCCGCACATTATTCAGCACGTTATAAGTGAAACCGGCACCGAAGGCATAGCGTTTCTCACTGGCACCGTCGGTCGCGAGCAAGCCGCCATGCACATCCAGACTGGCTTTTTCGGTCACATCCCACAAAGCACGCGCATCGGCCAGCACCGCACTGGTCGCATGATCGGTGTCGCCCTGTTGCAGGGTCTGTTTCTTGCCGCCCAAGCGCCCGGAGACATCCAGTTCATCATTGACACGATAATGCTGATGTGTCGACAGAATATGGGTGTTCTCGTTGTTGGTATCATTCACATCCCATTTGTAGGCATACAGCGCGTTATATTTGCCATCCCCTTGCGGGCGATGCGCTGCGGCCAGCGTCAGGGTATTCTGGACATTGTCAGTCCGTTCATCGTCATACTGGCTATAGCGCAATTCGTCCTGCACCATCACGGTCGTGGTGTCACTCAGTTTCTGCACATAAGTACCGTTTACGCCGTAGAACTTTTCATCGTCACTCTGCCGGGTTTCCAGGCGCAGCAGTTTTTTCGCGTCCTTCTCGCGGGTATCACGGATACCGACTGATGCAGCGATAGCATCACTTTTATCCACTCCGTCCAGATAATTGATGAACTCGATCGACGGCGTGATGACCAGATTTTCATCCAGATTCAAGGTAGCCTTGCCACCATTCACCGCCACCACATCTTCACCGCTGATATCGCCTTCGATCCGGTATTCTGAGTACATTTCAGTCGAGGGCAGTACCTGTGATTTCACCCCGGCAACCAGCGTATTCTGGGTATCGACCGCGCCCGACAAGGTACCACTGGCGAGACGGTCAGACTGTTCATAGCGCAGATAAGCTTTGGTTTTGTCCGTCAGGGCGATGTCAGCACCGATGCTGGCACGTTGCCGCCCCTCTGAACCTCCGATTTCACGTTCGTATTCGGCTTTGATACTCCCTTTACGCCCCATGATCTCGACCCCGCGCTCAACCCCGATCAAGGCTGTGTTGACCGTTTCGTCTTGGGTTTCATCGGACTCACGAATCTGGCGCACCCCGCCTTTCAGTTTCCACGCATCTATTTGGGTGGTCACACTGACTTCGGCTGACTGGCGCTGTTGGGTGGTACTCAAGGATTCACTGTGTACCAGCTCAACTTTGCCGTCCAGACCCTTCATCAGTTTCTGTTCATGCGTCAGTTTTAACTCGCGCCGATCCGCCATCACACCCGCGCTGTTATTCTCATAACCGGCATCGGCTTGCACAGCGGTAATCTCGGTGCGTGCCTGGTCAGACCACTTCTTGCTGGCCTGAATCCGTACTGCATTGCCACCGTCACTGCCATCTTTATGTGCCATACGGGCAATACCGGCTTCGATACTGGTGTCTGCCGTTTTATACGCAGCATTCACACCGGCTATTTTATAGCCTTCCGTTGCATGCTGATCCTGGGTGTAACTTGCGCCCACGCTCAGTTCATCACTGAAACGATGTAACAGGCGTACCCCCGCCACCAGATAATTATCACCCTGTTCAACACGGTCATAAGAGATGCGGATAAACACCGGGTTCAGCTCATCATCCACGGTCGGGATCACCCGGTGGAAGGTCATATAACCACTGACATCATCCAGTGAGTAATCACGGAAACGCTGCAGCTGCTCAGTGCTGACAATCAGGCCAGCATTATCGCGGTCACGGGTCACAATCTCGATAATCTCCGAATTACGGACAATCGGGGTATCCCGTAACTGGTATTGCATGGCCGTCCCATTGCCGGGAATCTCTTCATACCCGCGCAGGTTATCCTGTTGGGCAGCGAAGGCCTGCAAACGAGTTTTGCCGTTGTCATAAATACCGTTCAAGCCCGTCAGGGTGCGTTGTACCCGTGCAATGTCGCCTGTGGTGGTTTCATTGTCGGTAATGTAGTCACCCCACATCAGGCTGTTACGGTCTTTCTCCAGTTTGACATACAGCTGGCTGCGGCTTTGCGCCTCATAACCCCGCAACGAGGAGTCACCGTAGACCCGGTAATACTCCGCCGGATCAATGTCGCGCAGCAATTCGGCTTCAGCGTCTTTTTCGCTGTCATAGGCGAGTGTCAGGTGCATGTCACCGCGTACCCGGCCTTTCATGAACAGGGCAGCGCGGCCATTGACTTCGATATCCTGCGCGCTGTTATCCAGTTGAACTAGCCCCAGATTTTCATAAGACTGGCCGTAACCCTTGTGGGCGCGCAGATCCAGCAGACCGACGGCTACCAGTGGGCGCAGTTCGGCTACTTGTGCCAGATCTGCCTCACTTTGCAGGTTGCCAGTCGATGCCACCAGCTTGATCTCGCCGCTGTGGGCGGAGCTGCGCAGATGCACGGTACGAGCACCATTGGTCACCTTGACCTGATGCCCCGGTACTTTGTCCTGAATGTCCGGTTCTGCCCAGCTGCCATCGCTGGCTTCCAGAGTCAGGAAGTAAGTACCTTTAGCCGGATAACCATTGATATCCAATACTTCAATGTTGATCGGCACGGTTGAACGCCCCCGGTCAGCGGTTAAAGTACCGTCAACGTGCATTTTAATCGCCACACCCGCCGACGGGCGTTTAACGCTTTTTTCTGCGAGGACACGTTCATTGCCGAATGAATCTTTGGCCGTGACCTTGAGTTCGTTCATGCCTTCCTGCAACTCGACGCCGTACCAGGCCAGAATTTGCGCCTTTTCCCGGTTATTGACGATTTGCTCACCGAGCTGGCTGCTACTGACAATCTGGCCATTCACTGTGAAGGTAGGTTCTGAGTCCGCACGGACGACCACCATGAAACGACCATCCAGACTGGTATCACCGAGCGGCCATAACCAGGTGCCTGTTTTAGCCTGTTCAGTGGTAATGGTTTTTACCACTTCTTTCGGGTCAGGGATGTTGGGTTCCTGACTCTTTTCCGCAGTCACTGCTTCTTGCTCACGCGCAAAGTCTTCCTGATGACCTTTTACTTGCTGGCGATAGGCTTCGACCAGACCATTGGAAATGTCGCCATTGTTATCCGCAGTTTGTGCCAGGTTTTTCAGGTTGTTGCGGTTAGCCGGGTCGATATTGTCGACCTCGTTACCCCAGCCTTTCTGCCCCAGTTTTTCATTGGCCAACAGGCGTTCGATCACCGGGCTGGCTTCCGTAATGGTGTTACTGGTACAGCCGGAGGGTTTGTCACTGTCCAGAATGGGACGGGTGGTGCACTCCTGTTTACTTTGTTGAACATCGACCTGTTTGGAGGTGGCCTCGTCGTAATACATGACCAGTTCCACCCGCCGGTTTTTGGCCATACCCGCCGGGTTATCATTGCTGGCGACCGGCTGGGTTTCACCTTTGCCATCCACACTGATCTGGGTCTTGACGGCCAGGTTTTTCAGTACAAATTCGGCCACTTCCTGAGCGCGTGCTTCCGATAATCCCTGATTAGTTCCGAACTGCTTTTTGGTATCAGGTTTCAGACGTTCGTTATCAGTATGGCCGACAAATTTGAACCGGACATTTTTCTTGTCCCGGGTCATGTTGATCAGGTTATTGAGTTTTTGTACGTAGTCGGGGGTAATAACGGCCTTGCCTGAGTCAAAGTAAATAGGCGCAACCGCATTATTGACAGTACGGGTTGTCCACTCGGTTTTGGTGCTCTTGACCGGCTTGTTCACACATTGCTCGACCTGTTTGTAAACCGGCTCGGTGCATGTTTGTACCGTCCGGGTTTCTGCTTGCGGGCAGTCGGCGGTAAAATCGGCGCGATTAAAATCACCCGGTAGCAAGTCCACAAAACGGCTGTCCGGGTCGCCCGCTTGGGCGGTGTCTTTGAGCAGGAATTGCAGGCCGTCCGGCAGGGTATGCAGGTCGACTTTCAGGACATGCACACCGGGTTGCAGACCGTACAGGCTGTATTGACCTTGCGGGTCAGTAATCACATAAGTACCGTCTTCCATGTACAGACGCACGCCCGCCAACGGGTAGCCTTGTTGCTGTTGTTCTGGTGTGCCGACCTGGCAGCCTTTTTCGAGGGCAATACGTCCGAACAGAATGGCTCGATCCGAGAGGACACCGGTTTGTTTGACGACCACCTGCGCACGCACGGTCGGGGACTGCACGGGCAGCGCCGTGATGGTTGTGCCCAGCGCATAAGCGGTATTGATACCGTCACTGCCACTGGCGAGTGCGGTCACTTGGGTCACATAGGTCAAGGTATGCTCCGCACCACTCAGGAAGTCACCTACCCGGAAATGGAGTGCCGTGGTGCTAGCGCCATTACCACTGGCGGTGGTACTTTCCAGCGGGTCGGAGATGAACTGGTCATCCAGTTTGGCCGTACCTTTGATGTATTTGAAGCCCAGTGGCAGCGTGTCCTGAATATAAGCGGCATATAAATCCTGATCAGCCAGATTCGAAATTTTTACCGTATAGGCGACCAGCTCACCGATGCCGATTGTCTGGGTCGACGCCTGTTTGTCAATGGCAATTTGCCCGCTGCTGTTATTCCGATCCAGTGGAATATCGAACACCAGTGCGGTTACGGAATCGTCCAGAATGAACGTACCATTATTGCCGCTGCCGGTTTGGCCGCTGGCGACAAAGCCATAGAGGCCATAAGACGCTTGAGTCACGGTATAGGTCGTGAACTGCTCCGGTGCCCGGATAGAGGGGGCGGTATGGGTCGCCGGGGGTGTGACCCGGATGTAATATTCGCCCGCCTTTATGTTGACGAATTCAAAGTGGCCTTGTGCATCCGAAAAGGTTTCTGCGACCGGCAGATTATCCGCCAGAGACATCAGCTCAATGCGTGCACCCGGAACAGCTTCCAGGTTAGCCGAATCAAACACGGTGCCGCCCAGATCCTGACCGTCGCGGTCTTTGATGATCGGGTCTGCCGCCAGGGTGTTACATCGGGTGTTGCTCTGAAAGTCGGGGCGACCGTCATTTTGCAGGTCAATGGTGCTTTGCAAGTTGATCACCGTTGCTTCTTGCGGCAGGTTGTTTACCAGCAGGGTATAACCAAACTTGCCGCTTTGCTGGGCTTTGAGGACGCTGGCGGGCAGTAATACCGCCAGTTTGCTGATGGTGACCAGCCCATCCCATTGGGTGTATTCCATCCACTGACCCAGTGCGTCTGCCACCAGAGGAATACCCTGAGTGGGTGTGACAAACAATGCCGGGTCTTTCAGGAGTTGGAAGTACGGTGAGACAGGGGTTTCTATCAATACGCCTTGCAGATCAACCCCGCCGACATTGACCGTGCGCTCAGTCGGCGCTTGGGTGCCCGTATTGGTGAAGCTGACTTCATGATAACTGCGATCATTCACCGCTAACTGGATACTGCAATCGACATCACCCTGTTGATCCAGCCGAATGATGGCACCCTCGCTGATGCTTAGCGTATCGCTATCACTATCAATCACGCTGGGGTCTTTGGTCGATTGAGTGGTGAGTTTAATCGCAAACTGATCCCCAAGATTGGCGTTGTCAGGGATAGTGCCGGTTATGACCACTTGAATGCGGTCACCGGGCTGCATAAGATCGGTTTGTGTGATTTCACGCTCGCCCGGATTAACCAGGCCGTCACCGTTCTCATCCAGATAAATTTTTAAATTATTCAGGTTGCCATTATCACCGAGCAGATTCTCTACCGTTAGCAGATAACTATCGGCCTGATTACCGGTGTTGATAATGGTATGTGGGAAATAAACCGGTTGGCCAACAGTCGCGTATTGAAACTGATCCTGGTCTTGTTCAACCGCCAACAAAGGGGCAACGACCAAACTGGCAATATTGGATACCACGTGCACAATGATGCCCGTGCCGGTATCAAGATACGATGCCACGGCCTGATTGGTAATGTGGACACCGGCCCGAGTAGCTGCCTGCGAGGATGTAAAAACACTGAGCATCAGAAGAATGATCAGTGCAGGAATGATGCGAAACATGCATGCCTCTCCGTTGTTATTTTAATTATGATGGACTGGTTGAACGGCCATGCTGGCAAATTTATTATTTTAGTTTTGTTTTGTTTTGTTTTTAATTGAATCTGTTTTTAAATTTTTTTTGTTTTTTTGAATATTTTTTTAGCTTAAAAGCTCCCCCCGCAAACAGTGGGGGGAGCCAGTTGGATGCTTAATCAGCATCTACGGACAATTTGAATCAGTCGACTCTTGTTGAGAAACGGACGGTAGCCATTTCGCCGGGGGCGAGTGTGCCGCCAGTACTGGGTTCAACACCGCCTGTACCCACAAAGAACATCACATCAGAACCGAGCACCCTGCCTTGGTCACCATTATTCGCCCCATCTAGCGGGGTAAAGCTGGCAGTGCTCGCGCCCAGCTTGTAGGCCAGGCTACCGGTTACAAAGGTAGTAAAGGTAGGAACCGCATCCGTGATTATCACATTTTTGGCGGCTGCATCACCCTGGTTTTCAGCAACAATCTGCCAGATGGCACATTCATCCGGTGCGACATTGGTAGTCAGGGTTGCTGCGAAAGCTCCGTCCGGCGTGCCGTCACACGAGGCATCATAAGCCACCGTCTTGGTCAGGCGTACCTGACCGAGAATAACGGTTGATACGTCTTCTATGCTTGCGCTAGGGCCGTTGCCGGTATTGGTCGCGATAATGGTCAGGATGTCATTGTTACCCGGAGCTGCATCACTGGGTGCATACACGGTAGGTGTGAGGTTAATACTGACGCCCGGTGGCAGTGTGACTTCAGGGTTGCCATCCGTGTCAGTGTCAGTAAATGTCACGTTGACAGGGGTGCCGTCCGGGCCGGTACCGATGATGACATCCGTGCCAGGAACCAGTTGATCCAGTGTTTTCGGGCCATTGTTGGTCATGACTGTCACGGTATTGTTCCAGTCAGGATTACCGTTGTTGGCATCCAGTTCCAGCGTTTCTTCGGTGTTACCCGTGTTGTCCAGTACATGCGTGTAGTCAACTGAACCACCCGGCTGGATCTGATTGGCACCCGGCGGGGTCAGAACGACTTGTGCCAGATCAGCCACGTCAATCGCATCGAGCATGGTGTCAGTCGCGCCGGAATTGGCGGATGTGATCTTGATCAGGATCGGCTGATCACCGTCAAGATCGCCATTGGCATCAAAGGCATTGGTGCCCGCATAATCTGCAACCGCCAAAGCCGGGTCACTCGGGATACTGACAACGGCCACATAAATGTTGCTAGTTGGGTTGGCAGCGCCGGTTGAACCTGGAGCCAGCAATGCGGTGCTGGTCAATGGGCTACCGATTGGGTTACCGGATGCATCGGCTTGGTAGAACTTGACTGTCCAACCTGTTGGCAGACTGCCTACGGTTGTGCCATCGCCCGTACTGCCTGCGGACAACTGGAAGGAATCCGAAGAGCCACCATTGTTGTCAATGTGGAACGGAATCACCACTGTGCCGCCGACCGTGGTTTCATAAGCAGGATCACCGGTTAACGCACCCAGTGCCAGCAAGTCATCATCGGCTCCGGTGGGCGCAATGCTGGTGTCATGCAAATCCACACCCGGTGCACCAATACTGCCCAATTCTAAGGTGGTTGTATCGCTGATGGGTGTTGCAGAGGGATCATTAGCCGAGGTCGCTGTCAGTGTGGCGGTCAGGTTAGTGCCGGTTGCGTCAGCAGGCAGTTGTGCCTTGACCAGAATGGTCTTGCTTTCACCGGAGTCGAGCATACCGGTATCAACCCCACCCCCACTGTTGGTGTTGGTTAGCTGGGCAGTGCCAGTCTCATTCCAGAAAGTGAAGGTAGTGCCTGGTGGGAAGTCACCTTTATTGATAGCCAGTTCCAGTGTATCCGGGCCGGTACCAGTGTTGGTTAGAACCACATCGAAGAGCACGGTTGAGCCAGCAGGGGCTGCGTCTACATACTGGATGTCATTGGCGGTGCCAGCATCATCATCACCCCCATCGTTTGTGCCAAGAGCGTCCCCCGCATTGGTGTCATCCGACTGTACACCATAAATTTGCGGCAAAGTCGTTTGGGTCGGGTTGGATGATATCGGTGGGAAATCGCCTGGGCCGGAGCCGGGTACACCTGGGCCGGGGCCATCCAGATCGGCTGTCAGCCGCGCAGTGTTTTTAACGATATCACCCGCTGAACCGGGTACGCTGTTGTTGTTGAAAGCTACAGGATCATAGTCAACCACAAAGGTTACACTGATTGTCTGACCCGGTGCGATCGAGGCATCGACTGCACTGATACCGGGAACACTGCCAGAAATAGTGCCGTTATGATCGTAGTCAAAATTGGCCGCTGTCTCATCAAGAGTGGCTGTAGCCGGGAGCGTATCACCGTTAGTTGTCAGCAAGCCTGCATAACTGGTACTAACCAGTGTGGTGCCTACTGGCAAACCGTCCATGATATTGACGGCAGTGGCGGCAACATTACCCGTGTTACTCACGGTCAGAACATAAGTGATCTGGTTGAGGATGGTATTCAGAGTAGCCGACTTGGTGTAGTTTAGGACAGCATTCTGGGAAACGGTGATCAGGTCATTGTTGGTGCCCTGTGTTGTATCTGCTCCTCCAAGCACATCAGTTGCATCGGTGACGGTGCCATTAGCGGTAGCGGCTGTCAGTGTTACCCCTAATGTCGCGCCAGGGGCGGCACTGCTAGGAACGGCAACCGCCATCACGATTTCAACACTGTCACCTGCAGGCACGCTGATGCTACCTGTGATTTCCTGCTCACCCGCATCGGCCAAACCGTTGCCATTAGTGTCGAGGTACATTTTGATGTTATCAGCATTAATGTCATCGCCCAAGCTGTCATTGAGCGCCGCCAAGGTATAGGTATCGGTACCATTACCTGTATTCGTCAGCGTATGCTGGATATAAACCGTCTGGCCCGCCGCCGCTGTTTTGGTGGTATCACTGCCTACTTCAGCCGAATAAACCTGCTTGACCGTAATAATGGCCTCATTTGACTGGGCACTGTAGATATTGCCATTCGTGTCTTCATACGTGACCGTCGCGAGGTTTTTAATGATAGTCCCGGCGGCAGTAGCTGCATAAACGGCGGCAGGAGCGATACAGGTAACAATACCACCTGCCAATAGCGCGGATGCACAGACTTCGCTGAGTTTCTTCTTATTGAGTTGCATCTTGTGGAGTCTCTTTCATTATTGTTGTAAAAGGGTTTTTTATTAATGGCTTATGTCGCGTTATTTAACGACTGAACGATAAGCGAACTGCTTCATGTCTCCGGCGTTAAGGGCTTCTTTCATATTCCAGCGAACATGGGTGTATTCAGCAGGAGGGATGATCTTCTGAACCTTTTTGCCCGCCGCATCTTTCACCATGCGCTTGACCGGTTCTTTTTCAAAAGTTTTGCCGCCATCAATGCTGACCAGTAATTCAGCTTTGGCAGCGGTATAAGCACTTTTACCGATATACGCCGTGGCATTCGGGACTGGGCCAGTGACAATAATATCTTTCAATGCAGCCGTGCCGGTATTCTCATACGTCAGTGCATATTCAATGACCTGACCCGGTTCTACTTCAGTGGCGGGCTGCAATACTTCCTGACCTTCCTGATTCATGGCCACGACATAGGCGGCCATCGAATTTTGCAAGGGTGATTTATCCGCTTGAGTGTTAGCAATGGCAATACTGCCGATGACAATAGAAGCGGCAACCGCAAGGTACGCGTAGTCGCGTTTTTTGAACAGACTGATTGTTGGGAACATATTGTAAACCCCGTTGTTTTTATGATTAAGTTAATTTTTATACGTTATCCCTGACCTGAGTCAGTGTTCATAACTTTATAGGGTGTTGCGGGAATTTCAAACATTGCCCGCTAAACGGTTAGATGATTCCGTTAGTCGCCTTTGTCATGGTCAAAGCCGCTCGCTAATGGTTGTAGTCAGCTGGCCGAGTCTGGCGATTTCTACTACACAGACATCACCCGCGACCAGTGCACCGACTCCGGCAGGTGTGCCCGTGTAAATGAGGTCACCGGCTTTGACCGTCATGCTGCGCGAGAGGATGGCAATGATTTCAGGCAGCGACCAGATCAGCTCCTTTAAATCAGCATCCTGCCTGACTTCACCGTTCACGCTCGAACGGATCATGCCCTGTTCAAGGTGACCTACCGCTTTGACCGGGTGAATCGGCCCGCAAACCGCCGACTGGTCAAAGGCTTTGCCCCAGTCCCACGGGCGACCCAGTTCACGCGCCGCCATTTGCAGATCACGTCGGGTCAGGTCATTACCGATGGCATAACCCCAGACGTGTTCCAGCGCTTCTGCCTCCGGGATATTCACCCCGCCTTTGCCCATAGCGATCACCAGTTCAGCTTCATAATGGAAGTTATGGGTTTCTGGTGGGTAAGGAATGGTCGCATTGTCATCGACGACGGCATCGGCGGGTTTGGTGAAAAAGAACGGGGGTTCACGGTCGGGATCGCGCCCCATTTCACGCGCATGCGCAGCGTAATTGCGCCCTACACAGAAAATGCGTCGTACCGGAAAACGTGCACGCGAATCAGCCACGGCTACGGAGGCGATCGGGGCAGGGGGAATGACGTACTCGGTCATGGTGTTTCTCCAAATAGCGATAGATAGTTAAGGGTGTTGGTAAAGTATCGCAAAAACTGTCCGAAGTATTAGAAGTATTGATTTTGCAGAGTGAATGAATTGTAGTCGGAAGGGATTGTCGCCATTCCATACGGTGGCGTATTGAATTAAGATGTTCCCCTGTTTCTTGTCCAAAACAACAGAGGAGGAAGGCATGAAATCTCATGTACGGGTAGCGGTGATCGGTGGTGGCGTGGTCGGTGCGAGTGTGCTTTATCACCTGACCAAACTGGGCTGGACGGATGTCGTTTTGCTGGAGCGTTCCGAGCTGACCTCGGGTTCTACCTGGCATGCTGCCGGTGGTTTTCATACCTTGAACGCGGATACCAATATGGCGGCCTTGCAAGGCTATACCATTGAGCTTTACCGGGAGCTGGAGAAAATTTCGGGTCAGTCCTGCGGCCTGCATCACGTGGGCGGGATCACGTTGGCGACGACGCCTGAACGAATGGATTACCTCAAGGCTGAACACGCCAAACACCAGTACATGGGCTTGAAGACCGAGATTATTGGCCCGGACGAGATTCGCCGCCTGTCGCCGATTACCCATACCGCCGGGGTCATTGGCGGTATGTACGACCCGCTGGATGGGCACCTTGATCCGTATGGCACCACCCACGCTTATGCGAATGCCGCGAAACAGCAGGGGGCGGAAGTCTATTTGCACACGCATGTCAGTGCGCTCAAACCGCGTGCAGAGGGCAGCTGGGAGATCGTCACCGATAAAGGCAACCTGATCGCTGAGCATGTGGTGAATGCCGCCGGTTTGTGGGCGCGGGAAGTCGGGCACATGGTCGGGATTGAGCTGCCCTTGCACCCGATGGAGCATCAGTATCTGGTCACTGATGACATTCCTGAAGTGTATAACCACCCGACCGAATTGCCGCACGTAATGGACCCTGCGGGTGAGAGTTATTTGCGCCAGGAAGGCCGTGGTTTGGTGATCGGTTTTTATGAACAGGCCTGTGACCCGTGGGCGGTTGATAAAACACCGTGGTCGTTTGGCCATGAACTCCTGCCAAATAATCTGGACCGGATTGGCGACTCATTAGCCATTGCCTACGCGCGTTACCCGGTGCTGGCAGAGGCAGGCTTGAAGACGGTGATCAATGGCCCGTTTACCTTCGCCCCGGATGGCAACCCACTGGTGGGGCCGGTGCCGGGTTTGCGTAATTTCTGGTCGGCGTGTGCGGTCATGGCCGGTTTCAGTCAGGGCGGCGGGGTGGGCCTCACACTCGCGGAATGGATGGTCGAGGGTGAACCGTCGCGCAATGTGTTCGCGATGGATGTCGCCCGGTTTGGCACTTTCAGCACCCGCGCCTATACCCGCCACAAGGTGACCGAGAATTACCAGAAACGTTTTTCCGTGTCTTATCCGAATGAGGAACGCCCGGCGGGTCGCCCCTTGCATACCACGCCCATGTATCCAATCTGGCAGCAGCAAGGTGCGGTGTTCGGGCAAGGGCATGGTCTGGAGCACGTCAATTATTTTGCAGCGGAAGGCGAAGCACGCTACGAAACACCCAGTTTCAATCGTTCCAATGCGTTCGCTACCGTCGGCGAAGAATGCCGGGCGGTACGGAATGGCGTAGGAATTAACGAGATTCACAATTTCAGCAAATTTGAAGTGACCGGCAGCGGTGCACGCGTTTGGCTGGATACGATCATGGCGGGGCGTATCCCTCAACCGGGGCGTTTGAGCCTGTCACCCTTGCTGAGTCCGAAAGGGCGTCTGATCGGGGATTTCACGATTTCCTGTTTGAGTGATGAGCGGTTCCAGCTGACCGCCTCGTATGGTGCGCAAGCGTATCACCAGCGCTGGTTCGAGCAGCATTTGCCGGACAGTGGCGTGAACTTGCGCAATGTCTCGCTACAGCGCATCGGTTTCCAACTGGCCGGGCCGCAAGCGCGGTCGGTATTGGCGAAAGTATCGAATCTGGATCTGTCCACGCAGGCCTTCCCGTTCCTCGGCGTGCGCACCGGTGAGGTGGGCTTGTGCGATGCGCTGGTACAGCGCGTGAGTTATACCGGCGATCAGGGGTATGAAATTTATGTGGATACCAGCCAGCAGCTGGCACTGTATGAGGCCTTGAGCGCAGCAGGGGAAGAATTCGGGATGCGTCCTTTCGGGATGCGGGCGATGATGAGTTTACGGCTGGAGAAGGGTTTCGGTTCCTGGTTACGTGAGTACAGCCCGGATTACACGCCTCTGGAAACCGGGCTGGAGCGTTTTGTCGACTATGACAAGCCGGTTGATTTTATCGGCAAGGCCGCTGTGCTGGCGGAACGCACGCAGGGGGTACGTCGCAAATTAACCACCTTCGTGGTGGATGCCGTGAATACGGATGTGCACGCCGATGAGCCGATCTGGAAAGACGGGGTAATTGTCGGGTTTGTAACTTCGGGCGGCTACGCACACTGGGCGCAGCAATCGGTTGCGATTGGTTTTATGCCACCGGATATGATTGCCGAGGGTGTGGAAGTCGAGATTGAAATTCTGGGGGAGAAGCGCCCTGCCAGAGTGATTACCCAGGCCTTGTTTGATGCCGATGCCCGTTATTTGCGAGCTTGAGGTGCCCTTCGGCTGCGCTCAGGGCGCGGTTCGATGGAGCTGACTGAAACCGAGTCGCCTCCGCCGCCGGCGGCGGGGGGGGGGGCGGGGGCGGGGGGACCGTCACCCATCAACAGCAACAACCCCCACCACACCCC
>CAXYXY010000030.1:0-56825 GCA_964293125.1 uncultured Thiothrix sp. | reverse complement strand
GGGGGTGGGTCAAAACTATTGGCCATTAGTGGGTCATTTTAATTGGCCATTAACATATTTATAGGTCTTTCGCGTAAAACCCCGTTCTTCAGGGCGAGGATGCAGAGCGAGGGCGGCATCCTCGCCCCTCTTCCGTTTGTCGGCTGAAACAGGTGTTTACTGCGGATTCATGCGCCCAAAGCAAGGATTGCAACCTATCCTTAATACCATGCAACGACTCCAAGCCTTTAAGTACGAACTCAATCCCAACGGCGAACAACAGCGTCTGATGAGCCGTTACGCGGGTTCGTGCCGCTTCGTTTACAATAAGGCATTAGCGTTACAACAAGCCAACCATGAATCGGGTGGGAAATATATCAACTACGTGGCGATGGCGGCATGGCTTCCGGCATGGAAACGGGAAGTGGGGCTTGAGTGGTTAAAAGACACCCCAGCACAGCCATTGCAACACGCGCTGAAAGACCTCGATAAAGCCTACCAAAACTTCTTTGCCAAGCGTGCCGATTTCCCCCGTTTCAAACGCAAGGGCAGCGGCGACAGTTTCCGCTACCCCCAACCCAAACAAATCAAACTCGACCAAGCCAACAGTCGAATTTTACTGCCCAAGTTGGGATGGGTACGCTACCGCAACAGCCGCGATGTGTTGGGGGAATTACGCAATGTGACGGTTTCCAGTAACGGCGGCAAATGGTTTGTCAGCATTCAGACACAACGGGAAGTTGAACAACTAACGTCCACTGCAACTATCAGCATCGGCATCGACTTAGGTATAGCCCGTTTTGCTACGTTCTCAGATGGTAGCCACATTGCTCCGCTCAACAGCTTCAAAACCCAACAAGCCAAGCTCGCCAAATACCAACGGCGCATGGCGCATAAGCAGAAATTCAGCAACAACTGGAAAAAGGCGAAAGCCAAGGTTCAAAAACTCCACACCACTATCACCAATTCACGCCGCGATTTTCTGCACAAAGCCACGACCACCCTCAGCCAAAACCACGCGGTGGTGTTCGTCGAAGATTTGCAGGTACGCAATATGAGCCGATCAGCAGCAGGCACGGCAGAAAAACCCGGCACAAACGTCGCGGCAAAATCTGGTCTGAACAAAGCCATTCTTGACCAAGGTTGGGGCGAGTTCCAGCGGCAACTCGACTACAAGACGGCATGGAATGGCGGGATGCTGTTTGCTGTGCCACCGCAGTACACCAGCCAAACTTGCCCTTGCTGTGGGCATGTGTCAGCGGATAACCGCCAGACCCAAGCAAAGTTTGCGTGTGTGGAATGTGGCTATGAAAACCACGCCGATGTAGTCGGGGCGGTCAATGTTTTAGAGCGGGGACACCGCTTGTTAGCCTGTGGAGATGCGGCATTAAGCCGCTCTGTGAAGCAGGAACTCGCCGAAGTAAGTCAGCTAATCTCTAGCTGAATGCAGTAGGAATCCCCTTCCTTTAGGGAGGGGAGGATGTCAACTTTACATTCAGCCTAACGAGGATGTGGCTGCACTGGATGCCAAGGTAAATGCCGTTTTGCAAAAGGAACTGAAAAACGCCGCCTCAAGCAAAGCCCCGGTTTGGATCATCGGGTTGAGTGATACGTCAGCGAGTTTGGCGGAACACATCGGGCGACTCTATTTGTTTGATGAAAAAATTACTGAGGCAGACAAGGAACGTTTTCGTCGTTTTGTCCCTGAAGAAAAAGACCGTAGTGATCGGGCGCTTAAAGAGTCCGTTCAGGATGTCATCAAACAGCGTTTGTTCTGGATTGCGGGATTTCCTAATATCCCCGCTGGTCGTTTGAAGCATGTGGGTGAAGCTGTATTTGAGGCGGTCTATCCACAAACAGTGCCGTTTCCGTTTGATGGATTTGGAAGTTCAGCCGGTGCAGGCGCTGCGGATTGTGCCCAATTGACCCGTAGCCTGGTTTCCCGGCAGGTGAATGGGGCGTGGATACAAGCACAGCCTAAACGAATGCAGAACCGGGTAACAAGACTGCTTAACCAAAACTGGGGTAGCTTGCGAACATCGGGGCAACTAGCAGAACCCTCCAATCCACAGGCCAAAGTCGCTTATGAAAACTTAGTGAAGCTGCATCAGGATAATCCCAGCCAAACCTTATTGCAGTCATTCCAGGTGCTGCTTGCACCGCCCTACGGTATGAATGCCGCCTCGGCCGGGTTGTTGCTTGGTTTATTTTTGGGGTTGGAAACACCACCACGCAGAATTGAATACAACCATCGGATGGTGGCAGCGGGTGATTGGTTGAGTGATGCGTTTCCTGCCCAAAAAGGTAAGCACTTCCTTGATCAGACTGTACTCGGAAAAAGTGCGGTACGTTTCCTCTCAGCAGATGCAGCAGGGCGTTGGCGGCAACTGTTGAACCAATGGGAAGCAGAGCAGCAATATGAGGCCATTATTCGCCTTACCGATCAGGTTGATAGCACCCGTAAAATCGAGCCGTTGCCAGAATCAATGGAAGGGCTTTACCGTGTTTTGCTTGATCGGGCAGATAAGGTGTTGGAAAAAGTACACGATGCACAGAAAAAGCTGGATCAGTGGGAACGCGACATCGAACGCGCAGAAAAACAGGATAATGCCGGATACTTATTAAAGACTGGTTCCCAGTTACTACGGCAACAAGCCGTTTTTGTAGAAGAAGGCTGTTGGCCCGCTAGAATGCAGGACGACAGTAAAGAACTTTTGGCATTAGTGAAAGAGTTTGTTAGCCAACGAATAGCTGCTTGGCTCCCACGACAAGGCTGCAACAGCATTATGCAGGTTGGTGAATACAATCAACGCATGGAAAGGGCTGTAGCAAGCCTTAAACAATTAGGTTTCGTTTCTGAGTCACAAAAACTCGAAGACTTAGCGAGAGAGAGTGTTGCCCAAATTGAAGAGCGGGAGAAACACCGAGCTATCCTTGACCGGAGTAATGATTATCCTCTCCAGCCAGACTCAACCGACTCAACATCAGTACGCACACTGCGTGATGACATGGCAACCGGTGATGCCTTGATTGAAGCCATTAGCCAAACCCATTCTGTGCTAAAACAGGAGGAAATAAATTCGCGTGTGGCCGCAATCCACCAGCGTCAGGCGCGACTAAGGGAAGCAATACGCCGCCACACGCATGCTCTAGGGGAAATATTTGCCCAAGTTATAACTAATCGGGCTGAGTTAGAGGAAACTCTGGTGCGGGTAGAGCGTTTACAGAACATTTTTGTGGGAACACCCGACGCACAGGAAGTAAAAGACCTGAAAGCACAACTGGGACGTATTCTCGACGATGTATCTGCTTGGGAAGCTCAGGATGTGGGTGTGAAGCGTCTGGAAGCATTACTGCAACACCAGACACAGGGGCAATTAGTAGAACTTAATGCTTACCTGCAAGAACAAGAAATTGAACCTGCATGGGAGATGGCAGCACTGTATCAGACTCTTGCTACCGAACGTATTGAGATTGCACGCAAGCGTTCGACAGATTGGCTTGCTCCCAGACTGGGGTTATTAGAGCAGATTTCCGATTTAGACAGAAACCGTTGTACTAATCTTGAAAGGGAGCTTCAGGCTGCACCCGGTTATTTGGCGGAGAGTGATCAGGAAAGAGTCACAGAAATACTCCAATTGGTTAGTCAACGCCGTACTGAACTGGAAGAGGAAGAGCGCAGTAAGCAGATAAAGCTATGGCTTGCTCAATTTCTGACTTTGCAAAATATTTCGGCTCTATCCCAACCTGAGACTGAACGATGGTTAAAGTCATTGCGAAGCCCGCCAGATGATGCAAAGCCAGATGAACTATCGGTATTGCAATCAATTGCAACACAATTGACAGCACATCTTGATCAAATGAGTATGGATGAAATCATCGCACGTATTGCGAGGCTTCCCGTGACGGCTCAACGTAAATTGGTTCTATTGCTTTCGCAACGCTTGATGGAGCAGCAGGATGCCTGACGCAGAGGACTCAGGCAGGAAAGTATTGTTAGGTAAGCGAGTTGGCTTCAATGTCTATTGGCATTATTTATTGACTACTTCACAGCCCTCTGCCGTTCAACAGCGTATTGCAGCAGCGGAGGCTCTTGCTGGCACTGAAGCCGGAAAAGACTTTAATATCATTAAGTTTTCCCAAAATGAGAATTCAGTGTCACTGTTACACTATCCGGATTTTTTTGATGATCCATTTCCAACACTCAGTAGAGTCTGGACAGTCGATTTGACCACACAATCCGTAAAAGAACGTAGCTATGAAGGGGCTCATAATCCTCCTATTTTACATCGTAAGGAATTGTTCCTTCCAGCCAGCCACCCCCGTGTTCCCGAATATCAAGCCTTAACCAAAACGGCTGAACGGATTGGATTATTTGAAAATAGCCGTAGTATCGGTTTTCGGTTGGCTTGGAATACACTCATTCAAGAACATGGTTATAAATTGGATGGGCATCAACTCATACCCGCTGAGACTGCGCAGCGAACAGTCGAACGCCACCGCACCGCCCTAACCCGCTACTCCCTCTCCACACCCATGCAACTCCTCGCCAAACATGACTTTCTGGAAGGAAAACACACCATCTTTGACTACGGCTGTGGCAAAGGCAGCGATGTAGAAATCCTGACTAAAAACAACATCACCACCCACGGCTGGGATCCCCATTTCTGCCCCGAAAACCCGAAACACAGCGCCGATATAGTCAATCTCGGCTTCGTCATCAACGTGATCGAAGACAAAACTGAGCGCATGGAAGCAGTGCTAGGCGCATACCAACTCTGTACCCAATTCCTCTGCACTGCGGTTATGTTGGGCGAACAATCCCCCGAGCGAGGGCGTTTGTTCCGCGATGGCGTACTCACCAGTCGCAACACTTTCCAGCGTTACTTCTCACAGGAAGAACTCCGCGAATACCTGCGCTACGTGCTGGACGAAGACCCGGTAGCCGTCGGCCCCGGTGTATTTTTCGTGTTCAAGGATAAGGATGCAGAGCAGGCATTTCTGGAGCGTCGTTACCGTAACCGTGCTACTGCTAAGCGTCTGATCAGCCAGCTCCCCAAAGTACCAAGAGCAGCCAAACCGGGCAGGATCAGCAAAGCCGATAAGGAACGCACATTCTATGTACAACATGCCGAATTGCTGGATGCCTTGTGGCTACGCTGGCTGGAATTGGGCAGACTTCCACAGGAAGATGAATACCCGGATGTTGCCGCCATCAAAGACCTGTTTGGCACCTGGCGACGCGCCCAGACATTTCTGCAACATTACCACGGCGATGAAATCCTGAAACTGGCGTTCGATAGTCGCCGCGAAGACCTCATGGTTTACTTCGCCATGCGTCGTTTCGACCAGCAACGCATCTACAGCCATTTACCCGAAAGCCTCAAGCGCGACGTGAAAACCTTTTTCCAGAACTACAAACAGGCTCAAGATGAAGGCGAACGCCTGTTATTCTCGGCAGGCAACCCGGCGCTACTACGTGAAATGTGCCAACAAGCGGCTACTCAAGGTTATGGTTATCTGGATAACGAAAGCTCGTTAACCTTTCACACTTCGCAGATCGCAGCACTACCGCCAATACTGCGGGTTTACATTGGTTGTGCCACGATTGTATTCGGGGATGTGACCTCGGCTGACCTGCTAAAAATCCATGCCGAATCTGGCAAACTATCGCTGATGAAGTACGATGACTTTGAGGACGCTCCACTGCCGCGCTTGCTAGAGCGCATCAAGATCAGTTTGATCAACCAGCGTTTCGAGTATTACAAATATGGCGAAACCTACACGCCACCGTATCTGTACCTGAAAGCCCGTTTCCTCGACCCCGATTACCCACACTACGCCAAGCAGGTAGCGTTTGATCAAACCCTGTTGGCATACCCTGAATTTAATCTGGAAAGTTATGGAATGCCGCCAGAACAGTTCGATGCAACCTTAAAACGTCTGCGGTTGGAAGTGACGGGTTTTGACTTGCAACCCGCTAGCACCATCCCAGAGTTAGATGACCCATGCGGTGAGTACCACACCTTCCGCCATTTCATCCAATGTGGTGAAACCCAAGCCAAAATCGGCTTACCCAACCTGCCCAAGCAACCTGAAACCTACAATGCTTTAGAAACGTTGGCGCAGCAGGTGATTGACCCGGTAATAGATTATTTTGGCGGAATCGAACTCACTTATGGCTTTTGTTCTCCTGAACTCGCCAAACACATCTCCGGCAGGATCGACCCAAAACGCGACCAGCACGCATCCCACGAACTCAACACCCGTGGCAACCTGATTTGCGACCGCAAAGGTGCGGCCTGCGATTTTATCGTGCCCGATGAAGACATGCTGGAAGTAGCGCAATGGATTGTGCGAAACACCCCGTTCGACCGCCTGTATTTCTACGGCAATAACAAACCGCTGCATGTCAGCTGTGGCATAGAGCACAACCGAACCATAGTCCTTATGTTTCCCAGTAAGAGTGAACGTTTAATTCCCAAAGTGATGACACAAGAAAGATTTCTAAGCTTGCATAAGGATTAGGTTGGATGAAGTTACCCGCCATCTTGCTTGACCTAAATACCCTGCCCAGTCACAACAATCCGTGCTGTCTGCCAAAGGATCTGCAAATCCAGCCAAATACTGCGGTGTTTGAGATAATAAAGGTCATAGCGGTGTTTCTGGCGAGCATCTTCCAGCGACGCGCCGTAGGAATACATCACCTGCGCAAAACCGGTAATTCCCGGCTTGACCATATGCCGAAACCGGTAAAAAGGAATCCGCTGTTCCAGATCAAGAATGAAGACTTCGCGCTCTGGCCGGGGGCCGATCAGCGACATCTCTCCTTTCAGCACATTGATCAGCTGCGGTAATTCATCAATCCGGGTTTTGCGGATAAAACGCCCCACTCGGGTAACCCGCGCATCGTTTTTCTCTGCCCAGCGTGCACCACTGCGCTCGGCATCATTACGCATGGAACGAAATTTGATGATATTAAACTCGCGGTTAAACAGCCCTGTGCGCCGCTGGATGAAAAATACCGACCCCGGTGATTCCAGCTTGATAGCCAACGCCACCAACGCGCTCAAAGGCACTAACAGCAGCAATAGCACAGCAGAAATCATGATATCAAAGCCCCGCCGCAGTTTCCCCAGCCACCATGAGGAGCGGCTACCGGACACTTCTATATCCAACAGGTATTCGGCATCCAGCAAATCAATTTCAACCCAGTTCAGGCGCTTTTCCAGACAATCCTGCAACGATCTGACCGGTACATTTTGCGCCCGAACCGCATTAAGCGCTTGCAGCTGATAGGGATTCAGGCGAGTCTGCCGGAAAAAACAGACCTGCAAACCTTGCCATACCCGCACATCATAGGCATTGAAACGGCAGGCAATGCCGGTTTTTGCCAATACTGCCTGTAAATAGGGCACCTCATCAACCGGTGCAAAAATATATAAAGGGGGTGAAAAAACAACGGGTCTAGGTTTGGGAGTCGCATCCGCTCCGCCCATCACATTAATTTCACCCACAAAATAGTGCGGGGCTGCCAGTTGCAACCCCAGGCTGCGAACGCGATCACTCATTGTCATTTACTCTCACGTGGACAAACGACCCTGAATATTGTTATGTGAAAGAATGCAGCCCCATTCTTGTCAGGTCGGTCGATGGATTAGTGTGAGTAAGAGTGTGGAGAAAATCGCGGCGTTGCTCTAGCACACCGCTTATGACCGTGCGCGTTTAGCTGATAAACTGCGGCATCTTGAGAATCGGTAACATAATCGCCATGACAATCAGGGTGACAACGCCGCCCATGACCAGAATCAACAAAGGCTCCAGCAGGCTGACCATGGTAGTGACACTCGCCTGAGTCTCGCGTTCCTGCTGAATAGCGGCACGTTCCAGCATCTGATCCAGCCGCCCACTGCCTTCGCCACTGGCAATCAGGTAAATCATCATCGGCGGGAAAAACCCGGTCTGTTGCAAAGCCTTGTTAATGGTCATACCCTCGCGCACTTTGACGGTAGCATCCGTCACGGCTGTACGCATCGGGATATTACTGACGACCCCCCCGGCAATCTTCATTGCATCCAGAATCGGCACGCCACTGGAGGCCAGAATGCTTAAGGTACGGGCAAAATGCTCGGTATTAATGCCCCGCACCAAACGCCCCACCAAAGGCAAGCGCAACAGCAGGCGATGAAAGCGGGTCTTCCAGAGGGGAAACTTGAGCAAATAGCGGAAAAAGAACACGAGCAACACGATGCCTATCAATAAAAACAGGCCATTATTCTCGATGAAATCGCTACTGGTAATCAGCATGCGGGTCAGTAAGGGCAACTCGCCCCCGGAATTCTCAAACACGCCAATTACATTCGGCACGACATACTTTAACAGCGCCACCACAATGCCGATCGCGACGACCGATAGCAGCGCCGGGTAAGCAAACGCAGTGGATACTTTTTGCTGGTTAAGCTGACGGTTCTCGGTGTAATCAGCCAGCCGCTCCAAGACCTCCGACAAATGGCCGGACTGTTCGCCCGCACCAATGGTCGCCCGATACAGCGACGGAAAAGCACCCGGAAAAATACCCAACGCCGCTTCCAGAGTATGGCCTTCGGTCACGCGCGCGCGAATAGCCGAAAAAATACGCCGTGATGCATTACGCTCAGTTTGCTTGACCACCGTACCCAGTGCTTCTTCCAGCGGTGAACCCGCCCCAACCAAAGTCGCCAGCTGCCGGGTCATCAAAGCCAGCTCCGCAGGTTTCAGGCTGCCGCCAAACAGGCGCACCCCGTCGGCACGCTTTTGCTTTTGCACCACCTCGTTGACTTCCAGCGGCATCATGCCGCCGTTGCGCAACAATTGCCTGACCTGGCGGGCGGTATCAGCCTCCAGAATCCCTTTTTCTTCTTTGCCTGCCGGATTAAGGGCGGTGTATTCAAAGGCTGGCATCAGCGCTCATCCTCACGGGTCACACGCAACACTTCATCCAGCGAAGTACGCCCTTCCAGTACCAGCCGAATGCCGTCATCCCGCAAACTCGGCATGGAACGGCGCACAAATTTTTCCAGCTCGACCTCACTGGCACGCTCGTGGATCATCTGGCGGACATGGTTATTCAGTTCAACCACTTCATAAATACCCTGCCGACCGATAAAACCACTGTGCTTGCAGGCTGGGCAGCCATCGGGGTGATAAATAACCGGACGCTGCGCAGTCAGATCATAATGCGAGTTCTGCTGCATCAGCGTCACTTCGCCATCCGTCGCTTCCGCAGGCTGTTTACAGTCAGGGCAAAGCATCCGTACCAAACGCTGCGACACCACCCCCAACAAACTGGAGGCCAGCAGATAAGGCTCCACGCCCATATCCTGCATCCGTGTGACCGCGCCCACCGCCGTATTGGTGTGCAAGGTAGAAAACACCAGATGCCCGGTCAAACTGGCCTGCACCGCAATGTCTGCCGTTTCCAGGTCACGAATCTCCCCGACCATCACCACATCCGGGTCTTGCCGGAGCATGGCACGCAAACCACGCGCAAATGTCATGTCGACCTTGCTGTTGACCTGCGTCTGGCCGATACCGTCAATGTAATATTCAATCGGGTCTTCTACGGTCAGAATATTACGCCGCGCATCATTCAGGTTACTCAAAGCTGCATACAAAGTGGTGGTTTTACCCGAGCCGGTCGGCCCCGTCACCAGCACAATGCCGTGCGGTTTCAGGATCAACGCCGCCAGTCGTTCATGCAACTCATCTGCCATGCCCAGATTGGTCAGGTTCAGCCGCCCGGCCTGCTTGTCCAGCAAACGCAACACCACGCGCTCGCTGTGCCCGGATGGCAGGGTCGAAACCCGCACGTCCACCGAACGCCCGGCCAGACGCAGGGAAATACGGCCATCCTGTGGCAAGCGCTTTTCAGCAATATCGAGTTTGGCCATCACCTTGATGCGCGAGATAATCAGCGGTGCCAGCTTGCGCGGTGGCTCCAGAATCTCACGCAACACCCCGTCAATCCGCATGCGTACCTGCATCCGGGTTTCGAAAGCTTCAATGTGAATATCCGAGGCGTTCTCTTTGACCGCCTGCGTCAGCAAGGCATTGATCAGACGAATAATCGGTGCATCATCCTCCGATTCCAGCAAGTCTTCCGGCTCAGGCATCGATTCGGCAATGTCACTTAAATCCGCTTCATCCCCCAGATCCTGCATCATCGCCGCACCGGTCTGGCTACGGTCATAAGACGTGGCCAGCATCCGCTCAAAGGTGGGCGCATCAATTTTCTGGATACGCAAGGGCACCGGCGAGCTGCGCTGAACTTCCATCAAGACAGCGGGTTTCAGTTTGTCGCGATATAACAAGACACCGCTGTTTTGCTGATCCAGCAAGACGCCCTGCCGTTTGGCAAAGGCATACGGCAGAATCTGTGCCGGTTCAGCGGTGAGTTGCTCCAGTTCGGTCTCCAGCATAGCGACCTTACTCATCGATCTGACAGAAACCCGGCACGCATTCGCCCGGTTCACGCCTGCCGCCATAGAAGCTTGAAGTACTGGCTTTATTGGCAGGCGCAGCAGTTTGTTGGAGCACAGGCTGTTGCTGTTGTACCTGCCGCTGCGCTTGCTGCTGGCGTTGTTGTGCCTGAGCCTGTTGTTGGCGCTGCTGCTGCGTCAGGGCAGGTTGCTGCGCCTGCGTAATAGGGCGCTTGGCAACGGCGGGCGCTGGAAAATGCAGATCATCCGCGCTACCTTCCCCACAACTGCCATCGATGCACTCGATATCCGGGAATACCGCCGCCTGGCCATTGATACGGTTACCGCGCTGCAAAATCTGGCTTTCTTTCTGCTGTTTTTGCAGCGTATGGTATTTATTGCGGGTATAGGCATCAGCCGCTTCCCGGTCTGGCATGATCACCGGGTGAATAAATACCATCAGATTCTGCTTGGTCTTGGTGGTGGTGCTTTGCTTGAAAGCGGCACCAATCACCGGCAGGTCAGACAGCACCGGCACCTTGCTTTCGGAGTCGGTAAAATTGTCCTGAATCAAACCACCCAGCACCAACACTTGCCCATCCTCGACCATGACATTGGTATCGATAGACCGTTTGTTGGTGATCACATCCGAAGCACTGGCCGCACTGGTGGCGATGCTGGAGACTTCCTGGATGATCTTCATCTGGATGGTTTTGCCCCGGTTGATCTGGGGTGTGACCTTCAGGGTCAAACCCACGTCCTGACGCTGAATGGTCTGGAAAGGATTTTCAGCCGTGCCACCGGATGTACCGGAGGTATAAGAACCGGTCACGAACGGCACATTTTGCCCGACAATAATACTGGCTTCTTCGTTATCCATCGTCACCAGCGTCGGCGTCGACAGAATATTGGTCGCCCCATCGCCTTTCAGCGCATCCAGTACCAAACCAAAATTATTACTGGCCGCCGCCAGCAGCAGCCCATTCGGCACCGTCGTACCACCTGTTGCAAGGCTCAGCAGTGAACTCAAACCACCGTTAGTGGTGTTGCTGGTCACGGCCAGATTACGGTTATTATTGGCCGCAGCCACCCCAAAGCCGAGTTTATTCGAAATATCATTGGAGACTTCGGCAATAATCGCCTCGACCAGTACTTGCGCACGGCGACGATCCAGCTGATAAATCACTTTCAACAGGTTTTTCTGGATATGATCAGGGGCAGTAATCACAATCGAATTACTGCCTTTATCGGCCTGAATACTGATGTCACTACCACCACTGCTGCTGGCCGCCACCGCCGGTGCACCTTCAGCAGTACCGGCAGTCTGTTGCTGAATACCTTTGGAAGTATCGGTCAGTACTTTAACGATGTCTTCCGCCTTGGCATAACGCAAGGGCACTACCCTGGTTCCACCCGACTGGGCGCGTGGTGTATCCAGTTTGGCAATCGCAGCCATAATGGGTTCGCGATCGGTTTTATCGCCGGAAATCAAAATGCTGTTGGTGCGCTCGTCTGCCGCCATCCGCGCCTGCTTGATAGCCGGTGCGCCTTCTGCCGCCTTGCCAATCTGCAAGGCATTCAGGGTTGTCAGCAACTGGGTCGCCACCGCATATTTCAGCGGTATGACGACGGTATCACTGGGTTGGCTGCCTGGCACATCCAGACGCGCAATCGCGGACAGAATCGGCTCACGCTCGGTCTGGTCACCCGCCACAATCATGCTATTGGTGCGCTCATCAATCGACAGGCGCACTTGCTTGGGCGCCGGGGTGCCTTCCGCACCCTGCTGGACAATCTGCAAGGCATTCAGTGATTGCAGCATCTGCGCGGCCACGGCATGCTTCAAGGGTACTACAATCGTGTCACTGGGCTGGGTACGCGGAATATCCAGCCGCTCAATCACCTTACGCATGCGCTCACGGTCGGCCTTGTCACCGGCAACAATAATACTGTTGGTACGCTGGTCGACCGAAATACGGATGGATTGGGGTAATGCCACCCCATCGGCTCCGGCAGCACCGGTGCTCATCAGCTCGCGCAAAGTAGCCGCCAGCTGGGTGGCTACCGAATGCTTCAGCGCGACCAGTTCAAAATCCTGGTTATTGGGCTGGTCAATGCTGCTGATAATCTCACCCAATCGTGCCACATTCTGCCCGCGCCCGGTGACGATGATCGAGTTACTGGAAGGATTGAACTGCAAGCGGGTTTCACCGCCCTGCCCGGCCAGCTGCTGCAAGGTGCCAATCGCGGTCTGTGCCGGAATGTACTGCAGCTTGAAAACCTGGGTAATGGTTTCGTCGACATCAATATTGGGCTGATCAGCCCCCTGACCCGGAACAATCGGCGCTACCTGGGCACGTCCCTTGTTGATCGGGACAATTTTGATGATATTGCCTGCTTCAATCGCCTCGTAACCCTGTACCTGCAGGATGGAGAGGAAAGCTTCGTACAGATCGTCTTCGCTTAAGCCTTCACCGGACACAAAGGTAATGTTGCCGCGCACCGCCGGATCAAGAATAAAGTTCTTGCCTGTCAGGCGTGCTACCGTTTCTACCAGTGCGCGAATGTCGGTATTCTGCAGGTTGATCCGGGGTGTTTCTGCGTAGACTGCCGGGAAGGTAGCACCCCACAACAGACACGCGATAGTCAGCGAACGTAAGCCCGTCATGCGCTTCATTAATTTTTTTTCCATCATTAACTTTTTAAACCTACAGTAATAAGCGCCCTCTACCGGACGCTGCGCAAGACGGGAAGAACCACCCTGAACCTTAAAAATCCTGAATCTTAAAAATACAGCTGAATAACCCTATACCGGGTGCTCATATTCGGTAATGAATGTAGCCGTTTTGAGCGGTTAACTCAAATTACAATCCTGTCATATAAACAGCGGTCTCAGGGCTTACTCATTACCGGATGCAAACGCTGCACCATCTCCTTGAAGACTTTTGGATTCCCTGCCAGGACATTGCCGGTCGACAAATGTTCATTGCCCCCTTGCAGATCAGCCACCAGCCCACCGGCCTCCTGAATGATCAGCGCACCCGCCGCCAGATCCCATTCCTGCAGGCCAAATTCCCAGTAACCATCAAAACGGCCACAAGCCACATAAGCCAGATCCAGCGACGCTGCCCCGGCACGCCGCACGCCTGCCGTACCCGGTACCAGCACACGCAAGGTGTCCAGATAACGCTCAAGATTATGTTGCGGACGAAACGGAATACCGGTACCCAACAGCGCACCCTGCATCGAAGGGCGCGGACTCACCCGAATCCGGCGATTGTTCAGCATGGCACCCTCACCGCGTGCGGCAGAAAACATTTCATCACGGATGGGGTCATAGACCACCCCCAGTAACAAGCGGCCACGCTGTTTGAGTGCAATCGAGACTGCAAAGTGCGGAAAGCTGTACAGAAAATTGGTGGTTCCATCCAAAGGATCAATCACCCACTGGTAATCCGCACCCGCAGAACCGGTCAGCCCACTTTCTTCGCCGAGAATGGCATGATCCGGATAGGCACGCCGCAAGGCAGTGATGATTTCACGCTCGGACTGACGATCCACCTCGGTGACAAAGTCGTTCTCGTCCTTGTTCTGGATACGCAATTTCTCCACGTCGCCCGCATAGCGGCGGATAATATCGCCACTTTGGCGGGCGGTGCGGATAGCAATGTTCAACATCGGGTGCATGGGGCAGACTCAAACTATGGGCTAATTTACAGGGGCGTTAGAATACCACAGTTAGTCAAAAAACAGGATGCTCAAATTATGAAACGAATGTGCTAAATCTCAAATACCGTCCAGCCCGCATGAATGCGCAGCAGTGTCGTAATCAGGCATAAGGCCGCAAATCCATACGCCAGCACGGGGAACCAGGCCGGAAACAGACACATCAGCACAAATACCGCCGTCGTTTCGGTCGCTTCGGTCAGGCCACCCAGGTAATAAAAGCTCTTCTCCGGGTAGGCCGTACTGCTCAAGCCCCGTTTGGCCGCGATCACCGCAAACGCCAGAAAACTGCAGCCCGTGCCGATAAACGCATAAATCAACACCGCAGCAGGTAAAGCGTTCAGTTCAGGGTGAGCCAGCGCGAAACCCAGCGGAATGCCCGAGTAAAACAGAAAATCCAGCACAATATCCAGAAATCCACCCCGGTCGGTGGGCGTGCCCAAGCGTGCCAGGGTGCCATCCAGCCCGTCACACACCCGGTTAAGCAAAATCGCGAGCAGCGCCAGCAGGTAATGCCCACCCGCCAATAAAGGCAGGGCAGCAATGCCTATTATGAAACCCGTCAAGGTTATATGATCAGCCCGGATACCCACCGCCCACAAGGGGCGCGCCATGTGCTGCTGGAGCCTGCGGGTGGCATTCAGTAAGGGGCGATCAAACACGATTCAGTTCCTTGTCATTGGTAGATTCAGCTCTACATTCAGCTATAAATTCAGCACCCTGCCACCGGCAGGCACATCCTCGGCATCATGCGTGACCAGTACAGCAGGAATAGCCAGCGCCGTAATTTGTGCATACACGAATGCCCGAAACTGGGCGCGTAACTCCATATCCAGACGGGAGAACGGTTCATCCAGCAACAACGCCTGCGGTTCAGCCAGCAAGGCACGCAAGACACTGACCCGTGCCCGTTGTCCGCCCGACAGGGTCAGCGGATCACGCACATAAAAGCCCGCCAGCCCCGCCGTCGCCAGCACCTGCTCCAGATGCGCCCGGCGGACTGCGCGCCCGGCAATCCGGGCCGGCAAGGCAAACGCCAGATTATCACCGACACTGAAATGCGGGAACAGCAGATCATCCTGAAACAAAATACCGATACGCCGCTGTTCAGTCGGTAGTTCGTCCACGCGCCGCTGCTGTAGCCACGCCTCACCGGTGAAGCTGAAGCCGGACGGTGGCGCACCGATCAGCCAGTTGAGCAGCGTCGATTTACCCGCCCCCGACTGACCCATCACCGTAAACACTTCACCCGCCCCCACCTGAAAACTCAGCGGGCCGAGTAAACGCCTGCCCTGTCGTCTGATGGTCAAGTGCTTAACCGTTAACATTTCAGCATCTCAACACTCCAGCATCTCATGATCTCACTGTAAGCCTTTGCGCTGACGCGCATACACATAGGTCAGCAGCGTCGCCAGCGCAAACGCCAGCATCGGCAACAACGCCTGCAGTAAAGCCTGTACCGCCAGCACCCGCCGGTTACCGCCCGCACTTAAGGCCACGGCTTCGGTCGTCACGGTTTCAATCCGCCCGCCACCCGCAAACAGGGTCGGTAAATACTGGGCAATACTCACCGCAAACCCCACCGCCAGCGCTGCCAGAATCGGGCGCATTAGCATCGGCCATTTCACCCGCCAGCAGCCTTGCCAGTGCGAATAACCCAGCGCTTGAGCCGTCAGTAAATAGCGCGCGTCAAAGTTAGCATACGCCCCCGCCAGCACCAGAATCATGTAGGGCAATACCCAGGTCAAATGGCTCCAGATCACCCCTATGGCCGTCCCGTCCAGATACAGGTGCAACAAAACATTGTATTGCGCCGCCGCCAGCGGCAAGGCAGGCAGCACCAACGGCAGGTATAACCAGCCCTGCCATTTACCGCGCCCACCCCATTCCAGCCACAGCAGGGTGAGTGGCAAGGCAATCAACACCGTCACGCCCGCGAGCCACAACGAAGTCCACAGTGGCGCGAAATCTGCCTGCTGCCAGGCACTCACACCCCATGCCTGTGGCCAGACCGCCGGGAAAAACCAGCGGTCTGCGAATGACCAGACCACCAACATCAGCAAAGCCAGCCAACCCGGCCAAAAGGTCAACCAGCCCAGCGTTTGCCCGAACAGCACGCGCCCGCCCGGCTGCCGAATACCCGCCGGATTAGCTACCCAATAACGTAATACACTGAAAGCCAGCCGCCCCAGCAAAATCCCCCCTAACAGCAAGGCGACCAATAACAAAGCAACCGCACTGCCTTGATGCTGCCTCTCCAGCTGCGGATCAGAAAACCACTGCCAGCCCAGCACCGCCAGCGTCGGCGGGGTCGAAGGGCCGAGAATCAAAGCCATATCCACCACCGACAGGCTATAAGCCAGTACCGCCAACAGTGGCCAGCCCAAACGGGGTAATAATTGCGGCAGTAACACCTGCCACCAGATCTGACGGCGGTTATAGCCTAAGCTGTGCGCCAACGTGATTTGCCGCGAAATCAATTGTTCACTGAGCAAAGAGGCCAGCACCCACAGCAGAAACCCGCTTTCTTTCAGCGCCAGTGCCAAAGTCAGGCTGAGCGCATACGGATCTTGCACCGTCACCCATTGCGGCGGTGCGGCCCAGTCCAATACCCCGGCCAGACCCCGTGCCAGCCAACCTGAAGGTGCCAGCAAAAAGCCCAGACCAATCGCAAAGGCCGCATGCGGGAACGCCAGCAAAACGGGTAATTGTCGGCGCAGTATTCCCCATGAACGCCCCGGATAGAACAGCATCGCCAGCCAGCAGGCCAGCAGCAAAGCCAGCACACTGGAACCGAGTGCAGATACCACGGTAGCCTGTAAAGCCGCCGGAAACTGGCTATCCGCCCATAAGTCCTGCCAAGGTTCCCAGGCGACGGTGGGATAAAATACCTGCAAAAGCCCCGGCAACAGGGGCAACAGCACCAGACTCACCCCCACCCAAGCCAGCAGGCACGGCAGCACGCCCTGCCAGTGCCAGCGCGGCGGCAGGGCTGCGTGTGCCAGAGCCAGTGGTTTTATCACTGGCCTGAGCAGCGGCTTAATCAGCTGCCGTAGCGTTGTAACCATGCTTTTTCCAGCGCTTCCACCCAACTGGCGTGAGGTTCAGCCAACGTCGGCACAACGGCGTTCAGACCACCTTTGGCGGTGCTGCTCATGGATTTACGCTGTTCTTCGCTTAATTTGTCGACCGCCAATACGGTCGGATCACCCCAGACACTGATATCCGCTTTGTGTGCCTGTGCCTCGGGCGAGAGCAGGAAATTGGCGAAGACCTGCGCACCTTCTTTGGCCTTGGCATTGAACGGGATGGCGACAAAATGCACATTACCTAGCGTACCGTCTTTAAAACCGAAGCTATAAGCCGTATCCGGCAACTGCCCGGAGGCGACCAGATTCGCACCTTCATTCGGGTTAAAGGTCAGAGACACCAATAATTCGCCATCTGCCAGTTTCTGGTTCATATCAGCATTGCTGGCCGGAAAAGCCTTGCCCTCGCGCCAGGCGACCGGGTGCAGTTTATCCAGATAATCCCAGAGAGGCTGACTGGCGGCCGCAAAACTTTCCGCAGTCACGGGTTGTTGCAGCGCTTGTTTGTCTGCAGCCAGATCCAGCAGTAATTGCTTGAGAAAAGTCGTACCGTGGAAATTGGGTGGCTGCGGATAAGTGACGCGCCCCGGATTTTTTTCGGCAAAAGCGAGTAAAGCGGCGGGGGAATCGGGCGGTGTTGGAACCTTTTTGCTATCCGCAATAAAGGTTAGCTGGGCAGTGCCCCAAGGCGCTTCCAGCCCGTCGGTACTTTCCGAAAAGTCCTGCCGCACGGGCTTGTCCGTATCGACAAACTGCCAGCTGGGCAGGCTTTCTGCCCAAGGGCCATAAAGCAGCTTGCCGTTTTTTAGTGCGCTGAAATTCTCACCGTTCACCCAGATCAAATCCACCGAACCATCATCCGTGCGTCCGGCCTGCTGCTCAGTCTGAATACGTTTGACGACTTCGGCGGCATCCGTGATTTTAACGTGCTCGACTTTCACGCCGTACTGTTTTTCGACGGTGTCGGCTGCCCACTGGATGTAGGCATTGATGTTTTCAGCCCCACCCCAGGCATTGAAATAAACGGTTTGGCCTTTGGCTTTGGCCTCAATCGCCGCCCAGTCTTCAGCCGCCAGTGCGGTGTGAGTCAAGAGGCTAGTACCCAATGCCAGCAGCGAGAGTTTCAGAAAGAAGTTGCGCATGTGCTTGTCCTTATTCTTTACGGTTAAAATACGGTTAAAACGATGAATTACTGTTAACCACGCCGCCAGTGATGGTATTTCTCCACCCAGCGCAAAAGACCGGCGGGGGCATGGGCACGTTTCCATTCACCGGCGGCATACTTGTTCGCCTCTGCCAAAGTCGGATAGGTGTGGATGGTACCCAGAATTTTATTCAGACCCAGCCCGTGTTTCATGGCCAGTACATACTCGGCCAGCAAGTCGCCCGCATGCAGACCGACGATGGTCACCCCCAAAATCTTGTCCTTACCGGGCACGGTCAGCACTTTAACAAAACCATAAGCCGCACTGTCCGCAATCGCCCGATCAAGATCATCTATCCCGAACCGGGTCACTTCATGCGGGATCTGCTGTTCACGCGCTTCCTGCTCATTCAAGCCCACCCGCGCCACTTCCGGGTCAACAAAAGTCGCCCACGGAATCACCGAGTAATCCGCCTTGAAGCGTTTGAAATCGCCAAACAGGGCATTCACTGCCGCATACCAGGCCTGATGCGCCGCCGTGTGCGTAAACTGGTAAGGCCCAGCCACATCTCCAGCCGCATAGATATTCGGGAACAGGGTTTCCAGGTATTCATTGGTCGTGACCGTGCGCTGCACCGGAATGCCCAGATCCTCCAGACCATAACCTTCCAGCCGGGCGCTACGCCCAACCGCCACAATCATTTCATCATATTCCAGCGCCTGTTCCTCACCCTGATGCTCGACGATCAGCCGCTTACGCCCATTCTCCTGTTCACAACGCACGGCAGAATATTCCGTCAGGATGTTCACGCCATCCGCCTGCAGGGACTCCGTCACTAAAGCGGACACCTCTTCATCTTCACGGATCATGATGCGTGGCAAGCGTTCAACCTGCGTCACGGCAGAACCGAGACGGGCAAAGCTTTGCGCGAGTTCACAGCCAATCGGGCCGCCACCGAGTACGATCAGGCGCGGCGGTACGGTGTCACGCTCGGCGAACTTCTCCCACAGCGTATCACTGGTCACATACCCGGAATCTTCCAGACCGGGCAAGGGCGGTACAAACGGGCGCGCCCCGGCAGCAATCACAATACTGCGTGCCGTCAGGCGCTGCGTACCACCGTCATTCAAGGCAATCTCCACCGTCCACGGGTCAATCAGTTTGGCGTAGCCCTGTAAGATTTCCACCCCCAAGCCGGTATAACGCTCAATACTGTCATGCGGCTCTACCGCCCGAATCACCGCGTGCACACGTTGCATCACAGCTTTAAAGCTAAACACCGGCAGAGTGCTTTCCAACCCGTAATCACTGGCGTGCTGCATTTGGTGGGCGACGGTCGCACTCTTGATAATGGCTTTACTCGGCACACACCCGTAATTCAGGCAATCACCGCCCATTTTGTGCGCTTCCACCAGCGTGACTTTGGCTTTTACCGCCGCCGCAATGTAAGACGCGACCAGCCCTGCCGCCCCACCACCGATCACAATCAGGTTGCGGTCATAAGTGGCCGGGCGCGTGAAACGGGCATACACGCGCCGCTTCTGGACAACCCGAACAATGGTTTTCGCGATCCACGGGAAAATACCCAGCAAGGCAAACGAGAGCAATAATCCCGGCGAGATAATCCCGGCCAAACTGTCAATATTCGCGAGCTGAGTACCCGCATTCACATACACCACCGTTCCGGCGAACATACCCAATTGACTCACCCAGTAGAAAGTACGGGTAGGGATAGCGGTAATCCCCATCAGCAGATTGATCAGGAAAAACGGGAAGACAGGCACCAGACGCAAAGTAAACAGATAAAAAGCACCGTCTTTTTCAATGCCTTTGTTCATGGTTTTCAGTTTGTCACCAAAGCGCGCTTGCACCGAATCACGCAGCACATACCGCGAGACCAGAAACGCCAGCGTTGCCCCCATGCTGGACGCAAACGACACCAGTAACAAACCCTGCCACAAACCGAACAAAGCGCCACCGGCCAGCGTCATAATAGCCGCGCCGGGTAACGACAATGCGGTCACTGCGATATACATCAGGAAAAATGCGAGGGCAATCAGGAGCGGGGATTCGGCTTGCAGTGCCGCAAACTGTTCCTGGCTGGCTTTTAGCGCATCCAGCGTCAGGTAGTTGTGCAGACCGAACCCAAAGAACAGGACAATCGCAAGCACGACAGCGGCAATGATGGCAGTTTTTTTCATACAAGTTCTCTTCGGTTCCCACACAATCATGCATGGGTTTAATGGGTGTTTAATTTGTTAAATCGTTGCAAGGCATACGCTTGCCAAACCTACTTGGATGCAGGAACGACCCAAAAACAAATCAGGCATAAACCAAAAACACGCTACGAGTAGCGACCTACAAAACCAGTATCCAGGTATTTTTTCCAATACCATACCCAAGTACCCGCCGCACTCCAGCGCCCCCACGAAGCAATCGCATGCTTCGGGCCGGTCGCCAGCAAATACAGAGAGCGTGCTTTTGGTCGATATTCCTGCAACGGTGGCTGATTGTTGACGACGGCCAGGATGTTATGCGCCAGCGCACTGCCAGCATGCACCGCATGCACACCAGAACGCTCAAAATTCGGGTCACTGCGGGCAGAGACATCTCCGGCTGCGAACACATTGGCATGCGATTCGCTTTGGTGCTGCACATTTACCCGGATATAACCGGCTTCATCCAGCAACAAGCCGGTCGTCGCAAGCCAGGCGGCGGCCTGTGCCCCGGTGGATGCCCAGATTTGATCCACCGCCAAATGCCTGCCGCTGCCTAGCAACACCCCCGTCGGTGTACAAGTCGCCCGGGTCGGATGAAAGCGGACACCCGCATAAGCCAGCCGTGCTCTAACCCGTTCAACCACTGCAGGCGCATGCCCGGCCAGTAGCTCGGGTGAAATCAGATGAACCTGCGTCGGTAAACCGCGCTGCTGAAAAGCATGTTGCGCCGCAAAAGCCAGCTCGACGCCAGCGGCTCCCGCCCCCAGCAAGGCCAGTGAATAAGCAGTCGCGGGCGTATCCCCCCGGCTGGCCGCCGCTAGCGTAGCTGGCCATTGTTGCAGAAAGCTGTCCAATGGCCGAATCGGCACCAAACGCTCACCGCAGCTTTCCAGCCCGCTGATGCGGGATTCACTCCCCATATCTATCGATACCCAGTCATAGGGCAGACGGGTCTGATCGGACAGCACGGCATAGTGTGCGGCTGCATCCAGACCCACGACTTCCCGCAACAACAGGCGCGCACCCGCCGCATCAGCCAGTGGGCGCAGGTCAATCTGGCATTCGGGTAACGGGTAGTGTCCGACCAGCCAGCCGGGCAACATGCCGGAATAAGTTTGATGGGCATAAGGGGTGACCAGTGTGATTTCGACCCCTGCCGGTGGTTGTGCCGCCAGTGCGCGCAACACGGCGAGATGGGCATGGCCGCCACCGACCAATAACAGTTGTTTCATGCATAGCCTTGTTATTTTGGCAGTTTTAAACCACAAAACTGCATCTATGGAATGTACTTTATACGTAGACTGTCTAACGTTATTCACGCAGCTTACTAGAAAGGTTTGGCAAATGAAAAAAATTCATACACTTCATACGTTTTTGTCCGGCTCGCTGGCCGGTTTGTTGGCTAGTCTGTTACTGGGCAACCTGGCCATCGCCGATGGCAATACCATCCCGGTCGGTGAATTTTCCAAAGGCCAACTGGCTGGCTGGGAACCGAAAGTCTTTAGCGGCAAGACCCAGTATCAGCTGGTCAAGGAAGGCAATAACACCGTCCTGAAGGCAACCAGCAACAGCGCCGCCTCGGGCCTGACCCGCAAGATAGAGGTAGACCTGAGCAAAACCCCATTCCTGAACTGGAGCTGGCGCATTGATAACAAGCTGGCCGCCCTGAATGAACAAACCAAGGCAGGCGATGATTATGCAGCCCGTATTTATGTCGTCGTCGATGGTGGCTTGCTGGTCTGGAATTCCAAGGCACTGAACTACGTCTGGTCGAGTCATTCGCCACGTGGCAAGGAATGGGGAAATGCCTACCTGCCAAACAATGCTAAAATGATGGCGGTACGGGGTTCACAAGATAAAGCAGGCGGCTGGGTGCGTGAAAAACGCAATGTCGCCGCTGACTTTCAACGCCTGTTTGGCACCCGCATTTTAGCTATCGACGGGGTTGCGCTGATGACAGATACTGACAATGGCAAAGGACAGGCCAGCGCGGCGTATGGTGATATTTATTTCTCGGCACAATAAACTATCTCCATCTAATCACTATTCCATCAATCCAGCAGGAGTAACAACATGAGTGACAACACCGAACGCGCCATCCTCGCGGGTGGCTGCTTCTGGGGGATGCAAGACCTGATCCGCAAACAGCCGGGTGTATTGGCGACACGGGTCGGCTATACCGGCGGTGATGTGCCCCATGCGACTTACCGCAACCACGGCAGCCACGCCGAAGGTATCGAGATCACCTTTGACCCGGCTGTCACCAGCTACCGTAAAATGCTGGAATTCTTTTTCCAGATTCATGACCCTACCACCTTGAATCGGCAAGGTAATGACCGTGGCACGTCTTATCGCTCCGGGATTTACTACCTGAATGATGCCCAAAAAGCCGAAGCAGAGCGCACCATTGCGGATGTCAATGCCTCCGGCCTGTGGCCGGGCAAGGTGGTGACTGAAGTTGAACCTGCCAGCGACTTCTGGGCAGCGGAACCCGAGCATCAGGATTATCTGGAGCGTTACCCCAGTGGCTATACTTGCCACGCCATTCGCCCCAACTGGAAACTGCCTGGTTAAACGGCTAAAGCAGGCCAGTTTCGGCTGGGGTGACTAAAGCTTGCGACTGTCACGGTCACGCCCGGCAAGTCATCCCAAGGCGCTCAAAGCGGGCATCCAGTGCATGCGCACAGCCGCGCAAAGCCGGTTGATCCGCGTGAATGATGTAAACCGGAATGGCCTGCAAGTACCCCCGGAACCGGCCTTTATCTTCGAAGGCCGCCCGGAACCCGGAATTCACGAAATAATCGCCCAGTTTGGGCACAATCCCGCCACCGATATAAACACCCGCAGTCGAACCTAAGCTCAGTGCCAGATTAGCTGCCACGATTCCCAGCCATTCGCAGAACATCGCCATCACTTCCATGCAGATCGGGCAACTGTGCGCCATCGCACGGGCGGTAATATCCTGTGGCCGCAAAACCTCGACCGGCAAACCATCGAGCTTGCAGATCACCTGATAGATTTCTTCCAGACCCGTGCCCGACAGCAGACGCTCCGCCGACATATGCCCATAACGGGCATGAAAAGCTGCAAAAATGCCCAGCTCGCGTGCAGTGCGTGCGCCCAGGCTGACATGTCCGCCCTCACCCGCCAACGGATACCAACCGGAGGCCGCCCGAATCAGACCGGATACACCGAGACCCGTACCCGCCCCCAGTAAAGCGATTGCACCATCAGGATCAGGTTCGCCGCCCCCGACCTGCTCCAGCTCGCTGCGTTCCAGCCAGGGGATCGACAAGGCCAGTGCTGCAAAATCATTAATGACCTTGACCCGCTGAAAGCCGAACTGCGCCCGAATCGCCGCGATACTGAAATTCCAGTCATGATTGGTCAGCTTGATCAAATCACCCGTGACCGGTGTCGCTACATCAATCGCCGCTTCTGTTAGTTGGTGGGGGGGCGCGTCCTGTAAAAACAGGCTGATCACATCAGCCAGCCCCGGAAACGTATCAATCTGGTAACTGCGCACATAGGCAGGGCGCAGTTGCCCCGCTTCCAGCAAGCCTAAGCGTATGTTGGTGCCACCGATATCAATCACCAATGCATTGTAAATAGCAGACATAGTCATCCTTCCTCAGTCTCAATCCGGTTTTTATTTATTTTACATCACGAAATAAATAGATTCTACAATTATCTGCAAGGTTAACGCTTTAACAGGCCACGCGCCTGCAAAAATTCGAGCATGTGGTCACGCTGTTTGTTCTGAATGGCGTTGGCCGTTTGTGTTGACCAGTCGGATACACGCTGATTACTGCCACGGGACTGATAATAGGCTTCCATCTGTGCATCATAGGCGGCGACTTCTGCCGCGACGGTTTCACGCTGATAGCGCCCCTGCTGCAAAATAGTGGGAGCAGGCATACGCGGTTTGACCGCTGTATCCTGAGCAGGCCAGCCCAGGCACATCCCAAACACCGGGTACACCTGTTCGGGCAGTTCCAGCAAGTCACTCACCAATTGGGGATTATTGCGAATGCCACCAATGAAAACACCGCCCAACCCCATCGATTCTGCGGCCAGCAACACATTCTGCGCCATCAAGGCTACATCTACCGTCGCCGCGATAAAATGCTCGGTATGCCCTTGCAACTCACCCAAGCCCTGCTCAACACAGCAGTGATTGATCCGGTAGAGATCCGCACAGTAAACCAGAAACACCGGCGCGTTTTTTACCCAGGGCTGCCCACCCGCCGCATCGGAAATTTGCTGGCGATGCCCAGTATCAGTGACCTGGATAACGGTATAAGCCTGAATAAAACTGGAGGACGCCGCCGCCTGCCCGCACCGGATCAGGGTTTCCAGCATGTCCGGGCTAAGCGCCCTGCCATCAAACTGGCGGATAGAACGGTGCGCGAGCATGGTTTCCAGGGTGTTGTTGAGTGGCGGCGTTAGCGGGTTTTCTGTCTGCATTAAGTCAAGTCCGGTTAAATGGTTGAAGTTGGACGCACCAAGGGGTCATCCGCCAGCGGTGGGCTGTCTGCCGACATCGCATCAAAAAACAGCACAAACAGCTCGGATTGTGAGGAGA
This sequence comes from uncultured Thiothrix sp., assembly GCA_964293125.1. Classification (GTDB taxonomy): domain Bacteria; phylum Pseudomonadota; class Gammaproteobacteria; order Thiotrichales; family Thiotrichaceae; genus Thiolinea. The sequence goes on along the minus strand of CAXYXY010000030.1, from coordinate 31,625 downwards.
TATCCAGCTTGGTATAAATATTGCGCCGATGCACCCGTTCGGTAGTCGGCGAAATCCCAAGCAAGCGCGCGCAGGATTTGGACGAATGCCCGCGCAACATCAGCTGCAGCACTTCCTGTTCCCGCTCGGTCAGCACCGAATGGCCAAACAGGCGCAAACCATCCTCCAGCCAGCGTTGCATGTGCTTGCGGGGTGGCAAGCTTGACAGGGACAAATGCTGCTTGATGGCGGCGACGATACTGGGCTTCAGGCTGGCAAAATACTGCATTTCAGCCACAGAAAACGGCAAAGAATGACCGGTACGCCCTACTGAAATCAGCAAGGCACTGTCCTGATCCAGCGGCACAATATAGCCGATTTCATCGGTAAGCCCGGAGCGGGCGTAGTAATGGGTGTAATAGATGCTGTCAAAAAAACCTTCCGGAGTAATCTCCGTCAGGCGCTGCAGCTCATTTTCGCCTTGCCCTGCCTGCCAGTGCAAATAAAAAGGGCTGAGCAGATAAGCACCCTCGAAATAGCGTTCCAGCAAAGCATCCCGATCCTGACTGTCCATACCGTCATAAAGAATACGCGGCTTGTCGCCCAAGCGATACAGCAGGATAACCACGCTGTCACACTGCACCTGCCAGCACAATAACCTTAACAGGCTGGCATAAAACCCGGCCTTGCCCAGTTCATTAAAGAGCCCTGCCATGATCTGATTGATCGCGTCCAGTTCAGCTTTGAGCATACCCGCCATACTGCTTGTTACCACCAAAACCTATCCTACTATTAATCCCTGAAAGCCACCTAATGCTTATTACCGCTGATCGGTGCTTCAGCGTACCTGCTTGCCACTGCGATCCAGCTGTAGCCCGCCCAACTGGCGGTTATAGGATAGCCAAATCTGCTGAGCCTTCCCGAATACATCTTGCAGCGGCACTGTCCCAAAGAAGCGGGAGTCGTTACTGTCAGTACGATTATCACCCATCATAAAGGCTTCACCCACCGGCACAGTCAGATCAGACTGCGGCAATGGGCGCTTGCGATCTTTCCAGACCACCACCCAGTGGGCCTGTTCATAGCCTTCCTGCACCACGGCCAGCCCGTTTTGCACCGACGGTTTGCCGGAAATGGACTGGCCATTAACAAACACCGCCTCGCCTTTCACCCGGACATGGTCACCGGGCAAAGCGATCACCCGTTTGATGTATTTAACCGTGCGGTCATTCGGGTAAACAAAAATCACCACATCGCCCCGCCGGACTTTGTGCTCACAACCTGAACAGTTGTAACGTTTATCGGCAAAAATGAAATCGCCGACAATCACCGTCGGTTCCATGCTGCTGGACGGAATCCGAAACGCTTCAATCCAGTGTGTCCGCACATACTGGGTCAGCAAGGGCAATACCACCAGCGTACAGGCAACCAGTACCAGTAAATAAACACCGCCCCCCTGCCAGGCATGCGGCTGATAATCCCGCTTGCGACTGGCCGAACGCCAGGCATCCAGCAAACCGGCCAGCCACACCAGTATTGATAGCCCCACGCTGCACAGCATCGCTACCATCGTCCAGTTTTCAGGCAAGTACAGCACCACAAACGCAATCGCTGGCACGCTGAACCCGGCAAACAGCAGCAGGAACCAGGCAAACTTGTTGACATCGCCGTTATACAGCTGCCCCAGACCCGGCAGGATAAACGACAGCAAAAAAGCCAGCATAGGCTGGCGAGGAGCTAGCTTGGGCGCTGGCAGCGTTTCATGAGTATGTAAGTCTTCAGTCATTTTTCAGTCATGCTTTGTTCTTGAGAATTTATTTGTGGCAAGTTCGTGATGACTGACTGACCAGTCAGTCAATAAAACAGGTATATCCCCCCAAAGTAAGAGGGAAATCAACCCGAGTTTACCGTAGAATCTGCCGATTTGGGCTTTGAGGAGATAATATGGCTGGTTTGGATCGCACCCTGATTAAAAAACTGCTGGGCGCCGCCATTTTTCTGGCACTAGCCCTGTACATTGCATCCATCGTGCCCGCCCTAGAAATTGCCTGGGCGATGGCCATTCTGCTCTTAACCGTTTACCTGTTTGCGTTTGAAATTGTCGATGTCGACGTGGCCGCCATTGTCATCATGGTATTACTCGGATTAACTACCCTGTTTGCCCCCCTGATGGGGCTGGAACAGGGGCTGGTGCCCAATGAGCACCTGTTTGACGGTTTCGCCAGCAATGCCGTCATCTCTATCATCGCTGTCATGATCATCGGTGCGGGTCTGGATAAAACCGGCATCATGAGCAAGGTAGCTACTTTCATCCTGAAAATAGGAGGTAGCACCGAGAAAAGCATTATCCCGATTATCTCCGGTACTGTCGCCTTTATTTCTTCCTTTATGCAAAATGTCGGAGCCGCCGCCCTGTTTTTACCGGTGGTCAGCCGCATCTCCAACCGCTCCGGTATCCCGATGTCACGCCTGCTGATGCCGATGGGCTTTTGTGCCATCCTCGGTGGCACCGTCACCATGATCGGCTCCAGCCCACTGATCCTGCTGAATGATTTGATCCTGACCACCAACAAAAACCTGCCGGAAGGCAGCAAAATGCACACTTGGGAATTATTCGCGGTCACCCCGATTGGTTTGAGCCTGGTGATCGTGGGTATCCTTTATTTTGTGATCGCCGGACGGTTTGTGCTGCCCACCGTCAAGGCGCGTGACACCCACAAGGAAAGCACCCTCGAATACCTGAAACGCACTTATAGCCTCGATATGCACCTGTCGGAAGTTGAGCTGACCGCAGACAGCCCCTTGCTGGAGCGCAAGTTGCTGGAAGTAGAAACCCAGTACAATGTGCGGGTGATCGCCATGAAAGAAGGCACCCAGATTCGTGCCGGGGTTGATTCACTGGACAGGGACATCGTCTTCAAGGTCGGCCAGACACTGGGTCTGGTCGGTCTGCCCGACCGGGAAACGGCCTTTGTCGAACGCGCCAAACTGCTGGAACACAAAGGCACGCCTACTTTTGGTGATTTGCTGTCTGACAAGCAGTCGGGCATGGCGGAACTGGTGATTCCGACCACTTCCTCACTGATCGGTAAATCCGCGATTGATGTCTGGATGCGCAAACGTTATGGCATCTCACTGATGGGCATTTTGCGCAACGGTGAAGTGATCTACGCCGAAGATGAAAAAGTCACAGAAATTCGTGCAGTGCCTTTTCAGGCAGGTGACCTGCTGCTGGTATATACCACCTGGGATGCGCTGGAACGGCTGGAAAAAGACCGTGACTTCATCATCATCACCACCGAATACCCGCGCAAGGAAGAAGTGCGCCCCCACAAACTGGGCTGGGCGCTGGGCTTTTTTGCTATTGCCCTGGGGCTGGTGTTATTCACCGGGATTAAACTATCGGTGGCGCTCCTGACCGGCGCGATTGGCATGGTGTTGTCGCGTGTTCTGAGCATTGATGAGGCTTACAAGGCGGTTTCCTGGAAAACAGTCTTCCTGCTGGCGAGTCTGATCCCTCTGGGTTTTGCGGTGCAATCCACCGGCACGGCCAAATGGATTGCGGATATGGTGTTGTCCGTGGTGGGTGGCTTACCGATCTGGGGCATAGAAATAGTCATCGCCTTGCTCGCTACCCTGTTCACGCTGGTCATGTCTAACGTGGGCGCAACCGTGTTACTGGTGCCCTTGGCGGTCAATATTGCCATCGGCATCGGCGCGAACCCCTCGGTCTTTGCCTTGCTGGTCGCACTGTCCACCTCCAATTCCTTCCTGATTCCGACGCATCAGGTGAACGCCCTGATCATGGGGCCGGCGGGTTATCGCGTGCCTGATTTTATGCGGGCAGGTGGCATCATGACACTGTTATTCATTACGGTACTGATCCTTGTCCTGAATCTGTTTGGTTATCACTGACACGGCGCTGACACTGGCCGCCAACGTAAAAAGGCCAGACTCGCAGTGCAAATCTGGCCAAGGGGCTTTACAAGGGGTAAAACGTATAACGACATGCTTCCTCAAAACAGTCTTGCTGCTACCGGCAGCGCGGGGGTTGCGAACATCAAGCAGCCACTTGTTATTGTTGTTAGTGGTGGCTGCTTTACGCCTGCGGGGTTGTGGTTTTTCTTATCTTCTTGTTTTTCTTATCTTGTTTTCTTGTTGTTTATCTTATTGCAACTGCTGTGCCAACTAGGCAAGATGCAGCAATATTCAGATAAGATATTGATTTTATTCATTAACATAAGATTTTCGAAAAACCTGCCTGATGTAACTTTTACACGACTGTCAACAAATGACGTAATACTGTCATAAGTGCGTCCGTTAACTGACAACTGTAACTGACAATTGCGTTATTCAGCGACAAACTGGTTCTATCCAAACACCGCTAAAGCCGTTAGCCTGTGTTTTTATACCTACTTTTAACCGGATCGGTGTTTACTGTGCCTAACCCTCAATACCTCGGGCTGATTTATGGTCTGTCCGCCTATATCATCTGGGGCACGTTCCCACTGTTTTTTCACCTGCTGAAAGGCATCGAACCTTTGCAGGTACTGACCCAGCGCGTTATCTGGTCATTCCTGTTTGTCGCCATTATCATGCTGGTGATGCGGCGCTGGCCAGCAGCCCGTGCTACCTTCCGTTCTCGCACCGTTCTCGCTAGCCTGTTGCTGTCTTCGCTCATGATTGCGACCAACTGGCTGCTGTTTATCTGGGGGGTGAGCGAAGGGCGGGTACTGGAATGCAGCCTCGGCTATTTCCTCACCCCTTTGGTCAGCGTGCTACTCGCGCGTGTTTTCCTGCAGGAGCAGCTCGACAGATTCCGGCTGGCGGCCTGCCTGCTGGCGGTGATTGGCGTACTTTGGCAAGTCGTCAGTTTGGGAACCTTGCCCTGGCTATCGCTGGCACTGGCTGCCAGTTTTGGCCTGTATGGTCTGGTACGCAAACAGATGCCGGTCGATTCACTCACGGGCTTAAGCGTTGAAACCGGCCTGTTACTGCCGCTGGCACTGGCCTACTGGCTGTATCTTGAATCGCAAGGCAGCAGCCAGTTTATGGCAGGCCATCTGCAGACCGACCTGTTATTGATGGCGTCCGGGGTAGTCACTGCCCTGCCCCTGCTGTTATTTGCCGCTGGCACGAAAAAGCTGACCCTGTCCGCGATTGGCTTCATGATGTACATCAACCCGACCATGCAGTTTTTCACCGCTGTTTACCTGTTCAAAGAGCCGTTTTCCAGCCAGCAATTGATCGGCTTCATCTTCATTTGGGCCGCGCTAACGGTGTTCAGTATCGGGGCGCTGCGCCAGGAAGGCAAACGCCGCGCCCAGGCAAAACTACTGGCACAGCAACTGGCAACCCACGGCGGTTAAGGTACAATGCACCCCTTATTCACTACCAATTCATCACCGAATCATCGAATTCATTACCGACAGGAACACAGCGTATGCCAGCTCGCGACTATCAGTATCTGGGCGATAACATTTACCGGATAGACACCGCACTCCACCGCAACGATATGGTCGCCTGCTATCTGGTACGCGAAGGTGACGCATTGGCCTTCATTGACAGTGGCACCTACCACAGCGTCCCCCGTTTGCTGGAGATCGTGGCTGAGCTGGGTTTGGGCGTTACCAATGTTCGCTACATCATTCCTACCCATGTGCATCTGGATCATGCCGGGGGTGCGGGCGAGTTGATGGCACGTTGCCCGGAGGCGACCCTGATCATCCACCCGAAAGGTGCACCGCACATGATAGACCCGACACGGCTGGCTGCCGGGGCGACTGCGGTGTATGGCGAGGCCGCCTTTGAGCACGATTATGGCGTTCTCACCCCGGTGTCTGCCGCACGGGTGAGCAGTGCCGAGGATGGTGATGAGATCAACCTGAACGGGCGCATCCTGCAGTTTTTTGACACACCGGGGCACGCTCATCACCACGGCTGTATTTTCGACCGACGCACCCGCGCCATCTTCACAGGCGATACTTTTGGGATTTCCTACCGCGAATTTGATACCGACGGCGGCGCCTGGCTGTTTGCGACCACCACGCCCGTCGCCTTCGACCCGGACAGCTGGCTGCAGACGCTGGACAAACTGGAAGCTTTACAGCCCAGCGCAATGCTGCTCACCCATTACGGGCGCGTGACCGAACTGGATCGGCTATTCCCGCTGCTGCGTGCCAGCCTGCAGGACATGGTCGCGCTGGCGTTGGCGGAAGAACCACAGGCAACAGGCCGCGCACAGCGTCTGGCCACACGTATGCAAGACCTGTTACTCACAGGGGCACGCGCGCATGGCTGTACGTTAAGCACTAACGAGATACTGCGTCTGCTGCGAGTTGATATTGAGCTGAATGCCCAGGGCTTGGAGGTCTGGCTGCAACGCCGCGCCAAGGCAGCCGCCCCGCACAAGGCCAATACCTGAATGGCAATGGATTTCTGGGTGATACTCGCCAGCAGTATCGCGGTGTTGATCGTGGGGATTTCGAAAGGCGGCTTTGGTGGCGGGCTGGGTATGCTGGGTGTGCCGGTTATGTCGCTGGCCATGTCGCCGATTCAGGCGGCGGCTATCCTGTTACCGGTCTTGTGTGTGATGGATTTGATGGCTTTGAAAGCCTATTGGGGACGCTGGTCACGCCTACATGTACTGCGTCTGATTCCGGCGGCGATTGCCGGTATTCTGGTCGGGGCGCTCACCTTCAAATATTTCAACCCGCAATACATCCGGCTGGTAATTGGCCTGATTGCCGTCGGTTTTGCCCTGAATTACTGGTTTAAACCAGCGCGGCACTGGGTCAAAAATAAACCGGGCGTTAAATCGGGCCTGTTTTGGGGCGGTATCGCCGGTTTTACCAGCTTTGTTGCGCATGCCGGTGGCCCGCCCGTCAGTGTCTACCTGTTGCCACAAAAGCTGGAAAAATCGATTTATCAGGCCAGCAGCGTCGCCTTTTTCACGACGGTCAACTATGTGAAACTGGTGCCGTATACCCTGTTGGGGCAATTTAATACCACGAATCTGCTTGCGTCGCTGTGGCTGGTGCCGATAGCGGCGCTGGGCATCTGGCTGGGCATTACCCTGCATAAGCGGGTATCAGACGGGCTATTCTTCCAGATTGCCTATGTGTTCCTGTTTATCACCGGTTTAAAACTGCTGTACGACGGTTCAGCCGGTATTGTGCACTGAACCCCCACTGCTCGGCGGTAACGTCGGTTTAATGCATGGCCGCCAGCCGATCCATTGCCCGATAAGACAGCGCTTCTGACAAGTGTTTGGTTTTGATGTCATCGCTCTCGGCCAGATCGGCAATGGTGCGCGATACTTTCAAAATGCGGTGATAGGCGCGTGCGGAGAGTTTGAACTGCTCCATCGCGTGACTGAGCAGGTTCTGGTCTTTTTTCGCCAGCACGCAATAGGTTTCAATCTCGCGCCCGCTCAGGGCATTGTTAATCTTCTGCTGGCGGGTTTGTTGGCGTGCGCGGGCTTTTTCTACCCGCTCACGCACGGTGGCGCTGTCTTCTCCGACTTGCAGGGATTGCAGATCCTCCTGACGAACACGCGGTACATCGACCTGCAAATCAATCCGATCCAGAAAGGGCGCAGAAATACGGGAACGGTGGCGTTTTTGCTGTTCCGGCGTGCACTCACAATTTTCGCGCAGATCACAGGCGCGCCCTTGTGGGCAGGGGTTCATCGCAGCGATCATCTGGAACTGTGCCGGGTAAGTGGCCTGACGCGCGGCGCGGGACAGGGTGATACGCCCGGTTTCCAGCGGCTCACGCAAGACATCCAACACCTTGCGATCAAATTCAGTCAGTTCATCCAAAAACAGAATACCGTGGTGCGCCAGCGAAATCTCGCCGGGCTTGACCTGGGAACCGCCACCCACCAGCGCCACGCCCGAAGCGGTATGGTGTGGCTCACGCACCGGACGCTGCCCCCATTGTTCGACATTAAAACCCTGATGACTGATTGAAGCGACCGTGGCCGATTCCAGCGCCTCCTGCTCGGTCAAATCCGGCAGAATGGTCGCCAAACGGCTGGCCAGCATGGTTTTGCCGGTACCGGGTGGCCCGACCATCAGCAGGTTATGCCCGCCCGCCGCCGCAATTTCCAGCGCCCGCCGTGCCGAGAACTGGCCTTTGACCTCGCTTAAATCGACCCGGTAACTCACTCGCCGGGCTTGCACATCCTGCCGCCAGCGTGCCAGTGGCGTGCCCCCTTGCAAATGCTGGACGACTGCCCGCAAATCCGCCGCCGGGTACACCGCCAGCTCGTTAATCAAACCCGCCTCACCCGCATTCTCCACCGGCAAAACCAGCTTGCGGCCACTGCCCTGCACGTTCACCGCCGTCGGCAACACGCCGCGCACCGCCCGCAAATCGCCACCCAGCGACAATTCACCGATAAACTCGTATTCATGCAAAGCCTGCCCAGGAATCTGGTCACTGGCGGCCAGCACCCCTAGCGCAATCGGCAAATCAAACCGCCCGCCATCCTTCGGGATATCCGCCGGGGCCAGATTCACGGTGATACGCTTGACCGGGAACGCAAACCCGGAATTGGTAATCGCCGCCCGCACCCGATCCCGGCTTTCCTTCACCGCTGTTTCTGGCAAACCGACAATGGAAAAACCGGGCAAACCGTTGGCAAGGTGGACTTCGGCGCTGACCAGTGGCGATTCCAGACCGGCATTGGTACGGCTATAAACGATGGCAAGACTCATGGCAGGGCTGCTGGTTGTTATTGATGAGCCTGATTGTGCAGAAGATGGACGATAGGCTCAAACTGCAGCGACTAATGGGGGTAGGAGTTGGGTCACACCTGCAACAGCCCCTCAACCAACTGCAAATCAGCCTCCGTATCCACTCCGGGCCCCGGGATTTCCTGGGCAATATCCACATGAATATTAAAACCGTAGTACAAGGCGCGTAACTGTTCCAGCTTTTCCAGATGCTCCAGCGCACAGGGTGGTAGCTTGGCAAACGCTTTCAGGAAGGCCGCCCGATAGGCGTACATACCCACATGCCGCAGTGCATAATCAGCCACCGCAACCCGGTTTGCCGCTGCCACATCACGCTGGAAAGGAATCGGTGCCCGGCTGAAGTACAGCGCCATCCCGCGCTGGTCACACACCACTTTCACCATGTTGGGGTCAAGCAGTTCTTCTGGCGTGTGCAAAGGGGTTGCCAGTGTGGCGATCATCGCGTCCGGGTGAGCCAGAAGGTTCCCGGCCAGTTGGGTGAGGTTGGCCGCCGGGGTTAGGGGTTCATCCCCCTGCAAATTCACAATCACCGTGTCATCCGGCCAGTCAAACAGGCGGACTACTTCGGCCAGACGGTCGCTGCCGGTTTCATGCGTGGTCGCAGTCATGCACACCTCGGCTCCAAACCCGACACAGACTTCACGAATCCGCTCGTCATCGGTTGCGATGATCACCTTGGCAAAGCCTGCGACTGCCAGCGCGCGTTCATGCACATGCTGCACCAGCGGTTTACCCTTGAGCAAGCGCAAAGCCTTGGCCGGCAAGCGCGTTGAGGCATAACGGGTCGGAATCACTAAAACCGGTTTCATTCTGAAAGCTGCTCCACTTCTTCCTGCGTGAGCACGCGCGCTTCTTCTTCGAGCATGACCGGCGTGCCATTTTTAATCGGATAGGCCAGTCGGGCAGATTTTGAGATCAACTCCTGAGCTTTTTTGTCATAAACCAGTTTACCTTTGGTCACCGGACAGGCCAGAATATCGAGTAGTTTCTTATCCATTTATTTCATTTCATCCATTAAAACTTATTCCTGTGCGGCAGATAGACTTAGAGAGTCTGTTTATCAAGCTCTTGCCGGGTGACCAACTCACTGACCCGTTGTAAAAACGCCGCCACAAATACCGCATCCAGTTCTGCACTCACCGGCAGATACCACACATCCACGCCGGTATCGGGCGTAAACTGCCTGCATTTTACCGCATCTTTCTCGGTCATCAGTACCGGTTTTCGGTCATCAAAGCGGATTTCTTCCGGCTTGAACAAATGATGATCCGGGTAGAGGTGCGCCTGACAATCGATACCGGCCTGCTGCAGGCTGTTGAAAAACCGCTGTGGATTACCAATGGCAGTCACAACATGCACACTTTGCCCAGCCAAACCGGACAGCGCTTGCTGCTGTGTGCCGTGCAAGGCGTATAAAGTATTGCCCTGCACCTGCATAGTGTATTCACCGGCTGTTGCCTGGCTCTTCTTGCCATTGACGACGATAAAATCACAGGTCTGCAAACGTTCCGGGCGCTCCCGCAAAGGCCCGGCAGGCAGGCAATAACCATTCCCGCAGCGACGTTCCCCGTCAATCACCGCAATTTCCAAATCACGCGCCAGCCGGTAATGCTGTAAGCCATCATCGGACAAAACAACATCGCAGTTATGATTATCCAGCAGGTAATGCACCGCCCGCACCCGATTGACCCCGACCACCACCGGCAAACCGGTGCGTACTGCCATCAATAAAGCTTCATCCCCGACATCAACCGCCTGATTATGCCGGGTCACGCTGCGCACCATCTTTTTTTCCGGGTGCGAACCATAGCCACGGCTGACGATACCGGGGTGATAACCGGCGTCCGTCAGGCATTGAGCCAAGGCAATCGTCAAAGGGGTTTTGCCGGTGCCACCGACCGCGATATTGCCGACCACCAGCACCGGCGCAGTAACGCGGGTTTGCTGCGCGGTCAGCCGCTCCCGCCGCTGCCCGGCTACCCAACAAAACAGGGCACTTAAGGGGAGTAACAGGCTGCGTTCCAAGGGGCACTGGCCATACCAGATGGCCTCCAGCCAGCCCGTCAGAATCCTGTGCAGCCAGGTCATTTCACACTCGCATCATTAAACTGCATGGCATGCAACCGGGCGTACTGACCGTTCAAGGCCAGCAAATCACTGTGCGTCCCTGATTCAACAATCTCACCGGACTGCAACACCAGAATTCGATCAGCATTTTCAATGGTAGACAAGCGATGGGCAATCATGAACGTGGTGCGCCCCCGCAGCAGGTGCTCCAGCCCGGCTTTGATATGGCGTTCAGACTCGGTATCGAGTGCCGAGGTCGCTTCATCCAGAATCAGGATCGGTGCATCCGAGAGGATGGCACGGGCAATCGCCAGCCGCTGCCGTTGCCCACCTGACAACATCACGCCATTGTCACCAATCAGTGTATCCATCCCCTGGGGTAATTTCTCAATAAATTCCAATGCGTGGGCGGCTTCTGCGGCAGCGACCACCCGGTCTTCCGGCGCAGACTGCATGTCACCATAGGCAATGTTGTTGCGCACACTGTCGTTAAACAGCACGATGTCCTGCCCCACGTAAGCAATCTGGCGACGCAAGTCATGCAAGCGAATATCCGGAAGCTCATGATCATCCAGGTAAATACCCCCCTGCTGGTAATCGTGGAAGCGTACCAGCAGATTGACCAGCGTAGTTTTACCACTACCCGATTTACCCACCAGTGCAATTTTCTGTCCCGGCTCGACCTTGAAGCTGATATTTTTCAGAATAGGCTGTTCAGCATCAAGATAATTAAAACTGACATTCCGGAATTCAAGACGACCTTCACTGCTGGTCAGTGCCAGTGTGCCCTCATCACGTTCTGGAACTTCATCCAGCAGGTCAAAGATGCTTTCACCGGCAGCAATGGCCTTTTGTAGCTGTGAATTAAGCTGGGTCAGATTGCGAATGGGGGTCAGCAACAGGATCATGGCCATGATGAACGACATGAAAATACCGGGGGACAGGGTCTCCAGCGTGGTTTCGCGCGTCGCGATATACACCATTACCGCCAAGGCAACCGCTACCAGAAACTGTACCAGCGGAGTGCTAAGCAGCTCTGTCACCAGCCGTTTCATTTCCAGCTGCATATTGCGCGAATTGGCTTCTTCAAAACGGCGGGATTCATACGCTTCACCATTGAAAATACGCACCACCTTGTAGCCTTGAATCAGTTCATTACCGACCTGGGTGACATCACCCATTGAGCTTTGCACATTATGGCTCAGGCGGCGCAGGCGTTTGGTGACATAAATCACCACCAGCGTAATCAGTGGCATAATAATCAGCAGCCCCAGAGTCAACTGCCAGCTACGATAAAACATCAGCACCAGCAAACTCAGCACAGTCGCCGTTTCCTGAATCAATACCGTGATGCCCCGGGTGGCGGCAACCGCCAGCTGATCCGTATAAAAAGTAAGATGTGCCAGCAGTTTGCCCGCCGAGTTGCGCTGAAAGTAGTTGACAGGCAAACGCAGCAGATGTTCGAAAACATCGCCCCGTATCTGCTGCACCACGCGCCGCCCCACCAGCCCCATATAGTAGCTGGCGACAAACATGGAAATACCACGCAACAGGAAAATGCCCATAATCCCCAGCGGCAGCCAGCGAATAACATCCTGATCCCGTTTCAGGATCGCCTGATCCAGCAAAGGCCCCATCACCCAGGCAAATAAAGGCTGGGTCAATGCGCTTAAAATCAGGCCGATTACGGCTAATAACAAAAGTTGCCAATACTGAATTGAATAAGCGACCAGTCTGCGGTAAACCCGCATTCCAATCGTTCGGCCTGTGGTCATGCAATTCCTATTTTTTACGCTCCGACTGCGTAGTGGCAATCGAAAAGTTCGTCAATCCCAGACGACCGGCGATATCCATTGCCGTGACCACCGCCTGGTAATTGACATTGGCATCCGCCGAAATCACCAGTGGTGGTATGTTTTCCATTTCATTCAGTACCTGAGTCATGGCCTGAAACAGTGTTTCGGGTTTGTTGTTCAACACTTCCCGGCCATTTACATAATAGCGTCCCTGACTGTCTATCACTAATTGGATAGTGTCCTCTTGCTGTGAATTCACCGTGTTACTCGCGGTGGGCAGCTCAATCTTGATTTCGGCATTACGATCAAACGTCGTAGTGACCATAAAGAAGATCAGGAGCAAGAATACCACATCAATCAACGGAGTAATGTCTACCTCAAGATTTTGTTGCGTTCGTGGCCGGAAATTCATGCCCGTCCCCCGGTCGCAGCCCGCTGTTTGGCGGCAGCCAGCGCCGCTGCGGCTTTACTCGCATTTGCACTATTTGCATTTGTGCTAGGTGCTGCGGGCGGCATACCCGGTGCGCGGCGGCTATGGGTACTGTTCACCAGCTCAATCAACTTAACGGCTTCCTGTTCCATCCCCACCACAAAGTCGTCCACTTTCGCCTTGAAGTAACGGTGAAAAATCACGGCTACAATCGCCACCGAGATACCGGCTGCGGTCGTGAACAAGGCCTGGGAAATACCACCCGCGACCGCTGCCGGGTCACCAACGCCCGCTTTAGTGATCTGGCTGAATGAGGTAATCATCCCCAGTACCGTGCCCAGCAAACCCATGAGTGGCGTAATCGCCGCAATCGTCCCCAACGCATTCAGATAACGTTCCAGATGATGTGCCGCATGGCGGCCTGCCTCTTCCACATTTTCCTTCATGATGTGGCGCGGTAAAGTGCTACTGGCCAGCCCGGTTGCCAGCACACTACCGACGACCGAACTCGCGCGCAGGTTTTCAACCATCTGTTCGGACACTGTGCCGCTTGCGGCCATCTTGCGCGCCATCTCGATATCGCTACCCGGAATCACCTTGCCAACCCGCAAGGACAGGAAACGTTCGATGATGATCGCCATCGCGATAATGGAACTGAGAATGATGGGCACCATCAACCAGCCACCCGCTATGATAAATTCAATCATTGACCAAGCCTCATATTTTTATCAATTAGCCCCAGCTTACGTGGAATGCTTATTCTCCCAGTCATCAAACAACCCTCGCTGAACACTGATCTGCAACTATCCGATAAATACCGGATAAATAACAGGTAATTATTTCAGCTTTTCTGCAACCACTCGGCAACATCCTTGGCAAAATAAGTGAGGATACCATCCGCCCCGGCACGTTTCATCCCCAGCAAAGCCTCCAGCACACACGCCTTTTCATCAATCCAGCCATTGATACCTGCTGCTTTCAGCATCGCATACTCACCACTGACCTGATACACATAAGTCGGTGCCTTGAACTCGTCCTTGACGCGGCGCACGATGTCCAGATAAGGCATGCCCGGCTTGACCATCACCATGTCTGCACCCTCTTGCAGATCCAGCGCGACTTCCCACAACGCTTCATCACTATTCGCCGGATCCATCTGGTAACTGTATTTGTTACCGCCGCCCAAATTACCCGCCGAGCCTACCGCATCCCGGAACGGCCCATAGAAACTGGAGGCATATTTGGCAGCATAAGCCATTATGCGCGTATTCAAATGGCTTTTCTGTTCGAGCGCGCGCCGAATCGCGCCAATCCGTCCGTCCATCATGTCCGAAGGTGCAACCACATCCGCCCCCGCATCCGCATGCGACAGCGCCTGGCGCACCAGCACCTCCACGGTTTCATCATTCATGATGTAGCCCTGGGCATTCATCAGCCCATCCTGCCCGTGGGAAGTGAACGGGTCGAGTGCCACATCCGTCATCAAACCCAGAGTGGGAACCGCCGCTTTGATCGCCCGCACCGCACGCTGTGCCAGACCGTCCGGGTTATAGGCTTCTTCTGCCCCTTCGGATTTGGCGGCTAATGGCGTGACCGGGAAAATCGCCATCATCGGCACCCCCAAAGCAGCAATGGCCTTGGCTTCTTCGACCAGCAAATCAATACTCAGGCGGTTCACACCCGGCATCGAAGTCACTGCTTCGCGTTGGTTTTCACCTTCCAGGACAAATACGGGGTAAATCAGATCATCCACCGTCAGGGTATTTTCACGCATCAAACGCCGCGAGAAATCATCACGCCGCATCCGGCGCATGCGCGTAAACGGGAACGTACCCATTAAATTAGTCAGATTAGCCATACCAGCCCTTCGCTAGCCAGATAAAGAGCGCTAATTGTGCCTTAAAGTGCTGATGACTTGCCAGTTTTCTGAAAAATTGAGAAATTGGGAAATTACATTGCCCGGCGACTCCGCTCAGGGCGAGGACGGGTTCCAGAAGTTCCCGGTCATCACCAGCAGGGACAATAAGGTCAGGGAGTCTTCATAGTAATCCTGATGCTCCTGCCGAACTGCATCATAAATACTGTTAAGCCAGGTCTGCTGGCCGGGCACAGCCATCGCAGCCACCCCCAGTGGTGCCACAAATGCACTGGAAAAATACGCACTCTCCGCCAGCGGATAACCATCGAGGGTATACCCCGCCTGAATAGTGGCCGGATTGCCACTGTGGTAGCTTTCCATCCAGGTCGACAAGCCCGCCAGCAACTGCTGCGAACGGCTATTCCGGTTGAACAATGCGTCCATGCCCACCCGCAAGGGGACGCGATTGGCGTTATAGAAATAGTCACCGTCATGTTCGCCTTCCAGAAAATGGGCAGCAGCCGGGCGCGGAGCCTGCTTCGGGGCGGAAGATGACTGGATAAAATCAGGCAATAAACCCGCGTAGGGGCTGGCCGTTCGTTGGAGCTGGAGCAAGGTACGTCTGGATTGATCTGCCACCGCCGCCCACTCTGCCTGCCCGGTGAAGTCAGCAAAAGCCTGGAAATTAGCCAGCATGACATCAGAACTGCGCTGTGTGTATTGGTTGTAAGTTTCACCCTCGGCTTCCACCCAATCACCCAGCAGCGGCAAATGACTATCCGGGCCAATCGTTGAATGCAGGATAGCTTTCAGCAGCTGACTGGCCGCCTCCGCATAGTCGACCGCATCCGGCACATACCGATAACGCTCGCCCCATTGCCGGTTCGCCAGCAACAAAGCATAAGCCATATCCACATCACCATCAAAAGCACTGTCATGGTCGTCTGCCGATGGTGAATCCAGCGATACCCGCCAGGACATCAGCCCCGGATCAATGCTACTTGGGTGGGCACGGGCAAATGACCACAAGCCATCAAACACCGCCTTGGCTTCCGGGTCATAACCGGCCATCAGGGCAACAATGATCATCCCGAAACCCTGCCCTTCGGATACGGTCGTGCCATACTGCTCACTGCCCGGCTTGCCGAACGCGACCCGGAACAGCAGCTGGCCAGCCGTATCCATCCCGGCAGGCGCTAAATAACGGTCTTTCCAATAGTCGTAAAATGCCCGTACATCATCATCCAGCACGGTGCGTGCATACTGGTTGGGTAGCAGGGTATCAGCGCCATAATCGACATGTTGCGGGAAGGGATAGCGCGGGTCATCAGCCAGACAGGCCGTCAACATCAAGGTAATCGCCAGAATTACCAACCCGTTCATGACAGGGTATCGTTTACTTGAATTCATCGAGTGCATAACGTCCTTGATCACCAACCGATCAATGGGGAATAGGGCTTCCAGCTTTGGCTCTCATAGTAAGCACTGTCGACGAACTGTCAAAATTACCCGACGAACTGCCACATCGGCCACACACCTGCCTGTTATCGCCTTTTTCTCGCCATTGACCCACGGCTGACATACAGTCAGCCACAACCCCGAAGTGATCTGGCAAATGATCCATCAAAAACCAAAATAACGGAATAACGCATGACCACGGCGACCCCACAATTAATCCAAGCTACGCTGAGCCAGTTGAACACAGTCATCCTCGGCAAAGAACCCCAGGTGCAGCTGGCTTTGACCTGCCTGCTGGCGAATGGCCATCTTTTGCTGGAAGATCTGCCCGGCATGGGCAAAACCACCCTCGCGCATGCACTCGCGCAAGTCTGCGGGCTGGACTACAAACGGGTACAATTCACCAGTGATTTATTGCCCGCTGACCTGATCGGTGCGTCAATTTTTGCGCCCCAAACAGCCACCTTCAGTTTTCACCCCGGCCCCTTGTTCAGCCAGATTTTCCTCGCGGATGAGCTAAACCGCGCCAGCCCCAAAGCACAAAGCGCGCTGCTGGAAGCGATGGAAGAACAACAGGTGAGCGTGGATGGCACCACCCATGCCCTGCCCAACCCGTTTTTCGTGATCGCGACCCAAAACCCGCACAGTCAGGCCGGTACTTTTCCTTTGCCCGAGTCACAACTGGATCGTTTTCTGCTCCGGATTTCACTCGGCTACCCCGACCCGCAAGCCGAACGTGAACTGCTGCAAGGGCGTAATGGCCGTCAACTGCTGGCCAGCCTGACATCCGTCCTCAACCCGTCCCGCCTGCGTGCGCTGCAATCGCTGGTGCCACAGGTAAAAATGACCGATACCCTACTCGATTACATCCAGCGCCTGATCGCCCATACCCGCCAAAGTGACGCCTGCCATCTGGGCTTATCCCCTCGCGGTGCACAGGCCTTGGTGCGCGCCGCACAAAGCCGGGCTTTGCTGCAAGGCCGGGGGCATGTGCTGCCGGAGGATGTGCAAGCCGTGTTCGTCGCGGTCGCTGGCCACCGGCTGATCGGTCGGCAGGAAACCCAGGGCGACCAGCTGGCGCGCCAAGTACTCGCGCAAGTGGATGTGATCGGCAATGGTTAGCACGGTTGATACGGTTAGCGCCCTGCAACTGCGGCTGGACGGCTGGCTCAAACAGCGCCTGCCCGCCGCCCGCCGCACAACACTCAATCAGCGTAAAATCTTTATCATCCCCAGTAAAACCGCGCTGGGTCTGCTGTTGATGATCCTGTTGCTGTTTTTGCTGGCGGTCAATTTCCAGAACTCGCTGGTCTACGGCGTCTGCTTCTGGCTGCTGGCGCTGCTCCTGATCAATATTTTCTACACCTACCGTAATCTCGCGGGGCTCACCCTCAGCGCAGTGAGCATCGAACCCTGCTTTGCCGGGGAAAAAGCCGTGCTGGAGCTGGAATTATCCTGCCCACCCGCCCAGCGAAAATTGGCCCTGAATCTGAGCTGGCCAGCCGAAGACAACACGGAAATTCATCTGGCTACCCGCCAAAACACACGGGTCAAACTTTCACACAGCACCTTGCAACGCGGTTATTTCCGGCCACCGCGCATTCATGTCAGCACCCGTTACCCAACCGGTTTGGCCGTGGCCTGGTCGTATGTCACGCTGGATGTGCAAGGGCTGGTTTACCCCAAACCGGTCGAAAACAGCACGCAGTTAATGGGCGCAGGGCAAGCGGACAGTGTTGAAGGCGGCCTGGAAATCAGTGGTGGCAGCAGTGACTTCGGCGGGATGCGTGATTATCAGCCCGGCGATACCCCCAAACATATCCACTGGATGAAATACGCTCAGACCGGCCAACTCTATACCAAGTCTTTTGTTGATTATGCCAGCCATGAGTTGTGGCTGGACTGGCAGGCATTGACGATGCCGGGGATTGAGGTACGCCTCTCGCACTTGTGCAGTCAAGTGTTGGCCTATCATCAGGCGCAGCGCAAATATGGTCTGAAACTGCCCGACCAGGTGATTGCACCGGCACAGGGCGATGCGCATAAAAACCGCTGTTTACGGGCGCTGGCCTTGTATGGGCTGAACGATGAAAAATGATGACCAATAACACGACCCTGCCCAACCCCTCACCGGCCATCACTTACACCGGCATGATCTGGCTGCTGGCTGCCCAGCTGACCGTGATGCTGCCGTTTGTTTTTGAATTACCGTTCTGGCTCATTGTGGTGGCTTTGTTTTCGGTGGCCTGGCGCTTGGGCGTATTAGCCGGGCGCGTCAACCAGCCCGGTAACTTGCTGAAAGTAGCATTGATGGTGCTGGGGATTGGTGGGCTGTTGCTGAGCGGCCTGCGCTTTCCCTCGCTGGAGGCTATGTCCGGCTTGTTGCTGCTGGGTTTCGCGTTCAAGTCACTCGAAGTCTTGCAGCGCCGTGACGCGCTAGTGGTGATCTTTATCGGCTATTTTCTGATAGCTATGCAGTTTTTGTATACCCAGTCGATGCTGGCAGGCTTGTACGGTGCGTTCGCCCTGCTGGTGCTAACCGGAGCGTTGATCGGCGTGCAACAGGCCGTCACCGAATTTTCAGCGGCGCACAGTGTGCGTTTCAATCTGAAACTGGCCGGAATGATGCTGCTGCAATGCCTGCCCTTGATGCTGGTCATCTTTGTATTGGCACCCCGGCTGCAACCCTTGTGGACGCTGCCTTTAATGACGGATCAGGCGAAAACCGGCATGTCCGACCGGATGGCACCGGGCGATATTGCCAAACTCAGTCAATCGGATGGTTTGGCGTTTCGGGTCACCTTCAAAGGAGAGCGCCCACCCCAGAGCAAACTGTACTGGCGCGGTCTGGTGCTGAATCATTTTGACGGGCGTGAATGGCGGCAGTTTGAAAGCGAACAGGATCTTTGGCAGTTGAAAAGCCTGTTGAAAAACAATTATGCCTTCCAACCCGGTAGTTTGCGGGTAATGGGCGACCCGGTTGATTACGAAGCCATTTATGAAAAAACCGGCCAACCGTGGCTGTTCACCCTGACACCTAGCGTGCAGGTAGAAGGCGATGTCTTGCGCGCCGCCGACTTCCGCATTCTGGCGCAGCAAAATATTCAGGCTCCCTTGCTGCTGCGCGCCACCAGCTACCCGGACTCGCTACTGGATGTAGACATCGCCCCCTATATTCGCCAGCTGGCCTTGCAGTTACCGCATGACGGCGACACCCGCAGCCGCCAACTGGCACAAACACTGCGGGCAGCCGCCCGCGATGAACTCACTTATATGCAGAACGTGCTGAACCGTTTCCGCGAGCAGGCGTTCTATTACACCCTGCGCCCTCCGCTGATGGGCAACACCGACACGATTGACAGCTTCCTGTTTGATGCCCAGCGTGGTTTTTGTGAGCATTATGCGGGCAGTTTTGTGTTCATGATGCGGGCTGCCGGGATTCCGGCGCGGGTCGTGGTCGGCTATCAGGGCGGCGAATGGAATGCAGCCAGCCACTATTTAAGCGTGCATCAGTTCGATGCGCACGCCTGGGCGGAGGTCTGGCTATCCGGGCGCGGCTGGGTGCGGGTTGATCCGACCGCGATGGTGGCACCGGAACGCACAGAACAGGGGCTGCAGGCAGCGGTACAACAGGAAGGCAGCTTTCTGGAGTCATCCGTGTTTTCCAGCCGCAACATCCCCTGGCTGAATAATTTGCGGCAACAACTGGATGCGGTGCAATACGGCTGGCAACGCTGGGTGATCGGCTATGACAGCACCTCACAAACCGAATTCCTGAAAGCACTACTCGGGGAAATGAGCATTACCCGCATCGCAGCGCTGGCCGGGGCGGTATTGGCCGTGATCATGCTGAGCTGGCTGTTGATGCTGGGTCTGGCGCAGCGGCGGCAACAAGAAGCACCCGAACACCGGCTTTACCGGCGTTTTTGTGCGCAGCTGGCCAAGCAGGGTCTGGTGCGGGCACCGGGGCAAACGGCGGGTAGCTTTGCCACCGAGGCGGCGCATAGCCTGCCTGCCCAGTCAGAAGCCATTCACGCCTTTACCGCTGCGTATGAAACACTGTGTTATACGCCCGGCTATGCATCCGCTGATACACCCGACAGGGGGGACAAAACGGTTTTATTGCAGAAGATGAAAAGCTTGTTGCGGAAGTTGTAGTCATCTTACAACCACCCTGAAGATTAGGAACAGCCTCCTACTTATGGGCTATTTCCCACCTGACGCGCCCGGTATATCCTGCTAAAGTCGAGCCATCATCATTTGAGGAGTTGCCTGCCATGAAAACCCGTGATTATTTTCATCCCTTACTGATGCCATTAGTGCTGGTTTTGCTGGTTTTGCTGATTCCACCGGCAGCCAACGCAGCAGAACCCGGGAAAGTCAGTGGCGGTGTCGCTTATGAAACACCCAGCTGGTTTAAAGACAGCTTTCTGGATATTCAGGAGGATGCGGCGGAAGCTGCCGAAAGCGGCAAACATGTGCTGCTGTTTTTCCACCTGAATGAATGCCCGTATTGCGAACGGATGCTGCGCGATAGCTTCCTGCAGGAACCTTTGCAAAGCTATATTCAGGCAAACTTTGACACGATCGGCGTTAATATCAAAGGTGACCGCGAGATTGCTTTTGATGCCGATACCGCTGTTTCTGAAAAGACTCTGGCCGAAAAGCTGCAAATCCAGTACACCCCGACTATTGTCTTTCTGGATGGTAACAATAACGCAGTCGTCCGCCTGAATGGTTACCGCTCACCAGCGCGTTTCAAGTCGATTCTGGAATACGTGCACAGCAAGTCTTATGCGAACAGCAATCTGGCTGATTATCTGGACAAAAATCAGGAAAAAGGTGTCTATACCCTGCAAGATAACCCTATGTTCCAAAAAATCAGTGATTTTTCTGCAGTAAAAGGCCCGCTGGCGGTTATTTTCGAAGACAGCAGTTGTGATGAATGTGCCCACTTCCACTCCAAGCTGCTGGCGCGTGAAGACGTACAGGCCGAAATGAAGGCACTGACCGTCGTGCGACTGGATGCTGATGACGCCAGCGCTGAAATCATTGATAATGCAGGCAACAAAACGACCGCCAAAGCGTGGGCGAAAAAACTGGACATGCTGTACCGCCCTGGCGTGGTATTGTTCGACCAGAACAAGGAAGTGCAGCGTATCGACGGTATGTTGTTCAGCTTCCACTTCAAGGAAATCATGCGTTATGTCGGCGGCGGCCATCATCAGCAGGCCAGCATGCGTGATTACATGCGCGTCCGTCAGGAAGAACTGTTAGCTGCCGGTGTCAACATCAATCTCTCGGAATAAGGATATAACCACGACCATGCAAGCCCTTTTCACGTTGCGCAGCGGGCTGTCACGCTTGTTATTGCTGTTTTGCCTGCTCAGTGCGCCGTTCAGCGTTTCACTGGCGGCAAGTAGTGCGTTCCTGAATGCGTTCCCGATTGGTAACCTCACCCTGCCCGGGGTGGATGATAACGCCGCCGATGAAGAGCCGCTGGAGCCTGACCAGGCTTTCCCGGTGACTCCTCCGCTCTATGACGGCCAGAAACTGTTTATACGCTGGGATGCAGCTCCGGATTATTACCTGTACAAGCACAAATTCAAGGTAAGCGTCTTAAACCCGGACGGTTTCACCCAAGGTGAACTTCAGTTACCCAGCGGCAAGATCAAACACGATGAATTTTTTGGCGAGATCGAAGCACTGTTCCATCAGATCGACCTGACGGTTCCGCTTACCCTGAAGACACCCACCCCCAAAAAGCTGCAAGTCGAAGTGAGCTGGCAGGGCTGTGCAGAAAAACTCGGGATTTGCTATCCACCGGAAATCAAGTTCTTCGGTGCTGACCTTGACAGCGCCCAACTGGCGGATGGCATTATGCTCACCGAACTCGATCCTGCCGATGTCGCCCCAACAACAACCCCGGCAAGCTCACCGGCAACTCCACCAGCTGCCCCCACAACAGAAGCACAGCCAACCCAATCGCCTTTGCCTCGTTCTGAGCAGGATAGCATTGCGGACACTATCGCAGCGGGTAATATCCCGCTCACACTGCTGACTTTCTTGGGCTTTGGTTTGTTGCTGGCCTTTACGCCGTGCGTATTTCCGATGATTCCCATCCTTTCGGGCATCATTGCCGGGCAAAAGAACATTACCTCCCGCCAGGCCTTTGTGCTCTCGCTGGTGTATGTACTGGCGATGGCGTTGACTTATACCGTCGTCGGTGTTCTTGCTGGTTTGTTTGGTGCCAATTTGCAGGCCACTTTCCAGAATCCGTGGATTTTAAGTAGTTTCAGTATCATTTTTGTCTTGTTGGCGTTGTCCATGTTTGGCTTTTATGAGTTACAGATGCCCGCCAGCCTGCAAAGCCGCCTGACTGCGCTCAGTAACCAACAGTCAGGCGGGACACTAACGGGGGTCGCGATCATGGGCGTACTCTCGGCGCTGATTGTCGGCCCTTGTGTCGCTGCACCGCTAGCCGGAGCGCTGATTTATATCGGGCAGACGGGCGATGCCTTGCTCGGTGGTGCTGCCCTGTTTTTCCTCAGTTTAGGCATGGGCATCCCTTTGCTGATTATCGGTACTTCGGCAGGCAAGTTCATGCCACGTGCCGGTGCCTGGATGGAAAGTGTCCGTGCCGTGTTTGGCGTACTGTTGCTGGCAGTTGCGATCTGGATGCTGGAACGCATTCTGCCGCCAGCGGTAGCACTGGCTTTGTGGGCGGCTTTATTGGTCGTGTCTGCGATTTACATGGGCGCACTGGCGACTTTACCAGCAACCGCCAGCGGCTGGCAAAAACTCTGGAAAGGCATCGGCCTGCTCCTGCTGATCCACGGTAGCCTGGTGATGGTGGGCGCAGCCGGGGGTGGGCATGATGTATTGCAGCCCTTGAAAGGGGCCTTCAGTAACAGCGTGGGTGCTGCTGGCAATGCTCATTCACCGGCCACCGCAGGCGTATCTTTCCGCCGGATCACGGGTACGCAAGGCCTGCAACAGGCACTGGCTGAAGCTAAAGGCAAGGCCGTTATGCTCGACTTTTATGCTGACTGGTGCGTAAGCTGCAAAGAAATGGAGAAATACACCTTCCCCGATGCGCAGGTACAGGCCGCGCTAGCAGGTTTTGTGTTGCTGCAGGCCGATGTCACCGGTAACACCCTGGCCGACAAGGAGCTGATGAAACAGTTCGGTATCTTTGGCCCACCCGCCATGCTGTTCTTCGACAGGGAAGGGGTCGAACGCAAGGAACTGCGTTTGGTCGGTTTCCTGCCTGCCGAGAAGTTTGCACCGCATGTACACCGGGTCGGGCAAACGCCCTAATCAGGCGCGTCTGAAACCAGAGAACACTACAGGAAACTGATGGACGTATTAAACCTGACACTCCCCCTCTTCGGATTGGTGTTACTCGGCTGGCTGGCGGCGCGTTGGAAGAAAATCCCGGAATCGGGCTTGGGCTGGATGCAGTTTTATATTATTTATGTCGCCCTGCCCGCCCTGTTTTTCCAGCTGCTCCGGCAGACACCGATAGAACAGCTCGCCAATGTCCGTTTTGTGCTCGCGACCACAGGTGCTACTTTTCTGGTGTTCACACTGGCCTTTTTGT
This sequence comes from uncultured Thiothrix sp., assembly GCA_964293125.1. Classification (GTDB taxonomy): domain Bacteria; phylum Pseudomonadota; class Gammaproteobacteria; order Thiotrichales; family Thiotrichaceae; genus Thiolinea. Next base: position 7,672 of record CAXYXY010000030.1, on the reverse strand, counting down.
TTGGCCGCTACCAACAGAAAAATGACATCCCGACCGCGACCATTCAGGGGGTAGCGGGGGCGTACTCCAATATCGGCTACATGGGGCCGGGTCTGACTTTGTCTGCACTCGGCGAGGCGGCGGTCGTACCCACCGCCCTGATTTTCTGTTTTGATAACGCCCTGCTGTTCACCCTGACCCCACTGCTGATGGCTTTGGGCGCGAAAAGCGCTGGCGCACAGGGTGAAGGCATTTTGCAGGTATTGCTCAAACGGGTGTTATTGCATCCGTTTATTCTGGCCACACTCGCAGGCGTTACGGCTGCCTGGTTGCACCTGCAATTGCCGGTCGCGCTCGAACAAATCCTGAACAACCTGAAAAACTCAGCCGCGCCCTGTGCCCTGTTCGCGATGGGCGTGGTGATCGCTCACCAGAAAGCCAGCATCAGGAGCATGGACGTGGGTGTGTTGCTCTTCATCAAAATGCTGATCCACCCGGTACTGATTTACTGCTTGCTACGCTGGGCAGGGATTACCGATCCGGTCTGGATACAGACAGCGGTGCTGATGGCTGCCCTGCCGCCTGCGCTGAACATTTTTGTCTTGGCGCAGCAATACGGGGTCTATGCACACCGCGCTTCGTCCATTGTGCTGTTGGGCACGCTCATTGCGGCGGTGACGGTGACGCTATTGTTATACGCGATTCGTCTGGGCTGGCTGGTGATGTAGTCGGCATGACAAGCTGCCCGATCAATACCCCCGCACCCCATCAAACAACGGTGAAGGCACGCCACCGCGTTCCATGCAACGGATATTATCCGCCACCACCCGCGCTGCCGAGCGTGCATAGGTCGCGCCCGCCATGTGCGGGGTCACAAAGACTGCCGGATGCCGCCAGAACGGGTGTGTCGGCGGGAGTGGCTCCACGCTAAACACGTCCAGTGCCGCCGCCCGAATGTGCCCCTGATCGAGCGCCGCCAGCAGCGCAGATTCATCCATCACCGCCCCCCGGCTGATATTCACGAGGTAACTCTGTGCAGGCAGCGCGGCCAGAAAATCAGCGTTAATCAAACCGCGTGTGGCAGCGGTTAAAGGCAGGCAGTTAATGAGCAGATCCAGCTGCCCCAGAAAATCCGGCAATTGCGCCAAACCGGCATAAACAGCCATGTCTGCCATACCTGGCCTGTCTGCCCGGTCTCCTGTCCTTTTTTTGCTATCGGTGCCCCAGGCGCAGACCGCATAACCGGCCTGCTGCAGGGTCTGGGCGACCCGCTGGCCAATCCGCCCCAAACCCAGCACGCCGACGCTGAATTCGGTAGTGGGTTTAATGGTGTGCCGTTGCCAATGGCGAGCCAGTTGTTGTTGTTGATAGCCGGGATACTGCCGATGGAAGGCCAGCACCCAATAAAGTGCATGGTTCGCCATGTCCTGAGCCACCACCGGGTCAGCCAGCGGCACCAGCGGCACTTTCGGCAGATCAGGGTCAGCCGCCAGATGTTCCATCCCCGCCCCCAGCGAGAAGACAGCGCGTAAATGGGGGTAATGCTGCAAGTCGCCGGGAGGATGATCCCAGACCAGCGCGTAATGAATCGCCGCCCGGTCGGGAATATCCGGATAAACAAACACCCGCATACCGGGTAATTGTTGCTCCAGCTCACGCTGCCAGCAGGCATTACCGTAACCGTGATTATTCAGGAGGATGGTCACCGGGTCGCCTGCTTAGTCGGCCAGTGCATCAGGACGCTGCGCCCCACGTTCATAATGAATCGGCATGGCACGCCCGTACACTGACAGGGAGTGCTCCAGCCGGTTCACGCTATACGGGTTGGTCACGTAGGAAGGCAAAGCCACCACCCGCCGCCGCGCCCCTCTAATCGGTGTGACCCGGTGCAGGGAAAAACGCCCTTTGAAAATCTGCAAGTCGCCGGGGCGCAAATCCAGTTCATGCACCCCCTCCCGTCCACCCTGCAACACTTTTTGCACACCCACAAAATTCTCGTCGTTCCGGTGACGAAGGTCTGGCGCATATTCAAAAATACCGCCCGCTTCCGCCTCCTGCACCAGAATGCTCACCGTGAAATCATTCCCGTCAAAATGCCAGGGGAAATAATGCTGTTCATCCATCACCCCATACGGGTTGCAGCCTAGCGGGTCAGCCCAGCAATACAAGGGGCTCACGCCCAGGCAGGTACTGATAAACTGGAGAAAGGTGTCCGAGGTATAAATCGCGCGTAAATCCGAGTCCGCTTCGAGTATGTCCGAATCAATATAACCACTGTGGCGTTCCTGAAAAAAACGCTTGGGATGATCGAGCGGCAGACTGTCGTCGTCCTTGCTGAAATAAGGATTATGTGTATTCTTCGTCCAGTAGGTACGCGGATAAAGCCGCTCAGACTCGGCTCGCATGCGCTGCACTGATTGCGGCTGCATAAAATCCTTGATCAGGGCACAACCGGTCTCATCCAGCTGGGCACGGCAGCGCTCAACCAGCGCACGGGTCAGGGCATGGTCTGGCTGATCAATCGGGTAATGGGTCAGATCGACTATTTGTGACAAATCCGGTGGGGAGAAATCCGGGGAGGTAGCGGCGGCAGTACTCATTTTCGTTTACTCAAGCACATTATACATGCTTGTATTGTTTGCCAGCTGACTTGACAATTCAAACGAATATAAATCAACTGTCCTATCGAAATGATTCATCTTCAGCGTGGCGGATTCACCGATATGTATTATGTATATTGATCACATCAAAACCTTTCTCGAAGTCACTGCGACCGGCAGTTTTCAGTTGGCCGCAGAACGGCTGTATGTCACGCAGTCGACCGTCAGTGCCCGCATCAAGGCACTCGAAGCGCAACTGAACCGCCCGCTGTTCATCCGTAAACGCAGCGGTGTAGAACTGACAGCGGGTGGGCGGCGTTTTCACCCGCATGCTGAAACCACCGTGCGCGCCTGGGAACGCGCCCGGCAGGAGGTCTCCCTGCCGGAAGAGCTGACCGCCCTGTTCAATTTCGGTATCCAGCTCAATCACTGGGATCAGATTGCCGCCCCCTGGCTGGGGTGGATGCAGACACATGCCCCAGCGGTCGCCACCCAAGTGATCGCCGAGTATTCAGACGCACTGATGCGCCAGTTACGCGCCGGCATTCTGGAGCTGGTCGTCGTCTACCAGCCGCAGCACAGCGCCGGAATTGTTATCGAACCGCTGTTGACCGAAGAACTGCTCCTGGTATCCACCGAACCACGTCCCTTGGGCAAAGGTCAGGTGCCGGGTTACGTGTTTGTCGACTGGGGCGAAGCGTTTCGTATCCGCCACAGCCTGGCTTTCCCGGATTCCCCCACCCACAAACTGACCGTTGGCTTAGGGGCAGTCGGGCTGGGGCATATCCTGCAACGTGGTGGATCAGGGTATTTTCTGGCCAGCATGGTCACACCCCTGCTGGCCGATGGGAAATTATTTCGGGTGGAAGATGCCCCTGTCTTCGAACGCCCGCTCTATCTGGTTTATCAGCAGGAAACACCGGCACAGGATTTACTGGAAGTCGCGGTGCAGGGCTTGCGGGCGGTTGTGCAGGCTGCTTCGTAACACTAGCCGACATTTACGAGGATGTGTTCACCTGATCCATCCATCCCGATTCTGATCATTAGTTATATTCGTTTTACTTGATGAAAACTGGCGTGCTAACGTTGATCTCATCATGATTAGCGGTGGAGTAGGTCGATGCGTATCGCGTTTTTTGGACTGGGTAATATGGGTAACCCGATGGCGGCTAACCTGATCCGGAGTGCTGAACATCCGGTGATGGTTTATGACCTTGACCCGCACAAAGCCGACAATCTGCTACCTCTCGGTGGCCACTGGATTGAGGACATTCCCGCCGCACTGGCCGAGGCTGACGTGATCATGACCTCCCTGCCCGGCCCGGCACAGATCAGCGCGCTGGCGTTCGGTGAACAAGGGGTTTTTCAACACGCCCGCCCCGGCACTACCTGGATTGAACTCAGCACCAACAACCTCGCCACCTGTCAGCAACTGCTGGCGGCAGCCAACCAGAAAGGTATGCACTTCATCGATTCACCGGTATCCGGCGGTGATGAGGGCGCACGCGCAGGTACTTTGAGCATGCTGGTGGGTGGCGACAAAGCGGTATTTGACCGTCATCAGGCCATTTTCCAACTGCTCGGGCAACGCATCACGCACCTTGGCCCTTCCGGTGCCGGTTATGCGGCGAAAATCGCCCAAGTCGTACTCTGTTACCTGCATTCAGTGGCGCTGTCAGAGGCCTTGATGCTGGGTGTTAAAGCCGGGGTGGATGCCACCCAAATGCTGAACATCATCCAGAACAGTACCGGGCGCAGCTATGTGGCAGATCGCTATGGCCCGCCGATTCTGAGCGGTGATTATGACCCCTCGTTTGCGTTAGGCTTGGCACACAAGGACATGCGCCTGGCGAGAGAACTGGCGACCACCTTGCAGATTGAGCTGCCCATGTGTGATTTGGTCACCGATATCTATCGCCGTGCCTGTGACACCTATGGCAATGATGCCAACCACCTGATCGCCGTCCGCTTGCTGGAAGAAGCCAGCGGTACTTTTTTGCGAGCATGATTATTCATTGATAAAATTCATAAATTCAGAGGATTCCCAATGCAACAGGAAGTCAAACCCGAAGATTTCAAAAATGCCAAGGCGGCCACAGCCGAAGAATGGCAAACGCGCGTCGATCTGGCCGCCATGTTCCGCCTCACCCAGATGAACGGTTGGGATGACACGGTCTGGAACCATATTACGGCGCGCGTCCCCGGCACGGATCACCAGTTTTTCATGCACCGTTTTGGCCTGCTGTATGAAGAAATCACCGCCTCCAACCTGATCAAGGTGGATGAACACGGCCATGTGCTGGAAGGCCCGCCCGATGTAAACACCGCCGGATTTATTATCCACAGTGCGGTACACCTCAATCACCCTGACCACCATTTCGTCTTCCATGCCCACCCGCCCTCCGCGATTGCTGCTACCGTTTTCCCGGAGGGCATCCCGTTTCTGGTACAGGATTCCTCGATGCTGTACGGCAAAATCGGTTACCACGACTGGGAAGGTCTGTCGGTCGATCTGGATGAACGCCTGCGAATTGCTGAAAATCTGGGTGACAACAAATGCCTGGTGATGCGTAACCACGGCTTCCTCACGGTCGGTAAAACAGCCGGGGAGGCCTTCATGAACATGTATTACCTGATCCGCCTGTGCGAAACCGCGCTGCAGGCACACGCCACCCACCTGACGATTGAACCGGCGGACAAGGCTTTATGGGAGCTGTCCTGTGAACAATACGCCGCCTTCATGCCCGGTGTGTATGAATGGCCTGCATTGTTGCGCCGTTGTGATCGCCGCGACCCGTCGTACAAAAACTAGCGGTTGCCGACGGCCATGATGCACATCCGCAAACTCCAGACCCGGCTGGTCAATCTGCCGCTGGCCAAACCGATCCGTACCGCCATTCATGACATGCGCTCGGTGGGTTGCGTGCTGGTGTCGGTACACAGCGACCAGGGGCTGGTGGGGGAAGGCTACTGTTTCACCCTGAACGCGGTGCGCCTGCGTGCTTTCGCCGAGGTCGTGAACAGTTTCGCGCCGCTGGTAGAAGGTCAACCGGCTGATTGCATTGAAGGCATTTGGCAAAACATCTACCAGTCACTCAACCCGATGGGGCAAAAAGGGATCACGATCGGTGCACTCGCGGCGGTGGATACGGCGCTCTGGGATTTGCAGGGCAAGGCCTTAAACAAGCCGCTGCATCGCCTGTTTGGTGCCTGCCGCACCCGCATCAAAACCTATGCCAGTGGTGGCCTGTGGCTATCGCATAGCGTGGATGAACTGGTCGAGGAGGCAGAACAGTTTGTCGAACAGGGCTTCACCAGCATGAAAATCCGGCTGGGGAAACCCGACTGGCGGGACGATGTGGCGCGGGTCAAAGCTGTGCGAGACACCATCGGGGCAAACATCGAATTGCTGGGGGATGCCAATCAGGGTTTGACCGTCAAGCAGGCGCTTAAACTCGGGCGGGCACTGGAGGCCTTCGAACTCGGCTGGCTGGAAGAACCGGTCGGCGCACAGGATTTACACGGACATGCTGAAGTCCGGGCGCGTCTGGACATCCCGATTGCCTCCGGCGAAACCGAGTACACCCGCTACGGCATGCGCGCCATGCTGGAAGCCCGCGCCTGTGATGTATTAATGCCCGACTTGCAGCGCATGGGTGGCCTGACCGAATTTCGCAAAGTAGCCGCCCTCGCCGCCAGCTTCGATATGCCCATTTCCACGCATATTTTCACCGAACAGAGTTTATCCATTGCCGGGTCAGCACCCAACTGTATTTCAGTTGAACACATGCCGTGGTTTGCGCCACTGTTCAATGAAAGCATGGAACTGGTGGATGGCGAACTGCTGATCCCGGAACGCCCCGGTACGGGGTTTACCTTTAATGAGGCGGTGATTGAGCGGTTTGGGTTAAAATAAGGGTTTACCATCCCGGATGCGTTTTATGCCCCCTGCCCCCGTATTTTTATCAGTTACAGCCATGATTCACCGGCACACCGTGCGTTTGTGCTGGCCTGTGCCAATCGCTTGCGGGCGGATGGGCTGCACGGGTTGGTGTTTCAGCCTATCCGATAAACGTAGGTCATTGATTTATATATGACGTTAGACTCATGTATAACAAAATTCGCCTTAGACTGGTAGCCGTTTCAATCCACTCCCGACCCAATAAGCCGGGAGAATCTGCAAACCAGCTTGAGTTCACCTTATCCAAGCTGTTTCAATCCACTCCCGACCCAATAAGCCGGGAGAATGCCAGTGCCAGATCAAAGACAACAGATCACTGCAGTTTCAATCCACTCCCGACCCAATAAGCCGGGAGAATTGCGAACCAGCAAAGGTAATTGCGGACAAGCAAGTTTCAATCCACTCCCGACCCAATAAGCCGGGAGAATAGAAATATGGACGTTATCTATATCATCATCTGTATGTTTCAATCCACTCCCGACCCAATAAGCCGGGAGAATGCCTTCGGTAGCGAGGATATGATGTGGACTGGTGCCTATGTTTCAATCCACTCCCGACCCAATAAGCCGGGAGAATTATAGTAATACAGTAAGATTACTATACCTCTATCAACTGTTTCAATCCACTCCCGACCCAATAAGCCGGGAGAATCTTGCCGAAGATTGAGTTCTCACTACCTATTGAAGTTTCAATCCACTCCCGACCCAATAAGCCGGGAGAATGAATATACATATTATCTAACTATTATTTAATTTTAGTTTCAATCCACTCCCGACCCAATAAGCCGGGAGAATTATATATCTACCTACGTTTATTGCCACAAGTGCCAGTTTCAATCCACTCCCGACCCAATAAGCCGGGAGAATATAGAACCTATCGTCAAATACTTAGCTAAAATGCCTGTTTCAATCCACTCCCGACCCAATAAGCCGGGAGAATTGGTGCTGGGTGGCTCCAATAGGCAAAATTGAGCTGTTTCAATCCACTCCCGACCCAATAAGCCGGGAGAATGATCGAAGTCTCGTTGTTCAAACTGGACACAGGGTTTCAATCCACTCCCGACCCAATAAGCCGGGAGAATAGACATTATTTGAAAAATACCATTTATCTTCAAATAAGTTAAACTGATTTG
>CAXYXY010000029.1:0-59168 GCA_964293125.1 uncultured Thiothrix sp. | reverse complement strand
TAGCACCAGAACCGCCTTTGCTGCCTTTAGCGCCGGAACCGCCTTTAGCACCAGAGCCGCCTTTGCTGCCTTTAGCGCCGGAACCGCCTTTAGCACCCGAGCCGCCTTTGCTACCACCGACGCCGCCGTTACCGGAACCGCCTTTGCTGCCACCGACGCCGCCGTTACCGGAACCGCCTTTGCTACCACCGACGCCGCCGTTACCGGAACCGCCTTTGCTACCACCGACGCCGCCACTGCCATCGTTTCCACAAATACCGGAAATAATGTTTTGGGCAAGACCGGATTGCGAATTGGCAGTGTCTTTAGGGCTGGCTCCTGCCCCGGCATAGCGTTTGGCATCTGCCTCGTTGGCTGGAGAAGTGGATGAGTCACTTTTGTTTGTACTTTGTGCAGAGGATGATCCCACGCCTGAAATGTTACTCGTCATGATCTGAATTCCTTTCATCAATTGATTAACTACTTCACTCTGGATGGTGCCCGTTATTTTTATCTTTCCAACCATCATCTTCAGCATCCTGTTATCACTACATGTCTGGCAATGGAGGGGAGGATTAACGCACGGATATTGCTTATCAATGGTAAAACGGCATAGGATAGACAGCATTGTTTTAAATGAGTGTTGGAATCATGGGTCTCGCCAAACGCATCATCCCCTGCCTGGACGTGGACAACGGTCGTGTTGTCAAAGGTGTCAATTTCGTGGACATCCGTGATGCGGGTGATCCGGTGGAAATTGCTGCCCGCTATAATCGGGAAGGTGCCGACGAGATCACGTTCCTCGACATCACTGCCAGTTCAGACCACCGTGAAACCATTGTGCATGTGGTCGAGGCGGTAGCTTCACAAGTCTTTATCCCGCTGACCGTGGGCGGTGGCATCCGCAAGCTGGAGGATGTGCGCCGTATGCTGAATGCAGGGGCGGACAAAGTGGCGATTAATACGGCGGCGGTATTTAACCCGGAGCTGGTGAGAGAAGCGACTGATTATTTCGGTTCACAATGCATCGTGGTGGCCATTGATGCCAAGCGGGTCAGTGCAGTGGGTGAGCCATTGCGCTGGGAAATTTTCACACATGGTGGACGCAAGGCGACCGGGATTGATGCATTGGCATGGGCGCAGAAGATGGCGGATTACGGAGCGGGTGAGTTGTTAGTCACCAGCATGGATCGGGATGGCACCAAAATAGGTTTTGATCTGGAGCTGATGGCGGCTATCAGTGAGCGGGTGAATATTCCACTGATCGCTTCCGGCGGGGTGGGCAATCTGCAACATCTGGCGGACGGCGTGCTCAAAGGCAAGGCGGACGCGGTGTTGGCGGCGAGTATTTTTCACTTTGGTGAGTATACCGTGGGTGAAGCCAAGCAGTTTATGGCTGAACAAGGTATAGAAATGCGCTTGTAAGCGGATATAATGCCCCCACTATGAATAATGACGTACTCTCACAATTGGCTGCTGTACTCGAAGAGCGCAAGCAGGCCGCACCGGACAGTTCTTATGTCGCCAGGCTTTATGCCAAGGGTTTGGACAGCATCCTGAAAAAAGTGGGCGAAGAGGCCACCGAGACGGTGATGGCGGCCAAGGATGGCGACAAAGAAAAAATAGTATATGAAGTCGCGGATTTGTGGTTTCATACGCTTGTTTTGCTGGCACAACAGGATTTACATCCCAACGCGGTTCTGGCCGAGCTGGAGCGCCGGTTTGGTTTGTCGGGTCTGGCTGAGAAAGCCAGCCGTAAGGAATAACTGAGGAATATATTATGGGTTTTGGTGGAATCAGTCCGTGGTCATTGCTGATCATTCTGGTCATTATTTTGGTGCTGTTCGGCACCAAGCGCTTGCGTAACATGGGTAGCGATTTGGGTGGTGCGTTCAACAGTTTCAAGAAATCGATGAAAGATGACAGTAGCAGCGATGAGCAGCCACAGTCACAGGAAAAAGTTGCACACGACGACAACGGACGCGTTATTGACGCCGAAGTAAAACACAAAGACAAAGTCTAGGTTAAAGGCGTACCCATTGTATGTTTGATGCCAGTTTTCCTGAAATGCTGTTGGTGGGGGTGATCGCTTTATTAGTGATTGGCCCTGAACGCCTGCCCGGTTTGGCTTCCAAGCTGGGACGCTTTGTCGGCAAGGCGCGTGCATTTATTGCCACGACCCGCAGCGATATTGAGCGTGAATTGCACGCCGAGGAACTGCGCGGGATACTGTCCAAGCAGGAACAGGAAATCCGCGAACTGCGCAACATCATGCAGAACAAAACCGACGAAGTACGCCAAGGGATCAGAGACACTGAACAGCTGATCGACACCTCTACTCGCGAAGCCGTGCAGCAAGCTGCCAGCAAAACGCCGCCCGCCGCGAGTGCCAGTGCGCCACCACTGGAAGCAGCACCCTCACCCCACTCGCCAGAACTACCGGATAACAAGCCCTAATCATGGTTGACCAGGAACAAAAACCCGAACAGGAGCAAGGTTTTCTGACCCACCTGTTTGAATTGCGCGACCGTTTGCTGCGAATGGTGTTGGCGATTGGTATTGTCTTTCTGGTGCTGATGCCGTTTGCACAGGATCTGTATAACCTGCTGTCCGACCCACTGGTTAGCCAGTTGCCACTAGGGCAAAAACTGATTGCGACCAGTGTGGCCTCACCGTTTTTTATTCCCTACAAACTGGCCTTGATGGTAGCCTTTGTGCTGGCCTTGCCGTATGTGCTTTACCAGCTCTGGGGGTTTGTAGCACCGGGTTTGTACCAGCACGAAAAAAAGCTGGTGACTCCGTTGTTATTGTCGAGTGTGATATTGTTTTATCTGGGTATGGCGTTTGCCTATTTTTTTGTATTACCGATGATTTTCAGTATTTTGCCCGGCTTTGCGCCGAGTAATGTGGATGTTACGCCGGATATTTCCGAATACCTGGATTTCGTGATGATGATGTTCATGGCCTTCGGGTTTGGCTTTGAGATGCCGGTAGCGACTATCCTGATTATCGGCACCGGGATGATGACCCGTGAAGAGCTTGCCAAGTCACGCCCTTATGTGATTGTTGCCGCCTTCACCATTGGCATGTTGTTGACGCCGCCAGACGTGCTCTCGCAGATTATGCTGGCTGTGCCGATGTGGATTTTATTTGAGGTGGGTCTGCTGGCGAGTGGCCTGTTCCACAAGCAGATTGAGCGGGCGCGGGCGGCGCGTGATAAATTCGAAGCAGCTGAGGATCAGGCTTCGACCCCGGCGAAACCTGCCCAGTCGGCTGCTAGCAGTAGCGTCATGGCCGCCAGTGCTACAGCTGCTGCCAGTGCCGGAGCCGCTGAGAACTGGGAAGATGATTCTTATCTCTTTGAAGAAACGGATTCGGCAGGCACAAAAGAAGGTGATTACGGTCACTTGAGTGATGAAGAGCTGGATGCGGAAATGGAACGTGCCGAAGCCGAACAGGCTGCCTTGGATGAGCAAGGCCGTTTTGCAGCCGGTGATGGTGATACGCGCACTGATAGTGCTGACAAAGATAAATAACTAAAGATAAATAACTAATAACAATGGCAATAAAAACCCAAGTACACAATGTTGAGTAACATGAGTGACATCAGTTTATTGATAAGTTCATTGAAGGTTTTTATATGACTGAACAAAGCAAGCTGCCACCACGGCGTAAAACCATCCTGATTATTATGGATGGTTTTGGGGTAAACCCCAGCAAAAAATACAATGCAGTGCATGAAGCGGACACCCCGCGTCTTGACGAATACTTCGGCAAATACCCGCATACTACCCTGCAGGCCTCCGGGCGTGCGGTCGGTTTGCCGGATGGGCAGATGGGTAATTCCGAAGTCGGGCACATGACGATTGGTTGTGGGTCTATCCTGCGGCAGGATCTGGTGCGGATTGATGATGCGATTGCTGATGGCAGTCTGGCGCAGAATCCGGCCTTGTTGGCAGCACTGGACAAGGCGGCCAGTAGCGGCAGACCTTTGCATCTGATCGGCCTGGTCTCGGATGGTGGGGTGCATAGCCACCTGAATCACCTTGAAGCCCTGTTGCGCCTGTGTAAACAACACAAAGTCACACCGATGGTGCATGCGATTACCGACGGGCGTGATACTGCGCCGCGCGTTGCCAAACAGTTTATGAGCCGTCTGCAAGCCATTCTGGCTGAAACCGGCGGGCAGATTGCAACGGTGTGTGGGCGTTTCTATGCCATGGACAGGGACAAGCGTTGGGATCGGGTCAAGGTCGCCTGGGATGCTTATGTGCAGGGTATCGGTACACCGGCTGCTGATGTGCTGGCGGCGATTGATGATTCTTACGCAAAAGACGAGGGCGATGAGTTCATCAAGCCTTATGTGCTCAGCGGTGCCGAGCGCATGCAGGCTGATGATCAGGTATTGTTCTTTAATTTCCGGAATGACCGCCCGCGTGAAATGTCGGAAGCGCTGGCACTCCCCGAGTTCACGGGTTTTGAGCGCGGTGATTTCCAGCCGGTTGCGCTGACCACGCTGACCGAGTATGACAAGCAATACCCACTCCCGATTATGTTTGCCCCTGACCGTCCGACCACCAATTTGGCGCGGACGATCAGTGAAGCCGGGCACAAGCAGTTCCATTGCTCGGAAACCGAAAAGTATGCGCACGTTACTTTCTTTTTCAACAGTGGTCGTGAAGAGCCGTATGCAGGTGAAGACCGGCAGGTGATTGCCTCCCCGCGTATTGAAACCTATGACTTGCAGCCGGAAATGAGTGCGGCTGAAGTGGCGGATACGGTGATTGCGGCGCTGGCCAAAAACGAATATGGCTTTATTGTCGTCAATTTTGCGAATGGCGACATGGTCGGGCATACCGGTGTGCCTGCCGCTGTGATCAAGGCGGTAGAAGCGCTGGATCGTGAAGTCGGGCGGGTGCTGGATGCGGCGGTTGAACATGACTATTCGGTATTACTGACTGCGGATCATGGCAACTGTGACGAATACACTGACCCGCTGACGGGGGAGCCGAACACGCAACACACGGTTTATCCGGTGCCGTGTCTGGTGATGGATGAGTCACATTGGCGGCTGTCAACCGGCGGTGGGTTGAGTAATCTTGCCCCGACCGTTTTGCAGTTAATGGGTTTACCCCAACCCAAGGGTATGAGCAGCGGTAGTCTGTTGCTGGAAAAAGTGTAACTGTTTTATCAGATCCGGCAGGCAATCTGCCGGGTTTGTTGCTATGCAAGCACGCCTTAAGGGTATAATCAGGCGCTTTTTACACAGCCAAGGATATTTAAATGAGGCCTAGCGGACGTCAACCCGATCAGATGCGCCCCGTCAAATTCACCCGCCACTACACTTGCCATGCCGAAGGCTCGGTGCTGGTCGAGTTTGGTAACACCAAAGTATTATGTACTGCGACAGTAGAAGAACGTGTTCCCCCCTTTCTCAAGGGCAAAGGGCAGGGCTGGGTGACGGCTGAATATGGCATGTTGCCACGTTCGACCAATACCCGCGTGCAGCGGGAGGCAGCGCGGGGCAAACAGTCTGGCCGTACCATGGAAATCCAGCGGCTGATTGGGCGCTCCTTGCGGGCAGTGGTGGATATGGAGGCCTTGGGTGAGCGGCAGATTACGCTGGATTGCGATGTGATCCAGGCGGATGGTGGGACGCGCACGGCCTCAATCAGTGGTGCTTATGTGGCTCTCCAAGACGCAGTGGCGGCTTTGTTGAAACGTGGCAAAATCAAGAAAAACCCGATTCATGGCTATGTTTCATCAGTCTCCGTCGGTATTTATAAAGGTGTGCCGGTGCTGGATCTGGATTACCCGGAAGATTCCAATGCGGAAACCGATATGAATGTGGTTATGAATGAGGCGGGTCAATTCATCGAATTGCAGGGCACGGCTGAAGGGCATGCTTTTCGGCGTGATGAGCTGGATGCGTTGCTGCGCCTGGCGGAGAAAGGTATTCAGGAAATCATTCAGGCGCAAAATGCGGCTTTGGCAGAGTGAGTATGCAAAAACTGCAAAAATGGGTGTTAGCGACCGGTAACGCGGGTAAGCTGCGGGAATTTGACACTTTGTTGGCTGATTTCGGGTTCGAGATTATCAGTCAGGCTCAGCTGAAGGTTCTGGAAGTCGAAGAAACCGGCCTGAGTTTTGTCGAAAATGCTATTTTGAAGGCACGCAGTGCCGCCGAACAAACCGGTTTGCCCGCGATAGCCGATGATTCGGGGCTGGTGGTCGATGCATTGCAAGGGCAGCCGGGTATCTATTCGGCGCGTTATGCGGGTGAACCGCGCAATGATGCGGCGAATAACGCCCGTTTGTTGCAGGCGCTGCAGAACGTACCACAGGATGAACGCACCGCCCGCTTTCGATGTTGCATTGTTTTTATGCGCCATGCCGCTGACCCGGTGCCGCTGATTGCCGAAGCCAGTTGGGAAGGCAGGATTTTGCCAGCCTTACAGGGTGAGCAGGGGTTTGGTTATGACCCGCTGTTTTATGTGCCCACTCACCATTGCAGTGCGGCAGAACTGGCACCAGCGGAAAAAAATCGCATCAGTCACCGTGGGCAGGCGTTGCAGCGTTTGCAGCAGTTATTGATAACGCAGGTAAATCAGTAAGCCCAACGGAGGCATGAAGATGAGTAAGCTGGAAACCTTATGGCTGGGCGCGCGTGCTACGGTGTTCTGGTTCGGTTTTGCCTTGAGTACGATGGCCTACGGCTTGCTGTCACCGTTGCTGATTGTGGTTCCTTACCTGCGCCGCTACAAAATTCTGGTCAGCTGGAGCACCTTGAATCTCTGGTGGTTGCGCCTGACCTGCGGGGTGAGTTACGAAGTCCGTGGGCGGGAAAACATTCCACAGACGGGTGCCGGGATTGTGATGGCCAACCACCAGTCAACCTGGGAGACGCTGGCGCTGGCGCAACTGTTCTCGCCGATTAGTTGGGTGGCCAAACGTGAGCTATTGAAAGTACCTTTTTTTGGCTGGGGGCTGGCGCTGGTCAAGCCCATTGCAATCGACCGTTCTGCCGGGCGCAATGCGATGGATCAAATCAAGGCACAGGGTAAGGAACGACTGGACGAAGGCATCTGGATTGTGGTTTTCCCGGAAGGTACGCGCGTTCTGCCCGGGGTCAAAGTTGGCTATAAGGTAGGGGGGGCGGTGATGGCAGTCACCACGGGCTACCCGATTATACCCGTCGCTCATAACTCAGGCGCGAGCTGGCCACGGCATTCTTATATCAAAAAGCCGGGAAAAATCACAGTGAGCATCGGCAAGCCAGTTAGCCCACAAGGGCGTAACCCGGAAGAACTGATCAGGGAAGTCGAGGCATGGATCGAGAACGAGAGGGCAGGTATGCCGCTCTCGTTTTAAATACGCCACACCTTACACTTACACATGCCGCCTATGCCTGCCGGTGTTAGCTTATAAGAAGTCGTACTGGATACCGGCAGAAATAACATCCACATTAGTTTTCAGTGTATTCACTTCAGCCGCAGTGGTTGAGTCATTGAACTGGAGCAGGGTGTCTTTCTCGCCGACGTTATAGTAACGATCCCAGCCTGCCCGTACCGACATGTTCTGGTTAACGTCATACTCAACGCCAACGCCAACGGTCGGGTCAATACCGTGTTGTTTGACCGTCGCACTATTGACTGCCGGATTATCGCTTTTTACTGTTGCTTCACTGCTCCAGCGCACCACGCCCGCCTTGCCATAGACCGATATGGGTGAGGTCTGGCTGATGCGTTGTTTGACAACGCCGGTCAGGGTGAATCCGTCTGTTTTCTGTTGGACAGTAATCGGGTCAGAATAGTGGTAGTCTGCCGTATTGCCCATATTCACATAGCCCGCTTCGACGGCAATACTCTCACTCAGCTGGAAGCCACCGTAGATATGGCCACCGTTGTCATGTTCGTCACGGGTGCAGGTTTGGTTGGCGTTGCCTGCACTGGTGCAGACGCCCTGGTTATCGAATTGTTCCGAGCTATTGTCCGAGTTGCTGGCACCAATGCCAGCACCGAGATAAAAGGGTGAGACGCCGCCCGCAGAGACGCTGCTGGTCAACAGGCAGGCCAGCAGACCGGCCAACGGGGGAAAAGGGAAGTTTTGATGTTTCATAGAACTTATCCTGGAGTGTTTGTAATAAGTGGCAATCAGCAAAGAATCAGCAAAGCCATTATTCATAGTGGGTTTGAATCAGAGGATTGGCTGCCTGAACATGGATGAAAGGCGTGAATGACAAGATCGGTGACGACTGTCTAAAATATTGTCGTTGTGCGTCGCAGCAAAAAAAATCATGAAGTTAATAACGAGTAGGAGTATAATCCGCTTCTTTTTGTTCGCCTGAGTATTAATGTTGTGATCCAGAATCTCCGCAATATCGCCATCATCGCCCATGTTGACCATGGGAAGACTACGCTGGTGGATAAACTTCTCCAACAATCCGGTACTTTAGATGCGCGTGCCGAGGTTTCCGAACGCATGATGGACTCCAATGCGCTGGAAAAAGAGCGGGGCATTACGATTCTGGCCAAGAACACTGCCTTGCGCTGGACAAACCCGAAAGACAATATTGAATACCGTATTAATATTGTGGACACCCCAGGGCATGCTGACTTTGGTGGTGAAGTTGAGCGTGTTCTGTCGATGGTCGACTCGGTTTTGTTGCTGGTCGATGCCGTGGATGGCCCGATGCCGCAGACCCGGTTTGTTACCCAGAAGGCTTTTTCACATGGCCTGCGCCCCATTGTTGTCATCAACAAGATTGACCGTCCGGGTGCCCGCCCACATTGGGCCGTTGATCAGGTATTTGAACTGTTTGACAATCTCGGGGCTACTGACGAACAGCTGGATTTTCCGATTGTGTATGCGTCTGCCCTGAATGGTTTTGCCGGAATGGACGAAAGCGTTACCGAAGGCAACATGGATCCTTTGTTTGAGACGATTATCGATCATGTGGCCGCGCCAGACGTTGACCCGGATGCACCGTTTCAGCTCCAGGTCAGCCAGTTGGATTATAACCCTTACCTCGGGATTATCGGTATTGGCCGGATCAAGCAAGGCCGGATCAAAACCAATACCCAGATCAAAGCCATCGATATTCATGGCAAAGTACGCAATGGCCGTATCCTGAAAATTCTGGGCTTTAATGGTCTGGATCGGGTTGAAGTGCCAGAAGCCCAAGCCGGGGATATTATTGCTTTCTCCGGGATGGATGAACTGTTTATCTCTGACACCTTGTGTGATGCGGACAATGTGAGTGCTTTGCCCGCTTTGCTGATCGATGAACCGACCGTGACCATGACCTTCCAGGTGAATACCTCGCCGTTCGCGGGCAAGGAAGTCAAAACTGGCACGTCATCCCGTCGTTTGCAGGAGCGTTTGCAGCAGGAGCTGTTGCACAATGTCGCCTTGCGCGTTGAGCCGACGGATGATCCGGAGAAATTCCGTGTTTCCGGGCGCGGTGAGCTGCATTTGGGTATCCTGATTGAAAACATGCGGCGTGAAGGCTATGAACTGGCGGTTTCCCGTCCGGAAGTCATCATTCGTGTCATCGACGGTGAACGGCAGGAGCCGTTTGAAAGTGTCACGCTCGACATTGAAGAGCAAAACCAGGGTGCCATCATGGAAAAGATGGGGAGTCGCCGGGGTGATCTGAAAAATATGTCACCGGATGGTAAAGGCCGGGTACGCTTGGAATACATAATTCCATCCCGTGGTCTGATCGGTTTCCAGACTGAATTTATGACGACTACGTCAGGTACGGGTCTGCTGTATCATACTTTCGATCATTACGGTACTTACAAGCCAGGCCGGATTGGGCAGCGCATCAATGGCGTGCTGATCGCGAATGCGACGGGCAAGGCGCTGGCTTATGCACTCTTTAACCTGCAGGAGCGTGGCAAGCTGTTTATCGGCCATGCGGAAGAGGTGTATGAAGGCATGGTGATCGGGATTCACAGCCGTGACAGCGACCTGATCGTTAACCCGCTGAAGGCCAAGCAGCTGACCAACATCCGCGCTTCCGGTACGGACGAGAACCTGATTCTGGTCTCGCCAATCCGTTACACGCTGGAGCAGGCGCTGGAATTCATCGGTGATGATGAACTGGTCGAAGTAACGCCACAAAGCATTCGTATCCGCAAGCGTTTCCTGTTGGAACATGAACGCAAGCGTGCGACCAAAGCCGCCGCTTAACTTAATACGGCTGATGGCCTGAGCTTCACTAAAAACCCGTTGCAGTTAGCTACTGCAGCGGGTTTTTTCATTTATACTGGAATGATCTTCGATAGTTTTGTTGAGGGCTTTGCCATGAAGGTCTTGCAGCTGGCCTCCCTGTTTTTGTTATTTACGCTTAGCGTGCCCGTTACCCAAGGATGTGTAATGACCGACCTGACCGACTCTACCCACACCCGGCTGATCACGCAGATCATTCTGAAACCCGCCGCCACTGTGCCGCTGGATGCACAGCAACAACTCAGCCCGGCTTATATCCAGCAGTTGCAGGCAGGCGTTACGCTGGCCACCCTGTCTTATCTGCGCCCGATGAGTTTGGGTGCGCATGTGCTGGGCTTGAATCCGCCATTGAGTACGGAGGATGCCACCACCTTGACGGCGGCGCTGACTGAGCGGGCGGATGTTGAATACGCCGAGCCTGATACTGTCCGTCAGCTTTACTAGGCGGGTTTAGAGGGGGTTATGAGTTGTTGACCCTTTAATGCTGATTCACTGATTGAGGAGTGTTGGGATGCAACGGTATAAAATAGGAGCAGTGGGGGCAGTGTGTTTGTTGCTGTCTTCGCTGGGTTATGCGCAGGATGAAGTCGACCAGCTGATCTTGAAATATCGCCCTGATGTTCAGGCGCGAATGCCGGTCGCTGAAGTTCAGGCGCGTGCAGTCAGGAGTGTGGCCGAGAGTACCGGGGTACAGGTCAGCTACCAGCGGGCAATGGCATCGGTATTGGGTGCGCATGTCCTGAAATTGCCCTATCCGATGAGTGATGCCGATGCCCGTCTTTATGCAGAGACCGTGATGGCGGCTAATCCTGAGATTGAGTATGTCGAGCCGGATAGCAAGCGTTACCTGAAGATCACTCGCCCGTCTGACCCGGATTTTTCCCAACAATGGCATTTGCAGTCACCGGCGGCTTTTGCGGGTGCGGCTAATCTGGTGAATGCCTGGGATATTACCAAAGGTAGTCTCGATGTCATTGTGGGTGTACTGGATTCGGGCGTCACCACGCATACCGATTTACAGGCGAATCTGGTGGGCGGCGGGGCGCAGAAAGCCGGGTATGACATGATCAGTGACCCGGAATTGGCTAATGATGGTGATGGGCGGGACGCTGATCCTTCTGATCCGGGGACGGCGGTGGATGCGCGGGGTGGCGATAGCGTCTGGCATGGTACGCATGTGGCCGGTTTGGTGGCCGCTACCCCGGATAATGGCCAGTTTGTGGCGGGTACCGGTTGGAATACGCGTATCCTTGCCGTGCGGATTCTGTCGGATGCGGCGGGCAACTTGTCAGATGAAGTCGACGGGATGCTTTGGGCGGCGGGTGAGTCAGTGCCGGGTGTGGCGGACAATGCCAACCCAGCGCAGGTGCTGAATCTTAGTCTGGGGACTAATGGCTTTGAAGCCTGTGCCCGCACTGAGCAGGCGGCGGTGGATGCGGTGCGCAACAAGGGTGTTACTGTAGTCGTGGCTGCCGGTAACGAGAACCGCAATGTGGAAGGTTCAGCCCCGGCCAACTGCAAAGGTGTGATTGCGGTAGCCGCTGTTATGCAGGATGGGGCACGCGCTCCCTTTTCCAATTTTGGTGTGATCACGGACATTGCCGCACCGGGCAAGGCGATTTTGTCTACTTTGAACAGTGGCCTGCGTGCGCCGGATGAGGATATTGTCAAGGCGGAGGATGGCACCAGCATGTCTGCCCCGCAGGTGTCGGGGGTGCTGGCTTTGATGCTGGCGGCGAACCCGCTTTTGCGTAATGCACAGCTGGTACCACCTGAGACGTTGCCAGATTTGCTGCAGGCCAAACTGACGGCGGCGGCGCGCCCTTTCCCTACCGCTATAGCGGGTTCCAAGCAGGCGGATGGTTGCAATGCTAATCAGGATATTGCCTGTGTGTGTACGACGGATACTTGTGGTGCCGGTTTGCTCGATGCCTTTCAGGCGGTCAAAGCAGTAGCTACTGCGCCCACCGCTAGCATTGCCATTATTGGGGATAATGGCAGGGTTGATCCGGGGGCCAGTGTGACTCTGGATGGCAGCGCTAGCAGTGATGATAGCTATGGTGGCAAGATCGTGCGCTATCTTTGGACACAGCTGGCCGGTGAGACGGTTACGCTTGCGGGTAAAAATACGGCCACGGCCAGTTTTACTGCACCTGCGCTGGCTTTGACTGAGCCTTTGCAGTTCAGGCTGACGCTCACCGATGACACCGGCTTGAGTGCCAATAAGTCAGTCAAAGTGAGTGTGAAGTCGGCAGATACGGGCAGTGGCAGTAATGGCGGTGGTGGCAGTCTGGATTCACTATTTTTGTTAGTGCTGACTGGGCTATTGGCGGTCAGTTTGGGCAGGAAACGTTAACAGTTAACAGGTTAACCAGCGATAAAAGCCCTGTATCCAGTCAGTTACAGGGCTTTTGCTTACACCGATAATGCTTGATTGGGTTTGGCTAAGGTTTTATCAGTATTTCTTGTTCAGCAAGGCGCTCATTTGCCTGACATCATTCTCGGAGATGGTACCGGCGGCATCCCGCAGTTGCAAAGTGCTTAACAGGTAGTTATAGCGTGAGCTGGCATAGTCACGGCGCGCAGAGAAAACCTGTTGCAGCGCGATCAGCACGTCAACGGCAGTCCGGGTGCCTACTTCAAAGCCTACTTTGGTGGCATCAGCGGCTGTTTGGGCAGAGATCAGGGCGCGTTGCTGCGCCTTGACCTGGCTGATGGTCGCTTCGATGCTGACATAAGCACTGCGTACCTGTTGCTCAATCAGGCGCTCTTGGTACTCATACTGTTGCTCGGCCTGACGAAACTGATGTTGTGCCTGGCGGATTTTTGAAGGTACGGTGCCGCCCTGATAAAGCGGGATATTCACCTGAATACCGACATTGGCACCTAAGCTGCGTGGATCCAGTGACGAGCTGCTGCTTTCGCTGAAACTGCCAGTATGGCCTGCGTAAATACTTACCACTGGGTTGCGTTCACTGCTGCGCTGGATGTCGATTTCTTTTTGCGCCACTTCAATCGCCTGGCGTGCTGCCTGCAGAGTCTTGCTGGATTTTTTCGCGGTTTCTACCCAGGCTTCTATTTTTTGTGGCGCAGGAATGGCCAGTGGCATATTAGGCTGTGGCCCAAACAGGCTTTGGTAGGATTGACCGGTCAGAACACGCAAATTCTCGCGGGCAATATCAAGGTCTTTGCGCGCACCGACGGCACGGGCGACTGACTGGTTATAACTCGCTTCCGACTCGCGCACATCCGTAATCGCCGAGCGCCCTGCCTCGAAATAGGCATTGACCTGATCCAGTTGACGTTTGAACGCGGCTTGTTCAGAGTTGGCTAGCTGGAAGTTGTCTTCCGCCAGTAAATAGCTGAAGTAGGGTTGTGCTACCCGCAGAATGATGGCTTGGCGCTGACCATCCAATTGAATCTTGGCCTGGACAATCGCTGAGTCAACTTTGTCAATCTGGGCATCCAATGCCCGGTTATAGACAGACTTGGTGACATTCAAATTGTAACTGCCGGTCAGGCTGCCACTGGTGTTCGCATCGCCATTGGTTTTGCCATCGTACAAGGTGAAGGTCTGACTTAAGCCCGCACTTGCGCTAAAATTAACCTGTGGCTTTTTTCCGGCCAGCGCCTGTGGTTTGTTTTCCAGTGTGGCCAGATAGCCACTTTCCTCTGATTTGAGTTGTGCATCGTAAGCATTGGCGTGCTGGTAAACCTGCAGGAAGTTTTCAGCATAAGCCAGATTGCTCAGAAGACCCAGTGCGACAGTACTTGTTAATATTGCTCTTTTCATAATCATTCCAATCTTGAACACGCCCTGTTAGCGTAACTGGCGGACATTATATCTGTTTAGCACATAATTACAGATTGATATTTAATAAGTTGGCATGGACGGATCAAGATCCTGTGCCCAGCGGTCAATGCCGCCTGTAATGTTAATCGCCTCAAATCCTGCCCTTTCAAGCAGATAGCAGGCATGTGCACTCCGAACTCCATGGTGACAAAGCACAGCGATGGGCTGATCTTTGGGTAAATTTTCCATATTATTCATTAATTCCCCCAATGGTATTAGCGTGGATGTGTCCAGATGAACAAGGGCATACTCCCAAGGCTCACGCACGTCCAGTATCTGTAAACTGTCAGGGTTGTGTTTCAGTTCAGCGAGTAATTCAGCAGGTGTCAGGCTGCGCATGGGGGGGTATCCGTTTAGAAATGAAAAGAGGGCGGAGTTTCACTACCGGTGAGCGGTTTTAAGTGGGTTTCGAACAGGGTTTTTCGGCTAAACTCGTCTTCACTGTCGCGGGTAACCAGAAGTGCATGCATGGCAGTACGCTGGCCAACAACGACAAACAGGCGTCCGCCGATGGCGAGCCGTTGCTCGAAGGCCTGTGCTATTTCCGGGACAGAGCCGGTGACGGCGATAACGTCATAATGTTTACCCGGCAGGCCGTTCCAGCCTTGGGCGGCATCATCAGTATACAGGTTGAAATTGGTGATGCCTTGTGCAGCCAGATTAAGCTCAGCCTGTTTTGAGAAGTCTCGGTACAAGTCGATGCTGTCGACGTGTTCACTCATTTGTGCCATACAGGCGGTCACAAACCCGCTGCCGGTGCCGATTTCGAGGCATTGATCGTCTGTCTGGATACGGAGTGCCTGGAGCATGCGCGCTTCGACCCGTGGATGCATCATGCTTTCGCCGTGCCCCAACGGGATTTCGATGTCAGCAAAGGCCAGTTTATACCATGCAGGCGGGACAAATTTTTCTCTGGGAAGAAACCTTAAGGTGTCCAGTGTGGTCTGATCCAATACGGCCCAAGGACGAATCTGCTGCTCGATCATATTGAGGCGTGCATATTCCAGATTCATTGTCAGCTCCATGCGAGTGCGGGTAATCAGTGGCTTAGGGTACGTGTTCCGGCGGGGGGCTGCAAGAGGCCCGAAGAGACATACAAAGAAACGATTTGCGAGAACTACGAGGTGAGTTATGAGAACGATGTCAAAGAGCCTGTCCGTATTGGCGGCAGTGTTGGCAATAGGGGTGTTGACGGCTTGTGTCGATCTGGTGGCAAGGGAAGATGCCAAGCCGTCGCCGGTACTTTTGCCGCTCAACACGGCGGCACCCGGGTTTGTACAATGCCATACGCCGCGCCCTGAAATCTGTTATGAGCTATATGCACCGGTTTGTGCTGCCCGTGATAACGGTTTGCGCTGTATCACGGCGCCATGCCCGTCAGCAGAACAGGCAACTTACGGCAATGACTGCAAGGCCTGTTCTGACCCACGGGTGATGGGCTTTGTACCTGGTGGGGAGTGTAAATAAGTTATTGCTACTCATAAGCAACTGACTTGGGTGAAAATAAATAACAAGGGCGCATCATGCGCCTTTGTTATGTCTGGCTGCCCGGCAGCGGGTTAGCGCGGGTGCAGTCTATTTGCGGAAGGCAGGGCCGTTCCATTCCTGGCCATTGGACATGTAGGTATGGAAGTATTCAAGTGCCTTGTACTCATCGCTTTGTGCCGCGAAGGGTTTGGCGCGCACCTGTTCGTTGCAGCCACTATAACGGCGGTGCAAGGTGCCCAACTGACCCCATTTGGCGCGGTAAGTCGGGAAGTTGGTGACTTGCCCTATGGCCGGGCTAAGAATCTCCGCCCGGATGCGCGAACCGGCATAACTGACATGGCAATCTGCACAGGACATATTGAGCTGCCCGCGCTTGGCGTAGAAGAAGGCCTTGCCCTTGTCATACCAGGCTTGCGCTTTTTCGTTAGGGATCTTAACGTCAATTTTCTGGCCGCGTGCCTGTGAAGCAATGTAACCAGACAATGATGCCATGTCACCTTTCTTGTACTTCAAAGGGTCTTCACCATTAGCTTCCAGGCAAGTATTAATCTCACTTTCTACCGTTAGAATGGTGTCTTTGGCCTCGTCATACATGGGGTATTTTACTTGTATCTTGTCGACCTCTTCACCGAAGCAATCCTTGAAGCTTTTGCCATTTGCAAACGGTGTTGACCACAGTGTTTCACCCTCAGCGAGTTGATCCTCGTAAGGCGGGAACTCTTCCATGGCTTCCCATTGGGAACGGGCATCCTCGCTGAAGATGTAAGCCCCGTTTTTGTAGTCATTGATGTCGATATTTTTATACTTGTCAGTAAAGAATTTCTGCAATGCCACCCGGTCTTCCTCAGGGGTTGCCTGAGCGGCGGTCATTGCAGAGACGGTAACGGCGCAGACCGTTACCAAAGCGATGTGTAGTTTTAGCATACAGATTTTCCCCTCCTGGTGGGTTGATCAGCCAACGTCTGTTTCAGCAGAGTCGGTCTCCCCTTTATTATCAGTCCAGGTCAGTTTTATCTTGTCACCGGCTGCCCCCTTGTAACTGAAGGACAAATAGGGGTTGGCGGAGATGGATGGCCCCCAATCGGCACTTAAGACCACTTTATCGCCCGCAGTGACTTCCACCTTGTTAATGAAATGTGCCGGAATTTTCTCGCCGGTTTTTGAATCTTTGCGTTGGCCCGTTTCCATCGGATGACTCATCAGAGCCTTGACTTCAACACTGCCGTCTTTTTCTTTCGCTTTTAATTTGATTGCCATTGTCTATTGCTCCTGAATCCGTTAACCGCCACAACCACCGATGGTGACCTTTACTTCCTGTTTTGCCGAGTAAGTCTTGTCACCCGCCTTGACCAGTGCGACTACATCCGAAGTTTTACCCATTTTGATCCGGGTTGATGCAGTAGGCTCAGTACCCTCAGGCAGTCTGAAGACAGCGGCGAGGGGTGTCGGGTTGCCGGCCACCATGATCATGATTTCAGACACTCCCTTGATGGAAGTGGAAATAGTGACGGGTACAACCGCACCGTTTTCGGCGATTTCAGGCGCTTTGATACTGATGTCGCTCGATTCCTCTGGGGTGACGCCCATGATGGCCAGTGCATCCTCCATGGATGTTGCAGTGAATGCATTGGGAGCATCATCAGCAGCCAGCACGACTCCGGATGTCAGCAAGCCAGCACTGGCCGCTACACCGGCAGCGCTGGCGGCAAGGGTGCCTTGCAGGAAAGTTCTACGTTTCATAAATGTCTCCAAAATAACTTACAGGGAATGAATATAATCAGTGACCAGGTCAAGTTCAGCCTCTGTCAGCATCCCGTGTGCCCCGAAAGGAGGCATGATGGTGTCAGGGTTGGCAGTCCGTGCATCACCGATTTGGCCACGCAGCTTGGCGCGGTCTGGAATGCGTACTTTCATTGCGATCAGTGGTGGGCCAATGTTGCCGGGCAATTCGCCGCCCGCCATCATGTGACAGGCCAGGCAATTACCTTTAAACATGTCAAAGGCAATTTCTTTGCCCTGTGCGAGTGCTTCTTCGCTGACTGCGGCGGCAGCATCGGCTGCCTGCGCGGATGACAGGGTGGTGAAAGTAGCGAGAGTCGCAAGCGACGCTGATACTGCGAGCATGCGAAGCATCTTCTGCATGGTTAGTCTCCTCTCTAGACAAACTCGAAGTGGATGCGCATGACTGTCATTTTTATGGAATGCATTTTTAGCGACAATCCAAGGACAATCAATGCTGTAAATAATTGAGATAAATCAAATTCTGCTTTGCAGCTTACAACAAGCTTTCTGGCTACGCAAAGAAATCTTGATGATTTAAGGTGGCCTACCCCCATTGGGTTATATCATTGTAAAGCAGGCGTATATATTGAGTCATGCCAAGCTTATTGATCTTTCAGGAGTTTGTGCATGGCGTCCATTTGGGCAAGATCCCGCAAGCGATTGCGGATGTTGGCGAGGGTTTGTGGATGAGCGGTTTGCAGGCTGGCCGCTTGTTCCAGGGTGGCTTTGGCACGTTCGTATTCACCGATGCGAATACTGCGTTCAGCATTGAATAACGTGGCCTCTGCCGGATAGCCAGCCTGTTGGGCAATACGCTGTGCAGTTTCAAAAAATACCATGCTGGTGCTTTCCGAGGTATTTACCCGTATTAAAGTCTGGATTGATTCAGGCTTCCGGTTATTTGCAGCCTGTGCTTCTGCCAATGCCAAGGCAACGCTTTCCTGACCAGGAAAATGTTTTTGCAAAGCCTGCGCCACTTGTTCTGCTTCCGGATAGCGCTTGAGGTGCATCAGTGCTTCCACAATCAGCAGGGCAACTGGAGGCTGATGGGCCTGCGTGCCTAAGTTTTGCAGTACGCCCTGATAGTTGCCGGCGCGTGCCTGTTGCAAAGCTTGAGTGTATTTCCCCAAGTTGGCGGGTGCTGCCTGTCGTGGGCTGCTGGCGCTTTGCCCGGTCAGCAAGCGTAGTTTTTCTCTGGCAAACAGATAGCTGCTGTCTTCGCTGGGTGTGATTCGTCCCATCTGGTTGGCTTGGCTACGGGTATCACTGAGACGCTCAATCGACAAAGGATGAGTCTGCAGGTATTTTTTAATGTCGCCGTAGAGATCACTTTCACTGCGTTCCAGTTTTTCCAGAAAGTAGGGCATGGCAGCCGGGTCAAACCGGGAGGCGGCCAGAATGCGCAGACCCACCCGGTCAGCTTCAGATTCTGCCCGTTGGCTAAAAACAATTTGCTGGTGTGCCTGCAAAGCAACGGTGCCGGTAATAATAGCCTGTGCGGCATCCGGACTTTGGCTGGCAACGGCGGCTCCGGCGAGCACCCCCAAGCCGGTCAGCAGTGGGTTACTCTGATTTTCGGCCAGCATGCGTGCAATATGGCGCTGTGAAACATGCGCGATTTCGTGCGCCATGACCGCAGCCAGCTCACTCTCCGACTGGGTGTTGAGAATCAGCCCGGCATTGATAATAATCACGCCCCCCGCCAGCGTATGCGCATTGATGTCAGGACTGTTTTCAATCACAAAGTACAGATTGCCGTTGCGGTTGCCGCTGTTGAGTGCGAGGCGGTTACCTAAGGAGCGTATCCAGTCGGAGAGTTCCGGGTCTTCGATCAGGGGGCTGCGGCGGCGTACCTGGCGTAATAGCTGTTTGCCCAGCTCGAATTCCTCAGTCGTACTGAGCGCAGCACTGGCAGGGCTACCCAGATCAGGTAGGTCTGTGCTGGGTAAGTCGAGCTTTAGCTCCGCCTGGGCAAGGCTCGCAGACAAGCCCAAACCGAGCACGAGTACGCTGCATAATCGGGAAAGTGACATGGCAACTCCTTGCCTTGTTTCATGGGGTCTTATTATAGAGGACTTTATAGCCGTTTGGTTTCGTTATCTGCCATTTTTTGGTGAAATGCTTGACAGTACTGAGTGGGGATTAGTATATTATAATAGTTTAATATTCATTGGGTTTTAAGCAGGTTCAAATTATCCTATGCATGGAATTACTGAAGTTGATGCTGCCGGGCTACAGGCGCTGCTGGCGGCGGGTGAAAAGGTGCGTTTGATTGATGTACGCACGGCTGCCGAGTTTAATCAGGGCATTATTGCGGGCGGTGAATTTCTGCCTTTACACACCTTGCCGCTGCGGATGAACGAACTCGCGGGTGATGAAAAGATTGTATTCTATTGTCGCAGCGGTAGTCGGTCTGCGCAGGCTTGTATGTTCCTTAAGCAGAATGCAGGTATAGAAGCGATCAATCTGCGTGGTGGTATTGCCCATTGGTATCAGTCTGGTTTCAAGATTATGCCGCCTGCGGTGGCGGCTTGATGTGGAGAGGAGGGTCTTCGTCACTGCACAGATGGGCAGTAGCGGGTGGCTCATGAGTGAAAATAGTTCTGGAATGATGTTATGACGAAGAAACTGGCGATTATTGCTACCAAGGGTAGCCTCGATTGGGGTTATCCACCCTTTATTCTGGCTTCAACAGCCGCCGCCCTCGGTTATGATGTAGAGGTATTTTTTACCTTTTATGGCTTGCAGCTGCTGAAAAAAGACCTGAAGCTGGAAGTCACCTCGCTGGGTAATCCCGGTATGCCGATGCCCATGCCGATGCCGGTTTTATTGCAGGCCTTGCCCGGCATGCAGGGTATGATGACGGCAATGATGAAAAAGAAGATGGCCAGCAAAGGGGTTGTTGAGCTTGGCGAATTGCGTGATTTATGTCAGGAAGCTGAAGTCAAGTTTATTGCCTGCCAGATGACCGTCGATCTGTTTGACATGGAACCCACCGAGTTCATGGATGGCATTGAATACGGTGGTGCCGCTACCTTCTTTGAATTTGCAGGTGAATCAGATATTTGCCTGTTTATCTGAACTATCCCGATAGAAAAGGGTCAACACAGACCCACACTAAACAACAAAGCCGGGCGAAGTCCCGGCTTTGTTGTTTGGGGAAGGTCAAAAACAGTGCATCAGCCAAGGTTAATGATTGCTGTGCCATTCTCGGTTACAATCTATTTTTATGCAGCATTCCTGCGGGGGTGCATCAGCACAGGTGGTACATGATCAAATCAGCGGCCAAAGCGCCTCAGCGAATGCTCAACCGGATAGGGAAGATGAATTACTTCCATGATGACCGGCATGCAGTCAGGCGAAACGAGATCCGTTGGCTGGTTGAGGAATTTACGGACATACCGGTGCGTAATCTGCCGCCTGCACTGGAAGGTTTTACGATTGTACAGTTGACCGACATGCATTTGCGGCCCTTCACCCAGATCGAACATATTGAACGTGCGGTGGCTAAAACCAATCTGCTCAAGCCTGATCTGGTGGTGCTGACCGGTGATTATGTCTGGCATGATGAAAACGATATTCTTGATCTGGTGCCTGCGTTGGCACGCTTGAATGCTAAATACGGTATTTTTGCCGTGTTGGGTAATCATGATATCAAGACGGATGAACATCTGATTGTTGAAACGTTCACCCGCCACGGTATTCACGTATTACGCAATCAAGGCCTGGATTTGCAGGTAGGAAATGCCTGTCTGCACCTGGCCGGTATCGATGATGGCTGGCTGGGCAAGCCAGACATCAAGGCGACGCTGGCCAATCATCGGGGCGATAAACCGGTCATTTTGTTGGCACATGAGCCGGATATGATGGATTGGTATGCCGATGATACGCGTATCTCCTTGCAGCTTTCCGGGCATACGCACGGCGGGCAGGTGCAGGTTTCACCCGGTAAGCCGTTTGTGCGACCTTATCTGGGGAAAAAATATGTGCAGGGTTTGTACCGGGTGAATCAGTCCTGGGTGTATACCAGTCGGGGACTGGGGACGACCGGCCTGCCAATCAGGCGTAATTGTGCGCCAGAGATTACGCACCTTACCCTGGTGGACGAATCTGTCATGCATTTGCTGTCAGTAGCGTGACGCTCGTCAGAAGATACTTGTAAGATAGTGTAGATTCTTTAGACTCTTCACTGAGTATTAGAACAGTATTAGAAAAATTAATTGCCAATTTGACTTGTGAATTTGTGAATTAAAGGGTATTCGTCTGAGTATCCTTGCCGTGTATACAGTATGGGCTTGCCGATTTGATCGTCTTGCCTCAGAAATAACTATAAATATAAAAGAGCGACGCGTGTGAATACGTCAGATCCAAATCATGTTTCTCCTGGCCGTAATTTGTCCGGCCTGAAAGTGCTGATCATTGATGACAGCAAAACCATCCTGCGCACCGCAGAAGCATTATTGTCGGAATATGACTGTTGGGTGACCACAGCTTCTGACGGCTTTGAGGCTTTGCCGATTATTGCTGCGTTCAAGCCGGATGTTATCTTTGTTGACATCATGATGCCGCGCCTGGACGGGTATCAAACCTGTGCATTAATTAAGGCGAACCGCAATTACCGCAGTATCCCGGTGGTGATGTTGTCGAGTAAAGACGGTTTGTTCGACTTGGCACGTGGCCGCCTGGCGGGGTCGGACAAATACCTGACCAAACCGTTTACACGCCAGGATTTGTTGTCAGCCATTTACAGCCATGTTTTGCCACAGGCAGAACCGGCAGCCACGGCGGATAACGCCACGCATTCACCACAGGAGTGAATAAGCCGTGGCGAAGCATGTACTGATTATTGATGACTCCCTGACTGAATCACGCGTATTCACCTCGGTGTTGGAGCGCCAGGGATTCCTGGTCAGCGTGGCTTGCAACGGCCAGGAAGGGATCGACGTAGCACAGGCCTGTCAGCCCGATATTATTCTGATGGATGTCGTTATGCCCTTGCTGAATGGCTTTCAGGCAACGCGCGAACTGACCCGCAATCCGGCAACCCGCCATATCCCCATCATAGTCTGTAGCTCCAAATCAACCGAGACTGATCGTGTCTGGGCGATGCGGCAGGGTGCCAAGGCGTATCTCGTCAAGCCGGTGGGAGCCAAAGAGTTGTTGGACGCAGTCGTGCGGTATATCAGTGGGGCACGACATGAGCAGTCCGTATGAGCTGCTGGTCGGTCTGGCACTGCTGCGTGAGAAACGTCGACAGGCCGATGCGACCGCTCAGGGGCCACTAGAAGCTTGGTCAGCGCTGGTAGTTATGATCGGCTCATCGCGCTGTGTCATCCGTCAGGACGAAGTGGATGAGGTGATTTTGCCGAGCCGCTTGACATCGGTGCTCAGTATGCCAGCGTGGATGCTCGGTTTGGGGTATTTCCGTGGTCAACTGTTGAACATGGTGGATGGGCGTATTTTCTTTCTCGGCGAGCAGGCGGGTGCAGTCGTCAATGCCCGGTCGCGTACCCTGGTTGTACAGGGGCAGGACGAGTGGTTCGGCATCAAGGTGGACGAAGTGTTAAGTATTCGTCATATCTGGTCAGATAAAGCCTATGTCACCCTGATCTCGGCAGATATGGATAAATGGAAGGGCTTTGCTGAGCAGTGCATCGAAATTGAAGGTGAAATGCTGCCTGTTTTAAGAGTCAAACAGTTGATGAAGGCACTTGAACAGCGTGGAGTGACTGTACAGGGGAATGAGGGTGTAGACTGGATTCGACAGAAGAATAATAAAAATGAATGATTTATTGAACGACTCAAACAATCGAATTGCAGGAAAAATGATCTGGTTGCCCGTGGGCATTCTGCTGGTCTGTATTATCGGGATGGGCACTCTTTTTTTGTTTGGGCAGGTTTGGCTCTCACATGCACAGATGATGCAGATCGGGTTGCTGAGTAGTCTGGTTGCTTTGCTGAATGTCCTGTGGATAGCGTATTCGCTGTTCCGTTTTTACCAACAGCAGCAGGACTGGGCAAAAAGTGAGGGTGAGCAGCAAGCCTCGATACTGCATTTGCTGGATGAAATGACCACGTTGGCAGAAGGTGACCTGACGATTCGTGCCACCGTCTCTGAAAATATGACCGGTGCAATCGCCGATTCGGTGAATTCTGCGGTAGATGCTTTGCGGGCGCTGGTGATGAAGATTG
Source organism: uncultured Thiothrix sp. (assembly GCA_964293125.1). Taxonomy (GTDB): domain Bacteria; phylum Pseudomonadota; class Gammaproteobacteria; order Thiotrichales; family Thiotrichaceae; genus Thiolinea. Next base: position 35,638 of record CAXYXY010000029.1, on the reverse strand, counting down.
ATGATACTTCAGGACGGTTGACCCGGTTTGCGCAGGTGGCAGACAAGCGTATTTATGATTTGTCGCAGGCCAGTGCCGGGCAGTCGGAAGAAATAGGGATAGCGTCAACCGCCATCGCTGCGATGACCCAGTCGATCCACAAGGTGTCACGTAATGCGGCGGCTTCTACTGAAGTGGCACGCAAGTCGCTGGATATTTCCCAGGCAGGGGCGCATACCGTGCGGAATGCCATCACTGATATGGTGACCGTGCGCGAACAGATTCAGGCAACCTCCAAACGGATCAAGCGACTTGGGGAGAGCTCCCAGGAAGTGGGCGATATCGTGCGCCTGATGAATGATATTGCCGAACAGACGAATATTCTGGCATTGAATGCTTCGATTCAAACATCGGGAGGCAGTGGTGGTGGTGCTGGAGGTGGGCGCAGCTTTGAGCGGGTTATCGATGAGGTGCAACAACTGGCGCTGCGTTCAGCTGAAGCAAGCCGAAAAATTGATATTCTGGTGCGTGCCATCCAGACTGACACGCAAGAGGCGATTGCTTCGATGGAACAAACGACTTCCAGAGTTGTGACCAGCTCCCGCAATGCGGAGTCGGCAGGGGCTGCACTGGATGAGGTCGAAGAGGTTTCGACCAGTTTGGCGCGCCTGATTGCCAATATTTCTGAAGCTTCGTTCAAGCAGGCGAATATGGCAAACCGGGTCACCGGCACTATGCAATCGATTCAGACCGGTACCAAACAAACTGAACAGTACAGCAAGGAAGCAACCGAGTTGGTCTCCAGTCTGAACGAAACTGCAACGGAACTCAGACGTTCAATCGCAGACTTTACATTGGCCAAGATGGATGCTGATTAATAAAGGCAAAATAATGATGAAAAATAACGATGAGCATAACAATAAGAATCGCGGATGTATGGGAGCCAACGATCTATGATTTCTGATAAATCGAGCCTGTCCAGTCGCTTGGGCTGGGTTCTGGATGAAACCGAAACCTTATTGGCACGCACGCGCGCAGCCTTTTCCAGTTATGTCACCGAGATGGATTCAGGCAGTCTTGATGTGGCGCTGGAAAAAGGCCGCAATGTACTGGGTGTTCTGGATCTGCTGGAAACGGAAGGCGCTTACATGCTTTGTCGTGAAAGCATCTTGCTGATGGATGCGATTCGTCAGGAACAGGTCAACAACTGGCAGGAAGCCTGTGTGACCTGTGCTGATGGTTTGCTGCAGTTGTCTGAATACCTGAAGCATCTGGACGAAGGTTATGCGGACTTGCCTGTTATTGTGCTGCCGATGCTGAACAATTTAAGGGCGGCACGTGATGCCGAACTGCTCTCCGAACATTTGGTGTTTTTGCCAGCGGAAGGCAGTGTGACCAATACCCAGATGGGCACTGAAAAATACCTGGATTTGCCGGCTGAAAAACTCGATCAGGCTACGCGTCGTCTGCGTTTTTATTTGCAGAAATCCTTGCTGGGTTGGTTTAATAATGATCGCCCGATCTTTCATCTGCAGGCAGCGCGTAAAGTCAGCAGTAACATGTTGACGCTGCACCGCAAAGAACGCCTGCGCGCACTCTGGTGGGTGAATGGTGCTCTGCTGCAGGCCTTGGAAGAAGACAAGCTGGAGCACAGTGTTGCGGTGAAAATGTTGATGGGGCGGATGGAGCGTGAAATTCGTCGCTTTGGTGAATTGCGGGAAGCTGCCTACAACGACAGCCTGCCTGATGAGTTGCTGAAGAACCTGCTTTACTACGTAGGTCTGGCGGAGTCAGGTGAAGGTGCGCTGGCGGCGGTAAAAGAAGCTTATCATCTGGATCTGTATTTGCCCCAAGGCGAAACGCTGGAAGAATTGCGCAATTATTACACCACGCCGGGGCGTGAGTTGTGGCAGGCAGTCTCCGCCTCCATGCAGGATGAGCTGACCCTGCTGATGTCACAGGTTGAAAGTCTTAATCAGCAGAATCAACCGGCTTCCCTGTTGGCGGATATAGCCAAACGTACCCAGGGTCTGGCGCAGACATTGGGCATGCTGGGTCTGGGCAAGGCGGCAGATTTGACGGGCGCCTTGGCGGATGCCCAACAGGCGGCAGTGGCGGCAGATACACCCGTGCAGGATGACTTCATGGTGCAGATGAGTGAACATTATCTGAAGATGGAAAGTGTTCTGAGTGAGTATGCTGAAACCGGTTATGACCGCACCAGTGAAATTTTCTTCAAAGAAGACAATGCGCTCGGTGATATGGGGGCAGCCCGTGAAGTGGTACGCACCTTGCTGGTTTCATTGGGCAAGGCACAGTCTGAGCTGGCTACTTTCCACCAGAATCCCAGTGTGTTTACACCGCTGGATGAGGTGGCTCGGATATTGCGCAGCCTGAGTGGCTCGCTGGATATTCTGGGGCATCAGGAAGTATTGCCACTGGCGGATGGTGTCAAACATTACCTGCTCAAGGATTTGCTGGCAGACAAGCGCAAGCCATCCAGCGAGGAGATCAATTGTGTGGCTGATCTGATGACCTTGCTGGAAGCTACCATTTCCTGCATCAGTCAGCAAGAGGATCATTTGCCCTTGCTGCCGGTCGGTTTTGAGAAGCTGCGTGAGCTGGATGGCTACAGCAGTTGTGATCTTGAAGCGGGCTCGCACATGGATGCCGCCATTCTTGAATTTGAAAATAAAAAAAAAGCGAAACAACTGGCACCATCGACCCTCTATCAGAAATTACGCAATCAGCGTCAGTTGATGACGGGTTCCTGAGTGGAACGGAAGCAGAATCGGCGGAAACAGAGTCTGAGGAATCTGATGATGAGCTTGATAAGGAACCGATAGCAGAAACAGCGGATGCTCTCCCTAGCCCGCGCGCCAATCTGGGTGAAGAAATCTACGAAATCTTTGTCGAAGAAATTACCGAAATCCAGACCAACTTTCAGGACTGGATTCCGGCCTGGCAAAACAACCGTGAAGATACCGCGTTGTTGAATGAAATTCGTCGGGGTTTTCATACCTGCAAAGGCAGTGGACGGATGGCGGGGGCGCTGGCGCTGGGTGATTATGCCTGGGTGCATGAGCGCATGCTCAATCAGGTGTTGGAAGGCGCTCTCCCTGCGAATGACCGGTTAGTGAAGATACTGAACCGTGCGAGTACCTATCTGACTGAGCACCTTGAGTTTTTCCTGAACGAGCCACAAAGTAATCTGTCAACCCAGACAGAAATCAGCAAGGTCGATGCTTTTATTGAGCATCCTGAGCAGGCAGAGACTGATCTGGTGACGTTTGACTCCATTCTGGAAGTTGAACTGGAAGTTGAAAAAGAAGAGCAGCCTTTATCAGTGTTCGAGTCTGAATCTGAGTCAGAACCAGCGTCAGAACCTGAGCCTGAGCCGGTAACCAACGGTTTTGAGTGGCTGTCTTCCGGTGATACAGAACCGCCGGCAGAGCAGGTATCCCCCGCTGAATCCAGACCTGAAGCTGACGTTACGCCTGTACCTCCTGTAGAGCCTGAGCCTGAATCAGCCAGCGCGCCCATGCCACCCACCGTGCAAACCCAGAAGCCTCAGCGGCCTGTCTTTAACGAACAGGAAGAGAACCGGATTGTTTGGGAGATGTTCCGTGAGGAATTACCCGAGCAGTTGCAGTCATTGGATCGGCTCATTCAGGAGTTGCAGGCTGCACCGACCGACCGGGAGGTACGCCGCTCACTGGAGCGTGAATTGCATACCCTCAAGGGTGGCGCCCGGATGGCACAATTGGTGGAAATGGGCGATGTGGCGCATCAGGCGGAAAGTATCCTGGAGCAACTCGGACGTTTGGGTAGCCAGGTGGATGCGAGTTCAAAACTGGGTGAATTGCAGACCTATATTGATCAGATCAATGTGCTGGCGGAGCGCCAGGTGCAGGCCGGTATGCGGGTAGTGACTGTAGCCGAGCAGGATGAAAAACAGCAGCAGCCTGAACCTGAGTCTGCATCTGAGCCTGTAGAAGAGGCGGCGGCAACCACTGACACTGTGCTGGCCAAAGAGGCGGCGGAACCAGAACCGGTACAGGCACCCACGGTATCACCGGTTAATACACATGAGCCGGTTTACGACAGTTTGTTGGAGCGTTTGCTGGCTGAGCAGGCGGGTTCTTTACCGGACAGGTCGGTGTTGTCAGCCCAGAAAGTATCCGCACCACTTACCCGGCAGGAGCAGGACGAGAGCACTTCGCTGGGTGGGCAAGAGCAAATCCGTTTACCGGCTGCCTTCCTCGATAACATGATCGAGCAGGCGGGCAACATGAGCGTACAGCAAAATGGTCTGATGGAACGTCTGCAGGTGATGGCTGAGGACATTGGCGAGTTTGGGCGCACCGCATCGCGTCTTAAGCAGCTGCTGCGTTCTTTGGAGCTGGAGACAGAAGCACAAATCCATGCGGGCTATCGTCAATCGGCGGCACATCACGCCAAAAATGATGATTTTGATCCTCTGGAAATGGATCAGTATTCTGAAATCCAGCGGTTATCGCGTGCGTTGGCGGAAAGCCTGAATGACCTGGTAAATATTGAAGCTGATCTGGCTTTGCAGTTAAGGAACAGCAGTACTGCAGTCAAGGAAAGCCTGAATGCCAATCGCGCCTTGCAGCATGATCTGCTGGAGACGCGCCTGATCGAAGTGATGGTGATTGTCCCGCGTTTGCGGCGTATTGTGCGCCAGACTTCCAGCGAGCTGGATCGGCAGGTAGTGCTGGACATAGAAGGCGAAACCTTCCGCATGGACAGGCATTTGCTGCAGAAAATGACGGCACCTATTGAGCATTTGCTGCGCAATGCCATTTCACATGGGATTGAATCCCCTAGAGAGCGTGCCAAATTGGGCAAGCTGGATCAGGGGCAACTGGTGCTGAAAGTATTCCGCGAAGATACAGAAATTGTTATTCAGGTACAGGATGACGGACGTGGCCTTAATCTGGAGCAGTTACGGCGTAAGGCGATTGAGCTCAAGCTGATCAGCGCTTATGACGAGCTGTCTGAGCAGGAGATTCAGCGCCTGATTTTACGCCCCGGTTTCTCTACCGCGACCACAGTGAGCCAGATTGCCGGGCGCGGGGTCGGGATGGATGTGGTCAGTTCCGAAGTGAAAGCGCTGGGCGGAGCCTTGCAGATCCAGTCAGCGCCGGACAAAGGTACCCTCTTCACGGTACGTCTGCCGTTTGCCCTGGCCGTCAATCCGGTCTTGTTTGCCGGGGTGCAAGCACAAACCTATGCCTTGCCGCTGGGTTATATTCAGGGGCTGGTGCGATTGGATGTCGCAAAAATCCAGAAGTATCTGGATAAGGCGGATTTGCCCCTGACCTTCCATGACCAACCTTATCCTTTGCATTATCTGGGGGCGGTACTGGAACCGGGCGCGCAATTGCAGTTGCAGGCTGAGCAGATGTACCCGGTGGTCTTTGTCCGTACCGGTGGCCAGTGTGTGGCCTGGGTGGTGGACAGCATTAATGGCCGCCGTGATGTGGTGCTGCAGTCGATGGGCAGTCTGTTCAGTCGCTGTCGTTTCTATTCGGCGGCGACCTTGACCACCGACGGGCAGGTAGTCTTGCTACCGGATATGGTCGAACTGGCTGAACGGGTGGCGGATGCGGAGCCGACCCGGCTGGTGGCTTCTGATCAGGTACAAACAGTGAAGCGCAAACGGCATGAGCGCCCACATATCATGGTGATTGATGATTCTATTACGGTGCGGAAAGTGACTGAGAAATTATTAAACAGTGAAAATTATTTGGTCGAGACGGCCAAGGATGGTATTGAAGCACTGGAGAAGCTCGATAAATTCGAGCCGGATCTGATGCTGATGGACATTGAAATGCCTCGTATGGATGGTTTTGAAGTGCTGGGTAATGTGCGGCAAAATCCACTGTGGGATCATGTGCCGATTATCATGATCAGCTCACGGACGGCAGAAAAACATCGGGATCGTGCAAAGGAGCTGGGTGCGAATAGCTTTCTCGGCAAACCCTATCAAAACAAGGAGCTGCTGGCACAAATCCACAGCTATCTGGCCAAAGCTGCCGCGAGTATGGAGCAAGCCGTATGAGTACGGATGTGATGCGCCCGACGATCAAATCTGCCGTGTTGCGTCTGCAGCATGCCAATCTGATCGTGCCACTTAATTTACTCGCAGAACTGGTCAGTGTTGATCAGCTGGAAACCTCTGAACACCCGGGTATTCTGGGCTGGCTGTCCTGGCTGAATCGCCCGGTGCCGGTGGTGTCGCTGGAGTCCTTGTGCATGTTGGGCGAGGGCGTGGTGCAAACGGCCAGTAACTGCCTGATACTGCATACGGTTTCCGGTTGTGAGGAGCTGCCGTTTATCGCCCTGCAGGTGCAGGGGGGCTTGCAGACAGTTGATATTGGTGAAGACACCTTGCGCGATGATTACAGCGGCAACGCCCAGCGCTGCCCCTATGTGGCGCGGCAGGTACGTATCTCGCAACTGATCTGTCTGATTCCGGATTTACCGGCACTGGAAGCTTCAGTCGCAGAAATCCTGCGGTCACGCCTGTCAGAACAACAAGGCTGACATGGCCAGTGTCAGAATGAGCACAATAACCACGGCTGACTCCATCGGGTTGCCGGATTGTTTGACCTGCTCCATGTGCGCAACCCGTTCAGCGACGTTGCGCATGATTTCCAGCCGTGTCTGAACATGAAAGGTTTCCGCTTTTTCAAAACTGGCATGCCCCCCCCGAACAGTAATCAACGGAATCAAGATGTTGATATTAAGGTGAGCCATGATCGCATTCTGGGTCGGGCTGTCATAATTGACCAGCATCGGTGGTTTGAACTGGTAAACCTGTTCGATAAATGCCTGTTTAAATTCTTCTTGTGAATGATTGATGATCGCCCTGTTTTTTTCAAGTGCAGCTTCCAGTTCAGCCATGGTTGCCCCCATCGGGGGTGTCGAAATGTGGACAAAATAATCCTTGTCACGGATATTGACCTTTACGGTGCCCACATAGGCGGTTGGTTGTAGCGTATTATCTTTTTTGTCGTCGCTCATAGTCAGTACAAGCCAGCTGGTAATTTTCTTTATTATGAATATCGATGCGGATTGCAGTGAGTTTGCCCCCCCAGACACAGCCCGTGTCCAACGCAATCACATCGTTTTCCTGATGATACCCTAAAGTTGACCAGTGCCCAAAAAAGATCGTACCGGGAAGAACACGCCGCTGCGGGAAGCGAAACCAGGGTATCAACTCAGGGTGTGACTGCTGTACGTCAACAGGGTTCAATTTTTGCTGGAATTCAAGGCTGCCGTCCGGTTGGCAATAGCGCATGCGGGTGAATGCATTCAGGGCATAGCGCTGCTGGTCAATGCTGCTGGTGCAATGATCCCAGTGGGCGGGCTGGTCGCCATACACCTCCGCTAGCCAGTGTTGTGGGTCAGGCTGGCGCAATTCAATACTGAGGGCAGCTGCCATGGCCTGAGCGGTGTCCAGATCCCAGGCGGGTGGGATACCGGCATGTACCAGGATGGCTTGCAGCGCAGGCTCATGGTGCAGCAGTGGGCACTGCCGCAGCCATTCGATCAGTTCGGCACAATCAGGGGCGTCCATCAAGGCGCGCAAACTTTTGTGGGGAGGGAATAACCCGTAGGCAGCAGCAATCAGGCTGACATCATGATTGCCCAATACATTGAGAGCCGCACCACTGGCGGCCAGGGTGCGCACCAGCCGCAGGGTTTCCAGTGATTCGCGGCCACGGCTGACTAAGTCCCCGGCAAACCAGAGACGGTCGCGGGCGGGGTCAAACGCCAGTTTTTCCAATAGACGCTGTAAGGGGGAATAACAGCCCTGGATGTCGCCAAAAACGTAAGTAGCCATAGTGTGGGATTCTTTTGTGGGGGTGTGGGGTGAGAAAAAAGATAAAAAAAAGGCGCTGCGTTAAAAACGCAGCGCCTGTGCAGACCGGGTGGGTGAGTAACCAACCGTCGCCGCATTATTCGCCGTTGGCAAGACTCATCATGAACTGCAGGATATACCAGAACATCAAACCAATGCTGGAGAACAGACCCAGTGAAGCGGCAACGTGCTGTTCACTGTGGTATTCATGGATGATTTGTGAGGTCTGGTACAGTAATACGGCACCCGCAAAGATGATCATCGCACCGAAGAACACGAGCCCTAAGCTAAAGCCGAACACAATGCTGGCAACGATCAGGCCAAGGGCAACAAAACTGCCCATGGTGATAGCCGGGCGCAAGAACGAAAAATCTTTACGGGTACTAAATGCAGTGAAAGTAATGCCGCCTGCCAGCATCAAAGTCATCAGTGCGGCACTCGGCAGTACGTTCGGGTTGGGGGCAAAGTTTAGCGCCATGTAAATCAGCGGCATGAACACAATGGCCTCTGCGACGACGAACAGACCCAGACCCGCATATTGCATTTCCCTGGAAATATCCGAGTGTGCCCATTTGTCGGCGATGTAGGATACGCCCATGAACATGACCATAACACCCAGCCAAATCCATTTGTTACCTTGCAGCAGGTACAGGAAAGACTCTGCCACCCCCGACATGATTAACAGGGATTCCAGTACGACAAAAGCCAGAATGGCGCCGCCCAGATGCAGGTAAGTACGTCGGAAAAAACCCGCGCGTTCTTCTTCGGATACATTGGCAACCAGTGTGCCAGTGCTCATGTCTAAATGTGCCATATCAATAACTCTCCTTTAAAACAACTTAAATATATTCAGCTAACGTTTCAGCTAACGTTTCAGCTAAGGTATTCGTGATGTATGTATTTCTTATTGTTACAGACGAATCACCATAGGGCTAATTCCCATACCTGAAAGCATCTGTTTCCAGCGATTGACAATCTGCAGGTCATCAGTAGGGCCGAGTCTGACCCGATACCAGGTCTGCCCCTGGATTTCTACTTTTTCAACCCGGGTATTCATGCCGTTTTTGCTGGCGATTTTTTGCATTTGCTGTGCCTGTGCCGGTGTTTTGTAAGAACCCAGCTGAAACAGGTAACTGCCTTTGCGAGTGACGCTTTCATCCGTTGTGGCGGCCACCGCCGGTGCGGGAGCGGGGGTGGCGGCAGGAGTAGCTGCAGCGGTGGCCGGAGCGGGTTCCGGATCCGGGTCAGGGTTGTCTACCTGTGCCGGAAAAGGTACATCCAGCTCCAGCTGTGGCAAGACGGCATGATAGCTAAACCCGGGGCGGTTATCCTCAGCAGGTGCTTTGTCCTGCTGGCTGAGACTGGCGGTGTTGGCGGTTTGCTGGGCAGGGTTGGCATTACTGGTCGCTGCATTCTGGGTACTGGCCAGCACGCTGTTGTCCTGTATCTGAATGGTACCCTGGCTTGCCAGATAGTAAACCAGTGCGCCCGCCATCAGACCAACGGCGATGCCGCCCAGTACCCAGCTGATGCCGTATTGGCCAGATGAAGGGGAAGTGTCACTTTTTTTGAAATCTTGGGTCATGGTCGCTTATCCGAATGCTTGCGAGTGTTGTTAGTCAAATCATGATAATTCTACCGGGTCTATATCGATAGACCAGCGTACCGTCTTTTTGTTTTGTATAGTTTTTTCCCGAGCGATCAAAAGATTCAGACAAGCGTAGCGTAAATCGCGGCGTTTGCACTGCAATAACAGCTGGGCACGGTAACGGTTGGCGCGTTTTTCCAAGGGAGCCGGTACAGGCCCCAACAGGATGATACCATCTGTGGCTTGTAGAATGTCACGTATTTGTTGCAGAACAGCAAGCGCTGCGTCCATGTCCAGTGCATCGGCGCGAATCAGGGCTTGGTAAGTGAAAGGAGGAAACTGCCAGCGCTGGCGTTCTTCCAGCAGCTGGCGGGCAAAAGCCAGATAGCCGTGCTGCAGCAGGGTGAGCAACACAGGATGCTGTGGCTGGGTGGTTTGCAGGATCACATGTCCGGTTTTATCACTGCGCCCGGCACGCCCGGCCACCTGGGTCATCAACTGGCCAAAACGTTCCAGTGCATGATACTCGGGGCTTAGCAGTGACTGGTCTACGTCCAAAACCACCACCAGCGTGAGATTAGGGAAATCATGTCCCTTGGCCAGCATTTGGGTGCCCACCAGTAATAAACGCTCGGTGGTGTGGATGGTATCGAGATGACGCTGTAGTGAGCCTTTAAGGCGGGTGCTGTCCCGGTCGATACGTACTACCGGTGTTTCCGGGAAGCGTTGCTGCAACATGAGTTCAATCCGTTCAGTGCCTTGCCCCTGCGTGATGAGCTGGGGTTTGTTACAGTCGGGGCACTGTGCATCCGCGTGGCGATCCGTGCCGCAATGATGACAGATCAGGCGGCTCTGGCGGGCGTGATAAGTCATGTTGGTGCTACAGGCGGGGCACTGTGCCTGCCAGCCACAGGCGGGGCATAACAACAGGGGGGCGAAACCCCGGCGGTTAATAAACAGCATCACCTGTTCATTGCGTTCCAGCGTATGGCGCATGGTTTGCAAGGTCAGGTTGCTTAAACCTGCCGGTAGTTCCTGGCCACGGATGTCCTGTACCGAGAGGGTGGGTGCCCGCGCTTTGCCAGGACGATGATCAAGGCGCAGATAGTGGTAGCGACCACTGTCGGCATTGTGCAGGGTTTCCAGTGCGGGGGTGGCGCTACCCAACAAGATGGGAATTTTCAGCATCTGGGCGCGTTTGATCGCCAGATCACGGCCATGGTAGCGAAAGCCCTCCTGCTGTTTCAGTGACTGGTCATGCTCTTCATCAATGATGATCAGGCCGAGTGCCGGGCAGGCGGTAAAAACCGCTGAGCGGGTACCAATAATAATCGTTGCCTGCTGCGTGCGTGCTTGCTGCCAGGCGGTGACACGTTCGGTTTCGTTGAGTCCGGAGTGCAGGCCGACGATGGTTTCTGCCGGGAAATAATCACGAAAACGCTGGAGTAGTTGGGGGGTCAGGCCAATTTCCGGCACCAGTACCAGCACCTGTTGCCCGGTAGCCAGCACCGTTTCGATCAGGTGCAAGTAGATTTCAGTCTTGCCGCTGCCGGTGACACCCTGCAACAGGATAGGCTGGAGACTTGCGGTATCCGTACACCACTGGATGCATTGTTGCAGGCATTGTTCCTGGGCGTCGGTCAGCTGCAGTGGGTGCGGTACCGGCTGGGTGTTGGTAGCTAAGGTGTCTGTTAGCGGGTTTGCCAGACTGGCGGGTACCGTGTCCACGCGGGTCACCAGCTGTTTATCTTCCAGCCCCCGCAAGTAGCCCTGCCAGCCATGTCCCATCTGTGCGCGTAATTGTGCGCCGTTGCAGGCAGTCGCCTGTTGCAAAAGCCAGCGATATAATTCCTGCTGGCGTTTGGCGCGTTCCAGATGGGTGTTGGCGGTATCGTTATGGACAGCTACCCAGTGTGGCTCGGCAGTTTGTGCGGGTATGGCTTTGCCGGTGCGTAACGCCGTCGGCAAGGCGGCAAACATGACTTCGCCTATCGGGTAGTGGTAATAACGGGCTGCCCATTGCAAGAGCAGCAGCAGGCTTTCATCGAGTAGCGGTTCAGAATCCAGTACTTTGCTGACGGCCTTGACGGTATAGCTTTCTTCCTGTTCGGTCACGGCTTCGGCAACCACGATCCCCACACTGCGGCCATGCCCCAACGGTACGGAAACGCGCATCCCCGGCAGCACCGTTTCTGCCGGGGCAGGTGGAGCATAAGTCAGCAAGGTGTGCAGGGGGCGTGGAACGGCTATCAGTAGTCTGGATTTCATGGCTTGTCATTTTACAGGATATAACGCGAAATGTTATTGCCTTAATCTCCATCGAACATGACAAAATCGTGACAACTGCTTGCTGTTAAAAGGAAAATTCAGGTTATACACAATTCCTGTGGATAACTCTGTGGATAGACTGCGGAAATCCCTCTGAATCGGCGATGAATAAAGGCTGTGCACGGAATGACTAAAAATTAATCATTTCGACTATGTTATTGATAATAAACAGTTTATACTATTCCTTGGCTGTCGAAAAATCGTATACAATAAATGCTTGACAGCCACTATCAGTATTGTGTATGCATGTGGACAAGTTGCTGGCAAAGTTTTCATAAACTCTGCTTTTTTGCCGATTGTCAAGAATTATACGCCTTTTATCTGGCTGACTAATTCACTGACAACCGCTTGACCATCACCGTAAAGCATGCGGCAGTTATCTGCGAAGAATAAATGATTTTCGACGCCAGAAAAGCCCGCCCCTTGGCCACGTTTGATGACCAGTATGTTTTTTGCCTGATCTGCATTTAAAATGGGCATGCCAAAAATCGGGCTGCCCGGATCAGTGCGTGCGACCGGGTTGACCACGTCATTGGCACCTATGACCAAGGCAACGTCTGCACTGGCGAATTCTGCATTGATTTCGTCCAGATCATAAATCATGTCATACGGTACGCCAGCCTCAGCCAGCAGTACGTTCATGTGACCCGGCATACGTCCTGCCACCGGATGGATAGCGAATTTCACCTGCACACCCCTGTCATGCAGCAGTTTGCTCATTTCCCAAACCTTGTGCTGTGCTTGCGCCACCGCCATGCCGTAGCCAGGGATGACGATAACTTTTTCTGCAAAGGCCAGCATGATGGCCGCGTCGGTTGTTTCTACGGCTTTCATGCTGCCACTAACGACCTGACTTTCACCACTGCTGGTGCCAAAGTGGGTGAAGAGCACATTGCTGATCGGGCGATTCATGGCTTTAGCCATCAGCTGGGTCAGGAGTGTACCGGCGGAACCTACGACAATCCCGGCAATCATCATCGCCGGATTGTGTAATACATAACCCTCAAAACCCACGGCAAGGCCGGTCAGCGCGTTATACAGGGAAATGACGACCGGCATGTCCGCCCCGCCAATCGGCAGGGTCATCAGCACGCCAAACACCAGCGCCAACAAGAAGAACAGGAACAGAGTGAATAAACCATACTCGTTGCCGCTGAAGGCAATGACCGCACCGAGCAGCACGGTGAGCGCAAACAAACCGGCATTCACCCCCTGTTGGTGCTGGAAACGCAGTGCCGTCCGCAATTTTTTCAGACCCTGTAATTTGCCAAAGGCAATCAGCGAACCAGAAAAGGCAATGGTACCGATCAAGGCTCCGAGCACGGCCAGAATCTGGATACTCAAGTCCAGCGGATGGCGTTTCACCAGCTCAACCGCCGCAATGGCGGCAGCTGCACCCCCGCCCATGCCGTTATACAAAGCAATCATTTGCGGCATATCGGTCATGGCGACCCGCTGGGCGGTATACCAGGCAATGCCACCGCCAAGACCAATCCCCAGCAATATCAGCAGGTAGTTCCCCTGAACGGCAGGGTGAATAAAGGTAACAACGGTTGCGAGTACCATCCCGGCACCCGCCCAGGCAATGCCGCGCCGCGCATTGGTCGGTGAGGCCATTTGTTTCAAACCGAGGATGAACAGTACTGCCGCCAGAAAATAAGCCGTTTCAACAACGATATTCATGCCTTAGTTGCTCCCTTTGCCACTTTTCTGGCTGCTTTTAAACATGCCCAGCATGCGCTCGGTTACGACATAACCACCTACGGCATTACCGGCGGCCAAGACTACCGCGAAGAAGCCGATCAGCCTCTCGGTGGTGGAGTCAGCCTGGCCGAGTGCGACCATCGCCCCGACGAGCACAATGCCGTGCACAAAGTTGGAGCCGGACATCAGCGGGGTATGCAGGATCACCGGTACTTTGGAAATAACTTCGTAGCCGGTGAAGGCGGCCAGCATAAAAATATACAGGGCAATCAAACCATCCATGTTCAGGCTCCTTCGATCAGTGTGCGGATAGCGGCATGGGTAATTTCACCCCCATGCGTCAGGCGGGCAGCTGCAATCACCTCATCATTGAAGTCCGGGGAGTATGCCCCGTCGGTCAGCATCAGGCTGAGGAAATTGAACAGGTTTTTTGCATACATTTCGCTGGCATGAATGGGTACCTGGCTTGCGACATTCAAGGGTGCATGCAGGGTAACACCCTGATATTCAATCGTTTTGCCCGCCTGGGTGAGTGTGCAATTGCCGCCGCCTTCTGCCGCGAGGTCAATAATCACCGCCCCGGTTTTCATTCCGGCGACTGTGCTTTCGGGGATAATTTTAGGCGCGGGACGACCGGGTACCGACGCAGTAGTAATAAGTACATCTGCCGTAGCAATGTGCCGCGCCAGCTCTTGTTGCTGCTGTTCCTTTTCAGCGGCGGTCAGTTCGCGGGCATAGCCACCTTCACCTTCTGCGCTGATATTCAGTTCGATAAATTTTGCACCGAGTGACTGCACCTGTTCGCGGGTAGCGGCGCGCACATCATAAGCCTCCACCAGAGCACCCAGCCGCCGGGCAGTAGCAATCGCTTGCAAACCGGCCACACCGACACCAATCACAATGACTTTGGAGGGGCGAATCGTACCTGCTGCCGTCGTGAGCATCGGGAAAAAACGCGGGCATAAATCGGCACCCATAATCGCTGCTTTATAACCGGCAATCGCCGCCTGGGAAGATAAAACATCCATCGACTGTGCGCGGGAAATGCGCGGAATCAGTTCCATCGCGTAACTGGTAATGTGCTTGTCGCGTAACTGTTTGATTCGTTCAGGGTGCGCATAGGGCTGTAACATGCTGATCAGTACACAGCCGTCCTTCATTTGCGCGATTTCGGTTTCATCAGGCCCTTGTACCTTGAGGACGATGTCGGCCTGCTGATAAAGTTCGGCAGCGGAAGCGACCATACGGGCTTCTTTAAAGGCGCTATCGCTGATGTGTGCTGCCTGACCGGCCTGCGCCTCGACCAGTACAGTAACGCCCAGTTTGTTGAGCTTGGCGATCACGCTGGCATCAATGGCGACACGACGTTCGCCACGGGCAGTTTCTCTGGGTACGGCCACGGTGAGGGGCATGAGCAGGTTCTCCGGACTTTATGTTGAGCTGGACTGTCGTATTGAATTCATACAGGAATTCGGCTGAATTCATGGTAGTGGTATATTAGCCGTGAATAAAATACCCAATACTGGATAGAAACCCACTAAACCAAACAGAAGGAAACCATTTATGAGTAACGGCTCACCGGCATCTGTTGCCCCATCCGCCCTGCAGGAGCTGCTCGCTGTGATGGCCAGGTTGCGTGATCCTGAGCGCGGCTGCCCTTGGGACATCAAGCAAAGCTGGCAAACGATTTTGCCTTATACGCTGGAAGAGGTGTATGAGGTGGCGGATGCGGTCGATCGCAATGACGCGGCTGCCTTGTGTGATGAGCTGGGAGATTTATTGCTGCAGGTGGTATTTATGGCGCAAATTGCCAGTGAGCAAGGCTTGTTTGATTTTCAGCAGGTGGCACAGGGTATCACGCAGAAGATGATCCGCCGTCATCCGCATGTATTTGATACCACTCACTATGCCAACGAGGCTGAACAAAAACAGGCCTGGGAGCAGATCAAGCAGGAAGAACGCGCCGGTAAAGACGAGCACGGTCTGTTTGCCGGGATTCCGGTTGCCATGCCTGCTTTGCGCCGTAGCCAGAAAATCCAGAAGCGGGCAGCCAAGGTCGGGTTTGATTGGGATAACTGGCAGCAGGTCGTGCCGAAAATTCAGGAGGAGCTGGATGAAGTGGCAGAGGCACTGGCCAAAGGTGAGCCGTTCACGCGCATTGAAGAAGAAGTCGGTGATGTCCTGATGGGGGCGAGTAATCTGGCACGGATGCTGGGGGTGGATGCTGAAAATGCCTTGCGTCTGTCCAATCAGAAATTTGTGCGTCGTTTTGAGCGGGTTGAGGCGTTGCT
The DNA here is from genome assembly GCA_964293125.1 of uncultured Thiothrix sp. Classification (GTDB taxonomy): domain Bacteria; phylum Pseudomonadota; class Gammaproteobacteria; order Thiotrichales; family Thiotrichaceae; genus Thiolinea. Next base: position 19,854 of record CAXYXY010000029.1, on the reverse strand, counting down.
CGCGGCACAGGCAGTCACCTTGGAGGCGGCCAGTCTTGAACAAATGGAAGCCGGCTGGAACAGGGCTAAACAGGAAGAAAAGAGCGAGCAAGGTGGAGAGTTTGCCGCTGGTCAGAAAAAATAAAGCCCCCGGCTGGCCGGGGGCAGAGAGAGTAGGCTTGAGCCTTATTATTATTGTTTATTGTTATTATTAGCTACTTCGCAACCCCCGGTCAGGTGCAGCGAAATACTCCCCCTTAGCACTCCCCCTACCCAGGTAGAGGGGAGATCAGGAGTCAAGGCAGTTTCACACCACCTTTTGCTCGTTCTTATTGTTGTTGTAAGCTACCCAATCACTGCCTTAAAGTTCTCCCCGCTGTGACACGGGGAGCATCAGGAGTCGAGGTATGGCAAGCATTTTATTGTTATTAGATGCTAGGCTTGCTCTTCTACCTCTTAGGGCTTGCTGTTGAGCGATATAAGCTTCCTTCCTAAAAAATCCCCCCGCTGTTACACGGGGAGTATCAGGAGTCGAGGTATGGCAAGCATGTTATTTTTATTAGATGCTAAGCTTGCTCTTCTACCTCTTGGGGCTTGTTGTATGTATTCCGTTAACCCTTTTTTCTTGTTTTTGTCGTACATCCCTTGTTGCTTAGAGTAATGCAATGGGTGTGCCAACCCGGCGATAAAACCTCAAGTGACTGATATAGGTAGAATTTATAAGATGAAGGGCTGCATCAGCAAAACCAATGGTCATGCGTGAATTGTTACAATGTGACAGAAGAGGTGTTGTGATGTGACACAAAAGCGACAAGTGTCAGGCTTTGTCACCTTAAACAGGCCGATTGTCAGTGCTGGCTTTGACAGAAGGTTTAAACAGGAGGTTTTGGGTGCGCGGAACCGCTGATGTTAACTCAGGCTGGCACGCAGAGCCTGACGAATCATTTCTTCTACACTGAGAGCGGAGTTTTCCAGCGGGGCAATCATTTTGCTGGCTTGGGCAGGTTTATAACCAAGCGCCAGCAGGGCATTCAGTGCTTCATCGCTATTGGATTGCGGCGGCGCGGGTAGCGGAGCAAACGCCTGGCTGTGCGTGTTGGTGTGTCCTTCATCCGGTTTATTAACCCGGTCGCGCATTTCAATGATCAGGCGTTCAGCCGTTTTCTTGCCCACGCCCGGAATACGACTGAGTGCCGCCGTATCAGCCGCGTGTACCCGCTGGGCGAACTCGGTGGCTGTCATGCCAGAGACAATCGCCAATGCCATTTTCGGGCCGACACCGTTAACCTTTAGCAAGTTGCGGAACAGGGCACGTTCTTCCTGTGAGCTGAAGCCAAACAGAACCTGTGCATCTTCGCGCACGACGAAGTGCGTGAACAAGGTGACTTCAATATTGGCATCCAGCGGCAATCCATAAAACGTATTCATGGAGGCTTGCAGTTCATAGCCGACGCCATGTACCTCAAGCATCAATTCCGGTGCCTGTTTGAAAATGACTTTGCCGCGTAATAATCCGATCATGACAGTGAGGCCTTGTGAATCCGCTGATTGAGATGGCTGGTATGCGCATGGCACAGCGCAACCGCGAGTGCGTCGGCGGCATCCGCCTGGAGCTTACCCTGCAGATTGAGCAGAATTTTAACCATGTGTTGTACCTGGAGCTTGTCAGCAGACCCTTTGCCGACCGTCGCCAGTTTGACTTCCTTGGGGCTGTATTCATGCACGGGCAGGTGCAGCATTACGCCTGCACAGATCGCCGCCCCCCGCGCTTGCCCGAGCTTGAGTGCTGATGCCGCATTATTGGAGACAAATACGTTTTCAATGCCCATTTCATCGGGGTGATAAGTGCGGATAGCTTCGCTGATCCCGCTAAAAATCAAGCCGAGCCGTTCGGGCAGTGGGCGATCGCCCAGACGCAAGCAAGCACTGTAGATGTGTTGAGTGCGCTGGCCATCAGTTTCAATGACCCCGATGCCGGTAATACGCGAACCGGGGTCAATACCGAGAATGCGGCGGGTGCTCACACCTTACGCCTGTTCAAGTGCTTCCATTACATCGTCTGAAATGTCGGCGTTGGTGAACACTTCCTGCACATCGTCCAGTTCTTCCAGCACATCGACCAGCTTTAACAGCTTTTCAGCGGTTTCGGCATCCAATGCGGTCAGGTTATCGGCACGCATGGTGACTTCAGCTTCATCCGGGGTGAAACCGGCAGCAATCAGTGCATTTTGAATAGCGCCAAAATTTTCTGCGGCGGTGATGACTTCGACTGAGCCGTCTTCTTCACTGAGGACATCGTCCGCACCTGCTTCCAAAGCGGCTTCCATCAGTGCATCTTCATTCACACCGGGTGCAAACAGCAAGGTGCCCATGGTCTGGAACATGTAAGCAACCGAGCCATTGGTGCCCATGTTCCCGCCGTATTTATTGAAGGCATGGCGTACCTCGGCAACCGTGCGGTTGAGGTTGTCGGTCATGGTGTCAACGATGACCGCAATCCCGCCGGGGCCATAACCTTCGTAACGTACTTCGCTGTAGTTTTCGGCACCCAGCTCGCCCGCTCCCCGTTTGGCGGCTTTTTCGATCGTATCTTTCGGCATGTTGGCACCCAGTGCCTTGTCAACCGCCAGACGCAGGCGCGGGTGCGCATTCGCATCGGAAGTTTTGCCTTCACGGGCGGCAACCGTGATTTCCCGAATCAGCTTAGTCCAGATTTTTCCGCGCTTTTTGTCGGTCGCGGCTTTCTTGTGTTTGATGTTTGCCCATTTACTATGGCCGGCCATAAAATCAGTCTCGATTGTTCAATAAAAAATGTGGGTAGTTTAGCACAGGCGTTTGGCGCTACCGCAGCGATTCAGACTTCAATCATCTCGAAATCTGCCTTGCCGGCACCGCATTCGGGGCATATCCAGTCTTCCGGAACATCTTCCCAGGCGGTGCCGGGGGCGATGCCGTCATCTGGCCAGCCTTTTTCTTCTTCATACATCAATCCACAGACCAGACACATCCAGGTTTTCATCGCTATTCTCCTCAAAATTAAGCGTTATGCAGCATTATTCAGCGTTACTCAGTCCAGCCGGAGATTATCGGGGAAAGAGGCTGAAGAATAAAGCCCGTCAGCGGCTGGAGCAGGGCAAAAAAAAGCCCTGGCAAAGCTGACAGGGCTAATGAGGGAGCAAGGTCAATGAAAATTTACAAAAACATTCATGAAAAATTATGAATACAGTGTGCCTGACATCATGAGCGGGCGATGGCGACAAAGCGCTGCTGGTCGTCACGCATGATCAGGACAGCCAGTGGCTTGTCCGCCGGCGCTTTGTCCACTTGTGACTTCAGCTCAGCCGGTGAGCCGACTTTGGCATTATTGACAGCGATAATGACATCACCCTGTTGCAAGCCAGCACGGTCTGCCGGGCTATCGGCCTGCACGTCTTTGACCATGACGCCGTTGTCTGCCAATGAGGCCTGATCGCGTTCTTCATCAGTCAGCGGTGCCACGGCAAGACCCAGCGAGTCATTGCCGGTACTGCTCATTGCGGGTTTATCCACGCTGGCCGTTTTATCGACCAGTTTATCAATGGTCACCTGCAGGCTTTTCTCGGCACCGGCACGGATCACGGTTAACGGTACTTCAGTGTCGACTTTGGTGATACCCACCAGCAAGGGCAGGTGTTCAGCCGATTCTACCGCCTGATTATTGAAGCCAACAATCACATCACCGGCTTGTACACCGGCTTTGTCTGCCGGGCTATCGGGTATCACACTGGATACCAGCGCACCATCTGCATTCTTCATTTTGAATGAATCGGCCAGTGCCTGATCCAGATTTTGGATACCTACGCCCAACCAGCCACGATCGACGACACCCGCTGTTTTCAGTTGTTCGGTGACGTTTTTAACCAGATTGACCGGAATCGCGAATGAGATTCCCATATAGCCACCGCTGCGGCTGTAAATCTGTGAGTTCACGCCTATGACATTGCCTTGCAGGTCGAACAGCGGGCCACCGGAGTTGCCGGGGTTAACGGCTACGTCAGTCTGGATGAAAGGCACATACGTTCCATCCGGCAGGCTGCGCGACAAGGCGCTGACGATCCCTTGCGTCGCGGAATGATCCAGACCGAACGGTGCGCCAATCGCGACCACCCATTGGCCGACTTCCAAGCCGTCAGAGTTACCCAGTTTAACGGTGGGTAGGTCAGTGGCATCAATTTTTAATAACGCGATGTCACTGTATTTATCCTGGCCGACCACGGTTGCATTTAATTCGCGCTTGTCGTTGAGGGTGACCGTAATCTTTTTTGCATCCTCGACGACGTGGGTATTGGTGACGATATAACCGTCTGCGGAGATGATGAAGCCGGAACCCATCGACTGCGAGCGCTGAGTGTCAGGTGCCGGTGTATTACGTGGCATGTTGCGGAAGAAACGGCGGAATTCTTCGGGTAGCTCCTGCCCATCGGGTAGGTTGAACATGCCTTCCATGGCTGTTTTCCCGCTTCCTTCGGATTCAACCGCGATGTGAACAACCGCATCACGATTCTGTTTGATCAATTGGGTCAGCTGCGGCAGGTCATCTGCTTGCGCAACGCTGGCAGTCATTGGAAAAGCCAGCGCACAGACCAAAGCACTAACGGCCAGAACGGGCAGGGTGCGTTGTTTGGACTGGTTTTTAAATAAACGACTCAACATGGTGGCTTCCTGAATAAGATTTAACATGCTGTGTAGTTTGACGGTTGTTACCTTACCGCTGCTTTGCCAAATGGTTAAAAAACTGTAATAATTTGGTGATGCATAACGATGCATCACCGTGAACTGTTCAACGAAATTCACGTTTTCAATCAATCCAGTCATGCTCGTAGCCTTCAGTAAACGCAATCGCTCCTTCTTGGGTACAGATGGACTCGATCCGGGTGGGCGCACCCGCTTCATCCAGATAAACCCGTCCGATTTCACAGGCGTTCAGCAGGCGCTGGTGCGCATAGCGTTCGCTGTGTTCACCGGGGCGGCGCTGGCGAATACGCATGTGCCGGCGGCGGGTCAGCCAGTTGAGCGGCGAGCGGCTGGCAAACAGCCAGCGGTTCAGACGGTCGAATGTCCGCAGCAGGTTTGCCGGAAAAGTATTTTTGATCCCGGAGCTGGTGATCTGCCAGATGTGCGGGCTGTCTTCCTGATGTTTGAGACGCACGTCATAAACGAAGGAGTAATGCACATCGCCGGAGAGAATTACAAAATTATGCGGCGTGCGGCGATGGGTGAAAATATTCAGGATGCTGCTGGCAGTGCCAGGGTGTGACATCCAGTTTTCCGCATCGACGGTGAGCGCATAGCCGAACCAGGTAAAGACCCGCTGCACGACTTCGATCAGTTTGACCCCAAAAATGGGTGCCGGTGACACCATAATCACGGCTTTTTCATGAATCAGCTCTTGCTGGAGTTCGGTCAGTGCTTCCCAGTCCATCAGGCCGGAGGGGTAAGATTCACCCCGCTCCGAACGCCAGCGCCGGGTGCGCGTATCCAGTACGACCAGTTTGGGCTGGGTGGCCAGGCTATAATGCCAATTTTCGAATTTCAGCAGTTTCTGGATCAGTCGATCCTGTTCGCGGTGGTTATGTTTCTGGAATACGTCTCTGATTTCATCCAGCAGTTCGGCGGAAAATTTGTCGGGTCGGTTACCCCAGCCCTGACAGAGCAGGTAGGCGATCAGTGCATTACCGATAATCCGCCGGGAAAACGGATGACGATAAGCGCTGTTTTCCCAGGCGCGGGTCATGTTCCAGTCATCGGTAATATCATGATCATCAAAAATCATGTAGACCGGTACCTGCGCCAAAGCACGCTGAACTTCCGGCAGTCCGGCGGCGAAATCACGGATCGGTGCAAGCTGTGCCCGGTAGGTCTGCTGTGCTTCTTCCGGCAGCTCCTCGATTTTGTCTGGTTCAAGCTCAATACCTTCCCATAACACCGGCGACCAGGACAGCAGGTAAAGAGCTATCACTTCAGCCAGGGTAATCAGGTGATTATCTGCATTCGCCGAGGTGAACACCGGTTTGCGTACCCCACCAAAGAACAACTCCCGCAAGGGGGCATTGGCTTGGGTATCGGGCAGCATCTCCGGGCGGCGGTAATAGTTGCGGCGCTGGCGTCTGCGCGGTGGCCGGTTGCCGTTTCTGTCGCCTCTTCTTCTACTGCTCCTGTCATTAGCGGATTCGGCGGCGGGTTCGGCAATGCCAGCAAGATCCGTGTCGCTTTCCGGTTCCAGCACCAGGTCTGCCCCCACGTCATCCAGCGCTTCTTCGTCCAGTCCGAGGCGTGCGATGACCTGATCAATCGCGGCCAGCATTGGCCCTGCGACATCATCGACGTAGACCTGATCACCGGTCAGCATTAACAGGGCAGGCTGTGCGTCCGTATCTGCACCGTGCGTGCGGGCAGTGGCTAACAAGTGATCCACGACCCGCAAGCCATCGTCACCGGCATAGTGTGGCTTGCGGCAAGAACCATGCAGTAGCTGGTCAACGCGGGATTTGATAACGAAGCTGGGGCGCTGTGTGTCCGGATAGAGCACGTGAGGCAGGGTAGTGCGTAGCCAGTGGTTTGTGCCGTCGTCCTGTTTCAGGCCGATGTCATAACTGAGCCAGCAGTCGGTGGGGAAAGGCTGTTCCGGCTTGAGCTGAAGCAGGTGCAAGTGGGCATGCGTACCCAACTGCACGTAGCCAGCATGTCCGGCCTCGAAGGTTGCTTGTGCCAGTAGCTCATTCCCATCCCAACAGTGCAGGTGCAGGGGCGCCGGGCTGGAACAGACCAGCCAGACTACCAGTTCGTTCGGACAGGTATGGCGCAGGATCGGGCCGGCAAGAATAGGTGCAAGGCTGAGAAGGTCGCTCATGAAACTCCAGTAGTGGGTTGCGGGCGGCAAGACAGGCTCTTTGCCTATCCGTTCATTAACAAATGTTCACGACGAAAATAGCACAAAATAGTTTATTCTGGTGGGCATGAACATTTTGCTTGTTGAAGATGATACCCATACCGCCAGTTTCATCCAGAAAGGCTTGAACGAGAGCGGCTATATTGTTGACCACGCGTCTGATGGCGAGGATGGCCTGCATCTGGCATTGACGGGGCAGTATGATGCACTGATCGTCGATCGCATGCTACCGCGCCTGAATGGTTTGTCAATCATCAAAACCCTGCGCGCCCAACACATGGAAACGCCGGTGTTGATTCTGAGTGCACTGGGCGAGGTCGATAACCGGGTGGAGGGCTTGCATGCCGGTGGTGATGATTATCTGGTGAAGCCCTATGCCTTCAGCGAGTTACTGGCGCGCCTGCAAGCACTGTTACGCCGTGCCCAGCCGACCCAGGAGCAGACGGTTTTGCGCTTGCGTGATCTGGAAATGGATTTGATGAAGCGTCAGGTCAAGCGTGCCGGAGCGGTGATTAACCTGCAGCCCCGTGAGTTCACTCTGCTGGAATACATGCTGCGCAATACCGGTCAGGTTGTCACCCGTACCATGCTGTTGGAAAAGGTCTGGGATTATCATTTTGATCCGCAAACCAATGTGATTGATGTCCACATCAGCCGCTTGCGCAGCAAGATTGACCGTGATTTTGATCCACCCTTGCTGCACACGATTCGTGGTGCCGGTTATATCTTGCATGATCCTGCGGCTGCTTAATACCTCTGCGTTTCGTCTTTCCCTGATCTATGCCTTGCTGTTTAGCATTGTGGCCGCCGTGGCCATGGGGTCTATTTACTGGGTGGCAGAAGCACAGGTGAGCCAACAAACCGACTCACGTCTGCAGCTGGAAACCAATCTGTTGGTTAATCTGTACTTTTCCGGCGGTTCGGTGGATTCCCTGCGTGAGACGATCAAGGTGCTTAATCAGGAAAATGAGGAGTATAAATATAAACGTCCGCGTTTTTATGTGTATGCCCTGACCAGGAACCCGCTCGCGTTGCATGATTCCAGCAGCTCCAGCAGCCCCAACAATGCTAACAATAAACAGCGGCAGGAAGGCTATTTTACCTTGACCTTTGGCGAGGTTTTGTCCATTGCCAATTTTCCGTTGGAGTTTAACGATGAGGGCGGTACGGCACGGACGCTGGTGACCCCCTTAAGAGACGGTTGGCAACTGCTGGTGGCGACTGGTCTGAATGAGCAGCATGCACTGCTGGATAAAATGTACAAAAGTATTGTGCTGGCGATTCTGGTTATTTTTACCCTCGCTTTGCTGGGAGGAGCGCTGATGGGCTACAGCGTGCTGCGCCGGGTTGACAGTGTGCGCAAGACGGCGGGCGAGATTATCAACGGTGATCTTAGCCAGCGCATGGTCGTCACCAAGCGGAATGATGAATTTGACCGTTTGAGCGTTGTACTGAACAGTATGTTGCAGCGCATCGAACAACTCATGCAGGGAATGCGCGAAGTGACGGATAATCTGGCGCATGATTTGCGGAATCCACTCAACCGCCTGCGCAACCGCCTGGAAGCGGGTAGTTTCCAGAAGCCTAGCGGGGAAGACTTTCAGCAGTTGCAACAGGATGCCTTGCAGGATGTTGATGATCTGATCAAAACCTTTAATGCTTTGCTGAGTATTGCCCAGGCTGAATCCGGCGTACACCGTGATGACTGGGGCGATGTCAATCTGGAACAGTTGATCGGCGATATGGGCGAGCTTTATGAAGTGGTGGCCGAGGAAGAGGGTAGTCAGTTTAATTATTATTGCATGCCGGGTCTGAGTGTACATGGCAATCGCCAGTTGCTGGCGCAGGCTATTACCAACTTGCTGGACAATGCCGTCAAGTATACGCCGCCCGGTGGTTGTATCGAGTTGCGGGCTGAGCGGGAACACGGGCAGGTATTGATTAGTGTCAGTGATAGTGGGCCGGGCATCCCTGAGGCGCAGCAAGGGCGGGTATTTGAGCGGTTTGTGCGTCTGGATAATGCGCGCAGTACACCCGGCAACGGGCTGGGACTGAGTTTGGTCAGAGCGGTCACTGATTTGCATGAGGCTGAGATTCGGCTGGAAAACCGACGGCCCGGTTTGCGGGTCGTGCTGGTATTCTCAGCAGAACGGCCAACATTACCGTTGGTAGGAAAAAATTTACAGGGGAATAAAACGGGTATAGTGTAAAGGTGTTTTAGACATCGCTTATAATTAAAATAAAGACCGGTGGACGATTATGCCTTTTGCCTTCCAGGCTGTACTGCTTATCGGTACAACCTGCTATTTGTTAACAGCCGTGCTGTTCTTACTCACGCGCGGCATGCCGCATCTCAATCCTGGAGCTAGTTGGTGGATGGCTTCGTCTTTGGCGGGTGCGGCAGGCTATGCGGCTTTATTTATTCTTGGCACTTTGGGGCTGCTGGCAGAGGGGGAAGCGGCTTATAATATTGCGCTCTTGCTCTGGGCTTTGTTTCTTTATATGGGCACCAGTGAGTGGTTGGGGCAGCCGGTCAAACGCAGCAGACTGGTAGGGTCAGGATTGGCCACTACGGTCTGGCTAGTCTATTTTTCACTAATTAATCCCCAGTTCTTGCCAGCCGCGCTGGCGGTGTCTCTTTATTGCGGCGGGCTTAACTTGTCACTGGTGTACAAGCTGGTACGTTTTAATGGTGAACGCAATTATCTGCACGGTTTTTTGATTGCTTTTCTGACAATCAGCGGTTTGCACTGGTTGGATTATCCTGTGCTGCGCCCCCTTGAAAGTATCGGCCCTATCGGCTTTTTTGTGTGTGCGATTATTTCTGTCTCCATTAACAGTGTGCTGGCCGCGATGGTAATTATCTGCTTTAAGCAGCGCATGCTGTTATCAGAACAAAAAGCGATTAAAAAAGCAACGCTGGACAGTTTAACGGGTCTGAAAAACCGTTTGGCGCTGGAAATGGAGTTTGCTGAAGCCATGGGGAGTATACGCACTGCCCAGACAACAATGATTGTGGTGTTTGCTGATCTGGATAAATTCAAACAAATTAATGATAATTTTGGGCATGATGTCGGGGATCAGGTCTTGGTAACAGTTGCAGCGCGTATCAAATCTGTTATTCGTACCAGCGACATAGCTGCCCGCCTGGGGGGGGATGAGTTTGTGATTATTTTGACTGAAATGGACACTCACTTCAGTAAACAGCTCCCCGTATTTATCGCTCGATTGATAGAAACGATTAGTAGCCCTTTATCGATTCAGGGAAACCTGCATCAGGTGGGCATCAGCCTCGGAGTGGCTCACTACCCGTCGCAGGGTAGTAGTTTGGCGGATCTTATCAATTGTGCAGACAAAGCCATGTACCTGGACAAGATGATGAAAAAACGCATTGAGCAAAAAAACTATCAGATTCCTAGCGATGAAGGCCATCGGGTCAGGAAGATCGTACAAGCGCTGTGATCAGTCTGGTCATTCGATCGTTCAGGTCGATATTTTTGAATACCTCATTTACATAAACCCTGCTTTTGTCTACTATTTGCCCAAGACTACCTGCAGGGGGCATACTAGTCATGGGCAAAATAGCGGTTGTAAAATTTCGCGCGCCTGCGCGCCAGAAAAACATTATCCAGTCATTCAATCCTCCAAGCAAAAGGATTATTACTAAAGAATCTCTGGATTATCAGATACTTTCGCAATTGCTTAAAGGGCATATACTGGCGATTAGAGTACCCGGCTACTATAGTCGCAGTGGTTGTGAGGCGCTTTGTGAGCGCTTGGACAATCACGGTCATTTAAACAAAAAATATGACAATGCACCTGAATTAAATATTTACCGGATGGGTATGTCTTTTTTTGAGACACGTTTTAACGAAACTCTGGTCGATGAATATTTTCGTGTGTCCAGTGAGTACTTCACCGTCCTCAAGGAGTTTTGTGCGCCTTATGACAGCCCGTTTGAGCGTTTTGTGGCAGATCTCAAGCAGGTTTGGCCACAAGGGGCGAACCGCCAGTTATTAAATGACAAGCCCATGATGCCGGGTCTGGTGCGGACTTTTCTGGAAGGGCAGGTTTTTCCACCGCATCAGGACATGTTGATACGTGACTATCCGGACTTGCCCACCAGTGAGCATCCCTTGTCACAGCTGGCGGTAAATGTTTATCTGCGGAATTTTGACCGGGGTGGCGAGCTGGAAATCTGGGATTATGCGCCCGACGATACCGAAGTCAAAAGTCTCTATACCGGTACCCATGATTTTATTGACCGCCAGAAAATACCCAAGCGCAGTATCCGACTCAGGCCGCAGGCAGGGGAACTGATTCTGGTGCAATCCAGCAAGTTACATGCGGTGCGTGCCGGTTATGGCGGCAAACGCACGTCTTTTTCCTGTTTTACGGCATACCGTGGGTCGGAGCAGCCGTTGACTTACTGGGTTTGAATCACTGTTTTATTGATAGCTTGTTATTCATAGCCTGACATTTCCAGATAGCCACGCCCCAGTTCGGCTTGGCTGTCCGTATCCAGTATCCGCACGGCACCTTCCCAATAGGTGATGATCCCGGTCTGCATCAGCTGATCCTCGACGAGCGCCTCAATCGTTAATGGGTGTTGCGGGTTGGGGAGTTCCAGCTCCCATGCTATGGGATAGCGTGCGCCGCTGGCCGCCTGCCAGTAACGTAGCGGTTTCAGCTTCACCGCCTGCGCTCCTAATGTTTCAGCCTGCCCATCCGGGGACACCCACTTGCCTGCGCTATGCACATCTGTTTGCCCATTTTTCAGGCGCAGGCGATAAAACATTAAATCGCGCCCATCGTTGAGTTGCAGTGAAAACCAGTCCCAGCCGGCCTGATCATCCGCCAGGGCACTGGTACTCCACTCTCTGTCCAGCCAGGATTGGCCACTGACGGTATAACGTGCTGTTCCCTGCCGGATCTCACCTTCCGTTTTTAAACGGGTGAACGAGTAATAATAAGAGGCATTGCCGGGGGCGCTGCTTTTCTGGCTCAGGCCATTTTCACCCTGTAATACCGGGTTTTTTTCAGGGGTAAGCAGCAAATTCAGGCTGAAGTCGGCGGTTTTAACCGTGACTGACCACGGAAATTCCCCCGCGTTTGAGCCGACGATCTGCCAGTCTTCCAGCCAGACTTTGAAGGGCACATCCGCCTGCCCGGCCAGACCGGCAGCACCGCGTGCAAACCGCTGCTCATGCTGATGGGTTTGTGCCTGCACATCGGTGAGTGCGACGTGTGCCATCCACACCTGATGGGTTACCCAGGCTGAAGGACTGCGCGGTGGTTTGGGTGTTAGCGCTGTGCGGAAAAACGTGACCTGATAGCCAAAAGCACGTCCATCGGCAGCCTGCACATTACCGGTCACATACCACCATTCATTGCGAAATGCCGGATGAGCGGCATGTTCCGCCGGGAATTTGAAAGTATGCGGTTCGATAGCGCGGGCAAAACCTTGGTCAGCCACCCCACCTAATGCAGCGTTCAAATCCAGTGTGTCCGGGGTGGTTGGTTGGTCGCAGGCCGAGAGCAGCACACCTAGCCACACCGATAGCCACAACATGAAAACAGACTTGAAACTTAACATTGCAAACCTGCCTTGATCGATAGTCGTCCGATCCGTTGTACCGGGTAGATACTGGCCAGCAAGGCGGCCAGTAAAGCCAGGCCAATCGCCTGCAAGGGTATCATCGCGAAAAAGTAGGTCTGAATCGTCCAGCCAAACGAACGCTGGTTGATGATGTCGATGAGCACACTGGACATCATCCAGCCCAGTGGCAGTGCGAGCAGACCGGCCAGCAGTCCAATCAAAGCCGCCTGCCAGAGTACCCATACCTGCAGTTGCCGGGGGGCAAAGCCGGTAGCACGCAGAATGGCAAACTCGCGGCCTTTCTCCAGAAAGAGCGCCATCAGGGCACTGAATACCCCGACAAAAGCTACCATAATCACCAGCAGACGCAGCACATTGGTAATGACAAAGGTGCGGTCAAAAATCTGCAACGAGAGAACCCGGATTTCCTGATTGGAGCGTACCATCAGCGGTTCGCCCGGCTGTTGCAGTTCATTAGCCCAGCTTTCCAGTTGCTGTTGGATGCTATCCGCGTCTGTGGCTGTGGCCAGTCCGATGCCAATGGATGACAGGCTGTGATCCTGCCAGTAACGGTCATACAGGGTGCGGGGCAAGGTCAGCATGCCTTGTGTCGCGCTATAATCACGAAAAATACCGAGAATGGGCAGCGCTATTTTGCCCGCCAGTTCAGTGCTGATGTGCACTGTGTCACCGACCTGCTTTTGTTGGTGGTAGGCAAACGGCTCAGACACCAGCAGACCTTCACCCCGCAGAAATTGCTGCCAGATCAGCGTCGGGTCGCCATCCAGAAATTCAAATCCACGGGCACTGTGTTTGCCGGGTTGGAGCACCAGTACGGGCAGGGGAAAACCATCAATCGCCAGGCGGGTAGTACGCCCGGTGCTGATCGAGCTGATCTGTGGCAGGGTTTGCAGGCGTTGTACCCAGTCCGGGTTAAGCGTGCCTTGTGGGCGTGAATCACCGGCGGCAACCGACGAAATATACAGGTCGCTGGAGAGTGTCGTTTCCAGCCAGTCGGCCACGCTATGGCGGAAAGAACCGATCATGATACTAACGCCCACCGTGGCGGAGACTGCGATGCTCAGGGCAATAATGGCCAGACTGGTGCGGCTGAGGCTGGCCTGTACACTGCGTACCGCCATACGCGGCAATAACGAGCCTTGCAACAGCGGCCAGCGTTGCAACGTGCTTAAGACCCCGCGCAACACCAGCGGTATGCACAAGCCATAAGCGAGTACCTGTAAAAACAAGCCTATAAAACCGCTGACCAGACCTGTGCCCAGATCAATCAATAACTGGCTGGCCACCATCAGCAACAAACCACCCAGTGCCAGCCGGATACTTAAACGCCGCCCACCTTGTTCCAGGCTGGAGACACGTTGCACCTGTACCGGTGGGATACGCGCTGCCTCCAAGGCCGGCGCCAGCGTGGCGGCCAGTACCGCCAGCAACGTAATGCCCACGCTTTTGACGACCAGTAACGGGCTTATCAGCAGGTCAGTGACATTGACATGGATGAACAGGTCACTCATGGTTTGGGTGACTAATACCAGCAGACCCTGACCTAGCAGTATGCCTAATAACACGCCCAGTGTGCTGCCGAGTAAACCGAGTAGCAGTGCCTCCAGCAACAGGTGCAGGAAGAGCTGCTGACCCGTGATGCCGACCATCCGGCCAATAGCAAAGGATTGGCGGCGCTGTAATACCGAGAAGGTCATAGTGTTATAGACCAGAAAAGCGCCGACCAGCATCGCCAGCAGGCTCATGGACAACAGGTTGGTGCTGAATGCTTGCGTCATTTGGTTGAACACTTGCTGCCGCTCGGCAAACGAAGTGAGTTTGAGTTGAGCAGGCAGGCGGGTTTGCAGGGTGGTGGCTTCCGCCTCCGTCAGTTTCAGCTGGATGCGGGTCAGGCCTGAGTTTGCAGGTGTGTCGGGCGTGCGGATGCTTTGAGCCGTCGCAATATCGGTCAACATCAGTTGGTCGCCTGCATTCGGCAAGTCGGCTATGGCGACTACGGTTAGCTCAACCGGCTCAGCGGCGTGCAAAAATGTGAGTGTATCCCCGGTTTTGGCCGCCAGGCGGGTTGCCAGCTTGGCCGGTAATACAACAGTGCCGGGTTGGGTTAATAGCTGCGTCAGTGCGGCGATGGGGAGATTGGCACCCAAATCGTTTTGCAGCAGGCCTGCAAAGGGGTCTAGCCCCAGCAAAGTATATTGCAAGCCATTGGCTTCCAGACTGACTTCGACCTGGGGTGAACTGGCGCGATAAGCCCAGTCAACCCGCAGCTGCGGGTAAAAGGCATCGGGTATGTGGCCATGAGTCGCCGTGATTTCATGGGTCATGGCACCGGACAGCAGGTTCACCGAACGTTGGAAGGAGGTTCCGGCGCTCTGGTTGGCGAGATCAACGGCAACGATGACCGATGTGCCGAGGGCGATACTCAACAAGGTCAGCCAAAGCTGCCAGGGGTGACGAGTAAAGAATCGCCAGCTGGCGCGGAACAGACTCCTGTTTACCATGTATGCTCCTGACTGTCGGTAGAGAGCTTACCATCATGTAGCAACAAGATACGGTCAGCACGTTCCGCAACCACTTGACTGTGAGTGACAATCAGCAGTGTTTGCTGGTTGGCTTCGGCCAGGGAGAACAGTAAATCCAGCACCCGTGCGCCGGTTTTGGCATCCAGGTTACCCGTTGGCTCGTCCGCCAGCAGCAGGGCGGGCTGGTGAATCAGGGCGCGGGCAATGGCAACCCTTTGTTGTTCGCCACCGGAAAGCTGGTCGGGGAAAGCACCCGCGCGTGTCGGCAGTTGTATCGCCTGTAGCCAGTAATGCAGGCGGGCGTTTTGTTCTGCACGCGGCAAGCCCTGTAGCTCCAAAGGCAGCAGTATGTTTTCGCCGACGGTCAGGGTCGGAATCAGGTTGAACTGCTGGTAAATAAAGCCAATTTGCCGGCGGCGAAACAGGGTAAGTTCCGGCTCCTGCAGGCGGGCAAGATTCTTGCCGGCAATGTAAATATCACCTCGTTCGGGGCTGTCAATCCCCGCCAGCAGATTGAGCAGGGTAGATTTACCCGAGCCACTGCTCCCGACTAATGCCACGTGTTCCCCGGCTTGCAGGCTGCAGCTGACATCACGCAGCACGGTATGCTGGCGACCGGCTTCAGGATAGGAATAGTGAAGGTGACTGGCAGTGAGCAGCATGATTCGTCCATAAAAATAAATTTACTGCAGGATAACAGCGACTAAACTTACAGAGTGCTGTCAATAAAACAAGAAGCTTTAACCTGGCATTATGCTTGGCATTTTTTAACCCGAACCGAGAACATACCCATGAGTACCTTACAAACGCGAATACCCCTGCACACCCTGCTGGGAATGGCTTTGCTGCTGGTCAATAGCGCAGTGCTGGCCGATCAATGCGAGCTGATTCCGGTTGAGCAGGCCGCCAAAGCACTTAATCATATCAAACCCGGCAGCCAATACGTGCCATTTTGCGAGCCTTGTGGCGACCAGAATTTCTACCAGCAGGCGGTACAGACGGTCGATGAACTGAGTGTGGTTAAAAATCCTATCGATGATCAGGTCTATTGGCAAATCAATCTGAATGGTAAGGGGATTGATCTGGCGTATACCTTCGTTCGCACCGGCGATGGTTCGTTCCTGAATCTGTCCAAACTGGCGGATTGCCCATCGGATGGGGTGTCAGCCGGTTTTGCTGCGCCTGCGTCGGCTCAGGAACCGGAAGGTGATTGACAGAAATTTGCGGCTGATCCGGCGGATAGTTTAAAGTGCTGTTTCATGATAATAGCAAGGAACTCTCATGTGCGGAATCTGTGGTGAATTGCGGCTGGACGGGCAGCTGCCGGAACTGAAACACCTGAATTGGATGATGGCCAAGCTGGAGAAGCGCGGGCCTGATCATGCGGGCAGTTTTTCAGACGGGCCTCTGGCATTTGGTCATCGGCGTCTGGCCATTATTGATCTGTCGCATAAATCCAGCCAGCCGATGGTCGATGCCGAGTCCGGCCTTGCGCTGGTGTTCAACGGTACGATTTATAATCACCCGGAACTGCGTGAACAGCTGAAAGCACGCGGGCATCATTTCTTCTCGAATGGCGACACTGAAGTGATCCTCAAAGCGTATGCCGAATGGGGTGAAGACGCACCCAAGCACTTGCTCGGTATGTTTGCCTTTGTCATCTGGGATATGCAGCAGAAAAAACTGTTTATGGCGCGTGACCGGATGGGCATCAAGCCTTTGTATTATGCAGCCGATGCGCACAGTGTACGCTTTGCGTCCAATACCCAGGCGCTGCTCAGTGTGCCGGGCATCGATACTAGTCTTGATCCACTGGCTTTGCATAACCTGTTTTCACTGCATGCGGTGGTGCCCGCGCCGCGCACGGTGTTGAAGGGTATTCGCAAACTACCCCCCGCACATTCCCTGACGATTCACATCGATGGCCGCCAGGAACTAAAGCCCTACTGGAATCTGGATGCCCGCCGCCCGGCAGAAGCCCGCAGCGAACAGGACTGGATTGAAGCAGTGCATGCGTCACTGAAAACAGCAGTACGGCGGCGCAATAACATCGCGGATGTGCCGGTTGGGGTGTTGTTATCGGGCGGGTTGGACTCAAGTTTGCTGGTCGGTTTGCTGGCTGAGATCGGGATTCAGGATATTCGCACCTTTACCATCGGTTTTGATGATCAGCCTGAGGAAAAGGGCAGTGAGTACGAGTATTCAGACGCAGTGGTGGAGCGTTTTCAGCCTACGCATCACAAGTTTCACATTCCGAATGAGCAAACCTTGTCACGCCTGCCGGAAGCCGTGGCGAATATGGCGGAGCCGATGTTCGGGCAGGATGCGATTGGCTTTTATCTGCTCTCTGAACAGGTCGCGAAGCATGTCAAGGTGGTGCAGTCGGGGCAGGGGGCGGATGAGGTGTTCGGTGGTTACTTCTGGTACCCGCAGACGCATGCTGACACCCACCCGGATGCGTTGGCGCGGTTTGCACCGTATTACTTTGACCGCGACCACAGCGAGATGGCGCAGATGCTGCAAACGCCTTTCCAGACGCGGGACTATACGGGTGAGCTGGTGCGTGAGTTGTTGGAAACCCCCTATGCGAGTGAGCATCTGGACGCGGTACTTCGGGCGGATGTGACGACTTTCATTGTCGATGATCCGGTCAAACGGGTCGATAACATGACCATGGCCTGGGGCTTGGAGGCGCGTGTACCCTTTCTGGATCATGAGCTGGTGGAGCTGGCGGCACAAATGCCAACGGAGCTGAAGCTGCGCGATGGGGGTAAATACGTGCTCAAGCAGATTGCGCGCGGTCTGGTGCCCGATAGCGTGATTGATCGTCCGAAAGGTTATTTCCCGGTGCCTGCGCTCAAGTTTGTACGCGGTGAGTTTTTGGACATGATGCGCGATTTGCTGGATTCGCAGGCCTGTCGCGAACGCGGTTTGTACCAGCGCAGTTACATTGACCAAGTGCTGGCCAGGCCTGAAGCGCATCTGACCCGGATTCAGGGCAGCAAGCTATGGCACATGGCGGCGCTGGAAATGTGGCTGCAGGCGCAGGGAGTGTAGTGGGTGTGTAGTGGGTGTCATTAGCCCTCGGCTACCGCCCGGCGTATAATACGCAAATTATTAAACTCGATGGTCAAGAATGACAGGAGAATCTCATGGGCGTAGCCTCAACCATGCTGGAACTGGGCACAGCAGCCCCACCGTTTGCGCTGCTTGAACCGGCCACGGATAATATTGTCTCACTGGATGATTTTGCGGGTAAGCCGCTGCTGGTGGCGTTTATCTGTAATCATTGCCCCTATGTCGTATTGATTCGCGATGCTTTTGCACAAATGGCTGCCGAGTATCAGGCCAAAGGCATCAGTGTGGTGGCCATTAATGCCAATGATGTCGACAATTACCCGGATGACAGCCCGGAGAAAATGGTCGAGGAAGTCCGCAAGGCCGGGTACGGCTTCCCTTACCTGTTTGATGAGTCACAAGCCGTGGCGAAAGCTTATAAGGCGGCCTGTACCCCCGACCTGTTTTTGTTTGATGCCGACCACACGCTTTATTATCGCGGCCAGTTTGATGATGCGCGTCCCCGTAATAATGCAGCTGTGACCGGAGATGATTTGCGCCATGCGCTGGATAGCCTGTTGGCTGGGCAGCCCGCACCGGCTGAACAGAAAGCTTCGATGGGTTGTAACATTAAATGGAAGCTTGGAAACGCGCCCGATTATTATGGATGAATGGATTTGAATGGTTTTAGCATGAAAGTTGCCGCATTTTACAAATTTACACCGCTGGATGATCCGGCGGCAGTGGCTGAACAGGTCAAGGCTCTGCAGGCACAGCACGAAGTGTTTGGTACGCTGATTCTGGCGGATGAAGGCGTGAACTCGACGATTGCCGGAGAGGAACACGCACTGGATGCTTTTCTGGCAGGTTTGCAGGCAGTGGTGGGTGAGTTGCATCCCAAGTATTCATTTTGTGAGTTGAATCCGTTCCACCGTTTCAAGGTCAAGCTGAAGCAGGAAATCGTTACTTTCCACGACAAGTCGGTAGGGCCGCAAAAAGTGGTGGGTACTTATGTTCCACCCGAACAGTGGAATGAGCTGATCGAGCGCGAAGACGTGTTGCTACTGGATACGCGCAACAAGTATGAAACCCAGATTGGGGTTTTCAAGCACGCGGAAGACCCGCAAGTCGAAAGCTTTGTCGAATTTAAGCAGTATCTGGATGAAGTGATTGAGCAGCGTGGTGTGAAGAAAATTGCCATGTACTGTACGGGCGGGATTCGCTGCGAAAAGTCTACCGGGTATGCATTGTCACGCGGGGTGGAAGAGGTGTATCACCTCGACGGCGGGATTTTGAACTACTTTGAGAAAGTGCCGACTGAACAAAGCCTGTGGGAAGGGGAGTGTTTTGTATTCGATCATCGGGTGGCGGTCGATCAGAACTTAAACACCAGTGACAAGTACTTCCTCTGTCATTCCTGTGGCTATCCGGTCACGGCGGAAGACATGCAGAGTGAATATTACGAAGAGGGTGTCTGTTGCCCATTGTGTCACGATACGACCACCCTGGAGCAGAAAGCCCGCTTTCGCGAACGTGCCAAGCAGGTCAGGTTAGCCGAGTTGCGTGGAATCAGGCATATCGGTGCTGATATGGAGGCATTGCGTAAGCGTGACGGAGTTGAGGGTGTTCTTTCAGATGAAATTTGAATGGGACGAAGCCAAAAGCCGTAGCAACCAGCAAAAGCACGGTCTAGATGTCATGTCCCATGGGATCATATTCCCTCAAGGAGCTACCCATTATTCAAAGCA